>NZHC01000062.1 GCA_002689655.1 Rhodopirellula sp. | reverse complement strand
GCCTTGGTTTTCGAAATTGGTGGCAGAGTTCGAGACGGGTGGCAGAGTTCGAGACGGGTGGCAGAGTTCGAGACGGGTGGCAGAGTTCGAGCCGCGAAACGTTCGTTTACAGGTCGAGTAACGTTTGTGGCAGGCGTCTTGGGCGTCCGGTTTTATCAACGCAAGCAATGATCGACTCGGCAGCCACGATCAGTTCATCCGCCCGATGGATCTGATAGTGATGGGTGAGTCGCACTTTTCGAATTTCCATCAGGTTGGTGGTCACAAGAAGGGTATCGTCAAATTGTGCCGCGCAGTGATATTTCACATTTAAGTCAGTTACCACTAGCATCAGGCCTGTATTCTCAAGTTCCCGGTAGCTTGTGCCCATGGCTCGCAACATTTCGACGCGTCCACGCTCAAAATAATTCAGGTAGTTGCCGTGGTGCACGCGACGCTGACCATCGGTTTCGTGATAACTCACACGTAGCGACAGTTGGTGGCGGGCGATGGGCGAGGGCAATGTTGTTGACATGCGGCTTCAGTTCATTGTCGGGGAACGAGTCTTCGTGAAGAGTTTAACGGATGAAGTGGTTGAATAGGATCTGTTGCCGAACCCGTGTTTGACGCATAAGACGGTTTGGCACCCTGCATTCGGGATTTTCGGTATCTCCGGCCTGTTGAACGCTTTGTGTTGAAAATCACCGCGACAGTCGCCCAAAAAGAGTGAGGCGAGGTACTTCGTTGGCCGATCCTCGAAGATGACGCTTGGGAATCCGATCTTTTAATCGGCCCTAGGATTGTGACCATGCGAATTGTTAACACCCTCGAACCCGACGATCGGTTCAGGTTTTCTTGCAGCACACGACGAGACACAGATGAACATTGGGGACGACGCAGGAACGGCATTTCAGACAATGCGGGGCCGCAATTTTCCGGCAATCAGACAGTTCACTATTTTCTTGGAGAATCGTGTAGGGCAATTGTTGGAGGTAGTGAGGCGATTTGAGGGGACAGGGATTCGTATCTGTGCCTTGTCCATTAGTGATGCTGCTGAGTGTGCTTTCGTGCGTTTTTTGGTGAGCGATGCAGATCGTGGACGCGATATTTTGGAACGCAGCGGATTGGCAATGATCGAAACAGATTTAGTCGGGGTTCAGCTACCTGAGGGTGCGCAACCGCTTCTGAGAGTTTGCACCGCGCTGCTGCAAGCCGAGCTGAATATCATTCAAGCCTATCCCCTGATTGTTAGGCCGAACGGTGCACCAGCGGTTGCCATCATGGTGGAAAATATCGAAACGGCGATGGCGACTCTGGATGAAAAAGGGTTCACTCTGATCACCGAGGGCGATCTTGAAGATGATGCTGACCTCTCCTCCTCGTAATCGGAGTGTTTGAGTCGACCAGCAATGCCCCTTAGGCAACGCGGCGGCTGTAGACCCACCACTCGGCAGCAATCAGACCCAGCATCGCCATCAATGCCCAACGCCAGAATTCCTGCCGTTGGTCGATCGTGGTGTCGGCTGATATGACAGACTCGTACCCGATATCGATTTCCTTGACGGTTGCGATCGCGCTTTCTTGAGGATCAAATAAATTGATCGCGTAAAGATCTGCAAGGTTTGACTCGTCCTCAACCCGATAATTCCCGGGAATTTCAGTTGCAATGATCTCCAAGGTTCCGCCAGGGCCTGAGGTCACGTCAACAGGCGCGCCCCCGACACGGGTGACTGTCGGAGATGTGATCGCATTTTCCAGTCGCACCCGTACGGTTTCACCGGGACGGTAACTTGGCGCGCCCGTCACATCGGCCGCACCTGCCAGATGGCGAAGCACGTTCAATAAAAACACAGGCCAAGAACGTTCTGCATACCAGTTCGTGTTGGTGACGGGGTTGCCATCATCGTCACGCGAGATGATTTCAAAACCGAGCACCATATCCTGAAATCCGGCCCGCGGTGCAATCGCTAAAACCGCGCCCACATCAGCTCCCACCAGTTCGACGGTGCCCGGGGGCCCATCAATTCCGCGACCGCTGAAAATCAGCAGTGAGAACAATTCGAGGTACCGCATCAAGGGATGAGTACGCTCGATATCGATTAACGACACCGAGGATTCCGGGGTGGCCCATCTCCAAATCGTGTTAGGGCTGGTAGCGGCATCAGCGTCTGATCCTTCAACAGGAGGAACTGTTGCACTTGAGTTTTCAGGGGCAGGGGCAGGTGGCTGGGTCGGTGGTGTCGGTTGAGCTGTGTTTGACTCGCTTGCAGTGGGTGGAGGGTTAGGATTCTCGCTATTCGTTACCAACATGGGCGGAGGAAGCGCGCCGATGAAAAAGGTATTGGTCGCTGGCATTTCGTTGGGCGAGCAAGTGTCATAGATGATCAGGTCATCGACACCGTCAGCGGCTCTTTTTCTGTACTCGTCTGTCTGCAGGTAAGACGGTGAAAGAAAACTCGTGGTGCAGATTTTTGCGGTTTTTTCCGTTTCCAGCCCCACTTTGAGAGGCGTGTTCCCTGGGGTGATCACAAGAATGGAAACATTTCGAAGTGGACTCAGACCAGTGTAGGCGATGTTGTCAATCTCAAGATCATCTTCATGGTCAAGAGCCAGGCTCAAGGTCGCTGCGTCCTCGGTTTCGATCAGGAAGCTGAGGCCTGTTTGTTCCCCAGCATCGAGTTGAACCGCTGCGGCATCCAGAAACTGTTCGTTCATGGAGAGCGTGGCTGTCGTGGAAACAGATGACTTCCCGAAGTTTTCTATGGTCGCGAACGCTTGTACCTCCGATGGACGCTCTGCGTTCCTTTCTGTCGAGAATGCGGTTACAGCCAGATTCTCAACATCACTGGTGCCGATGGCGATGTATTCTGCTTTCAAGTTGCCAAGGCTGAACTCCGTGACGGTTTGGAAACGTCCGTCACTGTAGATCAGCAGGTCCGCGGGTTGTGCATCAGCAACCTGAACATCTTTGACATCAGCAATCTCACTGGAACGTCTTGGGTTAGCGAGTCCATCAGCAGCCTTCAGGGCACCGAGGATGTCAGTGCTGTGGTTCGTGATCATGACACGTTCCAACGAATCACGTAATCGAGCGCGGTCGGTTGTGAATGCTTGTACGGTTTCAGACCGATCATTAAACGAGATTAGCATCGCCGAATCGCTGTCGCTCATCGCTTCGATCTTTTCGAGGATCAGTTGCTTTGCTTTTTCGAATCGGCTTACAGTCTCATTGCGGTCGACGGTTTGCATGCTCGCGGAATTGTCAAGCAAGAATACGGTCCTGGCTTGACCCTGCGATTCTCCACGGTAGCCGGGACGTAATAATGCAATGAAAGCAATGAATACGGCCAAGAGCTGAAGCAGGAGCAGCAAGCTACGCCGAAGGCGTTGGAGCAGGCTATTGACATGCAGATCTTCGATGGTCTTTGCCCATAGATAAGTACTTGGGACCTCCACCGGCTCTCGTTTCAGCTTCAGGAAGTAAAGGACAATGATCCCGACGGGGATGAGTGCCAAGGTTGCCAGGGCGAGCGGGTTTGTCAGAGCCGGAACAAGATTCATCGTACAACACCTCTTTCACGGAGGTATTTTGTCACGATTGTTTCCACGGGCGTCTCGGTGCTCACGGGCAGGTAGGCAATCGAGCGTTTTGCGCAAAATTGCTTGATGGAACCAATGAAGGATTTGACCGTTTCCTGATACTTTTGCAACGCGTAGTGGTTGAGGGTGATCTCGGCAGAATCACCATCCTCAACGTCAATTAAACGGCGATCACCACGGAGCGGGGGATCAATTTCTTCAGGCGAAAGGACGTGCATTACGAATACATCCATGCGACGACCAATCAGCATCCGCAACGCTGATTCATATCCTTCTTTGTCCATCAGATCCGAGATGAGCACGGCAACCCCTGTGCCTGAGTTACGCAAAGCAAAGTCTTTCACTCCGTCGAACAGAGAAACATTTTCTCCGCTGTCGACACCGTCAAGATAAGTCAACATCTTCCACAAGCTCGCCCGTCCTCGCAGGGCTGGTGCTTGGCGTCCCATAGGGCCAAGTGCCTGAATGCTAACACGGTCAGCACGACACAGCCCAACGTAGCCTAAAGCGGCCGCCAGTTGCTTCGCCACATGTAACTTTGTCGGGGTGCCGAAATTCATCGATTCGCTGGCGTCAATCAGTGCATAGAAGTGCAAGTCCTCTTCTTCCTGAAATAGCTTTAAAAACAACTGATCGAGGCGAGCGTATAAATTCCAGTCGATCAAACGCAGGTCATCGCCGGGTACGTAATTTCTGAAGTCATGGAACTCAACGCTCTGGCCCTTCCGTTTGCTTTTTCGCTCACCTTTCAAACGACCGCGGAAAATCTTGCGGGAAACAAGCTCCATCCGCTCAAGCCTGCCGAGCAGACTAGGCGGAAGAAGTTGGGTGTCTTGACGGTTGCTCATCCTGGCGTGGCTCTCTTCGGAGGGTTGGCGGCGACTTTGCGATGCCTGAGTCTTACTGCCGCCCAATGCTGTATTAGTGCTGCTGGTTCACTGCTACTGCCAAAGTAAGGGCAGACGTTCGTCCTGAGCGTCTAGCGTGCCGGCTTTGCGGACTCCGTTGCCCTTGCGCTTCTGTAGAGTATCTCCCAAATCAGCTCGGGCAGTTTCTGCTGCGGCCATCAATTGTTTGACCACCTGCGGGTGTTCCTCGATAATGTTGGTCGTTTCCGAAACATCCTCATTCAGGTCAAACAGGCTTAGCGTTGCCTTTGCCTGCTGGTAACCAATTGGAATTCCTCCGGTACCGCCAGGGTGGCCATTGAGAGTTCGATAGGAATGTGGAAAGACAAGCTTGAATTGCTCGTTGCGGATGGCTTGGAGTTGCCCACCACCGTAGTAGCAATAAAAAGCATCGTGCGGAGACTTTGCGTTTGCTTGTCCCGTCATCAGAGGCAAAATGTCTTTTCCATCGATTTTATGTGCCGGCAGAGGTGCACCAATCAGCTTGGCAACGGTCGGGAGGAGATCAATGGTGCTGCAGAGTTGATCGCATTCTGTACCGGCTGGGATTTTCCCCTTCCACCACATGATCGTGGGTTCGCGATAACCGCCTTCAAACATGGTGCCCTTGCCTTCCCGCAGTGGGGTTGCGCGACCAGAATGAGTTCCGTAGCTCAGCCACGGGCCATTGTCGCTGGTGAAAACGACCAGCGTGTTACGCTCAGCGCCAATGTCCTCGACCGCATCAAGGATTTGGCCGACCGACCAGTCGACCTCCATGACCACGTCACCAAAAGTGCCGGCACCACTTTTGCCTTGGAATTCCTCCGACGCGTACAACGGCACGTGAACCATCGGATGCGGCAGGTACAAAAAGAATGGCTTCTCTGTGTTGCCTTTGATGAAGTTCACTGCTCGCTGCGTGAACTGTTTAGTCATCTGCTCCTGATCGGCTGGTTGTATGTTTTCGTTCGTAATTCGGTATCCGCTGGCAGCTGTGGTTTCGATCATTGGCAGAGCTGCCCATGGGATTGCTGCTTTCGGATCCTGGGCACGCTTGGCGAGTGCGGCCGGATGTAGTGGCCACATGTCATTGCTGTAGGGGATCCCGTAATACTCGTCGAAGCCGTGTTGGTTGGGTAAGAACTTTGGGTGGTGCCCAAGATGCCACTTGCCATAGATGGCGGTCGAATATCCGCGCGAACGACACAACTCTGCCAGGGTGGTTTCGGCTGGGTTCAGGCCGGTGGTGGATTTCGGTCCCAAGGCGCCGCGAATCCCAATTCGGGTGTGATAACATCCCGTCAAAAGGGCTGATCGTGATGCGGAGCAGACGGCCGAGGACACGACAAAGTCAGTGAAAATCCGACCCTCGTTTGCCATGCGGTTCAAGTTGGGGGTTTGGTACGCCGTAGCACCAAAGGGATTGATGTCGGCGTAACCCATGTCATCGATAAAGATGACCACGATGTTGGGAGACGCTGTGTCTGCTGCCTCCGTGGTTGTCCCGGAAAAAATGTGGAACAGTGCAGTGCATGCAAAGACAAGTCGGAGCGGCATCTTGGTCAATTTTTACAGGGAGATGAATTCCGGTGTTCACTCTGAATTGTAGCAGAGTCCAGCGTTCCAATAGGGCGGGGGGCCCCAGAATCGTCAGAGGTCCGCGTAATTTTTGTGTTGATGGGGGTAACGAGATAACAAAACGTGTCTTATCAGGTAAGCAAACGGGTACGTTGCCGGTAAGGTGGGTTTAACATCCGGTCGCCGGCCTCGCCTTAGTGGAGGATCGTCTTGAACGCTGCAGAGGCCCAGGCGTCATCTCCGGAAACCATCGCACGAACCACGACAGGACCCTCGATCTCGGGGGCAAGTTTAAGGTCCAGCTTTTGTACTTGCCCTGCAACAGCAGTGGTTTCCGTCTGCATCACCAAGGTGTTGTTCGCATCACCGTTAGTCACGCCACCCAGAGGTCGGTCGACGGTGATTACCAAATTCCCTGAGATGGGACTGGCAAGGGTCAGTTGCATGCTGTCCGGATCATTCTTGTTCGTTGTGCGTTGAAGATCAAGCGGTAAGGGGTGCTGAAGTTTTAAGGTGGGGTCGCCCAATAGGTTGTAAAGTAGCATGTGTTCTCGGCGTTCCTCGGGTAATTTTGTTCCCGTGGGACTGATTAGAGTGGCGAGCGCATCAATCAACATGCGTCCGGTTGCGTTGGGATCCGTCTGCTCCATCTGCATTTCACGTAAGGCACTGAGCCAAGCATCACCTAGTCTGGGCAACTTTTGATGGAAGACACCATTGATAAGGCCTACCGCTGCGGTGGTGTTTCCATAGGGCATTGTGATCCGACTACCAGCGAATACTGCAACCGGTCCGCGTCCGTTCAATACCATTTTCTCTGCGATGGAATCTTCAGAGGCATCACAAGCACCCGTGAAGCAGGCAAGTATCACTGCAATGGGGGCTTTGGCTGGGGCACTCGCAAGTTGATTGACGCTTTCTTGATCCAGTACTGCCTTTCCGCCTAATGAGGGAGCGACTCGGTCTAGTTCTGTTACCTGTCCATGACCCGCGTAGACCCAGAACCGTGCTCCTTCTGAATAGTTGTCGAGTACGGCACGCGTAAACGATTTGTGGTCGGGGCAAAAGTGATGCCCGGGGCTGGCGTAATAGATGTGAGTTCGCGTGTCCGTGGGAAGCATGCCGGTCACAATGCTTCGCGTGACGGATTCAATCGCGGTATCGGCAATCATGCCAAATCCGCCAACCCCTCCCACGACTTGGACGCGAGAACGCCATGGGCCGAAGTCATTACTTGTTTCGCGGGCAAAGATGCGACTAATCCAAGTTTTCAATTGGCTCACGCGATCCACTGGGAGGCGACCCACTGCCGCCTCTGGAATCAAGTCGCCATCAAAATCTCCATAAAGCATGTCGCTTGAGAGAGTCGGCGTTGAGCCCCATTTTGCTGTCACTGTTGTGCGTGCGTACAAAATCGGCGTCTGGCATGACGAGTCTGTGGTCTGCCCGATTACAGGCGCATCACCCACCAGCAAGATAGATCGAGTTTCGTCGCTTGCTATTTTTTTTATCGCTGTTTTTAATTCTTGCCCTGATGCGGGTGGTTGGATGGTCGTGATGCTGAGTCCCTCGCGTTTCCGCTGAGTGATCCAGGGTTGCATTGCATTAGTGAAGTCTGGAGGGCAAACCAGGATCACATGTTCGGTTTCTGCGTGGCAGGCATGCAATCCAAAGCTTTGGAAAATAACGAAGAGTGCCAGTAAACTCGTTACTTGACGCGGTGAGGGCATGGGGCGGTGCAAGATCTTACTCGTGGGGCGAAATGGGGGCTGACGCTCGTTATGTTCTGCACTGTTGTTATCAAACTGTATTACGGCTTTAATTGCCAGTCCAATGCTTGCCAGCCAGAACAGTCAGTGCGATTAGCTCTGGGTAGCATCAAAATGTATTTTGGCTTCTGAAGGCGATCGTTAGACGCCGTCAAATGATTGGTCGCGGTTCGTTAGGGTATGAATGGCTAGGCTTTGAATGGTGCGCCGCGAGTGGAGTCAGGCGGGAGTGAGGGGTACGTCAGGTAAGGAACTTACACGTTCGGGAAGCTGAATACCTCGGTACCGTGTTCCGTTCGAGGCGTTTTTTATTTTAACGGTGCAAGCAGTGCAGGCGGGTGCAGTGCCTTTCTGCCTGCTTTGTGATACGATTCAGAGATCGTTTGGGATCGTTTGAAGCCCATCAATCACTGGCAGGTGTCGACCTCGTAAAATCGGTAAGCTGAATATTGATTGTCGCGATGAAGATCGAAAGTAATGGTTGTGCGAGTGGATTTGGCAGGATCGAACGACGATGAACGTGTTGCGTTGCTGTAACGACTACGCTGTTTTCAGGGGCCAGTTCTTGGGCGGTAGATGACTGGAACATGACGCTGTCCTGGCCGGCAGGTGGATGGTTCCGCACGAGGTCTGGCGAGGCGTATTTAAACGGTGAGTGAATGAAACCGGTACTTGGGATTACTGTCGGTGAAGCTTCTGGGGTGGGCCCCGAATTGGCTTTGCGTTGTGCTACCCTGCCTGAGGTGAATGCACGTTGCCGACCGGTGCTTTATGGACCCCGGGATGTATTGACGCAGATCGCGGGTGCCGTCGGGCTTGAGGTACCTCATCAGGTGGTGAATGTCGGTTCCTTGTCAGGCGATTCGATCAAGCCGGGAGAGTTCTCGAGTGAATCTGGATTTGCTTCGTACCAAGCAGTCGATGCAGCGATCGGAGATGCCTTGGCAACAAAAATTGATGCAATCGTGACCGGTCCAATCCAGAAAGAAGCTTGGCGTCTCGGAGGTGTTAAATATCCCGGGCATACGGAACTGTTGGCAAGCCGCTGTGGGATAACCGATTACTGCATGATGCTGACCAGTGAACAGATATCTTGCGTCCTTGTTACGATTCACGTTGCACTTGCTGATGTCCCCCAGGCTCTTTCTGTCGAGGCAATTTTGCGATCGATCAAATTGGGAGCTGAGGCGATGGGGAAACGTCATGGTCGGACAGCACGCGTGGCCGTGTGTGCTTTGAATCCGCACGCCGGTGAACAGGGAATGTTCAGCCATGCAGAAGAAGAGAATCTAATCTTGCCGGCAATCAGGCAAGCACGGAGCTTAGGAATCGAATTGACTGGCCCACTACCGCCGGATACCGCTTTTACGCCATCGGTACGCAACAAGACTGATGTGTACGTCTGCATGTATCATGACCAAGGGTTGATTCCTCTGAAGGCACTTGCATTTGATGACGCCGTGAATGTCACTTTGGGGTTACCAATTGTTCGGACAAGCGTTGATCATGGGACAGCTTTGGACTTGGCTTGGACAGGCAAAGCAAATCATCAAAGTATGCTCGCTGCGATTCACATGGCAGTGGACCTGATCGATGAGTGAAGTTCCCACGCCTTTAGGTTTTCCCGCCGTATCAAGCGACGGGCAACTGACGCAACTGGCCTTGTCTGGTGATCAGGTTTCGGCGGACACAGAATCACGGATTCAGTTGGGTGCTGATGCTTCGGTGCCACATGCTTCGGTGCCACATGCTTCGGTGCCACATGCTTCGGTGCCACATGCTTCGGTGCCACATGCTTCGGGGGGGAATCGTGTCGAACCGGTATCGACTCTGGGCTGGCGATGGGGGCTCGAAGTGTTCCTGCTATTGGGGCTGTTTTTTATCTATGCCGGTAACAGTGCCCCGATGGTGAATGAAGCCCATTACTTGGTGATGGCCAAAAACTATTGGGACCCCGGCTGGTGCAGCCACGATATTTTTGTTGCTTCTGCTAAAGTGCACACGACGTTCTACTTTTTGTTTGGTTGGCCCACGAAGTATTTGAGTTTGACGCAAACTGCGTGGCTGGGGCGGCTGGTTGGCTGGTTGCTGTTGGCGGTTGGTTTGCAGCGATTGTCTTCAGTTCTGTTTTACCAATCATTTTTGTCCCTGGCTTTAGCGGTGCTTTGGATTGCCGGAGTCGAGTATGGGAATCTTGCTGGTGAGTGGGTGGTTGGCGGGATCGAGGCAAAGGTACCTGCTTATGGATTGATTTTGCTTGCGCTGTCGTGCCTCGTTGAACGTCGTTGGAATTGGGTTTGGGTGTTGTTAGGGGCCGCTGCGGCTTTTCATGTACTTTCGGGAGGCTGGGCAGTGATCGCGGCGATGGGATGCTGGTGGATGACCGAGCGTAACCGCGTTGGTCGTATCAAGCTTTTCACGCCAGCTTTGTTTCTTGGGGGGGCCATTTCATTGCTTGGCCTCGTCCCTGCCCTGAGCATGTCGTTGGGAGCAGATTCTGAGCAGGCAGCAACGGCAGCCCGGATCTACTCTTATTTTCGCATCAAGCATCATCTGCTACCTGCTGATTTTTTTCTGGGTTGGTACCTCAGATTTGCTGCGTTGGCTTTGATGATGGTGGGAGGGGTGGCTCTGTATCGTAAACAAGATGAAGGAATCAGGATTTTGGCCTGGTTCGTTTCAGCCACCCTTGGGATTTCCGTCGTTGGTTTGCTGCTGGGGTTTCTACCTGCCTATGCACCGGACCTGGCCGCAAAATTGTTGCGTTATTATTGGTTCCGTCTCGCTGATGCAATGGTACCGCTGATGGTCGCGGTGCTTGTTACGCGGATGCTGCTGGATCATCGAGATAGAATACGCGCGATCGGATGGCTGGGGCTCCTGCTAGCGGGATCGCTCTGCGGCAACTCTGTGTGGTACACAGCCCGCCGGGCCGTGCCCCCGTCGGTTAGCAACGATCTTTTGGGTTTTGAAGCAGGAGCTTCCGCCGCCGTTCAACAACAGGTCTATCGGGATTGGTTGAATGTCTGCAGGTGGGCTCGAACATCGTCTGATGAGCAAGAAGTTTTCTTGACTCCTCGGAATCAGCAAACGTTCAAGTGGTTCACGGGGCGGGCGGAGGTTGTGAACTGGAAAGACGTTCCTCAGAACCCTTCAGCTTTGCTCGAATGGTACGAGCGATTCAAGGAGGTATACCCAAGTCAGATCGGTAATCGACGGACCGCCAATCGCGTGTCGATCCGGTATCCTTCGCTGCTAGCACTGAGGAAAAAATACGGCGTTCGCTATTTAATCGTGGATCGCAGAGTCACGGGCGACAACCTGCCTTTGCTCCGTATCTATCCAGCGGCAGCGGAGGTCAATCAGACCTACGCAGTGTACGAGTTGCCCTATCCACCTAATGGCGTGGATTGATGTTCTGATGGTGCTTTGTCTGGAGGGTGAGATCCAGCCTTCAGGTTGGGGTCTTTCAGGGCGTTCCGAAAAGAAAGATCGCCATGGTTCACCTTTGGTGAACATGCTCGCGAGTCGGAGCACCGCATCTCAGCAACGCGTGCGACTAGGTCGGCGAGTAATCCCTGCTAGCGTATGAATGAAGAAGGGGGGGCATCTGGAATTCGGCGAACGTTGATCTCATCAAGGCTCTTGAGGCGGAGCTTTTTGCCCTCTTCGCCTTCCGGAATGTCGTCCAGCGATTGGTTCTTGAGATCTTCGGGCGTCATGGGCGGAGTCGTCTTGTAAGAATCCTGATCAGGTGAGGAGTCGGTGTTTTCCGGATCGAACATGCCTTCCGTGCGGAGTCCCTGTTGTTGGCGCTCTTGCGCATCCGTCGGCAGCGGTTGGTCGCGGTCGATTAGCTTGGCGACTTTACCGCCAGCAGAGTCGAAGACGCTCCCTACCCTGCCAGAATCCCGCACCGTGCGTTGCCACGAACCACCATAGGCAGGATAGTCAATGTCCTCGTAATCTGAGCATAGGCGACAGCCAGGCAAGAGCATCAGGCAGACTGTGAATAAGCTTGTTGGCACGATGTGACTGGCTGTCATTTGTGTGCGAGAGGGCATCCGGCTGACCTTGATTGCTGGCTGAAACGCGATGAACCATGACAGGTCCTCGGTTGGTATCGGTCAGTGGAGATGCTCGCTTTAGGAAAGCTTTGACGATTAGGCGTTTCGGTAGGCCATGGCGTCTCGCATGCCTGCGTTGGCGAGAACAAGCTGAGTTAGTTCCTGCCATTGCGAATCGGGTCTCCGCATGGTCTCGCACAGGACTTCCGCATCGTCCCAGTCAGCTTCGCCCTCAATCGCGAAACGCAAGTCGGATCGGTTAAGCTGCTCCGGGACTGGAATGAATTTTAGATGATAGGCACCGGGAGCAGTCATCAGCCACGCACCCATTGAACCCACTTGTTGATCAACCAATCGGTCGACATTTCGGCGGAGGCGACGCAGTGTGTCAGCGTGGCATGCCTCACCAGTCAGTCCCAGTTTGTCCATCGCCAATGGGTCGCCATTGTCGGTTTGGTAGCCAACGTAGTCGCAATTGTGGGTCCTCACTGCTTTGGCTAGCATTTGGTCGATCAGGGTGGGGTCAATGAACGGCCGATTGGCTGGTACGTAAACGACCCAATCTGCGTTGCTAGCATCAGCGGCTTCGCATAAACGCTCGCTGACATGGCTGATGGGTAGGTCGATGCAGTTGACATCGGCCGAGTGTGAGTCGAGGACCGTTGCTGGCAAGCCTGCACCAACGATGAAAACACGTTTCACGAGTGTGCATTCGCTTAGCCGCCTTGCCATACGGTTGACAAGCGTTTGCCCCTCAAGCTTTCGCGAGGCAAAGCGGGTAGCGAGTTGCGGGGTGCCTGTCAGTGAGAAGTCACCGAGGTCAAGGACTGCGATGGCAGGGGGCATGGCTGTCGGCATTGCTTTCTCCATTTACGCAGATGCACTCATGGGCATGTTACTCAGGGTTTCGCAATGCCCACCCAGTTTTTCGAGTATGACGCATCTTACCGGTGGCGGTCTAGCGTGAAACAAACTCCGTTTTTGTGGTTTTTTTCAAAATCTCCTCAAGTCGGCCTATCGTTCAACCGGGGCGTCCTGCCAAAACAGAATAAGTGAAGGCAGAGTGACCTGCTGCTAATGCAAATCTTGTCGGCTTTTTTTCCGGTTTAGAACGGAGTTTTTACTGGTGCTTGACCTTACCCAGATTACCAGTCTTTTGGACGCTATCATCTTTCCATTGATTGGCAGTATCGCTCTGATGTACGCCAAGCTGAGTCGTGGTGCTGCCGCACGGCGTGCAGAGAAGCAATTCTTTGCTATTTTGGTAGTGCTCACTTTGGTAACGTTACGAACTGTGATCACGTGTCACGAGATCTGGATTGTGCACACGATGAGTTTGGGGGCATTGATTGTTTGCAGTTTGCTGATTCCCGGTCAGAATGAGACCCCAGAACAAGATCCAACCGTTGCTGTCTAGAAGGCAGCTTAGAAATTTTTATTGCAACCTGCGTTTAACTGATGCCTGATTCTGATTCTGATGTGACTTCTCGTTTACCTGCGTCAGTGGAAGTTGCCCCAGGCGGGCCAGTTGAAGGTGTCATTCGCCCGCCTGGCAGTAAAAGCCTGACGAACCGCGCTTTGATTTGTGCAGCGTTTGCTGATGGGCGCTCCGAGCTCACCGGTGCTTTGGAAAGCGAAGACACAAAGGTGATGATTGATGCTCTGCGATCAATCGGGGTAGTGATTGCCATTTCCGATGGTGGAAGGACGCTTGTTGTTGACGGGCAAGGGGCGGTACGCCAGGCATCTGTACGGCAGGCATCTGTACGGCAGGCATCGGGGCGGGCTGACGATGCAGGCAAGATGCAAGAGCTTTACGTCGCCAACAGTGGTACAACCGTCCGCTTTCTTGCGGCAGCTTTGTCAGCCGCCGGAGGGCAATATCGCCTTTCTGGCGTAGAACGCATGCATCAGCGGCCGATTGGTGACTTGGTTGACGCTTTGCAAGCGGTGACTGATGGGAGCATCGAAGCGATCAGCCCACGCGGCTGCCCGCCGGTCGAGATCCGTTGTCATGGCTGGAAAGGGAAGAACCTTGAGGTCGGCGGAGCCGTCAGTAGCCAGTACCTGAGCGGTTTGATGATGGCAGCACCACTGGTTGGTCAGGTTGGGAATAACGCGGGGGTTGACCACGACAGTTCATCGGTCAAGCGGCATTCTATGGAGATTCTTGTATCCGGAGAATTGGTGTCACGGCCGTATGTCGACATGACTGCCAACGTTATGCGCAGCTTCGGGGCCTCGCTCAGTCTGCGGGATGAAGGTTTGCCGACCGGTCACTCGCTGGTCGTGGATGTCGAGGGCGGTGGTTACTCGGCAACATGCTACGAGATTGAGCCTGATGCCTCTGCAGCGAGCTATTTCTGGGCAGCCGCTGCGATCACTGGCGGAAAAGTAACTGTCGAAGGCTTGAGCCGCGCAGCAATGCAGGGTGATGTTGGGTTTTGCGAGGTACTCCAGAAAATGGGCTGTCAGATTCAACATGACGGTCACTCCATCTGCGTGCACGGACGCCCCCTGAAAGGGGTCGATGTCGACATGAATGAGATCAGCGACACAGTGCAGACGTTAGCAGTTGTGGCTTTGTTTGCGAGCAGTCCAACCCGTGTTCGCGGGGTTGCGCACAACCGGTTCAAAGAGACCGATCGAATTGGGGATCTGGCGCGGGAGTTGCGAAAACTTACCGCGCACGTGGAAGAGCATGAGGATGGCCTGACGATCTATCCTAGAGATGAAAATCAGGAGTCGTTCGCGAATCGCAAGGTGGTTCTGGAAACCTATCATGACCATCGCATGGCGATGAGTTTGTCTTTGGCTGGTTTGCGAATACCCGGAGTTCGAATCATGAATCCCGCTTGTACTGGCAAAACCTACCCCGAGTTTTTCTCCGATCTTGAGTCGTTGATAGGCCGGCCGCATCAATGGCTGGCCAGTGAGGGTTAGTCGATAGCTGGGTAGTTGGTAGGGTTAGTCGATAGCTGGGTAGTATTAAGCTGGAAGAAAGGTGGCCCCTAAAAGCCAAGGAAATGTTTTCAGCTCGCTGGCCGCTCATGCTGCTGATGCCTTTTTGACTCGTGTCTAGGCAGTGTTCCAGCGACCATGTTACCGACAGCCCTGATGCTTTTGGAGGCGGTTCATGTTAGCTACAAAACTCGCGCTGGTTTGTAACGGTACCATCCTGTTTGCATCGGCGTTGCTTGCCTTGATTTGCCATCCAGCCTTTGTTTGGCTGGTGGTGTTCATGGCGGCTAGTCTGATGTTCTCTGGCTGGACGGGTTACTGTGGTTTTGCAGTAATCTTTCGATACTTTGGCAGGAAATAAGGCCTTCAGTCACTTTAACGAGGGCATCGGGTCGTGTTGTTGGTCATTCGCTTGCGATGTTCGTTTTGCACATGACCTTTCCAGAGGCAAGTGCTTCCTTACCGTGCGATCTCATGAGTGGCTTTGAGCCAGACGTTTTCATCTGCTCAGTGACCGCGAAGCCAAGGTGCTTCTACTGGCTGAGCATCGTTCATGCACGTCGATCAATGCAGTGAGAGAGCAGATCTCTTCGGTATCACGGTATGGTTCTTGCGGTGCCAGCCTATCGCGGTGGATTAGCCAAATGATTCCAGTCTGCCTTCCTCGTTCCTGTTGATCACTTCCGGTTGCTCACTGAAAGCCCACCGCTGCCGTGTTCGCGACTTCTGTGAACTCATTTGGATGTGCTGCTGGTGGATTTCGATTGATCGACTTTGGTGGGCGGGACCTTGTTCTTATCTTGTTCGGTTTTACCTGTGTCGGATCCATCGTCATTCGCTTCGGTCCCGTTTGCTTCGAGTGACGGGTTCTGGGGTTGATCCAACACTTCTGAGCGACGGTTTTGCCACGCTGCGGGGAGTTCGCCGTCGGAGCGATTCGCCATTTGTTGAAGTACAACCAGATCCATTGAATTGCTGCGGAACATATACTCACCACTTCCGAGCAGCAGATGAGCACCGTTGGGATGGTCGCTTTCGAATCCACCTACGTAATTGAGGGCAAGCGGGGCCGAGTCGGCTTGTCGTCCGCGGATGCGAGCGAGTCCGGAATTGATCGGGTGGCCGGCGTCTCTGAGGCTGGAACGGGTTCCGCTCATCCAACCCAGATCTTCGCTCACCGGTGAAAGCATTTCACCAATGAACAATGTGTAGCCTAAGCCATCGGTGATGTCGCTGTCGGTCATCTTGCGATTCAAGATAAAAGTACCGTTGTTGTTGGTGTCGATGGGAGTTTCAGTGGATCCGGTGACACCCGAGTAGCAGGTGGCGTTATGGCGGATCTGCGTGGCTGATGGGCAGATGTAGGTTGGGATACGCAGTTCTCTGACTTTTTCGTTCTGGCTTGCGTAGACGCTTACGCTCTGGTCGATCGCATCGTAAATGACTTTGGAATCGAGCATGGGAAGAATTGCCGCAGCCCAATTGTGGTGGAATCCCTTGGGCTCGCTGGCAATTGGGCCGACCTTCGCCTGGGTTCCGATGGGGTAGTGTCCATTGGTCAAGTTGTACGAGGACAACGCCAGCGAAATCTGTACCAGATTCTGCTGGCAGTTACTGCGTCTTGCCAATTCACGCATGCTTTGCAGTGCAGGCGACATCATGCCGACCAAGACTCCGATAATGGCAATCACGACCAGTAGTTCCACCAGCGTGAATGCGGCGCGAGTTGTAGATGGTTCGGCTGAGAAGCGTTTCATTTTGTCTGTTCCAATTGGGGTGCCCGCGTGTGTCGATGATTTCATGTTCGAGGCTCCGTTCGCGTCAATGAGTCACGTTCTTCGTTGCCGAGCATCCACCTGGCGGTGATCGTATCACCTTCACGGATGACTTCGATCCGCTCATCAGACTCCGGATTTAATGGCAGGGTAATTTTGTTGAAGCTTCCGCCACCGCTGGCAACGCGGCTGCACTCAATTGCCGTCTCAAGTTGTCTTTTGGACTCATGCTGCCGTTCTGAACTTCGTTCGCTGATAATCCCGCGGAGTGCTGTTTGGGTGAATGCCATAACAACGACCGCCGTTACAAAAATCAGGAGTAGAAATGCGGCGCCTTTCCGGTTGGAAGCCTGCAGCCCTGCAGATCTCATCGCCAAGGCTGAGAGTGATTTGTTGCTTGGGGAGGGGGTTTCTTCAATCTTCATGGTTTCACTGCTCCGTCTTTCAGGTTGCCTTCGATGATCCACGAATTGTCCGGTCCCGGCAAGTTGACTCTGAAGGTAAGCCTGGATGATTCAGCAGTCATCTCTGGCATTGAGCCTTTCGGTAGCAAAAAACGCTCGAGGCGAAGGGTGGAATTCCCCGCGGTTTCGGTGCGGATGAGGCTGTTTTCAGATTCATTCCAGTCGTAGACTGTTTGAGACTTTTCGTGTGGCAGTGTGACGGGCCAGGCAAGCTTCCCGGCTTTCAGGCTGGAAGTCCTCGTCGAATCTTCTCGCAGAGAATTCGCTATCCGGTGGATATCACGGCGGCTTTGCCTGTCATGTGCAGATTCAATACTATCTTTAGTCAGCGAGTTAAGGATAGCAACACTGGCAAACGCCAATGTACTTAGAAGAGACAGGGTCACCATTGTTTCGATTAGTGTATAGCCCGCAGCTTTTAATGAGGCACACGATCTTTTGGCCTGATAGGGAGCCGTGGTGGTGAAGGATAATGAGGAAGCAGCACCTGCTAGACGAGTATGGCTGGGTACGGAAACGTGCTCATTCATTCGTCGGTCCCTCCTGTTTCTCAGATGCTGAAGGGGTTGTCCCCGAGGGAACCTCGCCCCCCAAGGGCAGCGTGTCGGGCGTGAACAGCTTCCAGGTATGTTTGACGGTGAGCGGAATGTTGCCTTGGCTGACTGTGATTTGGAAATGAATCCCGCGCACATCGGCTCTTTTTTGTTGGCTGCGCTTGAATTCACGGGTGCGGATAGCGACGCCGAGACCCTGTTGTGCCGCAAGCTCGTTTGCAACGCGGGTTGCAAGCGTGGCGGCGTTGTCGATTGTCGTTTGGTTCAGCCTTGCTGCCGCGTTGTCTGCCATAAGAACTGCTGCGGTCTGTGTGTTGGCCTGGCGTCTAAGCTGATTTCCTGTCTGTCTCCACTGTAGAAGTGCGATGGAGCAGCTTCCCAAGATCGCCGATGCAATCACGCACTCAATGATCAGGCTGCCCTTTCTCAGTCGTTTCTGGATTTGTCGGGATTGCATTTGACTTGTCTTTTGGGCAACGAGCTTGCATCAGCCAGTCGCGGTAGTGGGTTATTTGTTATGCGTACTGGATTATGGTCCACGAAATAATTTGGATCTCTTCTAGATTGACAGAGCGGGGTTACAAATAGTCGGTGACCAAACTGGAGAGCCGGGAAAAAAATGATATTGCGAATGGTGTGGCAGCGGTTGCGAGGCAAAGGATCGCCGCCGGAAACGCAATTGCCATGATCCAATTCAGGTTCGCATCTGCGTGACGGATGTTTTGGCGACTGATGTTGCGTAAGATTTCGGCCTGCCTGGTGGGTGTCGCTTCTTGAAGCCAGGCTTGGTCCGCTGCGCTTATCCAGTCTGCTCGGCAGAGGACGTCGGGGTCGGCGTATCCGCTGTCGATTTCTCGTAACGCTTTGAGAAATTGTCTACGTGTTCGGCCGTGGTATATTTGTGCTCCAATTTCGCATAAACCCTTTAATGAAAATCGATTCTCGATGGTTGTTGCGATTCCCGTCAAAATTGCTGCCTTGCGGGCCGCCGCAACCGGAAGTAGCGGGACCCATCTGAAGGCGAGGATTTGCGGTATTAGGCCAAGGATAGCGACAAGGTAAAAGCCGATGGCGGAGCTGGCAACGACCAATGCAGTTATGCTCAACAAAGGAACCGCCCAAATCTGTGCCGGATTGTCGTTCTTGGGTTGCATCTCGGTGAGATGACTTCTCAGCGTCGGTTCGATAAAAGTTTCATGGAAAATTGAGGCCAATATCAGGACGCAGCAGATGATGATGAGGTAGAACAGCTGGCTGGCTATGGAAAGGCGGTTCGTATTGCGACGCGCAACCTCGTTTGCGGATGCTGGTTTTGATTCCGACTGTGGTTTCGCGTCCGGCAAACTCAGTGCTATTGCAGTTTCTAGTTCCAGTGGCAGAGCGGAAGTAACGGCAGCAGCGAGTGGTTCCTCACCGGCTGTCAGGCGACCTGCAAACTTCTCGCATTTTCGGCGAAGAGGGCCTGATTTAGAAAATGCCTCGGCCGTTCCCTTGATGTGACCGTTGATTTGGATGGTGGTTCGTAATGCTGAGTTGAAGTTCTTCGAGTAATTGCGGCGTCTTTCGGCGAAAAGATGCCCATAGAACAACATTAGAAAAATGCAGAGCATTAATCCGAGCAAGTTGAAGGTGGTAATGAGCCACAAAGCAGCGAGCAACAAAAGGGCATTACGCAGCACCGCGAGACCCATTCTGCCAGCTGACGATAGTCGGGAGCTTAGTTTCATTCGCTAGTATCCGAATTGCTGAATGCTGCTGCTGAGGGTGTGGTAGAAGTCTCCAAATGTCGATGTGATTGAGAGCCAAAGGATCAGGCCGGCGAACAGTGTGGCTGCCACAGGTATGGCAGCCAGCAGCAGACTCAACGTACGTCTGGCAGTCGATGCATAGTGTTCGGCTACTGCTTCCCAATCAGATTTTGCCATTGAATCTGGATGTGACATGACGGTGTGCAGGACTGTGGTGTCAGGATGGTTCGAGTACGAAGTTGCAATGGCCGGTTGGCCGGACTCGACGCTCTGGGCAGCCTTTTCAAGCCACTTGCGTTGGGATTCGCAATGGAGGCTACTGGCTGTAAATCGAAACGCTGTTGGGTATGGAATGCCAAGCGGAACCAGTTGGCCCATGGCATTGCCGGTAGTTGTCCAATCGATATCGTTTCGCAGTCTTCTAAAAACCGGGACGCAGTTCTTTCTCCAGGCGAACGGCAGGAGCACGCAGAGAACACAAATGGTGATCAGGATGGACATCAGATGCGGTGCATTGCCTGACGATACATCGGGCCCGCCGTATCCATCGTTGATTAACTCCTTCACTCCGATTGTTGAAGCTTGGAAGTGCCAAGCCATGAGTGTGCAGAGTGTTGCAACCGAGAAAACGAGCAGCCAACTTGCAAGTGCACAGCTGGTGGCTCGGTGCAGCATCGCATCTCGCTGTGCACAGTATTCCACCCATCTGATCAAAGCGGACGCGTCTGGGTCAGACGTTGACAAAAGCTGCTCGCTGATCGGATCGGTTTGTTTTGTCCTTACCATTGGATGATCTGACCGTAAATCGGCGCGATGAAAAGGTATGCCGTTGAAAAAATGAAGATAAAGCCCAAGGAAAAGCTGACCACTTGAGGTAGGATTTGTGTCAGCAGTTTTTCTTGACGCCGTGCTTTCCTCTCATGTGTGTAAGCCAGTTGACGTAAGTGTGCTCGTCTGTGCATGGTGATGAGTGCGGTGTCCCCCGATGACCCGGTTGCGGTGTCTCCTGTGTCGCTATCGCCTTGGGTTGTTATTTCATAATATCCATCTTCGGAACCCATTAATTGCAATAGACGCGGGGTCGTGAATGTTGCATTCGGGGTTTGTAGGAGCGCGACGTCTCCGGACATCAGTGCTGCTGTGTGAATCGCCTCGCTCTCAGGCACGTTGCTGTCCAATTGCGAGGCGAGCGTCGAGTAAAATAAGCTGTGGCTTACCGCGGTGGACAAACGCTGACGCTTTGATAGCAGCAGAATGCCCGCAGCCAAAATGACAGTGGCAATGCAGGGGGGCACAAACCACCATCTATCGATCCAGACAGAGGCACTGACGACGGCGTCGGGCCACTGCGTGACTAACAGTTGATTGTCGCGAACGAGCGGTGCTAGGTTTTTCACAAACAGCACGTAGGCAAGCACGGTAAGGATGCCCGGGTAAAACCAGTTCAACTTGATCGTGTGTTGGGTTTCATGCCGCGAACGTAGCGTTTCTGCAAAACGGGAAAGTAGCTCGGCATTGCCTGTCTGAACAGCGGCTCGGATTGCGGCAGTGATTTGGCCCTCATCAGCGAGACGCAGTTTTTGAAAGCTTGCTTCCAGATTCGCCCCCTGCTGTAAACTCGTTAGCAGCCTCCGGGCGACCTTGGCGATCCTGCCGTATTGCTGTTCGGCAACTCGCTCTAAAGACCCTGTGATTGGACTCTTATGCTCGATCGCCGAGCCAACTTCATCAAGCAGATCGGCGAGTTGTAGATCATTCAAAGTAGACATTGATGATTAGCAGGTTTCAGGTCGCTGGGGGCGTTTGGAGTCGACTTGGTTTGGTGGTTAGGCAGCGTTCGAGAGGAACTTGGGCGAAAAATTGGCCTGTTTTGATAAGTAGTTTTCCGATTTAAAGGAAAGTTGGTGTTAGGGAAGCAGATTTCGGATTGCTCCCAGCTTTCTTCCAACGACACGTCCTCGGCTAAGCGGTTGATTGCTCGTGCAGTGGCAGCATTATGGGGGCCTCCCATACCGCTAGGGTAGCGGATTCCACAGCTTCTTGCAGGTGATTGGCATGGCAACCCGCTGAATGCGGGTGAAGGCAACAGAGGGAGTACGCTTACCACTGATTAAGCAAGCTGCAAATTTCTGAAGTCAACGAGTGATGGATTGTGTGCAAGTGCGTGTTGAACTGCTCGGCACCTTGCTTATTGGCAGGCGGTACGTTCCGCACAGGAAGTCACACATGAGCAGTCACACATAGGAAGTCAGTTGAACAGCAACAGATGATTAGCAATCTATGGAAATGGCAGCCTGTTCAGAACTGGTGAGGTGAGGGCCCATGAAACGGGTAGCCAATCGCACTAGGTCCCCCTTGTTCACTAAATGTTCTGGTTTGCTATCTCGTCGGTTTTGCTTTGTTGGCGTCCTGCGGTGTTTCCACCTTCCTTTCAGTCCTCGTCACAAGCTGTGTATCTGCCGTTCACAGCGTCTGTTTGTCGGATTTTGGCCTACGAATTGCATTTATCGGTGAAGATGAGTGTGGCTTCGGAGCACGGGGGCTGCTCTCGATCGCAGGAGCGGGTTCAAGAAGAGGTCAGCTCAGTGGCTTTCGCGTGTGCTGGGCTTTAGCGGTCAGGTTGATACTGAAGAGCGTTTGCGGCCGGGGAACTGCGAGCTGGGGCCAAAGTTGGGGCGGTTGCGTGCTGCCGCGTGGGATCCCTTGTTCAATTACCTAGATTTCGCTAGGCTCTGCGACCCAAGACGTAGAAATAACGTTGTTTTTACGTCGTGTTCACGTGACCGAGCGGCAAATTGGGACGAAGGGCGAAGGTTTCTTCCGGAAATCAATGCTCTGGAGGCAGTGGTTTGTGCTGTTTCTCGTAGCCCGTCGCAAAGAAAAGAGGAATTTTTTAGTGGCTGATGCAATTGTCAAGGAAATGATTGAAGCAGGTGTTCATTTTGGACACCGCACGAGTTTGTGGAATCCAAAGATGTCACCGTATATCTTTGGGAAAAAGAAGCAAATTCATATTCTCGATATCCGAGAGACTTTGCGGGGTTTACTCCGCGCCAAGAAATATTTGACCCAGGTCGCTGCTGGCGGTAGCTTGATCTTGTTTGTGGGAACGAAGCGTCAAGCCGGAGAAGCTGTCGAGGCTCAGGCACTCCGCTGCGGAATGCCTTTCGTGAGCGAGCGATGGTTAGGTGGTACCCTGACAAATTTTCGCACCATTCGCAGTCGCCTAGGCAGACTTGAGGAGCTGGAGGATTTACGTGGCGGTGATAAAATCAATGACTACAGCAAGAAGATGCAGTCGTCTTTGAATCGCGAGTATCGCAAGATGTACCGGAACCTGAACGGTTTGCGTTCGATGAATCGCCTTCCTGAGTGTCTTTTTATTGTTGATCCAGGCAAAGAGCGTAACGCTGTTCGAGAGGCAAAGCGTCTCGGTATTGCTACCGTTGCCCTGATTGATACTGATAGCGACCCAACCGATATCGATCTGCCGATTCCGGGTAATGATGATGGTATACGCAGTGTCGAACTGGTGATGCGAAATCTTGCGGATGCGGTCAATACCGGCAAAGGTCAGCTGGCGATGAGCCGCGCGAGTGCGAAAGCCGACAAAGCCGCTGCTGCGGAAGCCGCTGCTGCGGAAGCGGCAGCAGCGAAAGCCGCAGCTGCCAAGGACGAGCCAGCCTCGGAGGGTTGATTCGGGAATTGGCCCAGGTTTCTGCTGTTCCGTATCACTTGTTCCATCACTTGTTACGTATCACTTGTTACGTGTCACTGGTGCGGGAGGTGAAACGATTGCCAGATTGGGTAAGATCAGGGGGGTTAGCCCCTCAAGTGGCGAAGATGTTAAACCGCCGGCAGCGTCGCTTTAACATCTTGGCATCCGAACATGGTGACGGAAGGACCCCAGCGAGTGCACTGAATCGGAGCAGTTGGGGCACTGTGGTGTGTGGTCTTTTGAAATGTTTGGCCTTCGCGACGCGTTCGCACCGCCGATCAAGATCCGATGGACTGGCTGCCCAACACCGCACCGAGCAAGAGCCGTGCTTCACAGAATACGTTGTTCAATGAGAGCGGCGTGATAGTGAAAACCCGACTCGTAAAAAAACTGCGATATATCAGGCCGGGATCTGTTTCCCGGTTCAAACTAAACCAAACATTTAATTGTGTTAACAAAACAGGATCCGTTGAGGGAATACGATGTCTATTTCTGTCAAAGATGTAAGTGAACTGAGAAAAGCAACTGGTGCAGGCATGATGGACTGCAAGCAGGCTTTAAAAGAATCTGATGGGGATTTTGAGGGTGCTCTTGATTACCTCAGAAAGAAAGGTCAAAAGGTTGCTGCAAAGCGTGCTGATCGTGACGCAAATGAAGGCGTTGTGGTTGCGCTGTTGAATGACGATGGTACCCAGGGAACATTGTTAGCACTGAGCAGCGAGACTGATTTCGTCGCCAAAAATGACGAATTCATCGGCTTTGCGAATGCGTTGGCTGAGTTGGCCGCCAGCAAGAATGCTGCGACGAAGGAAGACGTTCTCGCTCTTGAAATCGAGGGGATGACTGTCGCCGAAAAGCTTGTTGAGAAGACAGGTATTATTGGGGAGAAGATTGAAATCTCGGATTACCAGACGGTAACCGGGGACACGATTGCGTCCTATATCCATGCAGGATCGAAGATTGGTGTTTTGGTTTCGTTCAAGGATGGCGGCAATGCTGAGGCCCCTAATTTCTTCCGAAGCGTGGCAATGCATATTGCCGCAATGAGCCCCTCCATCTTGCACCCTTCCGAATTTGAGGAAGATTTTGTTAAGAACGAAACCGAGGCATTGCGGGCTCAGATTATCTCCGAAAATGAGACCAACGCACGTGAGAATCTTGGCAAGCCACAAAAGAATGTTCCTCAGTTCGCCAGTCAGCGTCAACTAACCGCCGAAGTCATGGCGGAGGCCGAGGAAGCGATTAAGACGCAGCTGAAAGAGGAAGGAAAGCCCGAGAAGATCTGGGACAAGATCGTGCCAGGTAAGCTCGAGCGTTTCGTTCAAGATAATACGCTGCTGGATCAGGAACGCTGCTTGCTTAGCCAAACCTATGCTTTGGACGATACGAAAACTGTCGAGGCTGCTATCAAGGCCCTCAGTGACGATGCCGAGATCTTGGCATTTCGTCGGGTTGCTGTCGGTTGATCATGGTGATTCCGGGGCAAAATCCTAACTTGCCCAAAAGATCATGCTAGCCTCGTCGAATCCTACTCGGGTCGGCGAGGTTTTTCGTATGATAGGGCAACAAAAGCTTTACCGCTGTCACTAATATTTAAGCTTCATCTGCGAGTCTGGTATGCCTGACGAATCCGAGTCTGACGCGAAACCGCTGAGATATCAACGCGTCATCTTGAAACTCAGCGGCGAAAGTCTTGCTGACGCGAGTGGGAGGGGAATCAGTGGTGAGGAAGCAGGAGAAATTGCGCGACAGATTCGTCAAGCACATGATTCAGGCTGTCAGATTGCGATTGTCATAGGTGGTGGGAATATTTTGCGGGGAGCCCAGTTCTCTGGCACCAACGCCTTGGTCCAGGAAGCAACCGCCCATTACATGGGAATGTTGGCCACCACCGTGAACTCACTCGCCATGCAGGACGCAATCGAGTCTCACGGGCTACAGACACGAGTCATGTCGGCAATCCCCATGGACAAAATCGCGGAGTCGTTCATTCGACGCCGTGCCATCCGCCACTTGGAAAAGGGACGAATCGTAATTCTCTCGGGTGGAATTGGGAATCCTTTCGTCACCACTGATACTGCCGCTGCCCAACGTGCACTGGAACTTGAGGCCGATGTTGTGCTCAAAGCGACGCGTGTGGATGGTGTGTATAGCGACGACCCTGAGAAAAACCCACACGCGGTTTTGTATGAGTCGCTGACTTACGCAGAAGTGGTTAGCAAAAATTTGAAGGTGATGGACGCAACTGCGATCGCCCTTTGTCAGGAACACGAGAAACCAATCCTCGTGTTCAATTTCAAAAAAGATGGGAATATTGTAAAAGCTGTTTCGGGCGATAACGTTGGTACATGGATTGGTCCGCCGGTAACTTGAACTGGATGAAATCGGTTTTCGCTGTTTGCCCTTTCACCGCCCAAAAACTAAAAATCTAAAACTTACCACTAGGTCTTTACCCCAAGGACACAAATATGCCTGCCGATGAAATCTTGATGGATGCCGAAGAGCGAATGGAAAAAGCCATTGCACATCTCGGTGACAGCCTCTCCGGAATCCGGACCGGAAGGGCAACGCCTGGACTTGTGGACTCAATCAGGGTTGAAGTTTACGGATCAATGCAGCCTCTCAAACAACTCGCTTCGGTAGGGACGCCCGAGCCACAGCAAATCGTGATTCGACCCTATGATGCCAGTACCATCAAAGAAATCGAGAAGGCGATTGTGGCAGGGGATCTGGGTTTGAATCCCCAGAATGATGGAAGAATCATTCGCTTGAACGTCCCCGCTCTTTCGACCGAAGTCCGAAAGAAGATGGTCTCACGAGTCAAAGAGCTAGCTGAAGAAGCCAAAGTGTCAGTCCGAAATATCCGCAGAGATGCAAATAAAGCTGCGGATGCTGAAGAGAAAGCCAAGGATATTAGTGAAGATGATCGAGACAAAATAAAGGATGATGTCCAGGAGCTGACAAAGAAATATGAAACGCAAGCGACCGAAATGGCGAAGACTCGCGAGGCGGAAGTGACCGAAGGCTGAGCAGTTTGCCGGCTCGCACCACGGTGCCGAACGGGGCGCGTCAACGCGACGCTGCCCCGTTTTCTATGCAAGCAATTTGTCTATGCAAATAACGCTGCCGTTAACTGCTCTGTTATCGGATAATCGTTCGCGGCCCATGTCAGGGCGCGTGATCAGATGACGTTTTCATAGGTTCGAGTAGGGTTAAGGTGGATGATAATGAAGTATCAAATGTTGGGGTTGTTGTTGCTGGTGGTTTGTGGTCAAGGCTGGTTGTTTCATCCTGTATCGGCACAGTCGGATAACGTGGATTTTTCCCTGCCTGCTACTGATGACGGTTTGCCGGGAACTGGCCCAATTCAACGAGACGGTTGGTTCACGAATCTGTGGAAGAATCGACGTGCAGAATTTGCCAAACGGGCCGGACAAGAACAACATGCGGTCGTGTTTTTAGGTGACTCTATCACGCAAGGATGGGGTGACAATTTTCGGGGCGATTTCAAAGAACTGAACGTCGCGAACCGCGGAATTTCTGGGGATACAACACGTGGTATGCTGATCCGTTTGCAACAGGATGTGTTGGATCTCGAGCCTTCCGCAGTTGTGATGCTGATGGGCACCAATGATCTGGAGGAGAAGGCTCAACCCGCGACGATTGCAGGCAACGTGGGTTTGATCGTGAAGGCATTGGAAGCATATGACCCGAAGATGCCAATCGTGTTATGCCTGGTCTTTCCAAGCAGTGCAGCCAAGAAGCGTCCAAGCGAACAAATACAAAAGCTCAATCAACTGATGGAAGCGGATTTCAAAGGGAATCAGCAGGTGACCATCGTCGACACATGGACTTTGTTCGCCAATCAGCAGGGGGATGCAAAGAAGGCAGAGTTTCCAGACCTGTTGCATCCTAATCGCGTAGGGTACGAGAAGTGGTTAGCTGCGATATGGCCAGTTCTCGCAACTCACGGTTTCGTTGATAAGACAACTCTGCCCATGGATCTGGAGCCGGGGTTTACCTCCTTATTCAATGGCACCGATTTGAGTGGCTGGGGCTACCGGCGAACCAGTGACAAAATGAGGAAAAGTAGGGAACGCTGGTTGGGGCGTAAGCCGGAAAATGCGCCTGCGTGGCCATTGGTCGATGAGGCGGTCGAATTTGAGGGGAAGAAAAGTTCGCCCGAGGGGCGATACGTTGCTATCAATGGAAGGCTGGTGGTTACTACGCCATCTCAAGGCAGGGCAATCCAGCAATTGTGGACCACCGATGAGTTTTCGGGAGACTTTGTCCTGAAACTCGAGTTCCGTGCTACACCCAATGCAGATAGCGGTGTGTTCTTGAGGGGCCCGCAATTGCAATGCCGCGATTTCCCCCTTGCAGGCCCTTACAAAAGCCTAAAAGCTTTTCAATCAGGTGGTTGGAACGAGCTTGTGGTTACCGTCAAGGATTCTGTTGCACGCTGCACTTGCAACGGCGAGGTGATCGAGGAGGCACTGAAGATTCCTGATGCGGGGCCCATCGGTCTTGAGGGTGATCGTGGCCAACTCGAATACCGGCGGGTTCGCATCAAGCAACTTTGATATGCCCGTTGGGACAATCTGGATGGAATCTGCGAGCGTCGGGTAAGCATACCGTTGGCTCATTCATAGGTTGGGAGTGTGTGGCGGTCTTGTTAGGATGTTCCGTCCTTCAATGAGCCGCTAGACATTGTGTTGCTTGCTCCGCACGTACGCGTTTTCGTTCAGTCAAACACGTTGATTGCATGTGTTTGGAGGGGCTTTACGCCATTTTTTCGGTGTGAAGTTTGCCTCTGTCGCTGTTTTTCTCAAGCCTGCCAAGTTGTCCCGGGTTTCCGTCATCGGCTGACCATCTAGAATCTCGACTTCCGAATGTTTCTCTTACCTGCGTCTGATAGCCATGCCTCGATACAACCCTTCCGAAATAGAACCCCGTTGGCAGGCATACTGGGACAAGCATTCCACTTTCAGGACGCCTGATGAGGCTGGAGAAAAGAAACGCTACATCTTGGATATGTTTCCCTATCCGAGTGGTGATGGATTGCATGTCGGCCATCCTGAGGGTTACACAGCAACTGACATTGTTGCGAGGTTTGCGCGGGCTCGTGGTGAGGCTGTTTTGCATCCGATGGGTTTTGATGCCTTCGGCTTGCCAGCCGAGGAGCACGCGATCAAAACGGGGGAGCACCCGCGGATCCAGACGCAAAGAAATATTGACAACTTTACCCGACAACTAAAAATGCTCGGATTCAGTTACGACTGGGAGCGGACGGTCTCAACCACGGACGAGAATTATTTCCGCTGGACTCAGTGGATATTTCTAGTTCTCTACGACACGTGGTTTGACACACAGCAACAAAAAGGACGGCCGATCTCAGAACTGCCGATCCCCGCAGAGGTGGAAGCTGAGGGTGCCGATGCGATTGGCAAGTATCAGGACCAGCAACGTTTGGCTTACCAGGATGATGCGTTGGTCAATTGGTGTCCCGCTTTGGGAACCGTACTAGCTAATGAGGAGGTGCAGGATGGAAAAAGCGAACGTGGAAGTCACCCTGTCAAACGAATCCCACTTCGGCAATGGATGTTGAGAATCACTTCCTATGCTGAACGTCTGCTTGATGGGCTGGATGATGTGGATTGGCCCATTGGTATCAAAAAGTTGCAACGGGACTGGATTGGGCGCAGCAAGGGAGCAGAAGTTGATTTTTACGTTGGCCATGAGTCGGCCAGAGGTGAGTGGGCGGAGCATCGGCGGATGCAAGGATTTGCGGCCGAGCCTGACACGTCTGTGTTGAGGGTTTATACCACAAGGCCAGATACCTTGTTTGGGGCGACCTATATGGTTGTGTCGCCCGAACACGAAATGCTCGAACAGTTGACGACTCAAGAGCAGGGCGAGGCGGTTCGCCTGTATTGCGAAAAAGCATCCTTTAAGAGTGATCGTGAACGCACCGATGGGGATCGTGTGAAGACTGGGGTGTTCACGGGAAGCTACGCCACGAACCCCGTCAATGGCGAGCAGGTACCCATCTGGGTTGCTGACTACGTTTTGGCTGGCTACGGGACCGGGGCGATCATGGCCGTTCCTGCGCATGATGAACGTGACTTTGAATTTGCGAAGCAATTCGATCTGAAAGTGGTGCCGGTCGTCGACCCACCTGAAGATCATCCGCAGCGTGCAGAAATCATGGCGGGTGAAGTTTGTTTTGCCGCAGAGGGGAATTCAATCAACAGCGGTAAGTTTAACGGGCAGAAAACCAGCGCCGTCAAACAAACGGTGACCGCCATCTTGAGTAAGGAAGGTCTTGCCGCTGAGGCAGTCAATTACAAATTGCGTGATTGGCTGTTTTCCCGCCAGCGATTTTGGGGCGAACCTTTTCCAATTTTGCACGAAATTGACGCAGATGGTGTTTTGACGGGAGTCAAACGTGCTGTGCCTGAAAGTGAATTACCAGTAAGGCTTCCTGAGCTTGAAGACTTTAAGCCACATGGTAAGCCTGAGCCGCCACTGGCGAAAGCTGACGACGAGTGGCTGTATGTTACGCTTGACGGAAAACGTTATCGTCGGGAAACAAATACCATGCCCCAGTGGGCCGGCTCCTGCTGGTATTACCTACGGTATATCGATCCAAAGAATAATCGAGCGATGATCGATCCAGAGCTTGAAAAAGCTTGGATGCCGGTAGACCTCTATGTGGGCGGGGCGGAACACGCAGTTCTGCATCTGCTGTACTCGCGGTTTTGGCATAAAGTTCTGTACGATCGTGGGCACATCAGCTGCCCTGAGCCGTTTGGGAAACTTGTCAATCAAGGAATGATTCTTGGCGAGGTAGAGTTCACTGGCTACGTGGATGAGGCGGGTGAAGCTGTTTCAAGTAACGGCGTGAAACGAAATCCTGAGGGTGATCGGGTGGGCCCCGATGGTCACATTCTCACTGCCAGAACGTTGACCGATGATCAGGTTGAGAAGAAGGGTGAGGGCTTTGTGCTGAAAGACAATCCTGCCATCAAAATCGACAGTCGTGCCTTCAAAATGTCAAAGAGTCGCGGAAATGTTGTTAACCCCGACGAGGTTGTCCGCGAATACGGAGCCGATTCTCTGAGGTTGTATGAGATGTTCATGGGCCCCTTGGAAGCGACCAAACCATGGGCGATGACCGGGGTCGGGGGCGTCAGGAATTTCTTGGATCGTGTCTGGCGAATGATCGTTGACGCGAAAGACGACGAACTTGTGGTCTCCGCCGCCATCTGTGACCAGCAATGCGATACGGACCAGAAACGAATGTTGCATTCCACTATCAAAAAGGTCACCGAGGATACTGAATCCCTGAGTTTTAATACCGCGATTGCGCGGATGATGGAGTTCACCAATTTCTTCACGCGTTCAAAAACGCGCCCAAAAGAAGCGATGCAGCAATTCTTGGTCTTGCTGAATCCTTATGCACCGCACCTTGCCGAGGAACTTTGGCAGGTGCTAGGGGGCGAGGAGTCAATTGCAAAGCAACATTGGCCAATTTGGGATGCCGATGCACTGGTTGAGTCGAGTATCGAGGTTCCTGTTCAGCTGAATGGGAAGGTAAAAGCCAAAATTCAGGTTTCTCCCGACGTCAGTAAAGAAGACTTGCTGAAGGCCGCTCTAGGCGACACCAAAGTTCAGACCGTTCTCGAAGGCAAAACAGTAGTGAAAGAAATTGTCGTGCCGGGGCGGTTAGTGAATCTGGTAGTCAAATAGGACCCTGTGGTTCACGGCGGCTACATTGTTGCGTGGTTGCCTTTGATGGGGCCCGCCTGCTTCGCAGGAGCTAAGCGGAATGAACCGGTCTTTTCTTGAACTGCTGACAAGCGGGAAATGAAAAGGATATTTGTCGGCGAGCTGACGACGAAATAATCTCCAGATGCGTAGCCCCGCTAGTCTGTCCTTGTTCGAAAACAAAGCGGCTTGGTTCGTTTCGGCTCTTCGCTCAACGCAAAAAATCATGCCACTCCTTCAGCCAGCCTGGCTGAGGGAGTGGCGTTGCTGACCAAGGGTTTTCGAGGAGGTTCTAGTTCTCGAATTCGATGATCTCGAGGTTCTTGTTGGACTCCGCGAGCTCATCAATGACATCGAATCCGATACTGGTATTTGCGACGTTTAGCTTTTTCAGCTTGGGTAGGGTTCCAAGTTTTCGGAAACTTTCATCACTGAGTTGTGTGCCGGCAACGGTCAGGTCTTCAAGATTCTTCAGTTTCATTAGCGTATCGATTGAGTCATCGGTGAGAGTGGTCGCTTTCAGGTTAAGTGCTTTCAGTTTGGTCAAACCTCCAAATTGGTTGAATGCTTCATCATTCAACTTGGTTTCCCATAACGTCAGAACCTCCAGGTTTGACATCTGCCCGATAAGTTTCATGCCCTCCGGACTCACTAAGCGGCACTCGCTGATGTCCAGGTAATTCATGTTGGGTAGTTTGGCGATGATTGCCAGTCCAGCGTCGTCAAGTGATGAGTCACGCAACTCAAGGCGTGAGAGTTTGTTGAGATTCTGGATGTTCGTCAGGCCCTCTCCCGTAACATCGGTACCGCGGATGCGAAGTCGTTTCAGGTTTGGAAAGTTGGCGACGCTCGCCATGCCGGCGTCCGTTAGCTTTGTGTAGTCCATTTGCAGCGATTCCAGAGTGGTGGTGTTTGCAAGAGACTTCATCGCGGCATCGCTGATGGTTGTGCAGTAATTGGCATTAAGCGACTTGAGTGGAAGCGCGGCGACGTTGGCGATTCCCTCATCGTTCACGTTTGCCTTTTCAACCTGCAAATCGGCAAGCCTTGGAAGATTTGCAAGGTGCTTCAGTCCGGCGTCGCCGACGTTGGTGTTGCGGAGGTCGATTGCTCGCATTTTGCTCAGTGGTTTCATGTTCTTCATGCCGTCGTCGCTGACACCTGTACGTCGAAGAAAAAGTACTTCGAGATTGGTCAGGCCCGTCAGGGCTTCCAGGGTCGGATCGCTGATGGCCGAATTTGAGAAGTCTGCGCGTTTCAGCATTCCCAGTTCAGCGAGTGCTTGCATCCCTGCATCCGTCACTCCAGGCCCGGAAAAAAGGGCGATCTGTGTGTTGGGAACGCCACTCAGGTTCGCTAACGCGTCTGTGATCGGTTCGTCAGAAACGATCGATAACTCCGTCACGATCCCGTCGGCGTTGCGAGTCAGATCGAAGCCGGCTTCCTCCAAGGCAGCGATTTTGCTGGGGTCTTCAGGGAACTGCGAAAGTTTACTCAGGGCACCCAACGACACGGATGGTGCATCAGAGGTGACAGGAGTAGGAGAGGTGGTTTCTCGGTCGCAACCGATGAGGATGCCCAAGCTGAGGGTGCAGAGAAGTGTGGGAAGTCTAAAAAAACGGAAGTTTTGCATGGTCAATGGTCTTACGGGGGTGAGTCTGCATGGTCTGGCAAGAACATCAAAAACCCGTCAAAGCAGACATTTTTGCGTTCCGCGTATCGTTTTGTAACGCGAAGCGCCTGTCACGCGACTGTCAAAGTCCGCTTGCTGGGTTCGCGATCAACTTAATAACTGACAGGTTAGACTTTTAGGGCGTGGCTGGCAACGAATCATCATGGTTCCGTTCGCTTGAAAATCATTGTTGAAAACGGGGTAGCTTGGTATGTTATGGATATCCGAACTTTTGCATTTACGGATCAATTTGATCCATCAATTACACCCTTGAGGGAAATTCATGAGCAGAAAAAGCACAAGACGTAAGTTCATCGGTCAGTCAGCTGCGCTGACCGCCGGGGTTGGATACTGGGCAGGTACAAGCCCAAATCTGATGGCTCAGACGTCAGCTTTGCAGGCCCCTGCCGCAGCATGTGTCGGAGTCGGCGGCAAAGGCGGTAGCGACACCAGTCACATTAGCGAGAACGGTGTCTCGATCGTTGGCTTGTGCGACGTCGATGGTAATACCCTCACCAAGAAGGGACGTGAATTCCCGGATGCGAAGCAGTTTCAGGATTTCCGCGAAATGTTGGAGAACCTCGGTGACAAAGTTGACATCGTGACTGTGAGTACCCCCGACCACTGCCACGCCGCAGCCGCTGTTCGCGCCATGCGAATGAAAAAGCACGTTTACTGCCAGAAGCCACTTACGTGGTCGATTGGTGAGGCACGCATGATGCGTGAGACTGCAGAAGAAAATGGCGTCGTTACCCAAATGGGTAACCAGGGAACCTCCGAGAATGGACTCCGCGAAGCCGTGGAAGTGATTCGCAGTGGAGCAATTGGTGATGTTGAGTCGGTACACATCTGGTCCAACCGACCAGTCTGGCCGCAAGGGATCGGACGCCCTGATGGTGCTGACCCCGTTCCAGAATCTCTGAACTGGGATGCGTGGATTGGACCAGCTCCCATGCGTCCATTTAAAAATGGTGTATACCACTCCTTCAAATGGCGTGGCTGGGTAGATTTTGGAACCGGAGCGTTGGGTGACATGGCCTGTCACACGACCAACATGCCGGTCATGGCTCTCAAACTTTGGGATCCGATTGCCGTGACTGCTGTCAAGAATCCTGGGCTCTTTGAAGGCGAGACCTTTCCAGGTAGTTCATCTTTGATGTTTGAGTTCCCGGAGCGTGACGGATTGGCACCTTGCAAATTCCATTGGTATGACGGCGGAAATCTTCCCGGCGATGAGATCATTTCACAACTGCCAGCTTCGTTCCAGAAACGGATCGATCAACAAAAGAAGAATCCGAATCGCAAGACTAGTGGTGCTGTCGTTGTCGGCAGCAAAGGCCTGTTGTTCTCGCCAGATGATTACGGTGCCAAGTACTACCTCTTGCCAGAGGATAAGTACAAAGATTTCCAGAAGCCTGAGCAGACTCTGCCTCGCATCCCGTTCAAAGGTGGTGGAGATCAGCGGCAGAAATGGGAGTTCGTGAGCACGATTAAAGGTGAGTATGAGCCAGGCACCATGTCCAACTTTGGATATGCTGGACGTCTGACTGAAACGATTCTGGTGGGTAACCTCGCGATGCGTGCCGGTGAAGGACAACGCATCGAATGGGATGCGAAGACTTTGACCAGCCCGAACGTTCCTGAAGTGAACAAGTTCGTCAATCGTGACTATCGCAAAGGTTGGGAGATCTAGGCAGTTACGCTGCTCAGTCCGGACCGTATCAAATCAAGGGTTGGTGGAGTCTTTCGACTTCACGAGCCCTTTTTTCGTAATACCTGACTGTTGATTGTCCCACCTGACTTCGTTCTGTCGCGACAAGCATGAGATCATGAATGGTATCGATGTACAGAATGCGTCACTGAGTTCGGTGAGCGGCTTCCTCTCGGGGTAACGGATGGTTTTCAATAACGCGATGCAACTTCGCACAAAGTTGCTTAGCAGACTTGTCAGCGAACTTCGGTAACCGCTTAATCTCTACTTGCTAAGATAATGGGATAGGAGTCGGCGACTGGCAGGGACGGGTATCAGCAATTACGCATTTGGAGTGTCAGGTTCATGAAAAAATTCATTGGACTATTTGGTCTCGTGTTCGTCGTCACATTAGTGCCTACCTTGGTTGCCGGTGAACTGACGGAGAAGCGTTGCCGTGAGCTGATTGCCGAGTTGCAACCGGGGGAAGATGCAATTTGGCGTACCATTCCTTGGAAGTTGTCAGTGCTGGAAGCGAGGTCGGCAGCATTCAAGCAGGATAAACCCATCTTCATTTGGGCGATGGATGGGCATCCACTCGGCTGTACCTGAAACAACGGAGTTGTCGACCGTGCGTCGACTTTTGCCCAGCCAGAGATAGTTCAACTACTCAAGACGAAGTTCGTTCCGGTGGCCATTGATCAGGCTTGTCAGCGACGTCAAAAAGATGCGGAAGGAGTTCTGTATCGCAGGATTGCGGGGCAAGGACCACGCAGTAACTTTCAAAACACGACTCAGGGATTTTACATCGCGTCGCCTGCTGGCAAGCTACTGCTGTACAACAATAATCGGGATCCACAAAAACTACTACGTTTGATGCGTGAAACCTTACGCGAATATGAGCTTGGAACGTTTGCGTTTGATCGCGACCAGGTCCAGGCCGAAGTTGACGCTTTGATACCAGAAGAACAAGATCCGCGATACACCTTGCATCCGCCTGAAGATGGTCTTGTCATACGTGTCCATGCAAAGGTTCTTGATGGATACCAGGCACCCGAGAGTAAAAATGAGGCAGTGTTTCAGAACGCAATCTCGCGGGATAATCTTTGGATCACGTGCAGAGAAAAAACGGCGTTGATTGACGGGACTGTTCCTAACTCCCTGCAAAGACGTATCGCCAGGTTTCATTTGGTCGACAATACACGCGGTGAACCTCCGATGTGGAAACCGGGGGAAATCAAGTCGGTGCAGCTCGAGCTGAAGAACGGATTACTTGTCGGTTCCGTCCACTTGCAAACAGAAGACGGCTCACGCAGTTATGTGGCAGAGTTCCGTGGCAATATTAAGGTTGTTGGTGATGCGATCACCGCTTTCGAACTTGTCGTTTTGGGTGAATTCTTCGGTGAGGGAAACTACACGAAAAATGCGCCGGATGGTAAGTTCCCTTTGGCGGTGGCATTTGAATTGGCAGATGGAACAGATGTTGCTGATGCGGTGGCTCCGCAAGGAGCGCGCGGCTGGTTGGACGGGTATTTGCAATGAGAGTCCCCGACGGAACACACCTCATTGCGTTTGGTCGTGCGTCGCTTCCAGCATTTGGTGCCGAGTAAAGAGGAAGTCCAAAATGGTTGCGGTGGTGCGTTTCTGTTGAATGAAAAGTCTGTCGTGTTGATGCTGCAGTGCCATATCGCAAACCAGTGAATGCTCTTTGAAACGCGGAGGTAGCAATGAGGTGCGTGGACTTGCGTGTTCGGTCAAACAATCTTCAAGGGGCGGCTTCCAGCGGCAATTGAATCGACCGTGCCAATTTTTACTAGTGGTCTGAGCTGAATGCCTCTGACGGAAGGCTGGATCTTATCTGCGTTTTCATCAGACATGCCAAGGAGTAGACCGCCGCAGGTCTGGGGGTCGAACAGCAAATCAAAGCAGGTATCTTGCCGAATGGTTTTTGAAGCTTCTACTTGGGCAACCGCAAGCCGGTTGCTTGGCGCTAGGCTACTTTGAATTCCGGCAGCAATGGCGTCCGTTGCCCCACCTAGCCGGGGAACGTGGTTGAGCTGTAAGGTTGCACCCACGTGACTTGCGTCCAGCATTTCCAAAAGATGCCCTGCCAAGCCAAATCCAGTAATGTCGGTGCCGGCAGTGACGCCGCTGTTGACAGCCAATTCAGCATATTTGTGCTGACGCTCCAGCATCGCTGCAACCAGGAGGGAATAGTGGTCAGCGGAGCAACGACCCCGCATGTGGGCAGCTAAAAGAACTCCAATTCCAAGGGGCTTGGTGATGTACAGGCCGTCACCTGCTTTTAGATTTTGCTTTTCCAGTAGGCTATCACCGAGGGCGTTGCCAATCACAGTGAACCCGATTTCGAGCCGGGGGCCTTCGATTGTGTGTCCACCAACAATGGCTGCACCCATGGCGTCGAACTCACGTTTTGCGCCGGCAAGCAATTCACATAACGTCGACTGCTGGGGCCCTGCAGGGCCCTCCGGGACGACGACATTGGATAATGCGTGTTTGGGTGTTGCCCCGCTTGCCACAATGTCGCTGGCAGCGTGGAGTGCGGCAACTCGTCCAGTCAAGTAAGGGTCCATGAAGGGACTGGTGAAAAAGTCGGTGGAAGCGACGATTTTGTAATCGAGTGTTTTGCCAACCTCGGCGGCATCATCAAATTGAATGTCACCAGCCGAGGGGAGTGCCGAGTTCAGTAGCCCGGCCCCAACCTTGCACCCGCATCCCCGACATTGCATGGGCTCATCGTCTGCCATCTGGATCGGTTCATACATTTTCATGAATTTCGAATCGATCAGCGTTTTCAGACGCATTAACCAACGGCTCGACTTCGACATTCCCCTCCATTGGCCAATCGCAGATCCGTCGCCAGTATTCAGTAGTTGCAGGAAGCTGCGCTGAGGCCTGTATTTGACTAAAGGTGTACCATCGAGTGCGCGTTGTAAATTCTCCCAAAGGACTGGACCCTGTCGAACGGCGTAAACGCCAGCTTTGGGAGTGGGAGATTTTTGCATGGTTCCCGAGTCGCCAACGGCAAAGACATGGGGGTGTGTAGTGGATTGTAGAGTCGGAAGCGTCAGTAGAAAGCCGCGATCATCAGTTTCCAGATCAAGTTGTGATAGCAACTGAGGCGCCGCAGCACCGGTGGACCAGATCACTAAGTCCGCTGGTATTTCAGTTCCATCCTCTGTGGTTAGAGTTTCAGGTTGAATGGACTTGATTGAGGTGCTGGTAAATGTGCTGATGCTTCGACGTCGTAATTCATTTAACGCGAGGCGTTGGGTTGCTGGGTTTGAATTGGCCAGAATCTGCTTGCTGCGGGTCACAACTGAGAGATCAAAATTTCCTTTCCAGTTTTGTTCAAGGAAAGCGGGAAGGCAGCATGCAATTTCCACACCTGCGGCCCCGCTGCCCACAACAGCGATTTTCAACGTTCGATCGGCGAATCTTTGGCGGAGATTTTGGAGAGTCTGCTGGAGTCGGTGCAGGAAGGTCTGCATTGGTTTGATTTGAACGACATGTTCGCTGGTCAGGTCAATATGATCACTTGCCGCCGTTGAACCGATTCCGATCGAAAGCACGTCATAAGGCATCGGGGGACGATGTTGGAAAATGATTTTCCGAGCACTCGGGTCGAGGCCCGTCACAGCCTCCGTGATTAATCTTGCCCCTGCTGATGCGCATAGCCGAACCAGATCGATGTTCATCTTTGCCTGCGGTACTTGCCCAGCAAGTACTGCAGGCATCATGCCTGAATACGTCGCAACGTTGAAGTTTGAGATGCAGGTCAAGGCGGTATCTTCAATACCCTGCATCGCGTACCTACGAAGAATGTGCGCGTTGGTGTGGCCGATCCCCAGCAGGACGACATGTCTTGAGGGAAGTCGTTCATTCATTCCGATGAGGTTTCCCTGTATTTCGAGTCTTGGGTGTCGCATATTGCTGCGTTGATTCCGGCTGCAAGATCGATGAGTTCTTGGTCGGCAACTGTTCTCAAGTCAATGATGACTGCTTCATCGGAAACTCTTGCTTGAATAGAAAAAGCACCATTTCTCAGGTGTTGAGCAAAGTGGTGCGGAGCATGGGCGGAGATTTTCAAGGCATAACTCGGCAGGCTGGAGCCGGGGATCGAGCCGCCCCCTACCTGCGATTCGCAAGGAACGACCGACATCGCGGCGGGTTGATCAATCTGCATGAGCAGTGACTGACAACGTTGGTGAATCGTCTCTGCCGTTGTGGTGATCATTCGCAAAGTCGGTAATTCGGTTAATGCGTTTCCCGCAAGGTGAACTTCAGTGGTGGCCTCAAGAGCCGCTAAGGTTAGCTTGTCAACTCGCATCGCACGCATGATGGGACTGCGCCGAAGTTTTTCAATCCACGTTGTTTTTCCCACAAGAATACCGGCTTGGGGGCCGCCAAAGAGCTTGTCGCCGCTAAACAGAGATATGTCCGCCCCACAACGTATGCTGTCCAATACGTTGGGTTCTTGCAGGCCATAAGGTGCAAGGTCCAGCATGGAACCACTACCCAAATCATCGATCACGGCCACGGAGGGCGGCCGGTGCATCTGCACGAGTTCTTCAATCGACGGCTCGGTGACGAAGCCAGAGAGGTGGAAATTGCTGCGGTGAACCCTAATGACTGCACCGGTTTCGTCGTTGACAGCAGTTTCGTAGTCCCGCAGATAAGTCCGGTTGGTCGTGCCTACTTCTCGAAGGGTCACGCCTGCCGCACGAAATACATCTGGAAGCCGGAAGCCACCGCCAATTTCTACCAGTTGTCCGCGAGACACGATGACTTCACGACCCGCGGCAATCGCCTGAAGGACCAGCACGGTAGCTGCGGCACAATTGTTGACAACCAAAGCATCTTCCGCNCCGGTCAGTTGTGTTAGCAGTGTCATCAATCGCTCGCCACGTTTGCTNCGCCGGCCCGATTCAAGATTCAGTTCCACGTTGGTGTAACGNGATGCTCGGGTAGCGGCGGCAATGGCATGTTCGGACATGGGTGAGCGGCCCAAATTTGTATGCAAAATGACCCCTGTAGCGTTGATCACAGGCTGCAAACGTTGGCCGAGATCAGATTTTGATTCGCGGACTACGCGATCGATGATCCACCTCGCAGGTGGTCCGTCAAAAGCATCTGGATTCTCAAGGATCTGTTCACGACAGTGTTGAACCGCGGTTCTGACCCACGTGGTGATCTGTACCAGGGTGTTGCTGTCTTTTAAAGCAGTAACTTCCTCATCCTTGAGAATGAAGTCGACCGATGGCAAAGCCCTTAATTTTTCGGTTTTCGTCACGGCTGAGATCCGACGTTTGCGGGTTTGGATGGGTTTGGCATGTGTTTACCTTGAACGCGGATATCAGCATTTCGTAGCGTAATCCCCGACTTATCGCAAAATTCCAGCAATGGAATGGCATGTTTGCGGGTAATGCCCCAGTGGTCGCGGATTTCAGCAACCGACCGCTCCGGGGAGTCACTGAACAAGTCACGCAGTTCAATGCAAAGAATCTCAAACGATTGCTGTGAGATAAAAAAGCCGTTGCCCAGATCAATGAGGATTCGCTGTTGTGTTGCAAATCGTATCAGCGACGCAATGGTGTCCGATGGACTATCCAATGCAGTGGCTGCCTCTTTGAGCGTTGGGGGTTTTCGTTCGTCTCGATAAAGTGACAGCAGTTGGTTCATGCGGTTGAGTTGCTTTTTCGAGAGCACTGTGTTTTCAGAGGGGACCGCGATCATTCGGTTGACGCGGACCACNCTTTTTTCNTTGATGAGCTCTGACAACACGCTTTGTGTTGTTTCGGGAGCGGCTACTGCGGTCGCACGTTGAACAACGGACTGNTCATCAAGCCAAGCATCGCTCTTTGATTCTGCTTGGTCGTTGAGGATTCGTAAGAGGTACTTTGAAAGTCGCTCACATAGTGAGGGAGATGTGAGGATTTTTCCATCCGCTGATTGGAGGACACTTCCCCTTTCAATGCAGGATTCGATTGCTGTTTGTAATGCTTTGGGTTCAAGGTCAACGATGGTCTGNAGGACAAGCGAGTTGTTTGGGCACTCACCGAGGAACTCAATCCACGCGTTTACTCGTTCAGCAGCAGAGGCGTTGCGCAGTTGGGCACCAAGCTTTAAGAGCCGTGTTGTTTGTTTGGCAGCCGGTCGTACACTGCCAAGAATGCGTCCTCCGGCAAANGACCCCACGGGATACGGTCGGCGAAACAGGCAGGACTGGCCGTGACTTGCAACGACGGGTTGTTCGAGGTCGACAATCACAACCTCGGAACCCCCGGCGGGAATGCTTCGCGGGCCGAAAATGCGTGCCGACGTGGCACTGGTTGCTGTATGTAATTGAATCGTGGTCGGGCACTTGATTTCTTTTGCATCCACGAACATTTTTAATTCAACGAGAATTCGGTTGGNGGGTGAATGAGTGTCCTTCGTTACCAGTTCATCACCTCTCGCAAGCTCGGTTGCTGAGATGCCTGCCAGATTCAGGGCCGTCCGAACGCCAATCCGGGTCTGTTGCTCCTCTGAACCGTGGACTTCAATTTCGCGGACTCGTACGAGTTGGCCCGTGCGGGCGATCTGAACTTGTTCACCAAGCTTTAAGGCACCGCTCCATGGTGATCCAGCCGCTACACACCCGCGGCCCTCGACGGTGAATACCCGGTCGATTGGCATGCGGAACTTCCCCGTGGTCGCTCGCTCGCTTGTCCTCGCCATTTTGGATAATACGGCTCTCAGCTCGTTCATGCCCTCGCCTGTAACCGATGAAATCGCTACCGTCGGGATTTCGGTAAAGCCGAATTCTGCAAGGAATAGTTCCAGTTCTTCCGAAAGCTCCATCTGCGTGTTTTCGTCGACCAGGTCGATTCGGGACATAGCCACAATCAGCTTCGAAACACCTAATGATTGNAGGATGGCGGCATGTTCCAGCGTTTGAGCCTGGATCCCCTGATCGCAGGCAACCACGAGCAGGCCCACGTCAACTGCCGATACCCCTGCCAGCAAATTTCCTATGTACTTCTGGTGCCCAGGCGCGTCAATCAAAGCAAACTGGTCTGCCCCGTGGCTAAACGTAGCGAAGCCCAAATCGATGGTGATTCCGCGACGCTTTTCCTCAGGGTGACTGTCGGTATCAACGCCAGTCAACGNCGCGACCAGAGAGGTCTTGCCGTGGTCAATGTGACCAATCACGCCAATGATGGTGTAACTCATCGAGCGGTGCCGCAGGAAAGAGAGGATATCACAGTTCGATCAAGATAGAGGCTTCCCCATCTTNCAGGCTCAGTTTGGCGAATGAAGGACGAAATTCCTAGCACCGTCCGACCACGCTTTCGCTCCTTCGCNGGANGTTGGCGATAGTGAATATTTCGGTTGTGCCGGAATTGACGCGGNANAAANCTGTTGACGCCGCGNATNTAGCAGCTAAACTGGNTTTATTGAGAATCANTTGCAACAAGNGCTTGCAGTNAAAGTTTGAGAGCTANGTGCTGTTTTGAGCAGNAGGTGCNGTTTTGAGCAGACTGGGCGCTNCGCAGAGACGACTACCATGCAAAAAGAAACAATTCTGAATGTCTTTCCGGCTGCTGATGATCTGCACCGNCTGGTAATCGCTGTCCAGCAGGATACNGGGGAAGCATCGAGCCGGCTGGTGTTACGGCAAGAGACCTATGCTGATGACGTTGGCTGGTTTGTGCAAAGTTTCGTGGCGATCGAGCCCGAGCAGGTTGCNGGTCTNAAAATGGCACTCTCGGCTCAGGCAACGGGCCGCACTCGAATGCGTCGACGTAGTGACAAGCTTTCTCGAGTTCCAGCAATTTTAAGCTTGGACGGGACGTTAGCCGGCAGCGTGGGTTAGTTTTGNCTGCACCTGATCCGGANGCGGTACCATCAAACCGAATCGCCTGAACACGCTGCCCATGTTTTCAATCAACAGAAATCACCAATGGGGCGATGTTGAGCAGGGCGGTGTTGAGCGAGCCTGAACGACTCCGGATGCGGGATTCGCCGGAATGGGCATCTTGCTGCAGCCAACAACAAGATAGTGGTTTCAGTGCTGGTGAGCAGCAGTTGGCTTCAGCTTCATGCAGTCTTGAGCGTCGGATTTGTCGCTGCAGATGAGTTCGAGTTCCGTAAAAGTTTGGTGTACTCGTCGACTCCCTCCTGCTCTTCTTTGAGGATATCCTCCAAGAAGACNACAAGTGGCTTATCGTCACCCGCCAANTCGATTGCCTTGCTGTACATCTCGACGGCCTTCGCTTCAAACGCCAGGCTGAANGTAAATACTTCCTGGAGGTCGCGTGACTGCTGGATTTCATTGCGGGTTGCCACTGGCACACCGCCGAGAGCAACGATTTTGTCACCAACCAGTCGTGCGTGCCCAAATGATTCTTTGGCATCACCAAGGAATTTTTCGGCATAAACCTCTCGCCAGATACCCTCAGTGATAAAACTTGCCTGAGAGTATTGTGCGACGCCGGTCCACTCATGCTTCAGGATTTCATTGAGGTGGTCGATGAGGATTTGGTCGGCCATGATCTTGATCTCATAACTTAGGGGAGCGGAAAATTGATGTTTGCTTTGNTNCGNCGGTGCGTTGCAGCGACACAGCTTNNAATAGTACACGGGAGGATAGCCCGTGTTGCTGCTGCTTAAAATAGCAATCATGGCTAACAGAAAAATTTGTTCGTTTTCAGTACATGGATTTGTTCCCCTATAGATTGTTTGGCAAACGAGGTGCGTGCGGAGGCTGCACGTGTTTGTTCTCTACTGAGTATCAGTCTCATTAAGGCAGCTGAATAGATTAGCTTGGAATGCCACCAAAACTTGGGCGGAAGGTAATGGACTCGCTGATCGATTAGCGGATCAATGAGGCTTCAATTTCCAGCCCAGGACCGAATCCAAGCATGACCCAAGGCTTGGGTTGGTTCCTGGCGATAAATCTTTCCAAGATAAACAGCATGGTTGCGGAGCTCATGTTGCCGTGGTCAGCGAGGACACTTCGTGAAGTTGCCAAGGCGTCCTTTGGCAGTGAAAGCGAGGTTTCGACCGCTGACAAAATTCGAGAGCCACCGGGGTGGACGGCCCATCCGCCAACTGAGCGGAGCGATTCACCATGTTGTTCAAGAAAGTCACTCAAGTAGTCTNCAAGGTGTTCTTCAATCAAATGCGGGACTTCCGCTGACAGCGTCATCTGATACCCATTGTCGCCGATACACCATGTCATGGCGTCGCGGCTGCTGGGAACCAGAAANGATCCAGTTGCAGCCACAGATCCGATTTTTAACGGCATCCTGTCAACTGTGGTGACGGTTGNCGGCTGCGTGGATTGGCTTCCGTCGGACTCGAGCACGATTGCTGCTGAGCCATCGGCAAAGAGTGCGTTGCTGACGATATGATCTGTGACCATCCCGTACTGATAATGAAGGCTGCATAATTCAACGCAGGACATCAATACTTTCGCACCTTTATCCGCGGCGACAATCCCATTGGCCGCACGGAGTCCATTGATCGCTGCGTGGCAGCCCATGAACCCTATTTGGATACGCTGTGTGGTGCAAGGAAGTTCCAGTTCGTCGATCAAGGCGATGTCAATTCCGGGCGCGTTGAATCCAGTGCAGGACACGGTAATGAGATGGGTGATGTCCTCACTCAACAACCCACTCACCTTCAACGCAACTTTTGCGGCTTCCTTTGCGAGCCTGGGGGCTTCGGCCCCATATCGGTCGTTCCGCACTTTGGTTCCTGGGCCACGGTCCTGCGCGTTTTCTGCTGGTTTGTAAAACCCATTTGCAATTTCCGTTACGGCAGATTNTTCCAGCAGCACACTGCCACGCTGGTCAATTCCTGTGCGTCGGTACAAAGCTAGAACTTTTCGCGACTCAAGCGCAGTCCCGCATGCAAGTTTTGCAGCGAAGTTGGCGCTCGCTTTGTTGGTTGCCTGGTATTTGGGAACGGCTGTTCCGATGCCCGTTATTTGCCCGCCTCTGCCGAAAGCGGTGACCTTTGACTGTCGGAAAGGTGAGTTTGCAAAAGTGGCATTGGGCATGAGGGGGGCGATCCGAACGTCAAGAACAGTGGCTGCGTGTGACATTGGCGTCAGCTTGTGAGTGCCTTGGTCGCGTCACCGCTGATCTGATTGTAAGGCCTCGGTGNTGATTGGCGAAGGTGATGCCAATATCAATGATTTCAGGTTGCCGATTCGGGCCTTNTAACGGCCCTAGGGGTGCAGAGGCACTGCATGTGGGGACAATGCCTTCGTCCTGCTGACGAAGGAAGGTAACGGACGAAAGATATGCGAATCAAGCTTTCCGCAAAAAGAATGGCACCCGACAGGCTTGGTGCCCGCAGGGAAGTACAGCACCCACCGTTCGTTGGGGCCGTTCCTGTCGGTCTGGCAAGTCGGTCTGGCAAGTCGGTCTGGCAAGTCGGTCTGGCAAGTCGGTCTGGCAAAATGAACTTAAGAATGCCGCGATCGCTTTCTTGCATCTACCTTTCTTGCATCTACGCTATGTGGACCCTCCGTCTCAGCCGGAAAGGCTGTCCGTGCTGAGATTTGGAGCCCTGTGCTTCTGCGAACCGCCTCCAACAGATTANTCAAACGTAGTGAGTACTTTTCGCTCCTTTGTTGGGTACCAGTCAGAAATAGCAGCAGCCATTGCNTTCACGATTTCGGGGTGTTCTTTCGCTAGGTTGTTCGTTTCCCACGGGTCATCTTTCAGGTTGAAGAGTTGAGGACGCTTTTCTTCTCGTGGGTGAGTCGATTGGTAGCGATTGACTTCTCCATCGTAGGTGAGCAACAGTTTCCAGTTTCCTTCGATGCACCATCGGAACAACAGGCTCTTTTCCGGATTGTTCACATCTGCAATGTCATGGGCAAAACTCTCTCCGAAGATCNGGTCGCGGTCAATTGCTTTTCCGCTTTCGAGTTCCGGAAGAATATTTAAGCCTGGCAGGCCGGCGGGCAGGGGAGCGTTTGCAGCAGCAATGATGGTGGGAACAATGTCTAAACTCGATACTACCTCAGTTCGTGGCCCAGCTTTGATCTTACCTGGCCAGCGATACATGATTGGGGTGCGAATGCCTCCTTCGTAGGGTGTTTGCTTTGATCTTGGTGCGTATCCCCGAGACTTCGGATTCTGGATCCAACCGTTGTCAGTAACATAAATCACGAGTGTATCATTGGAGATTCCTTTGGCGTCAATAAGACCTAGGAGTTCTCCACACGTTTCGTCAAACCAGTCGCACATTGCGTAGTAGCGTGCGACGCTGGCCGGAGTCCCGGGTTTGTTGTACTTGTCGAAGAGACGTTGCGGCGGGTTGTGCGGTGTGTGGGGCAGGAATGGCGCGTACCACAGAAAAAAAGGTTTTTGCTTTTCGGTTGCCATGTTCACGAATTCTTTGATCGGGGCTAGACCTTCGCGACCAATTTTCAGCCCATCATCGCCATGCCTTCCACCGGGTTGGGGGAAGCCACGCGTCATCCCATGGGTAAATCCAGCATTCTTGAAGCTACCTTCCCAGAGTTTGCCGCTCTGGTGGCTAACGTACCCAGTTTTGCCAAGCATCGTTGGAACCGTTTTGAATCGGTCGAGAAACGATATCAAGGTTGCACATCGGTCCTTGTAGAGTTTCGAACTCTTTTCTGCATATTTCGGAGATGGATCGTTTCCAGTAATTCCGTGCGTCGATGCATAATGGCCTGTTAGCAGCGTCGCAAGCGAAGGACGACACAAGGCGGTTGGTACGTAGCCACGGGGGAATACAGCGCTTTGGCGTGCAAGTTGATCAAGGTGCGGGGTTTGGATCTGTTCATGGCCCATGAACCCATAATCATTCCATGCCTGATCGTCTGAAATGATCAGCACGATGTTGGGGGCGGTATTGGCGGCATCTGCAGAGTAGCATTCAAGGGCAGTTGTACAGACAAGAACAGATGCAAGAAAATAGGCAAGGATAGATTGAGTGGACTTCATCAATTGCTTTAGTGTTGTGAGGTAAACGAGGCAGGAACGGGACGAGGCGCGGGGATCAGAATGTAACGCTGGGGGGCGTTACAAGNCCAAGGCTGATAGGTTTTGATTTTCTCAGGGTCAAGGTGGTGTGTCACCGTGAGGTGGGGCATGGCCAGTCTTGAAGAGAGTTTGGATTGTTATTCAAGTCAACGAAGTGAGTCTCTTGTTTCACGAACCTGAGCTCGGCGCCATGACGTTGCCATGACGTTGGTTGGGCGCATCTTGCATCGCTCGTCCGCTAACAAATTTTCATCGTCGGGTGATTGTACTTACTGCGCTGAACAAACGCGAGGTTGGCGCTCAGGGACAACTCGGTGATTTGTTCAGGGGCAGATGGCCGCAGCGGAATAAGCTAGCCCATCAGTTCAAGGTCGGCTGCCTCGTACCACGCCGACGCAACGGCATGTTTGCATTCCACGTAGTATTTCCATTCTTTGCGTTTGAAATCCCAAGCGACCCTGTCAATTCTGCCATCCTGAAACGAGTCGGGCAGTCTTACACGAACCGTGTCATAAATAACAAGCTTTGGAACCTTGATGTGATCAGGATTTGGGTTCATTTTCTGCAGAAGACCCAAGATGGCTCTTCGCAGGTTTTCGGTCTGCAGAGGCGTGTCACAATTCTCCGCTTCTTCTCGTGATGTTCGGTGCACTACTTTGATGGCGGGGGACTGGGTGCCGTCGTAGGGCGTTAACGAGTGTAAGGTCAGTTCCTGAGTGATGAGTTGCATGATCAAGGTGTCCAGAGGAGAACCATTCGCCGGTACGTCGCTCTTCTATTCTACCCCATTCCGACAAGGAAAATGCGGACAACGTTTTGGTTGTTGAAAGATGTTCAGGTTGTCGTGTCACCACTGGATTTGCTGGATTTGCTTTGGGTCGCAAGCAAAGGGGGGGCGGGGAGTAACGTCGGACACCGTCGGAGGGATGGTTGCAAGGTAATCCAATGTTGATAACGGTGTTCTCCGGTTTACACACCCCTGATGGTCACAGTTCTGAGGCAGACAAGTGATAACGAAGCGTCCAGCCAAACGCTGATAAAAACGGTCGCCAGCAAAAGAGATGAAGGTGCAAATTGTACGGTGTTTGCGGCGCGATTTCGCAGTGTGCCAAAACAGATAATAGAATGTTTTGGCAATGCCACCAAACGAACTCATCGTTTGTGAGGGGTAAAACGCGGGTTCAGTTGGGATTTGACGCGGCGATCTACTGTAGCTTTGACGCTGCGGCCCATCCTCGCTTGGTGATGCGAGGCGGGGCAGGTGGGTGATATTAAGCTTGCGTATGCGAATCACACCTGGTGGAGACGCTAGGCGGCGGCACGACCGTTGTGTCGCAAACGTAGTTCTTCATCTTCGATCAGATGATGGTGCGAATTGCCACTCAAGGCTGCTTTGACGCGTCTGCGGAGACTGCGTCGCATTGCTTTGTGGTAGCCCACTGTGGCTGCGAAAAGTGTCACCATATCGACGAATTGGGTGCATGAGCCTAGCTCATGCGAGTCAATGTCGACGTAACTGTCAGAGCCAAATGAACACAGGCGTCCATCAATCTCTCCCAAGGACCGGCCATCAACGGCGAGGTCGTAGTCAGCACCAATGGATACCCAGTGTCTTTTCAGACTCAGGTTCCACATTCGGTCGTTGTGGTAGAAGCCGAAGGTGTAGATGGAGGGGATCCGGAACGTTCGGTGGTTTTGTTGAATTTGTGTGACCATGCTCATGCGGGGCAGGATCACGGCGAACGTCAGTAAACTCCGTTTTGAACCGATGCTGTTGTGCACTTCGGTGGTCGTGACCTGTTCGATGGTGCCACACCACCGCACACGCTCGGTAGATGTTTTGAAGAGCTTTAGAACCATGCGGCGTTTTTCAACATCTCCCGATTTCATTGACATGATGGCGTCGCTGCTGACGTTGTTCTCAAGCACCTTCTGCTGCTCATTATTCAGCCGCCCTGTTTTCTTGATCTGTTGTTTTAGCTGTTTTCGTCGCTGCGTTTTGATCGCGTTAACTGCTTGCTCAAGCTCATGCGTATCAGCATGCCAAACGTCCGTTCTTAATCCCACCAAATGCGTACGTTTCCATTCGTCCGTCTCAATGTCCTGCTGTGATACCGTCCCCACAGCATCCATGTGGGTGGTGAATTGGTTGGACTCGGCCGTGGTGAGCTTTTGCATGAATTCAACGTTGCTGGGATGGGCTCCAGGCAGTGCCCACATGTCAACATAACGGCGATTTTCTTTGGGTGCGGCTTTTGCCATGTGAGAATCCAACGTGATAGGTGTGCCTGATGTGACGCAGCCCGTGGGCGATCCAGTGGGATCAAACACCTCCGAACGGCGAGACGGTGGACTGGGAACGCTGTTGAGAGCAATGGGGCCAGCAGCAGGGTCACCGGAGATCGACCGATCGTTGAAAGAAATCGGCAGGATCCAGGCTTGAGGTCAGAATGACCGTTGCAAGCCATAAAGTTTACCAGATCGCGTGTTTTGTTCTGAGGATGAGGCAAGAACCAGCGTTTTGCATGCAAAACTCGCGTGGGTGCCGGGTCACCCTGGGAACGAAGCACCGCCGATCAGGGTGGGGGAGTTATCGTGCTGCGTTGATAAGCTCTGTGGCGCCTCGCTCTAACAGTGAGGTAGCCGCGAGCTCCGCGAGTTGCGCAGCGACTTCGAGCAGAGAATGCGAGTCGGTGGGCAGTTCATGAGCTTCGTCGAGTCGTTGGGTGCCGTCTTGCGAGAGCACCGTTGCTTTCAATTGCATGGTTTCACCGGTGACGCGCCCCAATGCGGCGATGGGTGCAAGGCAGCCTCCGTGCAAAGATGCAAGCAATTTGCGTTCGGCCGTCACGGCTGCTCTGGTTGGCAGATGGTCGAGAATACGAACACCCTCGCACGCGGTATCATCCTTGCGGATTTCGATTCCTAACGCACCCTGTCCGGGCGCCGGAAGCATTTCGTCAATTGGGAACTGTGTCCGAGGTAAATCATGCATCTCAAGTCGCAAGATTCCTGCTTCGGCAAGCATGATGGCGTCAAATTCACCCTCTTCAAGCTTTCCAAGTCGGGTTTGAACGTTTCCCCGGATCGGCATCACGTTCAGGTCTGGGCGGCGATTCCGCAGTTGTGCGGCTCGTCTTTGGCTGCCGGTACCGACACATGCGTTGGGCGGCAGTTCATCCAGTTTAACACTGGTCTTGGCGACGAGGCTGTCCAGAACCGTTTCGCGTGCGGGGATAGCAGCCAACGACAGGCTCGCGTTCTGTTCGGTAGGCAGGTCTTTAAGGGAATGAACGGCAATATCCGCTTCATTGTCCAGCAGCGCCAGTTGGATTCGCTTTGTGAAAAGCCCAACTTGCCGCGTGCCATCAATAGGTCGCATGTCGGTGTCGCCGCTGCTGACCAGCGGTACCAAGACGGTGGCTATTCCGGCCTTTCCGAGGCATTCTGCAACGTATTCAGCTTGCCAAAGAGCGAGGGGGCTTTTGCGGGTCGCGATCCGGAGGGGTGTCATAAAGCGGGCTCGAACTTCAGGGATTCGGGTTATGCGGCGGTAGGGAGGTTTGTGAGCGACGTAAGGACGGATCGCAAATTACCTATCCCTTCACTCGTTGCACTGATTCTGGCGTTCTTGGTGGTAGCCTTGTTGGCTGGCCTTATACGGTGCACCCATGAGGGGCACACGAGACCCAAAGGTGCGACCGGCACATAATGAAGCCAGTTCCGTGAAAATGGGCATTTCATCGCAGAATTCGCCACAGAGCGACACTGCCGCGAACCTATAATAACAGTGTTACGCCGGAATTCGAAGCCGGCATTCAAGCGCGGCGATAAGAGAATTCATCCTCGTGGAAGACACCACCAACAACTTTCCTACGGCTGAAATCCCAACCCAGGATATGCGCGGGATGCGTACGCGCGATATGAGCGGTAATACCGATAGTGAGGATTTTGATCTCGGAACTGATGCGGGCGGGGATGGGAAGATACCATCACAAATCGGTGACTATGAGATCCGAGAGCTGATTGGGTCCGGTGGCATGGGGCAGGTGTTCCTCGCTGAGCATACCCGTATGCAACGCCTTGTTGCCGTCAAAATGCTTCCTGTGGAACGCATGAAAGACGAAGTAGCTGTCTCGCGTTTCTACGATGAGGTCAGGGCCGCATCTCGTTTGATGCACCCCAACATTGTCACGGCCTTTGATGCTGGTGAATCGAATGAGGTTCACTACTTGGCGATGGAATATGTCGATGGTCAGACGCTGACGAAACTGTTAGCCCAAAAAGGGCCGTTACCCATCGGCGAGGCAGCGGCGATCATTCGCCAAGCTGCCTTAGGCCTGCTTCACGCACACCGCGCTGGAATTGTTCACCGCGACGTCAAGCCCGGTAACGTGATGAAAGGCGTTGATGGCACGGTCAAAATCTTGGACCTCGGGCTGGCCCGTATTAACTCGGCTGCGCTGCTTAATGAAGCAGACGTCGTGGGACGCAATGCCGACCCAAAAAAGAAGTCCAAAGGTCGGCTGGTTGGCACTCTCCCCTTCATGGCTCCGGAGCAACTGGACAATCCTGATGTTGCCGACCCTCGGAGTGATATCTACTCGCTTGGCGCGACGCTGTTTTTTTTATTGACGGGGCGTGCACCTTTTACTGGCGACTACCTTGAACTCGTGTATGGCCATCGTCATGGAAAAATTCCTGACTTGATGGAAGCACGCGACGATGTTGATCTTCATTTTTCGAACATCTTCATGCGGATGATGGCAAAGTCCCCCGACCAGCGATATGCATCGTTCGACGAAGTCATTGATGAGCTGAGCGAATATGTCACCCAAGACGACACTCCCGCCTGGCTTGCGGAGTATTCTGGGCGGCAAGTGGCATCTGAGTCAGCGGCTTCATCCAATAGTGGCTCCGGTGCTTCTGCCGTTTCGAATGTGTTCGCGATCGACCTCGGCATGTTCTTCGGAGCCGTGGCCGAGACGACGCCAACTGGCTCAATCCGGTTGCTGATGTCTGCTCGCGAAGAAAGTGCATCTTTCCGAATGGCCGTAGCGAGCGACGAGGAAAAACTGTACTTCGGCTCCAAAGCCATGGAGCGTCGGCTTGGCAAAACGCAAAACCTTGCCTATTGCGTGCCCATGTACATCGGTAAAGATGTTGTTGAGCGTGAGATTGCAGGTAGGCAGTGCCCGCCTGAAGTCTTGATGGCGATGATGTTTCGCGACCTCATTTCAAATACGTGGACGGAAGATGCACCACCAGCCGTTACGGCGATCACAATACCAGCAAGTTATGATCAACTGCACCGGCAGTCGATTCTGCAAGCAGCTGAAATGGCGGGGCTAAAGTCGGTGCGACTCGTCCACCGTTCCATTGCCGCCGTGCAGTCTACTTTGCTGAGTGGCGAGTTTGAAGAAATTGATGATCACTCCGCAAGTGTCGAAGAAGACGGTCAAGAAAGAATCCTGTTTGTTGGCGTGACTGGTATGGGCAGTGAGGTCTCCGTCTTTCGAGGTGAAGCCAACCGATTACATCAATTGGCGATTTCAGGACATTGGAATTCTGGGACGTTGCCATGGTTGCAGCGTTTGGTCGAGCTTAGTGTGACCGCATTTCAGAAGGAACATAATTTCGACCCACGCAGTTCGCGGACGACCGTGGCGCAGCTGCAGATGGCGTGCGAGCGGGCAATGAACTCAATGACGCTGCTTGATAAAGTATCAATCAGATTAAAGGTTCAAGATGGAGAGTACAAAGTATGGGTTGCTAGGCGGCATTGGTTGCAGGCTTGTGAAGATTTGGCGGCTCGATTGAGGAAGACGGTTAAAAGAGCGTGTCGAGATGCATCCATGTCTCTCGGTGATATTGATCGCTGCGTCACTCTCGGGCCGATTCTCAAAATTCCAATGGTGCGTAATGCGGTGCTACGCGGGATCAGCTCTGAGATGACCTATTCCCCAGTTGATCGTACTGACACTGCGAAGGGAGCTGCGGCGTGCCTGGCAGCTGAACTGCCAGGACGCGGGGCGGCTGTCGCCATGCCTGCGCGTGGTGTTACCGGTCAGACCATTGGGATCGTGGTGGAAGACGTCAAAGGTCGGCGTAGAATACTACCACTGATTCCTTTTGGGACCTCGCTGCCGGCAAGAACCAACCGAAGACTCACTGTTGGATCGGAAAGAGATTCGATGACGCTGTCACTTGTGGAGTCGTCTGGGCTGTCACGCAATGATTGGCAAACGTTGGGCCGGTACGAAATTACGATCGAGAAGGGTGCCCAGCGGGCACGGATGATTGGGTTCGAAATCGATGTCAACGGGTTGTTAGTCGTGCGTGCCCAAGCAGAGGGTGCAACGTCAACCAACAAACTGCCTACTTTGCCCGAACCCAAACTTTCCGACGAACAGATTGCAGAGTGGACAAGGTGGTTGGATGCGCTGCAGTGGGACGCATAGAAGCGATACCGCGCGGGATCGCTGCCGGGGTCGCATTCCCTTCAAGCAACTCAAAAGTACCTTGCCACGGAGACCCTCGTTGTAGTGCTAGTCGTCACAGCGATCTGACGACTGCTCTGTGGTACGCATTGAGACGAGTCCTTCAGGTTGGCGGTGGGTGGTGAGGTAGCACGTGAGGAGCACACGCGAACCGAATCGCAGCCAGCGCGCGATTCAATTCATTCAGGGGATGGGCGACCCAGTGCACGAATGACAAGGTGGACGACGGAATGCTGGGACCTGCGAAGACTAGGCCGTAGCTTGCGGTAAACATTTGTCCGCTTACTTGTGTTGTTATTCCGCAGCAGAATGGCAGTCCGGGAAATGATAGCGTTCACTTTTTGGGGAGAGGAAGATCAACGTTTTGTCCATCAGGACGCGGAGATGGGGGTTGGCGGATTCGCTATGGCACCATGTCGATCAGGGGGCTGTCCTTGGATTCGTGGAAAGTCAGTGGGTACACACCCTTCATCGAGATCAAATAGACTGGTAGACGCGGGTTTCGACGTGGTTTAACAACGGATTGATCCATCACCACGCAACGATGTCTCGAGTGGCTGCGACGCTATCGGTTCGAAAGCCTTGGGGGAAGCTAGTGCGGAGAGCGACGAGTGGGTTAGGATTGTGCTGACAAAGAAAGGCTCCGCCCTTGGGGAAAATGACCGCGAGATGATCTTCCCATGACCAAGGACTTTGTTTCCATTCAGTTTTTTGGGCAGCGATTGGTGTTAGGGCAGCGATTGGGATTCAATTAGCCGCAACCAAACCCTGCTCGCACGGGCACGGCTGGGTCGTCGGCTGTGATGGGGCCGCACGACGGTTGTCAATGCATATTCAAGGTACGAACCCGGCCAGGAAGGGTAAGATCTGATGGGAGGGAGTTGTGGAAGTTGAAACTTGCTTGGGTATTTGGGTGTGTTGTTCGTGAGTTGCTATCGGGTTGACGTCCATGAGTGCTGCTGATTTCGGTTGGTATTTGCTGTTGATGGGTGCGGGTTTCGCCGCTGGGATTGTCAACTCAATCGCCGGTGGTGGGTCGTTCTTGACACTTCCTGCACTCATGCTGTTTGGATTGGACCCTAAGCTAGCCAACGGTACAAATCGGCTAGCGGTTCTGTTTTCGAGTGCTTCCGCGGTGGCGACATTTCAAAAACACGGTCATCTGGACAAGGGTTTGGTGCTGCGTGTGGGTGTGCCCACTCTGCTAGGTGTTCCCATGGGGTCGTTGCTGGCGGTAAACCTTGCTGCAGATGCGTTTCGTGGTGTATTTGGGATTCTGTTTCTAGTCATGGCTGGAATCATTTTGCTTGATCCCAAGCGTTTGACGGGCGGGCAGTTGGGAACAGAAATGTCGTCTTGGAAGTTGTCACCGATTTTCGTGATCATCGGAATTTACGTTGGGTTCATGCAGGCGGGGATGGGGATTCTCCTGTTGGTTGCAATGAGTTGGCTTCACAGCGGTGATCTGGTCGCTTCCAATGCTGTGAAAAATAGCGTCGGGTTCATTGTGACGTTTGCTGCAACCGTCGTGTTCGTAGCTTATGGCCTCGTCGCATGGGTACCCGGCCTTGCAATGGCGTTCGGCAATGTTATCGGGGGCGTGGTGGGTGCACGCCTCGCCATAAAGAAAGGCAATCGGCTTGTGTTCAGCCTCCTGTTGATCGTGATGATCGGGACTGGGGTGAAGATGCTATTCGATGCTTTTCTTTAAGCTGAGCGGGTTCTTGCGCGTTGAGAATAGTGCGATCCTTGGGTTGCTCTTCGTGTTTAAGCGATCCGGGCACATGTGATGTACTCATCGCAGGAACGGTTGAACCCAACGCAGTTTCGGGGCGGAATGTTCGCCGTTATTGATCTTTTTTTTGCTCGTTGATACTGAGGACCCCAGCCGTTGCCCGTCATCGGTTATCCTTTTCGCTGGTGGTGATGGCATTTTGGGGCGGTTCGGACGCGACCATCGCTTTCGAAGGGTTGTGGCACGCTGCGATTTGATAGCAAGTCTGCCCTTTGTTTCTAACCTAGGGAAACTCCATGTCCGGTGATAAACACAGTGGTAGGCAAACACTCTACATTTGCATTGCAATTGTGATTGCTATTTTTCTGGCCGTTGTTTTTCCAGCTTTCTCAATGAACTTTCATCTTGGTGGAGAGGTTTTTCTCAACCTCCTGAAGATGATGGTCGTCCCGTTGGTCATGTCGAGCGTGATGTGTGGAATCCTCGGGATGGGCGATGTGAGGAAACTCGGCAAACCTGGCTTTTATACCATCGTGTATTACTTTTGTACGACGGTGCTTGCCGTGGTTGTCGGCTTGGTTGTGGTAAACGTGATCCAGCCGGGTGTTGGAACGGTATCCGATGAGGCGATTGCGGAGCTCAAAGGTGACGATGCAGCAACAGGAGAGCGTATTTACGGTTATCTTGCTGCACAGATTGATGTACCCAAGGAGAAGGTTGCCGATTTCTTTGGGTCACCCGAGAATGTTGAGCCCACCATTGGGATGATTGTCGAGAATCTTGTGACCTCGCTTTTCACCGACAACCTTTTTACAGCAGCCAGTGAGACCAATCTGTTGCCCTTGATTGTGTTCTCGATCATCTTTGCTGGCATGCTGACAACGCTTGGTGAAAACGTAGACACGCTCAAAACTGGAATCGAGCAGATCAATCATGCGTTAATGGCTTTTGTCATGTTGTTGATGAAAGTTGCGCCGTTCGGAATTTTCTGTCTGGTAACCGCAAGGTTCGGTCAAGCGCAAGCGGAGGGTAAACTGGGAGACGTTTTTGAGCAAACAGGCTGGTACATGATGACGGTTCTTAGTGGGCTTGGGATTCATGCGTTGGTCACGCTGCCGGTTATTTTTTGGTTTTTTACTCGCAAGAATCCTTATCAGTTTCTTTGGCAGATGTCCCGTGCGGTTCTGACGGCGTTTAGTACGGCAAGTTCGTCGGCGACGTTGCCGGTTACGATGGAATGTGCCGAAAAAGAAGGTGGGGTCTCGGAACGCAGCACGAATTTTGTGCTGCCGTTGGGTGCCACCATCAATATGGATGGAACGGCATTATATGAAGCGGCGGCCGCCATTTTTATCGCACAGGTGGTTGGGATGGACATGTCTTTGGTACAGCAGTTGACCATCGCTCTTACCGCGACCTTGGCAGCGGTCGGTGCCGCGGGAATACCAGAGGCTGGATTGGTGACCATGCTGATTGTTCTCAATGCCGTGGGGCTTCCGGTTGAGTACGTGGCTTTGATCCTGAGTGTGGACTGGTTGCTGGATCGGTTCCGAACGGCGGTCAACACCTTTGGCGATGCCTGCGGTGCGGCTATCATTGACACGAACTTTGAGACAGTTCCGGTTGGTGGAAACAGTGCTGGTGCCAAACCCGATGCAGTGGCACGCTAAATACTGTAGATGTTAGTGAGCATTGAAGGTGTTGGGTTTGGATGGTGTCAGTCACGGCGAAGCCTTCTGCTCAGTTAACTCAGTTGTAGATTTGTTCGGACGAAGAGGCGTTTAGGTGGCGAGAGCGGGAAAAGGTCAAGCGGACGATGATGGAATACATCCACTGGATCGGGATTACTCGACACCCATCCCACGTCCGAAAAAGAGATTTGCACTCAGTAAGTCGCGTGCTATCAACCTGGGGATTTTTGGGTTTGGGTTTGGCGGTGTTATCTTGCTGGTTGGGATTGTTCTGAGCCAGTTTGGCGACAACAACCGGACATTTCAGCGCAGAGCGGCCGATGCTCATCAGTTAGGAATGTGGAGCATTCTGTTCGGCGGCGGGTGCATTGTTTTTGCAATGCAGACGCGAACAGATAAGCCTGGTCGGAGCCGGGCGCAAAAAAACGAAGTGCTTTCCTTTTCGATCATCGCGAATGCCGGCACACCGCCGCTGCGTCTGAAAACTTGGAAGTCTGCTCTGGAGGAGTTGGAGGAGCTTGTGGGCTCGCAGTTGACGATGGATTGTTTAACGCCAGAGCTTGAAGATGTGTATTTAGGGCTTGATGGTGTCGTGCTGGCAGTCTTGTATTGGGATCGCAGCGAATGTGGGGTGATCCGGATGCGAGTTCGCAGGCGAGACTTGGGTCGCGTGAGACAATGTTCTCGCCCGGTGTTGGAATTTCTCGGTGCATGCCTGGTGGACGATTCCACTGGAGTGTCTTATTGAGCGTTGTTGGTTTGGTTCATCCAACCTACAATGAGGTCTACTTTTCCAATCTTTCTGCCTTTGGTGATGCGCTGTTATGCAAGAGCAATTTCTGAGTCGAGTTCGTCTTCTTCTTCCGGTTGTCTTGCTGTGCTTGGTGGGACAACTTTGTTCTTTAAGTTGTTGCCTCGCAGATGAGCGGCAAAACCTGGATGAGCGGCGAAACATAGACGAGCGGCCGAACATCTTGTTTGTTTTTAGCGATGATCATGCACCGCATGCGATTGGGGCTTATGACGGTTGGCTGAAGTCCGTGAACCCGACCCCCAATATTGATGTGCTTGCATCGCAAGGAATCGTGTTCCGCAATAGCTTCTGCACCAATTCCATCTGTGGGCCCAGTCGTGCGGTCATCCAGACTGGAAAGCACAGCCATAAGAATGGGTTCATGAATAATGGGAATTCGTTTAACTGGAATCAGCAGACGTTTCCAAAACTTTTGAGAGATGCCGGGTACACGACCGCCATGTATGGCAAGTCGCACCTCAAGGGGAAACCACAAGGTTACTCAGATTGGAAAGTGCTGCCGGGGCAAGGCTTGTATTACAACCCAGACATGATCACACCCGAGGGACGCACGCGGATCGAAGGCCATTGCACTGACGTGGTGACTGATCTCGCGGTTGATTGGCTTCGAGAGGGTCGTGAAGTGGGCAAGCCGTTCATGTTGATGGTTCAGCACAAAGCACCGCATCGCAATTGGATGCCGGCGAAGCGTCATCTGAATCTTTATGCTGACATCGACCTGCCAGAACCGGCAACGCTGTTTGATAAATGGGAGGACAATGCTCCTCCCGCACGGTTCCAAGAACTCGAGATTGATCGGCATATGCATCTCAATTTTGATCTCTTCGTCGATCTCGTTCCCAGCTTCGATGGAGATGCTTACAAGGGGCGGTTTGATAAATCCGCGTGGCGGAATATGCAACGGATGACGCCGTCCCAGTTGCGGGTCTGGCGTGAGGCATACGAGCCTCGCGACCAGGCATTTCATCAAGCGAATCTTAAAGGAAAAGATCTTGTGCGGTGGAAGTATCAACGTTACGCAAAAAACTACCTGCGGTGTATCAAGGGAGTTGATGAGAGCGTGGGCACTTTGATGGACACCTTGGAAGAGCTTGGCTTGAGCCAGAACACCGTCGTGATTTATTCGTCTGACCAAGGTTTTTATGTCGGCGACCATGGCTGGTACGACAAACGTTGGATGTACGACGAGTCGATGATGATGCCTTTGATTGTGAAGTGGCCGGGGGTCACCAAGCCCGGTTCAGACAATCAGCAATTGGTGCAAAATCTTGACTACGCCGAAACATTTTTGGAGATGGCAGGTACGAAAATACCGGGCGACATGCAGGGGAAGTCGCTCGTTCCTTTGCTCAGGGGAGAGAACCCGTCAGATTGGCGCAAGAGCCTGTATTACCACTATTATGAGTATCCCAGTGTACACATGGTGCCGCGGCATTACGGAGTGCGCGGTGAGCAATATAAACTGATGCACTTTTATCAATTTGATGAATGGGAGTTCTATGATCTGGCGAATGATCCAGACGAACTCGTTAATCAATACGAAAACCCCGCGTTTGCCAAGCAGATAGCTGGGGCAAAATCGGAGCTTGATAGGCTTCGCAAGCAATACGAGGATGATAGTGATGTGTCGGTAAAGCCGAAGGAATGGCAAGAGGGGCTTCGAAACAATCAAGCATCCTCTAATTAGTCGGTTCGGTTGGTGACTACTGAGTTGCTGACGAGCGTCTTGGTTCGCCCGTGACTCGCCCCGGTTTGCCGGGGTCCGGCGACGGTTCACGTTTGACGTTGGTACGAATCTGTTCGCCTTACCCATGTGGAAGCTATGATGAGACCACGTCCTTTACGTTGGGTGACAACGAATTATCACCCCGATCCCAGTCATCGCCCGTTTCTGGAACGCTTGCAGGTACAGCAATCCGAAGGGCTCAAGGTCTCTGTTGCGGTACTGAGTGATCGGGAAAGCATTAAGTTTTTCGGCGTACATCTGGCGCGTCGAGGAGTGCAGCCCGTCTGGCTTGAAATTGATAACCAATCTGAGGTCGGGCAGCGACTCGACTTGTACAGTTTGGATCCAAGTTACTACACCGCATTAGAAGCGGCGTCGGTGAATCATTTTTCTGTGGGTAAACGGTTGCTGAGCTTCGGCATTCTAGGTTGGTTTTTCTTGTTCCTTCTGCCCTTGCTACCGTCGAAACTCATCAGTGCCAGGAATGCTAACCGACGAATGTCGGGATTTTTTAAGGAGCAGGCGTTGTGCGGAGGCGCGATTCCTCCCGGGCAGAAGCGCGCGGGCGTTGTATTTACAAGTTTGGATGAGGGTCTTAAAAGTCTCGACCTGCGATTTGTCTCGGACCGTGATGTTGCACGCTTCAGTTTCTCCATAGAAGTGCCAGGATTGATTCTGCGACCAATGGAAGTGGCAGGTGAGGCAGGAGACTTGCGAGAGATGAGTTTGACTGATTTGGTGCGTTGGACCACAGGGCAACCGCGATGCACAACGGGGCGAGGGGGGAGTCGAGAGGGTGATCCGTTAAATCTGGTTGTTGTCGGTGATCGGGATTTGGTTCGACAGTCGTTTGGTGCGCGTTGGGATGACGCAGAGGCCATTAACTGGGCGACAAGTTTAAAGACCGCCAAAGCGTTCTTGCTCGATTCGGCTTATCGATACTCGCCCGTCAGCCCTTTATTTGTGCAGGGACGAAGGCAGGATCTTGCATTACAGAGAGCAAGGGCCAGTATTAACGAACGTGTTCATCTGCGTTTATGGAGAACTGGTTTAACCGTGCAGGGTCATACCGTTTGGATAGGACAAGTCAGCCGGGACATCGGGGTCAGGTTTACCCTGAAAACATGGAACCTGACGACACACCGAATTGATCCAGACGTGGATGAAGCGAGAGATTACGTGGTGGACTCGCTAGCGGATGGAGGTCGGCTGTCCAAACTTGTGCTTGTGCCCGGCTGTGAAAATGCAGACGCGAAGAGCCCCAGACAGAATCTCACCGGTGACCCCTACTTCACTGATGGAAACCGAGCTGTGATGAAGCTCAGTGCCAGCGGGGGTGTGGTAGAAATTCTTCAATATGGCAATCTGGTGGAAGAAAAACACAAGTGATTTGTGTGTTCATGCGTGGGCCGATCACGGTAACCCGTTTCCGTTGTCCCTCAATTGCCGAAATGTATCACATTAGAGGATAAGCAACGCTCCGATCTGGCTCGGGAGCAGGACGCACACAGGGAGTAATCGAATAATGCTGCTACCAAGCCGAAGAAACTGCGGCACATGCAGACGCGGGTGAGTGCAATCAGGTTGTGTCAGGCAGCTCGAAAACTCGTTTGCATGGCGACGTCCGTGGTTGGGTTGTACTCGGCAATGATTTGGAAGCAGAAAGCCGAGGGATCGAAAGCCAAAAAAGTTCCAAGTGGCAGAACAGTCTTTGCCAGTGAAAATACGATGGTAGTCAACGCCACAGGGGTGGTCTTTGGGATGGGATGGAAAGCGAAGAAGGGAGGAAATGAAAGGTCGACGCCAAGCAAACGGTAAATAAAGTGGAGTAACGAGGAAATCGCAGAGTAGTGCAATGAGCATCACTATTGTGGTGGAAATAAACGCAAAACTCGAAAAATAATTTCTTCAATTTGAGTCTCTTTTCCAGACTCCTACTTGATAAAGCAGAGGGAGACCCCGTTACCATCGGGCCCAACTGAATCCCAGACCGGCCTAGTGCACTAATCAGCAGAGAACAGAGACTAATGCCAAAAAAGAGAGTACTGATCGTTGATCATGTGATAAGAACGTTACACGTACTCACATAGAAGTGACCGCGAGTTTCCTGTAAGTGAAATTTTCCGACACCGTCGTGCGGAGCGCATCATGCAGATTTTTTTGGTTCACGCTCAAGAGTGTGAGGGATAGGCACCACCCACCCCTGAGCTGCTTAAGTTTGAGCCCAAGTGACCGCTGCATCCGATTAGGCGTCGCGCGGTGGTCAAGCGAGGTCATGATTGGTTTTCTGTAAGTTGCGTTTTAGCTAGGGCTTCGAAGTAGTCTTTCATCACCGTCTTCATCTTATCTGTGAGCCACGAGTCAATTATGGTTCCGTTGGTCATGATTAGTGCGAAGTTGTCCGCAAGGATTTCCTCGGGATGGATGATATAGCTCGTGTTCTTTCCGATTTGCCGGTGGAAGTCGGCGGCTTGAGGTGAGTGAAAAATAGGTGCACCGTTTTCTTGGACAGCGTTCCACCCTTCGGATGTCTGTTTGACCTGCATGAGTTTGAACGATAGATATGCAAACAGACTAGCTGGCCCATTTTCCACATAATCAGACTTTGCGATCAGCATAGGTGCGATGTGAACTGACTGTGTGGGTGAGAGTTTTAGCTGCATCACATGCTCAATTACGGGAGCATCAGGGTTCGTAATTCTGAGCGCGGATAATTTACCCGGAAGTTGAATCGGATTCGCCTTTTTGAAGCCAATCACTTGATAGAGCTGATTCCTGAGAGTCGGGTGTTGCCGAGAGATGACGTGAAACAACTCATGTGCCAACAATTTAGTCTGTGCTTTTAAGGTCCCTTGGAGTTCACGTTTCGGAAAAACTATTTCATTACCGCGGGTGTAGGCTGCACCGCTCTCTTCTTTTCCGGTTGTGTGTATGAGGCTGACGGGAGAGTTGAGCTTGATCGACAGGGCTTTCAATGGTGACTCAAGATTTTTGATCGCATTTTGGAGGTTCTCACGATCCTTTAAATTCCAGGGTAGTACCTGTGCGGCGACGAATTCCAGGTACTTTTCGATTCCAGGGTCTTTGGCAACGCCCATTCTGACCTTTCGATCAAAGGGACTTGCCGTGTTGGTGTAGGTGTCGGTCTGGCTCAGCAAATGTTGGGCGGCTTCCAGTCTAGGAAACGAAAATTCGATTCCAGAGAGCTCTTCGGCGTTGGATTCAGGGCTCACTAGGAGCACTTGAAGACCAAAAACCGACATGCATAAACTTGTAAGCACGAGGTGACGCATGGGCTGGTGGTTCCGAAGTGTTCGAGTTTGGAAGCAGACAGAATCGTGGTACAGAGCGAGGCGTGTTCGCTGCCACAACGCGGCGTGCATGGAATTCTATGCTATTTTACTTGCCGGGATCGATGATCTCAGGTTGAATTGCTAACGCGCATGTCAAAGTGGGACAACCCAAGCCAGTCAAATGCCCTATTGCGGCATCCCACCGGCGGTATCGCTGAAATGGTCAACAGGAATATCATTAGAACGACTTTGCAGTGCAAAAGGCTGTCTCGTTCTCTGGTTTGTCCAGTGTTGGTGCCCCTGTTGTGCAAGGTAGAGGAAAGCTTGTGCCGATGAGGGATATGAAATGACTACGTTTTCTGAGAAGCCAGCGGTGTTGGAGGCGTGCGTTGCGTCCGTGGCAGACGCAGTGGCTGCTGCGCAGAGCGGTGCTGATCGACTTGAGCTGAATGTTGGGATTGAACTCGGTGGTTTAACACCTACGGTGGGGCTATTGGAGCAGGTGAAGGATGCAGTGGATCTCCCTGTCTTGGTGATGTTGCGACCACGTGCTGGTGGATTCTGTTATTCAGCACTGGAAAAACGCGTGATGGTACGTGATGCTCACGTTTTCATGGAACGAGGAGCAGATGGGGTCGTCATTGGTGCGTTAGCTGAGAATGGCTTGATTGATCATGAATTGATAGAAAGGATCCGTGAGGTCTGTCAGGAACGTGAACTGGTTTTCCATAGAGCGTTTGATCTACTTCGCAAACAGAGTGAGGGACTCGAAAAACTGATTGAGCTGGACGTTGATCGTGTTTTAACGTCGGGCGGTGAAGCGTCCGCTTTGGCCGGAGCTGGGGGCATTTTGGAACTGGTGAAAATCGCAAACGGGCGGATTTCGATTCTGCCGGGTGGGGGTGTTCGGGCCGCAACGGTTGTGGAAATGCTACAAAAAACAGGTTGCACACAGGTACATGGCACATTCAAAGTGTTAAAAACGGATCCTGCAGGTAACGTTTGTGAGGGTAGTTTTCCTGTGGTGGACCCAGACGAGGTTAAGGCCGTACGGTATGTGCTGGATCGATATTGTTCCGATAGGCATTAGCTGGTTTCCGAATACAAACGTTTTGCACACGGCCGAAGCACACGCCACGGTGAGACGAGAGATCCCCCGTTGATGACAGGCAACCAGTCGAAACGAGATCAGATGCGGTGCATTATGCCGGCAGTTTGATGTCGACCAGCACTTGGCGTTGGGAGCAAATATCGGCGCGGCAGTTTCGCAGGAATCCCGGTGCGCGGATTTGGTGAACGCGGATTGCGTGCATTCCCGCATCATGCGTGTTTGAGTAGAATACGGGCGTGATGGCGTTGTGTGGTAAATGCCTAGTTCGGACCTTTCTAGATCTTATGATCGGCGGTTGTTTTGCTGGCTTCTTTTGCGTGGACAACGTTGGACACATGGATCACGTTAACGGCGTGCTTGGCTTCGGCGTCTTGTGCGATCCCGGGTTGTTTCTTGTTTCTTCGAAAACAGAGCATGCTTGCCGATGCGATCACACATGCCGCTCTGCCTGGGGTTGTTGGTGCGTTTTTGGTTTCAGGGTACCTCGAAGCGGCAGGGTGGATTGACCCTGAAGGGGGCTGGAGTGTCCGTCAATCATTGATGTTTGGTGGAGCAGTGATTGCAGGCGTGCTGACAGCTTTCTTGACGGAGTGGGTCGCGAGCAGTGGCTGGGTTCGGCAGGATGCAGCATTAGGGGTCGTGTTTACGACCTTGTTTGCGATCGGTCTGATCATGCTGAGGCAGTTTGCGGATAAAACGGATCTTGATCTTGATTGCGTTCTCTACGGCCAATTGGAGACAGTGGGATTGGGCGCGAGTATTCCTGGTGAAGCCCTCGCTTGCGGGTTTATGCTGCTATTAAATGTGTTGCTGGTGGCGTTCTGTTTCAAAGAGTTGATGCTTACCACCTTTGACCCCGGCTTAGCACGCTCGCTTGGGTTCCGTCCCCGCCTTGTTCATTATGCGTTGATGGCGATTACCAGTGCCACTGTTGTGACGTCCTTTGAAGTGGTCGGTAGTATCCTTGTGATTGGCATGTTGGTGATCCCTCCATCGACCGCTTTTTTCATGACGAGGCGGTTGTGTCCCATGATCGTGTTCTCTGTGCTCGCAGCATTGTCCGCTTCTGTGCTTGGGCACCTTGCTGCGAACCTGTTGCCAGGACCGATGACGGATGCATTTGGTTTGCCGCTGACCGAAAGCGTCAGAACTTCGGGAGCCATCGTGGTAACTGCTGCGGTGCAACTGGTGGCCGCGGTTTTGTTTGGTACGGAACGTGGCCTCATGCCGGATCGTTTGAGACGCAGAGGGCTACTCGCTGAGGTTCATGCGAGTTGATGGCTTGGGGTTGACAATATGGGGACAGGTTCAAGGCAGCGGTGGGTGGTTTGGCGTTACGGTTTTCGAATGGGAATTGACACTTTGAGTGTGCATTGGAGGTTGCAAATGTTCGGCAGGTCGCTCATCGGTGTGGCTGCGCGATTGAGTTACCGTATTTTGGGATTTTATCTCGTAGTGGTGACCGGTGGTTGCACTCTTTTTTGTGGTGCAGCTTCGGCGGCGGACTGGCCGCGTTTCCGCGGACCGGGTAATGACGGGGTTTCCAAGGAGACGGATTGGAATGCGAACTGGGACGTCGACGGGCCCCCGATTGTGTGGCGTTCTGAGATTGGGACAGGCTATTCATCAGTGGTGATTGCCAATGGCCGTCTTTACACCCTGGGCAATGACGACAATGTGGAAACGGTTTATTGTTTGGACGCGGAGACTGGACAAGAAAGATGGAGGCATTCCTATGAATGCGCCATCGATGCAAATGAGTTCCAAGGAGGGCCGACTTCTACTCCCACAGTCGACCAAGGTTCCGTTTTCACTCTCAGCAGGTTTGGTGATCTTTTTTGTTTTGAGGCCGAATCTGGGGAAATCAGATGGAAGGTGAATGTTGCTGACGTCACATCCATCCGCATCCCTGGTTGGGGTTTTTCTGGGTCGCCCTGGGTTACCAACGGGTTGGTGATTGTCAATGTTGGTGATTCCGGAGTTGCGCTATCAGTCATTGACGGGAGTCTGGCGTGGACCTCGCAAGACAAGGACTCTGGTTACTCCTCATTCGTTCCCTTTGTTCAGGATGGGGAAGAGCGTTTGATCTTCGGTTCAGCCCGCTCTTATGTTTGTATTGATCCGCTAACTGGGACAGAACGGTGGCGTCAACGTTGGTTGACCACCTTTGGGTGTAACGCCGCGAATCCGATTGTTGTGGACGGGCAGGTGTTTCTTTCATCAGGTTACAACCGCGGGTCGGCACTATTGACCTTCAAGAATGGTGAACCTGTGCTCGTTTGGAAGACCAAGGATTTTCAGAACCAGCTCACGAGCAGTGTGTATTTGGACGGTCTGGTTTACGGAGCGAGCGGTTCTGCGTCTGTGGGGGCCACGCTGGCGTGCCTGCGGCTGATCGACGGAGAGGTGCTGTGGAACGCAGAGGATGAACGGGTCGGTGGCTTGACCGCGGCTGGCAAGTACTTGATCACGATCTCTGATGACGGATTGTTGAAGGTTTTAGAACCAGATCAAGCGAGCCCCAAGCTGGTAAGTCAGTGCCAAGTGTTTGAGGAGCAGTGCTGGACCATGCCTGTCCTGTGTAACGGTCGGATTTACTGTCGCGGTGCTGCGGGGACGCTGGTTTGTGTGGATGTGCGGACCACGAATTGACGGTTGGGCCGCCCGTTTTTGGGAAATTTGTTCTGGTGGCTCGTCATGGTTAGTTTTAGCCTGGCATTGCCTTACAGGGCAGAAAGATTGGTTTAGAATGCGTGCAAGCGACCACTTCAGGAAAACACATGAGTATTAAACGACGGCAGTTCATTCAAACGGCTGCGGTTGCGGGCACCCTCGCCGCCACACCAGCCATCCATGCGACAAAGAACAAAGCGAAGCGTTATCGAACAGCGTTGATTGGTTCAGGTTGGTGGGGAATGAACATTCTCAAGGAGGCTCTGGCAGCTGAAAACGTGAAGGTCGTTGCGCTGTGTGACGTTGATCGCGACAAGCTCGAGTTGGCTGCAGAGGAGGTTGAGGATCTAACGGGGCATGCGCCCAATACTTATGGAGACTTCCGAGAGCTGCTTGAGAAGGAGGAAGTTGAGATTGCAATCGTTGCGACTCCGGATCATTGGCACGCGCTCAATACCATCGCCGCGATTGAGGCGGGCGCTCATATCTTTGTGGAAAAGCCAACCGGCCACACAATCGCAGAAAGTCGCGCCATGCTCGAGGCGGCGCGTGCGAATGACCGGGTCGTCCAGGTTGGTCTGCATCGACGCATCGGACCACATTACGTTTCAGGGATGAAGTTTCTGAAAGATGGTGGGGCCGGCGATATTGGTATGGTGAAAGCATTCGTGCACAACCGGGGTGGTGCGGAATTGCCTACGCCAAATAGCCCACCGCCAGAGCAGCTTGATTGGAAAATGTACTGCGGTCCTGCACCGATGCGTCCATTCAATCGAAAGATACATCCTGGGGGATTCAGGAATTTCCTTGACTTCGCAAATGGGACTTTAGGTGACTGGGGAGTTCACTGGTTAGACCAGATTCTCTGCTGGACGGATGAAAAGTATCCGAAACAGGTTCACTCGGTTGGGGGACGGCCTGTTAAGGGTGCCGCGGTGCTGAACCAAAAGCATCAGACAACGGATGCTCCCGATCATCAGGTTGCGACTTATCAATTTGAGTCATTCACAGCGTACTGGGAACATCGGAGATTCGGTGGAACGGGGCCGCAGAAGTCATCAGTAGGTTGCCACTTCTACGGTACCAAGGGAACGTTTCACATGGGTTGGCGGGATGGTTGGACGTTTTATCCAGCAGACTCGAAGAGAGCACCGATCCATCAGGACGCGGTCCATAACGAGCCAGATGGGCATAGCATTGATTTGTTATGGGCGGATTTTGTTGACGCAATTGAGACCGGGCGACGGCCAGAGTGCGATGTGCAGATTGGCCACGATGCGACCAACATGAGCCTTCTTGGCATGCTGTCCTTGAAGCTCGGAAGAAGTGTGAACTGGGATGGTGATCTGGAGCAGGTCGTGGGCGACGATGAGGCAAACGCTCTCCTGAGTCGACCTTATCACAATGGCTGGAAATACCCTGGCACCGCTTGACCTTCGAAAGCTGCCGAGACCCGCCGTTTTGTTCCGCTGCAACTCGTTTGCTTCGCACGACAACTAATCAGACGGCAGCAATGGGCTACACGCGAGTGACTTCACCGGGTCAAGAGCTTTGGGGGTCGAGCTGTCCAGCGGTGGGTGGGTCAACTCCGCCAGTTGGCTCAGCTGGTTCCTGGGGCTCGTTCATGATTGTGCTTGCGTCACGTTCAGCGAGTTCGTGGTTCAATATCTCTAAGAGCGTTTGCATGAATACGACGACCATGGGGCCAACCAGAATACCAATCGGCCCAAACACTTTCACGCCCCCCAAGACGCTCAACAAAGCAAATAACGGATGCATGGTGGAGCGTCCGTGCAGAACATACATCTTGATGACGTTGTCGATGGACGAAACAATACCAGCGCCGTAGAGGAAAAGGCCTAACGCAGCGTACCAGCTTTCTTCGACCGCACCCAGATAAAGCACGCAGGGAATCCAGACCGATGCGGCGCCGAGAAATGGAACCAGTGCCATGAGGCTGGTGACTAAGAATAAAAATATGACCGAGTCGAAGCCACAAAACCAGAATGCTAAGGCTGCGAGGACCCCTTGAGCCAACGCACTGCAGACACTTGCCAACACAACAGCGCGGCTTGTGCGGTCAAATTCCAGTAGCAAACGGGTTTCGTAATTGTCATCAAGTGGGCTGAGACGCATCAAGGTGCGGATCATGCTCGCTCCATCAAGTAGAAAGAAATAGATCGCAATCACAAGGATCAGCATTCCAATGATAGACTGGAGTAAAAATCCTCCCGTGGCGCTGGTTAGCGACACAAAGCGAGGTTGCAGTACTTCCCTTCCGCGATTCAGTAAGTCCTTAAATGACTCAGTGCTTGGATTGGCAAGCAGACGAACCTGGCTGCGGAATGTACCTCCAAGCAAGATACGCATCCATGAGCGTATGGCTGCCGATGCAATCACGCTTTGGCGATGAAACTTTTCTTCGGCACTCAGTTTGCCAATTAGTTCGTCAGTGTTGGATTGGGTTGAGTCAGCGTTATGGGTCTGAACAGCATTTTGAAATTCAGCGAGTTTCTCTTCAGCAATGCGAGCCGCCTCATCAGCTGTGGCAGGGCCGTCGACCTGCGTTTGAAGGTATTTGACGAGTGTTAGTGCCTCGGTAATGTTCTCGAGGACCATCTGCTTCGCAATTTTTGCGTCGCTACCGATAATGGGCGTGCTGTCGACTCCGGCACGTTCGGGTTCGTCCAGGCTATCCGAGAGCGAGTCAAGCCGACGGAACTGTTCCGCATACGGAAGTGAGATTCCAACTTTTTCTCTGCCACGATCCAATGCAGCTGAAAGGTCATTGAAGTCTACATGGCTTACCATCGCCGTGAACTGGCTGGCTGCGACGGAGATCAGTAGGAAAATGGGAAACAGGACGACTGTCATGATGAGCAAGGTGGTAGCCATCGCTGCGAGTTGACGGCGGTCTTTGCAGCGTCTGAGGATATGCAAATAGACGGGCCGAAACAGAACGACGAGTAAGGCCGCCAGAAACAGAGGTACAAAAAAACCGGCCATGACTTTGTAAAACAAAGCACCGACCGCCAAAATCCCGAGGATCAACATCACCACGGAGAGAATCCGAGAGAGTGAGGGCAAAGGTGGCAGTTCAGGGGAGGGAGCAGTCGTGCGTTCCGATTCGAAAGCCGCTGTTTCGGAGATGGGATTGTGTCCCGCCGAGACCTTTGCCGGGGGTAACACCTCTTGAACCTTTTTCTCGGCTCCGGACACAGACGCATTCTGTTTTCGCTGTTTTTTTCTTTTAGGCATCTGGGCTTGCTCAGCAAAACTGCTTGATAGATGACGGACGAGGGCGTTGGGCTTACAGTGTGGCACAGTTTGAGTGCAACTCCAGCTTGTTTTTATCCCTTCCATGGACGCGATGCAATGTTCCGGGCATCGGTGGGCACGTTGATTTGCTACGCTCGCAGCAGCAAGTGGTTAGTAGAGGAGAGTATTTTGACTTCAACCGAAGACCCAAGTGAAAAAAACGTGATCAGTAAACGCGAGCGATTTGCGAGGTATAAGCCTCTGTTTCTTCGTGTTTCGAAAGTGGTGATTGCTATTGTTGTTGTCGGCGGACTGTGGATTGCCACGCGATCGGCCGTGACACAGTGGAAACAGGAGAAGGGCAAACTTCAGCGACAGATTGAATCGCTCGACTCCGAATTGGTATCCGCAACGCAAGGGGATCGGGCCGAGCTATTGGCTCGCCGTGAGGCACTTGTGGCTTCCTTACCGCACTGGACTTCGATCCGATGGCATTATGTGGTTGCAGCTGGTTGTTTGTATGGCTTGGGTTTACTGCCATCTGGGTTTTTGCTTAGGCGTGCTTTGGTTTCTCTGGGGCAACGGCCACGCTACGGGATCGTACTGGCGGCACAGCTTATGGGGCACATCGGGAAGTACGTCCCCGGAAAGGCCATGGTGATTGTCATCCGGGCCGGCGTGCTGGCACGCGATGGGGTGGAGCCATTGCAGGCGACGATGAGCGTGTTCTTGGAGACTTTTTTGATGATGGCGGTTGGAGGAGCCGTGGCGGGAATCGTTGTGTTATGGCTGCCGGTTCCAGTCTGGATTTCGGTGATGGCAGCGGGCATCGCAGCCATTGCCAGTTTGCCAACGTTTCCACTTGTGCTCAGGGTTGTTGCAAAACGTCTCATCAAGGATTGCACGCAAGTTGAGGAAGGTAGACTTGGTTGGGGACTGTTTGTTGCGGGTTGGGCTTGGTCGTCGTTGTCATGGTTGCTCATAGGAGCCTCGTTTACACTGTTGGTCGCGGCGATTCCTGGTTTCTCAGCGGGAAACGTTGATGCGACACCGGGTGTTGTTGAGTTGTACCTTGTGTGCACTGCTGCCATGAGCCTGGCTGTGGTGATCGGTTTTGCATCCCTTCTGCCCGGTGGGGCTGGTATCCGGGAGTTGGTAGTCACCACCGTGCTGGCAGTTTCCATCGGAGCGACTCAGGCAATCTTGGCGGCCATTGCGGCACGATTGTTATTCGCGACCGTAGAGGGCCTTGTCGCAGCGTTTTGCTGGTTGTGGTTGCGAGGTGTGTGCGTTGCTGCTGAAGAAGAAACGCGGGGAAATTTTGTTTAACGCCAAGATGGCTGTGCGCAGTATTCGGTATCGTGCTGACGACTTCAGATGAACAAAACGCTGATTGATTACTGTTGCTGGCTAGTGGGACGGCGACAGCTGCTGTGTGTCGCTGATTGTGCATGCGGTAGTTATCCATCGTTTACAGGACGGACGAAGCCGGGTTGCAGGGCGTGCCGATGACCTAGGAGCAGGGGATCTTGGAAGGGGTTTGGTCTAGAAAACCTGTAGGGCTAGTGACAAAGTTGCCGCGGGAGTAACAAGTTGGTCCGGGAGTTCCTTGTGTCTTTCGTGTTGGATGAACTTGGAGGTTGGCCACTCGGAAGACGCGGCGGTGTTCGGGACAGAAGCTTTCGGCCGTATGTGTGTGTACCGTGCTGCGATTGGGGGTGTGAGGAGGTTCTGGCGGTGAATTCCATTGTTTGGGCTTCGTGGTTCCGGATGATGAGATGGCTGCACAGACGTGGCTGATTGCTAGCGTATCGCCACTGCCCTAGAATGCCGGCTCGGGCACGCTTGCTCATTCTCACTTACTGCCAACTTCAGATACGATCGTGACAGCAGCATTAAAATACTTGGTCTCGTGGGTGCTTCCGGGCGTGTTGACGGTGGTGATTGCCGCATGCGGCATTGCGGGGATTCCATTGGCTGTGGCACAGGAGGCTGAGCTTTTGGGGCCGCAGGATTCCGCGCCGAACTCTCCCACCGCTAAAAGAGAGCCAGCTGCAGAGACGCAGGCTGAGGCATCGGGTGAAAATGAGAGCACACGAGAGTCAATAGATGGTTTGCCAGCTGCTACCGGCTCACCGGGCGTCCCGAGTCCCACTGTCACGGTTGCAAATGCGGGGGCATCCCGTCATGTTGCCGGTCGATGGTCGACGTTGAGTGTGAACGGACTGAATAAGACGAACGAAGACGCTGAGGAGATGAGCGTCGTGACGGTCGGAGATGAGTCAGGTCTGCAGTACGGCCGCCGATTATGGATTCCTGCTGGTTCGAAGCGTCAATCATGGTTGGCTGTTCAGGTCCCTGAGGATGTGTCTAAAAACGGTGGCTCGCCGACATCAGATGCCGGGATTTATGCCGAGCTTACCACCATGCAGCTCAAGGAAACCGAGCGGGGCGAGGAGTTCAAAGCGAATGCCGTCGGTATGCCGAAAGGTAAGCGTCGGCTTCTGCTGTCAAGTGAAGCCTACCGAACGGGGACCATGCTCGCCCCACGCATCAATACGCGCGATGCGGAATATCAAGCAGGTGTTATCAGTAGGACGCTTTACGCGATTTCCGACAGTCAGCGAAGCGGTGCTCAGGATCTGGGGATGGTGGACTTGAATCGCGGCTTCATCCCGCCTACGTCCAAGCCGCTGGATCCCTTGGATCAGTTGATCATTGCGGATGATGCGGTTCTCGCTGACACGGTTGGCGTGCGAAGGATTAGGTCATGGCTGAACAATGGCGGCCGACTTTGGATCATGGTTGACCAGATCACGCCCGAGTCTGTGCAAAAGCTCGTTGGCGACGCCATGTGTTACAGCGTCGTTGATGAAGTTGAACTGAACGATTTTCAGATACGTGTGCGGGCACAACACGCTTCATCGCAAGACGACTTCACGGACATGAGCTTTGATAATCCAATTCGGATGTCGAGGGTGGTTGTGGATACCGAGGACGTTGTTTGCGATATTGACGGATGGCCCGCTGCTTTTTGGCAACAGGTTGGAGAGGGAGAGGTTTTGTTCACAACGCTGGGTGCGCGGGGATGGTTGCTGGATGCAAAAATCTCCCCGCCGCTAACAGCGCTTGCAAGCAGGTTTTTTGTATCGAAACTCGAGCCGCCAAAATACGTTGCGGAGGTTTCGAAGGTGCTTGATGGCGAGATTGGTTACAAAATTCCGAGCCGAACCGCCGTCGCTTGCGTGTTGTCGCTGCAGATGTTGCTGGTGGTGATCGGCGGGATAGTGCTGATGTACCAGAAGCAGCTTCAAGGATTGGCCGTTCTGGTTCCAGTCTCTGCACTGACCGCGATGGTGGTGCTGGTTGTGATGGGAAAGCTGAATACGTCCAAAGTTCCATCGACGATTGCAACGGGTCAGATTGTGCGGACATCTCCTGATACTGCAACTGCAGGTGTGAGTTCGGTCGCGGCCATTTACAGTCAGGAGGCCCGTGCGTTGCCCATCTCCACTGGGGGCGATACCACCACTCATTTGGTCGGTCAGGACAACGGAGCGCCTAAACGAATTGTCTGGGGTGATGGGGGGGGCGCGAACTGGTATTTTGTGAATCAACCACCTGGTGTGGTTCAACACCTCGAGGCCGAAGCGGTAGTGGAAATTGAACAACCTTGGAACGCAATCGGGCAGTTTACCCCGGCAGGGTTCCAGGTGAGAACGGATGGGTTGGATCCTGGCATTTGTGAAGATAGTTTTGTCGCCACTGTGGGAACGCCTGATCTGGCTCTTGTTGTCACTGCGGAACCTGAGCCGAAATATCGTGGTGATGGTGTACTCGGTTCAGGCAGGTTCATTGCTAGTGGCGTTTTGTCCGAGCGACAGCAGAAGCGACAGGGGTTGTTACGGGCACTTTCAAGTCGTGATGACAAGTTTTTCAGTGAAGAACCCACGCTTGTGACATGGACCACTCCGCTTGGGATTGGGCTGGACTTCGGGGACGGTTATGAACGCGTTGGTTGGTCTTTGGTTACGATGCCGGTTCGATTTGAAAAGACACCTTCCGGGACAGCGTTTAAAGTTCCGTCGACGTTTGTGCGTCAAGGGGCGCTATTGGGCACGCTGGGTTCCACATTCTACAATTCGACCACTGGGAAATGGCTTGATGGTCTCGTCAAACCGGGTGATGTGGCGGTTCGATTTTCTGTTCCACAGTCCGTGATGCCATGTGAGTTGGCAGAGGCTCGAATTGATTTGAATATTAAAGCGCCAGGTAGAATTGTTTCGGTCAAGGGTTTCGTGGATGACGGATTTCAAACGCTGCACGAGTTCGTGAGCCCCATCGGTGCGGTGCAGTATTCAATCACAGAGCCACAGGCGTTAATGCTAGATGAAAAAGGGGGGCTGCGATTGATGATCAGTGTTTCAGAGTCTGACGAGCAGAAAGCTGCGGCGGAGTTGGCGCAGGAATCAGGCGAGGATGAAGCAGGGCCTTTGCGCAACTCATGGGGAATTGAGACTGTGCAGGTTAGCTTTGAAGGGGTTGCGAAGTGAACGACATACATAACTTGTGGATCGGAAACGGAGATGTCAGTGAGTGGAACTAGTGCAGTTATCCAGATTGACCAATTAACGAAACAATACGGTGAGTTCACCGCACTGGATTCGTTATCGATGCAAGTAGAGCAAGGTCAAATCATGGGTTTTATCGGACCCAATGGAGCAGGCAAGACAACGACGATCAAAATTCTGGTTGGATTGCTGAAACCGACCTCTGGAGGAGCCCGAATTGCGGGTGCGGACTGCCTCACGGAATCACGCAGAATTAAGAAGCTCGTTGGTTATATGCCGGATGACTTCGGCAAGTACAACAACATGAGAGTGAGTGAGTATCTTGACTTCTTTGGGGCCGTCTACGGACTATCACGGAAACCTCGGTTGAAACGCATTGATGAGGTTCTGGAGATCGCTGGGGCGTCGTACATGAAGGATCTGTTTGTGGATGCTTTGAGCCGTGGAATGCAGCAGCGGGTTGCACTGGCACGCACAATGATGCATGACCCGGAGGTTCTGATTCTCGATGAGCCTGCTAATGGCTTGGATCCGCAGGCACGCATCGACATGAGGACTTTGTTGCTCAAGTTGAGTGACATGGGAAAGACACTGATTGTTACCAGTCACATTCTTCCTGAACTGGCTCGTGTTTGTGATGTCGTTGCAATGATTACCAAAGGCAAACTGCGGGCGTTTGGTACGGTGGACAGCATCATGAAGGATATTCAACAGCGGCGCACGTTCGAGATTCAGTTGCTGCAGCGAGAAAGCGTTGCTGGTGCGACGAAAAACGTTCAGGTTTGGCTCGATCAGCAAGCTGAGCACGAGAAGGGTGGCCCTGGGAAAGCGACCGGCGCCGAGGCGGAACAAATGGTGCGATTCAATACGAGCCTCGGTGATGATGCGATTGCGCCCTTGTTGGCGCAATTGGTGCAACAGGGTCAGCCAGTTTCACAATTTCGGGAAGTTGCAACGGATCTTGAAGATGCGTTTCTGCATGTTGCAAACGAAGAGCAAGCGTCATTGGACTCCGCCGATTCCACTGAGGTGGCTGCATCATGAACCCGGTCATTCGTCGAGAATTCGTTGGGATTCTAAGATCGCCGCGTGCCTTTGGCATGCTAGCTTGTCTGACGCTGGTGTTTTCGATCGCAGTGCTAACGAGGTGGCCCTCCGACGCATCGGTGGACCTCAGCGGTCTACAGTCGTTGCAGGTGTTTCGTGTGTTTGGTTACGGACTGATGACGGGTGTCGTTTTTTTGGTACCAGCATTCCCAGCGACTTCTCTGGTCAACGAAAAGAATAGCGGGACTTTAGCTCTGCTGCTAAATTCTCCAATGAATGGAGGGGCGATTTATCTGGGAAAAATCTCCGGAGTTTTGCTATTCAGTCTGCTGGTATTGTTGTGCAGTTTGCCTGCGTCAGCTGCATGCTTTGCGATGGGGGGAATTGGCGGAGACAAGTTCTTCTTTTTGTATTTGGTGCTTGGTCTGCTTGCGCTGCAGTACACGACGTTGGGAATGCTGATTAGCAGCTATGTGCAAACCAGCGACTCGGCGGTCCGGCTGACTTACGCCGCTGTGTTCGCATTGTTGTTCTTGAGCCTGTTGCCTGATGCATTCTTTCGGGGTACGGGGGTGGGCGGCGAGTTTGCCGCGGCGATCGGTGACTGGACTCGAAACTTGTCGCCGTTACCAGCCATCATGGAAATCATGGGGCAGGGAGGAATGGGATCGTTGGGTTTGAAGACGTTGCCTGGCTTTACCAGATTCATTGCACTTGCGGTTGTGAGTTCCGCTGGCTTGGCGTTTTGGACGATTGCCAGATTGAATCATCGGATTTTCGATCAATCGCGTTCAAAGGGAGTGATTACTGACGATCGCGGTACAAAGTCACGGGTGGTGCGTCGTTTGCTTTACATCGTTGATCCGCAACGACGGAAGGGTGGTATTCCTTGGTACCTGAATCCAGTGATGGTGAAAGAATATCGCTGCAGACGTTTCGGTAGGGCGCAATGGTTGTTGAGGCTTGTGTCTATTTGTGCTGTGAGTTCCATGGTGCTGACGTACATGGCCGCCACCGGAGTGACGTCTTGGGGGGTGGAAACGATTGGAGCATTGTTGGTGCTGCTTCAAGTGTTGTTGGTAATCGTGCTTGCTCCCAGTTTGGGCTCGGGGTTGATCAGTGGTGAAAGAGATAGTGGCGGCTGGGAATTACTCCGGATGACACCAATTTCGTCGTTCCGACTTGTGTTCGGAAAGCTGATGAGCGTCGTTTGGACTTTGCTGCTGGTCTTGATGGCGACCTTGCCGGGCTATGTGATGATGGTGTTGATCGCGCCTGAGTTGAGCTTGCAGGTGCAACAAGTTTTGGTGTGTTTGCTGTGGACTTCGATTTACGCACTTGCCATCAGTGCTGCAGTGGGCAGTCTGTTTCGTTCGACGGCGGTGTCAACTTCCATCACTTATGTCGTTGTGATCTCGATTTTTCTATTGCCTCTGCTAGTGTGGCTTGGAAGAGATGCACCGTTTGGTTTTGAATCGGTTCAAACGGCCTTGTTGACCACGCCCGTTGGAGCGGCGTTGAGTGTGATTGAAGCCCCGGGTTTTGAATCCTACGACCTGTTGCCTGCGTCTTGGTGGATTGCGGGTGTTCTTTCCTCGCTGATGTTTCTCGTTCTTGGCGTGCAGGTCTGGCGACTTTCGCGTGCGGTTTGAAAATGATCCGATTGAAGTTTTTTTGTGCTGCTCTTCTCTTTTGCGGCTTTTCGTGTTGTGAATATGCTGCCGCAGAAGGTCCCGGGGACGAAGTTCCGGGACGGTTTGATGAGTATGAGTTGTTGATGAGGGAACGTCCCACTTTATCTTTGATGACACCGCAGGAACTCGAGTTTCCTGAGGGGTTGGTTGAACTGTGGATGCGGGCGCTCAGGCGGCAAGAACCCGAGTTGCAACGGTTGATCATTGATACGATGGCGATGGCATTTGAAGAAAAGCTTGAAGGGCTAGAGGTTGCCGTTGATGAGCTGGTTGCGCTCGCCTCAGCAGACAAGCAGGATCTCGATGTGGTCCGAGCAGCACTGCAAACGTTGATTGTGCTCGATATCCGTGAGCATCAGGAACTGTTCGCGGACTTGGCCGAGGCGAAGGGCGCTGCAATCTCTGAAATCGTTGAACCGGCCCTGGCAACGTGGCAATCAAAAGTCATGGAAGAGGTTTGGATTGATCGAGTCAGGGAACAGGCTGCGAGCCCAAGTCAGATGATGCTCGCCATTCAGGGTTTAGCCGCAATCGGTTCAGGAGGGGCAAATGCGGGGTTGCAGTCGTTGGTTAGGAATTCTAGCGCCTTGCGTAAGCTAAGATTGGCGGCCGCGCGAGCGTTAGGGGTCTTGGCGCCGGAGGATCAAATAAAGCTGGCGAGTGAACTGGAAGCTGAATCTCGACAGCAGGTGTTGGATGCCTTTCTCGGGCTAGCGCTGATCGAGGGAATCGACTCTGTCGAGGCCGTCACGACGCTGCAGAAGTTTGTGAGTAATCCGAACAGTGCTGTTCAGTCGCTCGCGTTGGGGCATCTTTATCGTGTCGACTTTGAGCTGGTTGTACCTTATGTCAGTGGGCTGCTTGGTAGTCGGGATGTGAATGTCCGTCGCTGGTGTGCAAAATCTTTGATTGATGGTGCAAAGCCACAAGATGTCGCTGTTATTGCAGGGTTGTTGAATGATATTAATCCTGACTTGCGAAGCCTTGCTGCCAATTCGTTGGTTGACTTGGCCCAGGATCCACGTTTGAAATCCAACGTCTTGCTCGAAGTAGAGAAAGTGTTCAGCGGGGATAATTGGCGAGGCTGTGAGCAGGCTTGTGTGGTGTTTGGCAAGCTCGATTATGAGGCGTCGGCTGACAGAATGGTGGAGTTGTTGGGGCATCCCCGAGGGGATGTGAAGGTGGCGGCCGCGTGGGGGCTTACCCAGTTAAGGGTCGCTGAAGTCTTACCAGACATGCTTGATCATGCGGATAGTGTTTTTCAGGGGCTCAAGTCGGGGCAATTGAATGCACGCATGCCAGGGGTCACGTTTCATCTTGCCCACCTTTGCCTGGCATTTGGTGATCAGGGCTATACTCCCGCCGAACCGCTGTTGGTAAAGCTGGTTCCAAAGAGCTATGACTATGGTGAGTATCCGCGACCGGCTGCTGTTTGGTCATTGGGTATGTTTCACAAGGACGACCCTGAGCCTCGGCTGGTTGCCAGCTTGGTGGAGCGTCTACAGGATGATGCAGGGATGGTTCCAGAGATTGAGTTGGTGCGGATCATGAGTGCTGTAAGCCTGGGACGCATGAATGCGGAATCAGCGAAAGACGCACTCGCTGAATATTCGGTCAAGACGAACCTGTTGGCCAGCGCGACGCGTTGGGGGCTTGAGGAGATCACCGGAGAACGCGTTCCTCTGCCTCCTCACACACCCACGACGAACACCAAAAATCAGTGGTTCTTGACTCCCTTGACTCCCTGACTCTCTGACTCTCTCCTTTTCGCAAGGAGAGATGGAAAGTGACAGTGCTGTTGCAGCGGGTCACTTTCCGTCCAAAATTTCGATTTCAAGGGCCTCTTCTGTTTGGCGGCGTCTTCCCTCGGACACTGGGGTTGCTGCGTTTCGCGCAGGCTCGGCGACACGGGGCTGACGACGGTTGGCGGGAACGTTTATTTTGCCGTGGTGAGTGGCTTTCGGATTGGTAGAGAGCTTTGGAGAAATGCGAATAGGTCCACTACTTCCTGACTGCTGAGGTTTTCCAAAAGCCCCTCGGGCATCAGCGATGTTTCCTGTTGCTCACGCCTTTGGACAGCGATTATCTCGAACGTTTTGAGTCTATCCGCGGTTTGGATGGTCAGGGTGTGGTCGTCTTCGCGGATTGGCACCCCTGTGATGATGCGCCCGTCATCGAGTAAGAGAAGGACTTGTCGCATACCACGCGGCACAATTCTGCTGGGGTCAATAATGTTGTCGAGCAGGTACTCAACACTGTCTCGGTTTGAGCCGGTCAGGTCAGGGCCAATCTCACTCCCCTCCCCAAACATTCTGTGGCAGTTGGCACACGATTTTTGGAATACCTTGTGCCCGCTTATGACATTGGGTCGGAATGCACTGGTGTCAGACTTTGGTGGCACTGATGTGAGTAGCGAGCGATAGTGCTGGATACTACGCTCCTTTTCTGCTGAGGTTGCCCGTACAGAGCCCCAGTGTTGCGCCAATCGTTCGTTGAGTTTGGGATCGCCAAGGTTTGCAATTCGGCTGGCTGTCCCGGCTGGTATGTCGCTCGGGGTAACTGTTCCCTCGGCGAGAGCATCGAGTAGGTGTGTTGCGTAACTGGGACGTGAGGCAAGGGTGTAGATAATTGCTGGGCGATGATCATGCTTTGCATTGGGGTACATGTTGATAAGCTGGCGTGGAACATTCGCCGCCGGGTATTGAGCCAACCCGCGAATTGCTTCGGCGCCGATGATGCGATCGGATCGCAGTGAGAGCAACGTTTTTTCTATTCCATCTGCACCTGAGTCCAGGATGACTCTGAGTGCTTGGCGTCGTGCCGTGGGGTCGGCTTCACGGTTGCGGGCTGTTTCTAGCAGAGATTCGATCGTGCGGCCATCACCAAACACCACCAGTATTTCACTTGCCAGGTCGGACCGCGGATTACTTTGTGGGGTCTGATGTTGTTTGATCAGGGGTAACCACGCTGGTAAAGCTGCGATTTTTCGCCTACCGCGTAAAGCTGCGGCGATTCCATGCAGATAATCCTGGACTGCTGTCGTATTCGTTTGGCTCGCAGCCTGGAGGAGTTTTGTGATGTGCTCGGGAGATTTATCGATTTTGGAAGCGAGAAGCCGAGACACATGACGTCGGATGATTGGGAACAATGTCGACTTTGCTAAGGCCAGTGCCCTTGAGGGATTGAGGCTCACAGCTGGTTCAATCCCATACCAAATCATCAGGGGCTGAGCTGGGTCGTCTGCGTCCTGGGAATGTTGCACCAAGGCCGTTGCAAGGCCCCATCGCAAGTAGGGAGGGAGCTTTTGCATAGCAGACGCGAGATACAGACGAACCAGTGGCGAGGGCTCGTCCACTGCGATGGACGCAAGTTCTTCTGCAATGGTACTTGGGTCTTCCGTTGACTGAGCGAGTAGTTGTACGGCCCAAAGGCGAACATGCTCGTCGGGGTGTCCTAGCTGGCGAATAACCCATACGTTCGATACTGCATTGATACTGGCTAAGCACCACAAGGCGCGTAATTTACGAGTGGTTTTGGGGTGCGATTCGAACATGGAAAGTAGGCGACTTGTCGCCAGGTCCATGTTAACACCCTCGGTTGCGAGTTCCTGTAAGCGTCGGCGTGCGTGACGCACGTACCAATCGTTGGAATGGAGCTGGAGTTCAACCAGTTCTGTCGGTGACGCTAGGTTGATCTGTGGTGTTTGGGATGTGCCGGACGCTGATTCGTGATTGCCGTTGTAAATGATTTTGTAGATGCGGCCACTGGTCCGGTGGACTCCATCACGGTCGTGGCACTCGCCAAGGTCTGACCAGTCCGTGAGGTAGACGTCACCGTCAGGACCATATTTCATCTCAACACCACGAAACCATGGATCGTTTGCGAGCAGGAAGTCTGCTTCATGGGATCCGCGGTAGCCATTTCCTTCGCGGTTCAACCGGTCTCGATTGACCCGCCTTCCATGTGTATTGCACATGAAAATAGTACCTCTGTACTCCTGAGGCCATTTGCCCCCTAGGTAAATCATCGCACCAGCATGTGAGTGTCCGCCACCATGTGAATCGTGGCGCCCATCATATTTTTTGCGGTTTGAATTGTCGGTCACCTCAGGATTCCCAAGTGTATCCCAGTGGAAGTGGTCAGCAGTCGGCGGGATCAAGGCGTATAAGTTTGGGTTGAAATCATCACCAAACATTCGCTGGTAATGTGCACCGGGAATAACATGCCACAGATGATTGATCACATTGTTGGTGAAGAACCATTGTCCATGGTCGTTGTAGTCCAAACCCCAAGGATTTGTTGTGCCATGTGTCACGACCTCAAATACCTTTTGCGTGGGGTGGTAACGCCAGATTGAGCAATTCAACCGGGTGCGTTTGCCAAGTGGCGTATTTGGAGTGCCGACCATGGAACTATCAGTAATGCCATGCCGGCCATAGAGCCACCCATCAGGACCCCACCGAAGTCCGTTCACCATGTTGTGCCGTGCTCGGGTGCTAAATCCTGCAAGAACAACTACTGGCTCGCTGTCGGGAACGTCATTTTGGTCGCGATCCGGTATGAACAAAAGATTGGGTGCGGATGTGACCCATACACCGCCAAAGCCTAGTGTGATGCCGGTGAGTCTTTGCCCCTCGTCCCAGAAAACCTGCCGACGATCAAACTTTCCGTCCCCATCGCTGTCCTCAAAAATCAAAATGCGATCATAGAGTTTCAGGTCATAATTGCCTTCATAGGTGTAGCATTCGACTACCCATAGCCGTCCGCGATCATCAATTTCCATCGCTATCGGTTGATGAACCGATGGCTCTCCCGCGAATAGTGTTACCGCGAAACCTTCCGGAACCGCCATTTTCGTAGCAGAGGCCGTTGGCGTTGGCGGATGTTCACCCGCAGCTTGCGTGTTGATAGCGTTGATGTTGCTTGCTATTTGCGACTTAGCCGACAGCGGATGCAAAACAGCAAGGATCAAGAACAGATGGTGGAAGCGACACATGAGGCGTGATGGAGTCAAAGAGAGGATTGGAAAAAGTGCTTAGGTTAGTTGTGTCTCAAAGCGAGCAATATTTAATATTCAATTTCTGGGTTGAAACGGAATTGGGATCGCTTCGCGACATCAAGCTGACGACTTGGTCGTTTGCGTTTTAAAACGGGCTATTTGGTTCATTGCTCGCAGTCATCGAGCAACCGTAAAGAGGAAGTGCGTGAGGTGGGAAGCGATCTGGACGACGGGTCCGGACCGGTAAGGCTCCAAGTTTAGCCAAATCAGTCGTGGTTTTGTGCGACCTCACATCATGTAGTTACATGGAAGCATTGAGTCTGGGAATTGTCGGGCAAGAGGCTAGGCGCGTAAGTGTCCGGCACGGGCATGCTGGAGGGGCTGTCTGTGTGTTTGTGAAAAAGTGGTGAGCAGCACAACTACAGAAGTACGCGTGTTTCATACGCGGGCACACATAAACGAGGTCTGTTCTCGGATCTAGATTGGCAGTGTGTGGTGGAGGTTTAATCCGAATAGGAAGTTAAAAACGGTATTTTTATTCCGCGGTGGCGTCGTCTTGTGTGGGAAAAAAGACACGGATTCCGTATATCTAATCGGCAGCGGGGTGTTTCACGGGGGAGCCGGAGCATTTCGCCTCGTCGGGGCGACCAACCTCTCGCCGCAGCGATATTTCCGTAGGGCTGCCAAAGCATGTTGTCTACCCGGACGTGAGGGTTAGTCTTGCAGCACATCCCGAGCGGACGGATAAGCGGTTCTTCCGATAATTCAACTGCTGCTTTCAGCATACAGATGTTGGCGGTCCTTGATTTCATCAGTTGGTGGAGTCTGGGGTGGGAAAAGAATGGTTTTGTGGTTTGAATGTGAATGCCCATGCCCAATCGCATCAAAAGGTGACCAATGTTGTTGTTTCAAGATTCCTTTCGAGTCGGGTGCTTGTTGCTCCTTTGCTGTTGCGCTTCTCAAAATGCGCTGCATGGCGAGGGCTTGCCCAGTCAAGGCGAGCCTGTGTCTGTCCATCCCCTTGCTGCAACTATTCAGTTCGCGGAGGAGCGTCAGCACTACATTAAGGAAAACATCCGGTCTTACAGTTGCCGGCTTGTAAAACGCGAACGTATTGGGGGGCGACTGCAGGCTTACCAATACGCCGATATAAAAGTTCGGTGCGCGGGATACACAGCAGGTCAGAAGTCAGAACCAATGTCTGTTCTCATGAAGTTCCTTGGCCCTACCAGGCTGAAGGGGCGACTCGTCTTGTTCACGGAGGGTGATGAGGATGGACAAGCGTGGGTACGAATGGGTGGGCCCGGACTCTTTAAGAATGTAGAGTTAAAGGTTGAACCAAATGGTGAGTCGGCGAGACGGGAAAGTCGTTACCCAATCACCGATATTGGATTTGACCGAATCATGCAGCGTTTGATTGATCTTGCAAAGAAGGATCTACACACTGACCCTGCCGCGCACAACACCGTGGTCAGGTATTTTCAAAATGCAAAGTTGAAAGACCGCTCGTGTACTCACATTCAGGTGGAGCACCCGGAGAAATCAGAGAAGTTCACCTTCTACAAAGCAAGCCTGTATGTCGATGACGAATTGAACGTGCCGGTTCGATTGGTTGTGTTTGACTGGCCACCTGGTGACGGAGGGCCGCCTTGTCTCATGGAGGAGTACAACTACATGAATCTAAAGCTCAACGTTGCAATATCGCACGAACTGTTTGCAAAATCGCGATATTTCAACCAGAAGTGAATGAACTATTCATCGAAGCTCATTTGTCTTTGAAAACTTGTCGGATTTTGGACCGAAGAATGGATGTTGTTTTGGAGTTACCCGGGCTTGCTAGAGTCCAGAGTGCGATTTTGTATTGGCGTGTGCGTAAGTTGATTTGTAACATCGCCTGTGATGGTGGCAAAGATCCGTTGTGCGACAGGACGATGCCGTCGGCGTTTACGGTGCGTGTCCAGCCATATCCATATTGCTGGTTTTTGTAGGGCTGGGAAACATATTGAGACCACGTTGCACGGTTCATGATGCGTTGGTTTTCGAACGTGCCGCGGTCGGCAACCATCCTTGCAAACCGCTGTAGGTCATGGGCGGTCGTGTGTATGCTGCCACCCACCAACGGAAGCTTTAACTGCTGACCCAGTAGATGGGGTGGCAGTGATGACGGTGCACCCCCTGTAGCGACCACCGTGCCATTGATTCGATGAGGGAAATATGTCGTCGAGCTCATTCCCAGTGGTTCGCACAATTGAGTTCTCAGAATGACGTCGATTGGTTGTCGTGCTGCTTCTTCGGCGATCGCTCCAATCAGACAATAACCAGCACCGCTGTATGCATATCGGTGTCCGGGGGGAGATTGTAGAGGTTGTTGAGCAATGAGGTTGACGGATTGGGATAGTGTGAGGCGAAAGTCGCGGATAGCGCGTAGCTGTTCAGCGGTGGGCTGCTCTTTTTGCGAGTAGATGCCTGCTCGGTGTGCCAGTAGTTGTTTCAGAGTTGGGGCGTGAGTCGGCGTGCCGTCGGCCAATTGAGACCTCGTGAAATCCGGTAACCAGCGGTGTATTGGCGCGTCGAGGGCTATTTGACGCTGTTCAACCAGCGTGAAGATTACGCTCGAGATCAGGGGTTTTGAACATGATGCGATGCAGAACATCGTTTCCTCGGATACAGGGTTGCGACCATCAGGGGAAGTGAAGCCCAAGTTGATGCTCTTCACCTCCGGGAGCTCGCTGGAGCCCTCAAGGATTTGTGCACCAACTACTGTTTTGGATCTGATGGCTTCAACAAGAATCGCAGTTAGGTTCTGCGACTGGCTTGGCGTTGATAAAACTGAATAAAAGAAGACGCAAAGCAGGACCGTCAGGTGATTCCGGCGCGTGGGCATTTTCATATAGTGTGGCGGGCATGCGGTTCTTGCGTTCCTGTTTCTTAATGCAAACCGGATATTAGATGCGCACATAAGAAATCAACGTGGTTGCCGATTGTTTCGAGACAAGTAATGATTCTAATCTATCTTCTGGTTCTCTTCTCGCATCTGGATTATGGGTCGATTGGTTAACAGTAAGGCCAAGCGAACAGCAACGGTGCCGTCGGGCGATATGATTCGTATCCGAGGCGCTCGAGTTCACAATTTACAAGGCGTCAGTCTGGACATCCCGCGGGATGCCCTGACGGTAGTCACTGGGGTCTCAGGAAGTGGGAAGAGTTCGCTTGCCTTTGATACCCTGTATGCCGAGGGGCAGCGTCAATACGTGGACAGTCTTTCTGCCTATGCCCGGCAGTTCCTTGACCAGATTCCAAGACCCGATGTCGACTCCATTGATGGTTTAGCTCCCACCCTGGCGATTGACCAGAAATGCGGTGTGAGTGGTGCGCGAAGCACGGTGGCTACGATTTCGGAGATTTACGACTATCTGAGACTGTTGTATGCCCGGGTGGGCACACCTCATTGTGGCGTGTGTGGCTCTGAGATCGCGCAACAGTCAGCTGATGTGATTCGAGATTCCTTAATTGCGCTGCCAGAAAAGACAAAGGTGATGTTGTTGGCGCCTATGATCCGTGGCAGGCGTGGCGTGCATCGAGAAGTGTTTGAAGAGATCCGCAAGTGTGGACTGATCAGAGCGAGAGTAGACGGGGAAACTCATCTGCTGGAGGATGTTCCGCCGCTGGCCCCTAAGAAAAATCACACAATTGAGGCGGTTGTCGATCGCATTGTGATCCGTGATGGAGTGGAAGTGCGGTTGGCTGAGTCACTTGAGCTCGCATTGAAGCTTGGGAAGGGATTGACGACCGTGCTCACACAGGACAAACGGGGCGGGATGGCGCAGCAGTGGACCGAGCGGGTCTATAGCACGTCCATGTCCTGTGTTGAATGCAATGCCAGTTTTGAAGAGATTGAGCCACGGACGTTCAGCTTCAACAGTCCGTACGGGGCGTGCGGTGATTGTGATGGGCTCGGAGTGGTTGGCGAAGAAGGTGAGGTATGTTTGACCTGTCAGGGCGCAAGGTTGCGTCGAGAAGCACTTGCGGTCACGATCGCAGGGGTCCCAATCCACCAGCTCACAGCCATGGCGTTGGATGAGTCGATTTTGTGGTTTGAGAAAGTTGAGAGGACTCTGAGTGAACTACAAAAGGCGATTGCTTCCCCGATCACTCGTGAGGTAATTCGTAGACTGAAGTTTCTCATTCAAGTCGGTGTCCCGTACCTGACACTCGATCGGCAAGCGGACACACTTAGCGGCGGTGAACTGCAAAGGGTTCGTTTGGCGACCAGCATTGGCAGCGGCTTGGTCGGCGTTTGCTATGTGCTGGATGAACCATCCATTGGTTTGCATCCGGCTGATCATGATCGGCTACTCGATTGTCTCCGTGAACTCCAAACGCACGGCAATACCGTGGTTGTGGTCGAACACGACGAGGCGACCATGCGAGCCGCTGACTTCCTTGTGGATATTGGTCCTCAAGCAGGCAGGCACGGTGGGCGGATCATCAGCCAAGGTACGCCGGATCAGGTAATGAGGGATCGCAAAAGCTTAACGGGGAAGTATCTCAAGGGAACGCTGAGAGTGAGCGAACCAAGGCGTCGGCGGGAGCCAAAACGCGGGAAGATGATAGTGATCAAGGATGTGACCACCCACAATCTAAAGAATATTACTGCCAGGTTTCCGCTAGGGTGTTTGATTGGGGTCAGTGGTGTCTCTGGAAGCGGGAAAAGTTCCCTGATTAATGACACCCTTTACCCCGCTTTGGCAAAGAAGTTAGGGCTCGTGGCGAGTCGGCCGGGGCCGTTTCGTGGGCTGACGGGAGCAGGCCAAATCGATAAGTTAATTCCAATCGATCAGACACCCATCGGCCGGAGTGCACGGAGTTGCCCTGCAACCTACTCGGGAGCGTTGGACGAGATTCGCAAGTTATTTGCTGCAACGAAGCAGTCAAAGACCCGTGGCTTTTCCGCGAGCCGGTTCAGTTTTAATTCGGCATCCGGGCGATGTGAGCTGTGTAAAGGGCACGGCGTTGAAAAGATTGAGATGAACTTTCTGAGCGATTTGCACGTTCCTTGCACGCGTTGTGGGGGTAAACGATTCAATCGGCAAACTTTGCAGGTGCGGTTTAAAGATGCGACTGTGGCTGACGTGCTTGCGATGTCGATTGATCAGGCAGCCGAGTTTTTTCAAAACGTGAGTAAACTATCTCGGTTGCTCGGCTCATTGCAGGAGGTCGGACTTGGATATCTGCATCTCGGTCAGGCAAGTACCACATTAAGTGGAGGTGAGGCGCAGCGGATCAAGCTTGGTACGGAATTGGCGAGGACGTCGACCGGCAAGACGTTGTATCTGCTGGATGAGCCGACGACAGGATTGCACTTTGCTGATGTTCAGAGGTTGTGCAATGTATTGCAACGTTTGGTTGATGCCGGTAACACCGTAATCGTGATCGAGCACAATTTTGATCTGCTGGCCGCGTGTGACTGGATGATTGACTTGGGACCGACCGGCGGGAAGGCTGGCGGCGAAATCCTTGCGGAGGGTACCCCCGAGCAAATTGCGTCTGTTTCTGACAATGCGACTGGTCGTTATTTGAAGTCAGCGTTAACGGATTAATTAACAGGCCGGAGATCGTGTTTCTTGAGGCGGATAAAAAGAGTTGCAAGAGAAATGGAAGCAACTTTGCTCGTGCTTCTCCCTCCGCTGGTGCGTCATCACGGTCTTCGTTATGCGGCGTTTTGTGCAGATACTGCCGCCTGTGGGATCTCTTTCCTGCTCGAGACTGTGAGGTGGGACTGCTCGTCTGCGGTGCTTTGCAGGGTTATCGATTTTAATTGACTTAACCGTTAACTTGACAACTGGACTCATTTGCTCAAATCATGGTTTTATAAACGTGCTTGACCGCTTAGATCGAATTGTACGACCCATTGCTGTCCCGAACCTGACGATGTTTATCATCGGTGGGCAGTTACTGATGTTTTTGGCATCGCTGAACGACCCCACTTTGCTTGGCAACGGCGACACACCTGGGCGAGCGTTGCTCGTTTGGGACCTTGTGTTGACCGGCGAAGTTTGGCGATTGTTGACCTTCTTTTTTGTACCCTTCACGCGTGATCCAATCTTCCTATTGTTTGCCTATCTGATCTTTTACATGATGGGGAACGCGTTGGAAGCTTCCTGGGGAGTGGTTAGGTACAACGTCTTTCTTTGGCTTGGGGCGGTATTGACGATCGCAGCTGCCGGGATTGTTCGTAATCAACCATTTGACGCCAGCTTCCTTCAGGGGACTGTGTTTCTGGCTTTTGCCACCATGAATCCGGATTTCGAGTTGCGACTCTTCTTTGTGTTACCGGTCAAGGTCAAGTGGCTAGCGGTGTTTCAGGTGGCTGGTTACGCGCTGGTGATGCTAGGCGGCAAATGGTCGGACACATTGATGGTGCTTGCTGCTGTAGGCAACTACCTGATCTTTTTTGGTCCAGGGTTACTGGGACGGGTGCGGAATACGGCTCGGAGAGCAAAGTGGGAGCGGCAGCAATTGGATATTTCAGCAGCGCCCAGGCATACGTGTACGACGTGTGGGGTCGACAGTAACTTGGATCCAAAAATGGAGTTCCGGTATTGTTCCCAATGTGATGGAGAACATGCGTACTGCATGCAGCACCTCAGGGACCATCAGCACGTTTCAGCGAAGTGAAGCCATGGGCCGAAGCTTGGCTTGATTGCCGGGCAGTTGATGGTGCGTGGTGAGGCGGGGCAGCATGCGGAATATCGATTAGCAGGCAGTCGAAATGTCAGCTGGGCACCTTCAGAGTTCGCTGCATTAGCGTTCGTGTTTGAGCCGTGGCATGCATTAGAGTCTTAATAATATCCGTGGGGTGCACGGGCATCGAGCTCAGTCTTGCTGCAGAACTGAAGCGGCTTCTAGCAATGCCGTTGGCAGGGCTTCGCACTCCATTTGGAACACACGGGCGGCTAGTGAGTCGGCGGTGTCGTCGCGGGCAACTGTGCAGCAACGCTGCAGGATAATTGGGCCATTGTCGTAGTCATTGTCAACGTAATGAACGGTGCAGCCACTGAATTGCACACCACGGTCCAGAGCAGCCTGATGAACCCGATTGCCGTACATGCCAGCGCCGCCAAAGCTGGGTAGAAGTGATGGGTGGATATTGATGACGCGTCTGACGTAGTCCTTGGGAATGCTGACGTGTTTGAGGAACCCCGCCATCACAATAAGCTGGACCCCCTTCGCCCGGCAGGGGCTGAACATGGCTTCGCTGTAGGCATCCGGATCGGGGTAAGCCGATTTCATCACGACGTGTGTTTCGATGCCCGCGTTGGCCGCAACTTCGACGCCGCGAACTTTACTGCTGCTGCTGAGGGCAAGTCTAAGTTCGATTCCTGAGAGCATGCCTTTTTGCTGATAATCAATCAGATTCTGAAGGGAACGCCCGCCTCCGCTCAGGAAGACGGCGACGGGAACTGAGGTGTTCGTGCCGCTCATCCTTGCACCTTTCTGACAAACACTTGTCCCGCATCCGTTGAAACCGCAGCGACGCCGCTCATTTCTGAGGTAGCGAGTGTGGTGGCAAGAGTTTCCTGACAGATCATGTCGCGATGCTCGGCAATCGCCGCCCTCACCATGTCGTCCATTGGAAGTACACTCACCTCGATGCGGTCTTCGTAGTCGCAGTCGATTTCCTTCCGTTGGTTTTGAATGGTGCGAATGATGTCTTTAGCGACACCCTCCCGACGAAGGTCGTCCGTTACTTCGGTATTTAAGACAACCACACAAGTTGGGCCCTGTGCTGCCGCCCAGCCATCGCGCGCTTTCAGACGCACTTCGATATCATCACTGTCCAGGCTCAATGGACCGTCAGGAAGGTCAATACTAACGGTTCCCGTTTCCTGCAATGCACTGAGTAATGCATTACCATCAGCTTGTTGCAATGCTTTTTTTACTGCAGGTACCTGTTTACCCACCTTCGGGCCTAACCGCTTGAAATTGGGTACCACGGTATACTGCACGTACTGATCGCCGTCAGTGGTGTATTCAACGGCCTTCACGTTCAGTTCTTCTCGGATCAGTGCGTTGTGGTTTTTTAACCAGCCAATGCGGGTGTCATCTGTGAGCACAACTTCCACGCGATTCAATGGGAGTCGTACCTTTAGTTTCGCCTCGGCACGCGCTGCGCGACCGAGCGACGCGATTTCGCGAAGAAGTTTCATCGATTCAGACAAATCCTCATCAATGTGTTCCTGCCTCGCCGTTGGATAGTCGCATAGGTGAACGCTTTTGAGGGTCGTACCGTCAAATGGGGCCGTCAAACTCTGCCAGAAGGTTTCAGATAGAAATGGGACAAACGGTGCGATAAGTTTGGTGACTTCGAGCAGGGTTTCGTAGAGTGTCCAATATGCGTCAGACTTATCTTGTGCATGAGCAGTGTCGTCTGCATTTGCCCAGAACCGGCTTCGACTGCGCCGCACATACCAATTGCTTAAGCCATCAACCAGCGCGTTGATTGATTGACAGGCGTTGTAGTTATCGAACGCATCCATCCGGTCTGTCACAGTCTGGATGGTGCGATTCAATTCCGAAAGAATCCACCGATCAATCTCGCTTCGTTCGGAGGCTGGGCGATAATCCACAGCGGTTGAGAACGAATCTTGGCTCAACTGCTCATCGGCACCTTTGGCTGTCGTTGGATCGAATCCATCGATTTCGGCGTAGATCGAGAAGAAGCTCGCTACATTCCATAGACGCAACAGAAATTCCGGAATAGACTCTTTGATGGACTGTTCACGGTATCGGATGGCGGTCCATGGCGGTTGGCCTGCAAAGAAAAACCAGCGCAGTGCATCAGCACCATACTTTTCAAAAATCTCGTTCGGCTCCCGGTAATTCCGTAAGCTTTTGCTCATTTTGTTGCCATCCTCACCGAGCATCAGCCCCAAAACGATGCAATTCCGATAAGGATGCGGGTAAGCTTCATCCGCTTTCAGTGGTGCCTCTCGTTCAGCAGCGGCGCTACCCTCTTCGTGTATATTGGCTCCTTTGCCGAACAGCATCGTGCTGATGGCAAGTTGGCTATAGAACCACCCGCGTGTTTGGTCCAAGGCCTCGCTGATGAAGTCAGCAGGAAATTGGTCCTGGAATGATGCTTCGTTGTGATGCGGCCAGCCCCATTGTGCAAAGGGCATTGCACCACTGTCGTACCAACAATCAATGACTTCCGTCACACGCTTCATTCGGCCTCTCTCGGCGAACGGTGATGAATAAGTCAGCGCGTCAATGTATGGCTTGTGGACACGCAAATCATCAGCGAGTTCAGGGTTGGCAGCCTTTGCTTGATCCCAGACCTCGGTGCCCTGGATTCCAGGCTTGCTGAGTATTTCGTCGTAACTTCCCATGGCTTCCATGCGACCTGTTTGATCGCAGACCCAGATCGGAAGTGGAGTACCCCAGTAACGCTCACGCGATAACGCCCAATCGACGTTGGAATCAAGGAAATTGCCAAAGCGTCCATTTTGGATATGCTCTGGTGACCAACCAATTTTTGAATTGTTTTCGAGCATCAAGTCGCGGAATTTGGTCGTCTTGATAAACCAGCTTCGTCGCGGGTATTGAATCAAAGGATCTTGTGATGCACGCCAACAGAATGGGTACTCGTGAAGATACTGCTCTTGGTGCAGTAGCTTGCCCGTGTCCTTCAGTTCACGTGTTAGCGGCTTGTCGGCTTCCTTGACCCACGTACCTTCCATGGGAGGAAAATCGGATGTGAATTTTCCATCGGGCCCGACAGCACATAGCAGTTCGGGGCGTTCACCTTCGACGAATTTCTTTTGTTCTGTGACCAACACTTCGTGGTCGACCTCGCCAAATGCCGGTGCTTGATGCACCAGCCCGCTTCCAGAATCGGTGGTGACGAAGTCAGCGGACACGACGCGCCAGTAGTGGTGTTGCCGACCACCGTTAAGAAGAGTGCCCTGTGGGTCGCCCGTGGTGCTCTGATAGTGTTCAAATGGGGGCTTGTATCGTTTTCCAATGAGGTCGGATGCGGAGATGTCTTCGATGAACTGCAGATCGCGTTTTAACTTGGTCGAAATGGTTTCGATCAAGGCTTTCGCAATAATTAACTCTTTGCCGGTTTCTGGATCTCGCACAGCTGCATATTGGATGGCTGTGGGGTGTACAGCAGCGAATACGTTGCTCGGGAGAGTCCAGGGTGTGGTGGTCCAGACCACAAGCGACCGGTTCGGTTGGTCAACCAGTGGAAACAAGACATAGACACTTGGGTCAGCGACTTCGCGGTACCCTTGACCGACTTCCCCAGCTGAAAGTGCGGTCCCACCTTGGGCCCACCACCAGACAATCTTGTGTCCCTGAAACAGGAGACCGCGTTCAAACAGGTTTTTCAAACTCCACCAAACACTCTCAATGTAGCTTTGCTGGTAGGTCACGTACGCTTCTTCCAGATTTACCCAGAATCCGAGACGACGAGTCAGCTGTTGCCATTCCTGCATGTACCGCCATACACTCTGTTGGCATTTCTGAATGAACGGTTCCTCGCCATAGGCTTCAATTTCTTCCTTGCTATGAATGCCGAGTTCTTTCCCGACTTCGACTTCGACGGGTAGGCCGTGGGTATCCCAGCCGGCCTTGCGTTCGCATCGGTAACCACGCATCGTTTTGTAGCGTGGAAACACGTCCTTGATGCTGCGAGTCAGGCAATGACCGGGGTGTGGCATCCCGTTGGCGGTCGGCGGACCCTCGTAAAAGACGAACGAAGGACCATCCTGACGACGCCGTAACGACTCGCGATAGATTTCGTTGGCGTCCCAAAATTCGAGGATATCCTGTTCCAAAGCAGGGAAATTGGGACTTGTGGCGAGGGCGCGAAAAGCGGACATGGGCAGTCTGGGAAAACGAGATCGACCGTAGTTAAGTGGATTGCCGAATTGACGTTGAGATTTGCGTCTGTAGGCCGACAATGCGTGCTCACAATTGTACGGTTCTTGTCTGAAAACAGCGAGGTCATGCATTTAGGGCTCAGCCCGTAGTTTTGACTGACCCAGAGTTCCGGCAAGGTTGTTCCGAGTGCATGAAGATGGCGGAGCTTATCCAATGAGTTGTTGCTTGGCGGCTTCGAGCACTTCAAGCTGCCAAACGCCTAGAGAGGGGTGGTTGTGTACCGCACGAAAACGGCAGACATTCACGCAAGTGTGGGCTGGGCTTTGATGGATTCGCTGCAAGGCTTGAGAAGCACCGAAAGTGCAGGAAAACGCAGAGTTGACGGTTGGAGACGGTCCAGCATCGGAACCTGCTGGCTCCCCCGATGCAAGCGGCTGACCTCATTAACCCGTTGGTCTGAGAAGAAGGACGCTGCTAAACTGGAAATCTCGACCCCACTGATTAACCACGGTCAACGGCCAGTTTCGAGGTTTGAATCAAGGTGCAGGGTTGCAAAAGGGTCGCTTTGCGAGGGTCGTTTGTTGTGACGCCCAAACGGACGCACTGGCAACAATGACTCCGCACGCGTAAATTTGGCTTTGGAACGTGGGGCATGACTGAGGCGGTTGTGGCTCTGAATTGCTACGGAGGATTTGATTGCAAATGCAGGAACCGCACAACGAAGTCGAAAATTCGCAGAGGCTCGATCGTGAATTAGGGGGGGTATCGAGGTTCGAGGTTGGCTGGGCTATCGGATCGGTTGCGTTTTTTCTGATAGGCACGATCTTTGGGTGGGTGCTGTTGCCGACAGCTCTGGTGTTTCTGTTGGTGATCGCGGTTCTGCTTTCTCGGCTTGTGTCCGCGAAGAAAAAGTTTGGCTTGGACTCGCGTGTGATGTTCGGAAGGTACCGAGAAGAAATCGAACGGTCTCAGCAGCACTGGGAGCTCGTGAAACGCGAGACTTCGGAAACGATTGCGGCATTTTCGTTCATGAAGGACGGGGTCGTGGTACTTTCAAATGATCTCAAAATCGAATTGATCAATCCCGCCGCTCGAGGCCTTTTGAGTCTCGATCCAGATCAAAAACTGGTGGGGCGATCGTTCGCTGAAGTCATTCGTTTGCCAAAAATGACATTCAGAGTCCAAACGGCTTTGGACTCTGACAAGGCGCAGGATTTTGTTGTGGATGTGCAGAATGAGTTAGTCGTTCGGCCGGTGGATGTGCGCATTGATCGAATCGTACACCATAGCAGTGGAGGTTTGGTGATCGGATTACGAGATGTGACCGAAGCACAGCGTGTGGAAGCGATGCGGCGCGAGTTCATTGCCAATATCTCGCACGAGTTGAAGACCCCATTAGCTGCGATCAAAGGTTATGCTGAGACTGTCGAAGACGCGATGCAAGACGACCCGGATGCTGCCTTTCATTTCATGGGCCAAATTAGGATGCAATGCGTTCGACTGGAGACGCTTGTGGCTGATATGATGCGTCTGGCACGAGCGCAATCGGGTAAGAAGAATTTTGTGTTTGGGGCGGTCTCGGTCGAAGAATGCATTCAAGAAGCATTGCTCACCAATCAGCCGATCGCTGACCAGAAGGGCATCGAATTACAGATTCCAAATCCGGGGGAGCATCGAGATGAGATTGCGTTCGCCGACTTTGATGCCACCGTCACCATTGTCAATAATTTGATTAGCAATGCAGTTCGGTACACGCCGAGCGGTGGTACTGTCGTAATTGAACTAAAAAGAATTGACGGATTTGTGAAGTTGATCGTCAGGGATAACGGTGTGGGGATCTCTCCGAGTGACCAGGAGCGTATTTTTGAAAGGTTTTATCGGGTCGAGAAAAGTCGTGAGACGATTGACGGGGGAACTGGAATCGGGTTAGCTCTCGTTAAAAATCTGGTGGTGACGATGGCTGGCGAGGTGCGCGTGGCAAGTACGAGTGGCAACGGAGCCGCATTTGAGGTGCTGCTGCCTCTGTTTGATGAGGCGTTGGCGATGAAGGATGCCGATTTGCCGTGAGGTTTTCAGTGAAATTCACCGACAAACGACATGGCTTCTTAATTCAATATTAACCAGAACAGGGGTTTTGCGGTGGTTCGACTTACCGTCAAATTATCCAAGGCAGATCTGTTCTAGTGGCAGTGCAACGGCAGCGATTCCCCCATTGTTTCGGCAAAAAAAAGATGACCACAACGAAGGTCCTGATCGTTGAAGATTACGCACCGCTTGCCGATAGTTTGGAGTATCAGCTCAATCGTGCCGGCTACGAGGTTTCTCGTGCGGCCGATGGGCGCGAAGCGGTCAAACTGGCGAAGTTGGCACTACCAGATGTTATCATTTTGGACGTTGATTTGCCGATTCTCAGTGGCGTTGAAGTGTGCCGACTGGTTCGAAGTGAGCCCAGCACCAAAGATACGCTGATCCTGATGCTTAGCGCAATGGGAGAGGAGTCCGACCAAATGGTTGGTTTCGCCATGGGAGCCGACGATTATGTGGTCAAGCCGGTCGAGAGCTACAAGGTTCTGTTGCAGCGTGTCAAAGCTCTGCTAAGACGGCGTGAACCAGTCGCCGCAGATAGTGAACAAGTGCTTCGCCATGGAGTGATGGTGGATCGTCGGCGATTCGTTGTCACGATTAATGAGCTACCGCTGACTCTCACTAAGAGTGAGTTCAAGTTGCTTGAGACGCTGATTCGGCAGCCAGGGAGAGCCTTCGCGAGGGGTGAACTCGTGGATGCAGCTTTGGGAGAAGACACCATGGTGCTCGATCGAACCATCGATGTGCATGTCCGGGCTCTCAGAAAGAAAATGGGAGACACGGCGGATCTCATCGAGACTGTTCGGGGCGTTGGATACAAGTTTCGCGAGTAAGCTGCTGGTGACGTGTACGAAGCGCCAGGCCGTTGAATCTGCTCCGGTCAATCGTCGCAGGTTGGTGCCGTTTGTCGCAGCAAACCAGTTTTGTATCAACAATGCGTGTGTGTTTGTACGATNAGAAAAAGCGGGTTTTTCATCAAACGCAAACGCGNGGCGTGCCCATTTTTTCAAGGGACGCTGATTCAGAATCGAGGCGCATCGTGAAAGGTCATGCAGCTGATCAGGGAAATTTGAATCCAGAGCATCCAGCCACACCCGAGCAAGTCGTATTGAATATGCCCTTGGGTGAGGTGCAGGAATTACTTTGTGATGTCGGGATGAGTTCGGATGTTATCACGGCTCAAAGACTTAAACGTTTGGTGTGCGAGCTTGGGAGTTTTGATCTAGCCATTCATGCGATTGGTGGTCCAGTCTGCCTTGGTGCTCAGTCAAAACAGCCCCCGTCGGTTGATATCCAACGTGCCGCGTGAGGTCCGGGATTGCCTGTTCTTTCCCGCGCGTGGTGGCCAGCTTGGTTTATACTACGGGAATCAACACTGGGCATAAAAAAAGCTTGGCACTGCAGGGCAGCACCAAGCTTCAGTTTTGATGTATCGATGGTGGTTATAACCACCGCTGAGTGTTAGTTGAGAATCTGTTTCAACTGTCCCATGACCTTTTTGACGTTCAGATCTTGAACGTCAGTCACAGCGTAACTGGCTTTGACACCTGCATCACTGGCGAGTGTGATGGTGACAGCAGCCTTGGCGTTGATGCCATAATTGTCGGGACCGTTTTCGAATTCGTTCGGTACGACAAACGGAACGTTCTTCGCCTTGCTGCTTGCCGCAAATTTCTTCGCTTCGTCAGTCAAGTCTTCCTTGTCTTCGCCAAGCAGGTTGACGAAAACCCGCAGTTTGGAAGATTCGTTTTTGGCGATAGCCTTGTCGAGCTTGCTTACCAATTCAGCAACCTTCGGATCTGTTGACCGAGTGAAAACGATNACTTGGGGGCGTGAACCATTTTTACAGCGGTAACAAAGATTCTGACCTGTGCTCACTCCGTCGGTTTCGGCGCCAGCAACTTTGGTTACATAGAAAGCTCCAAGACGGTCGCCTTGCTGGGGACCACTCTTTACTGCGTTCTCCGCCATGGCGTTTCCGCTGACGACCAACGCGACGCATAAACCCAAGCCGAGTACAAAGAGATTCTTCACGGTATGTCCTTTTGGGAGGTAGGAGGTTCAATCACCAACATTTGGGATTGGTCCGGTGATTGTAAGGCATCGGCTACTGCGATGTGCGAGCTATTGCCGGATGCCGTACAAAGGTATGCTACGAGGTATGCTCGTTCAGGGACATAGGGCCGGCGAGTGATGCAGTCGCACAATTCGAAAAATAATTGCCTGAATGACGCTGTTGAGTAATTGATCATGAGTCGACACCCTGCCAACACCGCAATCGCCACCGGAATGCTTGCAATTGCGGGCGTCTCTGCAGTCCTCTTCTGGAGGGGGGTGGGTACCGACATGCGTGCACTAGCTCGTCGGGGAATCGCGGTTCAGAGCAACATTGATTCTGTGCCTGACCACCAGAAAAGGGGGGCTGATTCGCCCGGAAGGTCCGGCCCCAACGGTGATCCAGCCTTTGCGGTGGCTGAAGAGCATGCCGCGAGCGCTACCGGGGGCGGTGCGGCGTTGGTTTATGTCTCGAGCAACTCAGAAACCCAACCGCGAGATCGTTCGCCAATTGATTTGGCTCTCTCTCCGGATGGCCGCTGGCTCGTGACTGCGAACCAGATCGCTAATACCGTCTCGTTGATCGACACGACTTCCGGAGAACTTATCGACGAGCTTCCCTGCGGCGATTATCCGGTTGACATAGCATTCACACCTGACGGTTGCAAAATTCTGCTGACTGCTCAGTGGCAGGGCAAGTTGCAAGTGTTTGAGGTTTTCGAGGGCGGTCTGGTTCACAAAGGCGATGTCAATTTGGGGTTCGATCCAGCTGGAATTGCGATCTCTTCCGACAGCAAACGTGCTTATGTAGGTCAGGTTGCCGATTCAAAAGTGGCCGACGTTGATCTGCAGGCCTTGTCCGTGGTTCGCCGGCTCGAAGCGGGACAATGGCCGAGGTACCTCACGCTTTCCCCGGACGACCAACGATTGGCGGTGGGCAATGGCGGCGACTCTAATATCTCCGTGATCGATACGGCTACGGGGGAAACGCTCTACGAAGAACCTCTCGCGAATGGCACAAATCTTGGTCAGATGAGAACTTCAGCAGACGGGAAGTATGCCTATTTTACTTGGATGGTTTATCGCACGAACCCGATTACGACCGGCAACATTCGCCGGGGCTGGGTACTGGGAAGTAGGATCGGTCGTGTGAGGCTGGATGGTGCATCCTACCGTGAGGCGATCACCCTTGATGTTCCCGGGCGTGCAGTGGCGGATCCTAGTGACTTGGTCATCAGTGACGACCAGCAATGGTTAGTCGCCTCCGCTTCGGGGACTCATGAGCTGTTGATTTACAAGCTTGCTGAGATGCCGTTCATCGCGCAAGGCGGTCCGGGTGATTTGATCGACAGAAAACTGCAATACAATCGTGACTTTTTCGATCGTATGAACTTGGGCGGGCGTCCCATGGGCCTGCGTATGGCAAAGGACAGTCGTACCGTCTATGTCGCCAATTATCTGCTCAACGCTGTGCAAGTAGTTGATCTGCAAACCCGGAGCATCACGTCCCAGATTGCGTTGGGGGGACCCAAAGAAACAACCCTGGCGCGGAAAGGCATGGAAATCTTTTATGATGGGCAGCGAAGTCTTGACCAGTGGTACAGTTGCCATTCCTGTCATCAGGACGGTGGCACGAATGCACGGCCCATGGACACTTGGAACGACGGTACGGAAATGAGTCTCAAGACGGTGTTGCCACTGCATGGTGTTGTCCACACGTTTCCATGGACTTGGCATGGTTGGCAACGGAACATGACTGAGGCGATGGAAAAATCAATCACGTCCACCATGCAAGGCGAGCCTCCCACTGCCGAGGATAAGCAGGCCTTGATCGCATATCTGGGGACGCTGGAATCACCGCCCAATCCTTTCCGCAAGGCTGACGGATCGTTGACGGCTGCGGCAGAACGCGGCAAACGGGTGTTTTTTAGTGCCAAAGCAGGCTGTGCTGACTGCCACAATGGTCCCCGATTCACGGATGGGCAAATTCACGATGTTGGGTCGGGATCTGACAGGGATGCCTACAAAGGTTACAACACGCCGTCGCTAGTAGGTGTGTATCGCAAGGTCAGGTTCTTGCACAGTGGCCGCGCTCGCGACTTGGAAAGGGTTGTCAACGACCTGCACAGTCCCGGACGCGTCAACGGCGAAGGTGACCTGTCAGAGAAGGAAGCCGCGGATCTGATTGAATACTTGAAATCGCTGTAAGCTGGCGTCACCGCGAAGCTGGCGTCACCGCGAAGCTGGCGTCACCGCGAAGGCAACATTGTTCTCANTGGCGTTAGCNTGCCGGCTAGGCTTGGGATCCGAACAGTGACGTCAGTTCAGGAAGCGATCTTGCAGCAACCTAATGATTTGTCTGGCGACCCACCGTCACTTGACTTGCAGCACCTTGGAAGCGTTGTATTNCCGCACGCGGAAGGGCTGTTTCAGAGCTTGATGACTATTTTCTGGTTCTCGGGTAGTCTACTGGCCCATTGCGAAGCAACGATGGTCTGGAATCGAAGCGTCCGTAAACCGATGTTCATGGGTCTTTAACCGTGCCGTGCGGTGCATTCGATTTTCGGCATAATCGTGTTGAGGCTGGTTGGCTGCCTTGTTCCTCTGACCCAGCCGGTCAGGTCTGCCTGTTGCCGCCTGTTAACCATCGAAAACTATATTCCTTCTCTGGTCCCTTTGAGTAACGACATGGCATCTTGGTACGACCACCCGCAATACTTTGACATGGTGTTTCGTGATGAGACGGCCGCAGAAGTTCGTTTCTTCGAACAGGCGTTTTCGCGTTTTGGTGACGGGAAGATTGTTCGTCTCTTGGAGCCGGGGTGCGGAAGTGGCCGCTTGGTTGCTGAGATGGCGGCAAAAGGATACGAGCTGACGGGTGTCGATTTGAGTCAGCCCATGCTCGATTATCTTGGCCGAAGGCTGCGACGTCGCGGCCTCTGTGCAGAGTTGCGGTGTGAAGATATGACCGCCATGCAGTTCGAGGAGGCCTTTGATGCTGCTTTTTGTACCTTCAACACCTTTCGGCATTTGGTAGATGAGCAAGCGGCGTTGATGCATTTGCGAAACGTTGCCTCGCTGCTCCGTCCCGGAGGGCTTTACATCTTGGGCTTCCATTTGATTCCCCTGGATGCTGATCCGGAGTGCACTGAAAGGTGGAAGGCAAAGCACGCAGGGACAACAGTCCACGTGACGCTGAAAGTGATTGACTTTGATCGAAAGAAACGTCGTGAGATGCTCCGGGTTGCCGTCAAGGCTGAGAAAAAGTCAGGCAGTGTGGAACGCATACGGAGTGAATTTCCGCTACGTATTTACACACCTGCGCAGGCCAAGAAGCTGCTTGCAAAAGTTAGCGATCTTTACGAGATCGCGGGAATCTATGACTTCGATTATGATATCGACGAGGAGCGTGAGTTCGATAATGACCTGACGGATGCATTGTTCGTGCTCAAACGCCGTTAGAAGGATAAGGTGAGTTTGGCATGGAAGACGTCTTTGCGTCCTCTGCTGTCCTGATCCTTAGTCTTGCCTGAGTTGATCAAATCTATGCCCTGCGTCTGTCGATAGGGTTTGATGCATCGGCGAACGAGTCCGGGTAGGTAGGTTTGACGAATGATAACACCATTGGGAGTTGGTTTTGAAAAACGTGAATTTCTTGTTCGCAAACAGTATGAATGTGTTCCTTGCGGCGGCATTGGCTTCAGGGGTATCCCTTGCACTTTCTGGCAGTACGGGCACCGCGGCCGAAAAGCCAAACATCATCGTCGTTTTAGTGGACGATATGGGATTTTCTGATATTGGCTGCTATGGAAGTGAAATTGAAACACCGCGCTTGGATCAGCTTGCGTCGGGTGGTTTACGCTTCACACAGTTCTACAACTCGGGTAGATGCTGTCCTACTCGGGCCAGTTTGATGACGGGGTTGCAACCACATCAGGTTGGGATCGGTCACATGACGGAACCACCAGAACAGTCGTTGGGCTTCGAAGGTCCTTATCAGGGATATCTCAACGAGCGTTGCACCACGCTGGCTGAGGTTCTTCGGTCGGCCGGGTATCACACGTTGATGACGGGCAAGTGGCATTTGGGCCTGCAGCGACAAGAGTGTTGGCCCATACAACGTGGGTTTGATCGCTTCTATGGCGGACTCTCGGGGGCGTTCAACTATTTCAAACCGGGAGGCGGTCGGGGGATGTCGCTCGGAAACGATCCAGTTGAGACGGACGATGGGTTTTATGCTACCGACAAATTTACCGATGTGGCGTGCGAGTTCATAACGGATGCTTGTGATGCTGATGATCGCCCGTTCTTTCTTTATCTTGCCTACAATGCACCGCATTGGCCGCTGAATGCAAAGTTCAAAGATTTCAAGAAATACAAAGGTAAATACACGGGCGGTTGGGACGCCCTGATGAAAAATCGACTTGCGAAGCAAGTTGAGCTGGGCTTGTTCCCAGCAGATACTGCCGCAGCGCCGCATGAAGGGCCCGTGTGGGACGATTTGAAGGACAAGAAAAGAGCCGAACTTGATGCGATCATGGCTGCGTATGCCGGATGCATTGACTCCATTGATCAGAACATTGGCAAGTTGTGTGACCATCTAAGGTCCATCGATCAATACGATAACACGCTCATCCTGTTCCTGTCGGATAACGGGGCTTGTCAAGAAGGCGGCATTCTTGGGCAGGGTTCCGAGCAGATGATTAAAAATCCTCCCTTGGAGACAGTAGCCGGTGTGCGACTTGGGCAGGCATGGGCGAATGCCTGCAACACACCGTTCCGTCTTTACAAACATTTCGTTCACGAGGGAGGCGCTTGTACTCCCATGATCGCATCATGGCCGGAGGGAATGAAGCAGATCAAACGCGGTGGTTTCGTGCGTCAACCTGCTTATTTGCCCGACGTGATGGCGACATGTCTAGAGTTGTCAGGTGCTAAATACCCAAGTGATCTCCCACCGTGTGTGGGTCAATCGATGGTAAGTGCACTGACTGGCAGTCGCGATGCCATCCATGTTGATCCGATTTATTGGGAGCATGAGGGTAATGCTGCGATGCGTTGGGGAAACTATAAGCTGGTTCGGGAGTACGAGAAGCCATGGGAACTCTATGACATTGCCACAGATAGAACCGAACTGAGAGACCTCAGTAGCGTTGACAAAGCCAAACGCAATGAGATGGTTGAGATGTGGGAAACGTGGGCCACTGAACATCAGGTAGCGTTTCCAGAGCGTTTCAATATGTATGAGTTTCTTCGAAAGAAGCGTATCGCCGAGCAGCAGAAAAAGAAAGAATCGAAAAGGACGAAGTGACGCCGCAGAGCGCGAAAATACTGTGTGTTTGCAGTGGCCTCCGTGTGGGCTTTGGTCGCGTCGCGAGGGAGAAGGTACTCGTTCACCCCGCACCGCCTGTTCGCTTGATCCGAGTGCTTCTCGTGGGTTGCTCGCGCAAGACCTTTTGCGCAAGAATTTCCGCGACAGGAAATTTTGCTCGCTAAGTTTTGCTCAGGGCTCCTGTTGTTCTCCACTGAGTGTTAATTGAGTGACGGTTCAGCGCCTCAGTGATCAGTCTTCCGTATCGCAGTAGTCGCTCATGGGTGGGCAGCTGCAGATCAGGTTCCGATCACCATAGGTATTGTCAATTCGTCCAACTGCGGGCCAGAATTTTGAGTTTCTCAGCCAGTTTGCCGGCCAAGCCGCCTGAGTCCTTGAATAGGGGTGAGTCCACTCGTCGCTACCGATCTCGTGCATCGTGTGGGGCGCGTTGCTCAGTGGGTTGTCCTGGCGATCCATCTCGCCGTTTTCGATTGCCCGTATTTCTTTTCGGATAGACAACATGGCATCACAGAAACGGTCGAGCTCCGCTTTGGATTCACTTTCGGTTGGCTCGATCATTAACGTGCCGGGAACCGGCCACGACATCGTGGGACCATGGAAACCGTAATCAATCAAACGCTTTGCGACGTCATCGATGGTGACCCCCGCAGATTTTTCGAAGCCACGGCAGTCCACGATGAACTCATGAGCGACGTATCCCTGATTGTCGGTGTACAGAATGTCGTATTCACCTTCAAGCCGTTTGGCCATGTAGTTTGCATTGAGGATGGCAACTTGAGTCGCCTGCTTAAGTCCAGCGCCGCCCATCAGACCGATGTAGACGTAGCTGATGGTGAGGATGCTGGGGCTTCCGTATGGGGCTGCTGAAACTGGACCGATGGCAAATTCGCCGGCTGTATCGGGGCGTTCGACGGGATGTGCTGGCAAAAACGGTACCAACTGCGGTGCGACCCCAATGGGGCCCATTCCTGGGCCGCCCCCGCCATGAGGAATGCAAAACGTTTTATGGAGGTTCAGGTGGCAGACGTCTGCTCCGCAGCGTCCCGGGCTCGTCAAACCCACCTGAGCATTCATGTTTGCTCCGTCCATGTAAACTTGACCACCGTTGTCGTGGATGATCCCGCAAACCTCGCGAATCGTCGACTCAAAGACACCGTGCGTTGATGGATAGGTAATCATCAGCGCCGAGAGGTGTTCGGCGTGAGTGGTAGCCTTCTCACGCAGGTCGTCCATATCGATATCGCCCCGTTCATCACACGTGATTGCGACAACCTTCATTCCGGCCATGACAGCGGATGCCGGGTTGGTGCCGTGGGCAGATGTTGGAATGAGGCAGACGTCGCGAACATTTTTGCATCCTGCTTTGCGTGCCACATGTTCGTGGTAAGCCCGAATTACGAGCAAGCCAGCGTACTCGCCTTGGGCGCCAGCGTTGGGTTGTAAGCTAACGGCTGCAAACCCCGTCACCTCGCAAAGCCACGCTTCGAGCTCGCGGAAAATCTGCGTGTAGCCGCGCCACTGAGTATCAGGGGCGAATGGATGGATGTTGGAAAACTCGGGCCAGGTAACGGGAATCATCTCACTGGTGGCATTGAGCTTCATGGTGCACGATCCAAGTGGGATCATGGAGTGGGCGAGAGAAAGATCACGGCCCATTAGTCGGAAGATGTATCTCAGCAGTTCCGTCTCGCTGTGGTATGAGTTGAACACTTCGTGCGTCATGAACGAGCTGCTGCGTTCAAACTGGTCCAAGTCCAGCATGCCCTCGTCTTGTGCTTCGGCAAGAAGTTCATCGACATCGAAGCCTGTAAAGTGTCCAAAGTTGAATGCTGCCAGTAGATCGGCAATCAAGCTTCGGTCTGCGGTTTCGTCGAGCGTCACACCCAACGTGCCATCAGCGTACTCACGGAGGTTAATACCGCGCTCGCGTGCTGCATCGGATACCTGACGTGCGGCATGCGTACGGCCTTTCCCCAAGCGGATGCGCAGCGTATCAAACACAGGGCCGGAGCTCAGGGTATGGTGACCGAGACGAGCCAACCCACGGATCAAAGCACATGTATAGGCCTGTGTCCGCTGTGCGATCGCTACCAAACCTTGAGGGCCATGGTAAACGCCGTAAAAGGAATTGATGATCGCCAACAGGGCCTGCGCGGTGCATATGTTGCTGGTGGCTTTGTCCCGGCGGATATGTTGTTCACGTGTCTGCATGGCCATCCGAAGAGCCGGGTTGCCGTGGGAGTCTTTGGAGACACCGATGATCCGGCCTGGTAGTTTGCGGGCATGCTTTTGATCTGTTGCAATGAACGCGGCGTGGGGGCCACCGAGGCCCATCGGCACGCCAAATCTTTGTGCGCTGCCCACACAAACGTCTGCTCCCCATTCACCAGGAGGCTTGAGAAGAGTTAAAGACAACAGGTCAGCCGCCACGACGGTCATGCATTTGTGTTCCCTTGCTTCTTGTGTCAAACCGGAGTAGTCGTTGATACTTCCGTCAGTGGTGGGATATTGAAGCAGCATTCCACAAAGTCCACCCTTCCCGAAGGAGAAGTCGATTTCGTTGGTATCGCCGACTTGAAGCTCGATGCCAAGCCCATCGGCACGCGTTTGGAGTAAGGCCAGCGTTTGGGGGTGGCAGGCATCACTGGCAAAGAAACCTTTCTTGCGGTTCCCCGAAACGGCGCAACACATGGTCATCGCTTCGGCAGCGGCGGTCGCCTCGTCAAGCAAGCTTGCGCCGGCCAGTGGCAGGGCCGTCAAGTCAGCGATCATCGTCTGGAAATTTAGAAGAGCTTCTAAACGCCCCTGTGCGATTTCTGCCTGGTAAGGAGTGTACTGGGTGTACCAGCCCGGATTTTCCAGCACGTTCCGCAAAATCACTGGAGGCGTCACGGTCCCGGTGTATCCCATGCCGATGCAGGACCGATAAACCTTGTTTTTGGAAGCGATGGTCGCCAAGCCACTCAGGAACTCGTGCTCCCCGCGAGGATTTGGGATATCAAGTTCGTGTTCAAGTTGTATGTCTGCGGGAATGGTTGCGTTGGTGAGACTTTCCAAGTCTGCAAAACCAAGTGACCCAAGCATACTTTCGATGTCCGCATCCGTCGGCCCTAAGTGCCGTTCAGCGAAGGCATCTACGAAGTCGAGAACAGACCGTCCATTGGCTTTGCGTTCAAGGTTGGTGCAGTCTCGGGTCTGTAGGTCGGACGCCGGTTGAGGCTTCAATTCGTTGCTCATCTGTTTCTCGCTCGATGGGGGCTCTCAGCGAACGTTTTGTTCCGCTCAGAGTGGTTCGGGCTGATAGGTTACATCGTTTCGTCAGTGCGGTCGCTCTGGTTCAGTCGTCGGCGCCGATATTGCGACGGCGACCGAAGTGTTTAGGCACCTGGAGCCTTCGTTCACAGGGTGCCTTTAAGCGTGTTGATCGGGCACTGAAATGGAAGCTGGGATGAATTCCCCGCCCCAGTCACTACCAAGATCAGGAGTCTTTCCGGACAGCTTCTTGCGAAACAATAACCTCTCAACGCATGGGTTAAGAAACCGTCGATTCGCAGCAGTCAGCGATTATTCCCATGTTAGGTGAGAAGGCAGTGCAAGTCATTGGGCTAAAAACCAATTTTTCATCTCTGGCCTCGATCGGGCCCGTGAGTGGCTGTGAAAGGGTAACGGTTGGGTAGACCCGTGGCTCTCAGTGGATCAGCTGTCGGCAGATCGGGGTTACACGGGAGACATGTTTTTGCACCCATACGTGGCGAAGCACTTATCATGGCGGCGGAGAGCCTTGTCAGGCTGGATGTGGTGCAATTCATGTTGATAAAAATGCGGGTTGCATGGCACGGGTTCAGCTGGTTTGGTCGTTCCATCCGCTACACTAAGAGTTAAGTTATCGGGACAGAGGTCCGTTTTCAGCCCAAGCAAAGATACCCCCACCGTGATCATCCTACTGACGGATCGCATATTTCAGTCGATTTCTCGCTGCAGCGGATTCCTGTTACCCGTACTAGTCTTTTCCATGGTCCTGCTCTCGCTACCGGCAGAGGCTGTGGAGCCGATGGAAACTCAGGTGGATTTTGCTCGAGAGGTTTTGCCGGTTTTATCCGATCATTGTTTCGTGTGTCACGGCCCTGACAGCAATGATGATACTGATCTCAGGTTGGACTCTTTTGCGGCGGCGACGTCGGACCTGGGGGGATATCGGGCAATTGCTCCGGAAGCACTGGATGAGAGCGAACTATTGGCTCGAATTTTTTCGGATGATGACCCAATGCCACCCGTCGACGCGGAAAGACAGTTGACGGACGAGGAGCGACAGGTTCTGAAACGTTGGGTTAAGCAAGGTGGTAAGTACGCTCGCCACTGGGCGTTTGTAAAACCACAGAAACGTGTTGCCTTTGACGATGCAACGCTGGCGATTGACGAGTTGTTGAGTGCGGATCTCACAAAGCAGGGCTTGGCATTTGCGACCCCGGCAACTCCAGAGGTACTCGCGCGGCGTGCCGCTTTGGTGTTGACTGGTCTTCCCCCCGCGGCGGAAATCCGTGACCAGTTCCTATTGAACCCAACGCAGGAAGCTTATGGGGTTTTTGTGGATCGTTTATTGGCCGACTCCAAGTATGGCGAGCATCAAGCACGCTATTGGTTGGATGCTGTGAGGTACGGCGATACGCATGGGTTGCACCTGGACAATAAACGCGGCATCTATCCTTACCGGGATTGGGTGGTCAGGGCGATGAATCAGAATCTGCCCATCGATGATTTCTTTACTTCGCAGATAGCCGGCGACTTGTTGGATCATCCCACGCTGGATCAGCGGGTTGCGACAGGTTTCGTGCGCTTGAATCCAACCACGGGCGAGGGAGGGGCCATCCCTGATGAATTTCAAATGAAGAATAATTTCGACCGTGTGGAGACGTTGGGTACCGTCTTTCTCGGAATGTCATTGACTTGCGCGAGGTGCCATACCCACAAGTATGATCCAATTCCCCAGTCTGAGTACTATCGCTTACTTGCGTTCTTCAATAACACGGCCGAGCCTTCCATGGATCGGAATGCTTATGAGTATGGGCCGACTGTCAAAGTGCCGCAGGACCAGCCTGCTTGGCAACGATGGCAGGAGCTTCAGAAACTGGCGAACGACTTGATCGCCAAGGCAAAGCTGACGGCCCAGGATCGAACGGACTTGGTCGATTTTGCAATGTCCCGGCTGAGTTGGGAAAGCAGCATTTGGAAGATCACGAAAGTGTTGCCTCGCACGCAGGACAGAGTTCCAGATAAAGGCGAGCTAGACGCAGGGTGGGTAGATTTGAAGGGCTTTCCAGGTGCTTTGGTTGGCCGTGACAGCCGCGGGAAGGCTCCGGGGCAAGGTCAGCGGGTATTTGTGACGTTTGATCTTACTGTACCGCAGAAGCAAACAATTCATTTAACGCTAGGTGGTGGAGTGGGGTCTCATGTCATAGTGGATCAAAATAGCATTCCCGCCTTTGAGAAGAATTCAGCAGACAATTCGGTCGTGCCACTGCAGTTGGATGCAGGAAAGCATGAGCTGGTCGTTATGGTGAATGGTTTTAAAGGCAATACCGAATTGCGAGTTGAATTGGAGCACCTGTGGGACTCTCTGGGTGACACGAAAAACTGGGACGAGTGTCAGAAGACGGAGCAGCTGCGGATGCTGGCTAGTGAATCAGGTCCGCTCGCTTTTCGGTTGGATGAACAAGCCAATGATGTTGCGGCAGAGTTGAGTGAGGCCGAAGCCCGGTTCACAACCACCTTGGTGGCAAGTGAGCTGCCTCTACCGCGAGAAACGTTTGTGCTCAGAAGAGGTGAATACGACTTGCCGATGGGTGAGGCGCTTGAGCCAGGCACATTAACAGTGATGGGGAATCTGCCCCAAGCTGCCCCCAAGAATCGACTGGGGTTGGCAAATTGGTTGACGGGTTCTGAGCATCCGCTGGTCGCAAGGGTGTTCGTCAACCGCGTCTGGCAGCGGACGTTTGGTCATGGTTTGGTAAGGACGCCTGAGGATTTTGGTCTGCAGGGTGAACAGCCGACGCATCCCGAATTGCTCGATTGGCTGGCTGTTGATTTCCAAGAGACGCGGTGGGATTTAAAGAAGATGCTCCGAGCCATGGTGATGACCAAGGCGTTTCGGCAGTCTTCGGCCTGGCGTGACGACGTCGATGATCCTGAAAACCGAATGTTTGCGAGAGCTTCGAGTTATCGGTTGGATGCAGAAATGCTGCGGGATATGGGTTTGTGGGCGAGTGGGTTGCTTGATGAACATATGGGGGGTGAAGGAGTGAAGCCGTATCAGCCTGCCGGTATGTGGTTGGCGTTAGCGCACCCGGGCAGCAACACGAAAAATTACGTGCGGGATCAAGGGAAGTCCCTGTATCGGCGGAGCCTCTACGTGTACTGGAAACGGACGAGTCCACATCCCATGATGACTCTGTTTGACGCGCCCGACCGCGAATCCAGTTGCGTGAGGCGTTCACGCACGAACACGCCTTTGCAATCACTGGGGATGCTGAACGAGACGCAAAGGGTTGAGATGGGTCGCGGCCTGGGGGCGTTGGTTCTCGAGGCGGCGGAAACAGAAACGGATCGGATCAACTTCTTGTTCCAGTTGCTGACGTGCCGTGACGCGGACGAGCCAGAGCATCGGGCCTGTTCGACTCTCATCAAGCAGTTGCATAAGCGTTATGCCCAGAATCCCGATGATGCGGAGCGGTTGATCGCGGTAGGTGAGGCGAATGTATCGGGTGATTACTCGCCAGTGGAACTTGCGGCGTGGGCGCAGTTAGCAACAACGGTATTGGCCAGTGATGTTGCCATACTGTTGTATTGAGGACGGGGGTGAGTGGTAGAAGGCCCGGATGATGCTCCGAGAACAGGCTCCCGCGCTGCTTGCGGGAGGTGCCTGCTGTGTTGGCAGAGGGTAAAATCTGCCGTTTGAGCGCGTCCGTCACTATTGCCGATTTTTCTCGCGCGAGGAAAGCGGATCCAGTCGTAGGCAGGAGGGGGGTTTTTTGGGGGCGCGACAAGTTTCAGTCCACTCCATCCCCGCAGCGGCGTGATTGACCTACAATGCAGGCCCGATGTGACTCGTTGGCCTTCAAACTGCCCAATGATGGGTCCCGTTTCAGGTTGCAGATTTACCACTCCTTACCCTTTGGCGTCGTTCGGCTCGAATTATGAAAACTACTATCAGTCGCCTTCTGCTCATGTGCTTTTTCTCGGGTTGTCTTGCGGCTTTCCCTGCCTTGAGGGCTGCCGAGTCATGGGCGCGCTTTCATGGTGTGGATGGGCAGGGCCTGTCCGACGACACGATCTTGCCGGTTTCTTGGACTGAGGCCGATTACGCTTGGACTCGCGAACTTGGATCCCGCGATGTGGGGTCTCCCGTGGTGTACGGTACAAATGTGTTTTATCTGCTCTCTTTTCCTGCTGAGAACCGAGTCGGTGTGCAATCCATTGATCTCGAAAGTGGAAAGCTGCGATGGACCAGAAAGTTTGAGCAGACGGAGCATCATCTGCATAAACGTAATACGTTCGCATCGAGCACGCCGGTTGTCGACGAAGCATTCGTATTTGTCGCTTGGTCGGAACCAGAGCACACTTACCTGAAATGTTTTGATCACGCAGGTGTCGAGATTTGGTCTCGAGATTTCGGCAGGTGGGAATCGCAACATGGTTTTGGAACGTCACCGGTCGTTTATGGTGAATCCGTGTTTTTGTTTAACTCGCAACAAGCCGATCAACTAAAACCAGGTCAAATTGCGGGTTCAAGTCGTATGATTGCCGTCGATCGAAAGACTGGCAAAACGCAGTGGCAATCTGACCTGGATACCACGCGGTCCTGCTATGGGGTGCCGGCGCTGTATCAGGGTGGGGAAGCCTCTCAGCTGATTGATGCCAACACCGGAAATGGGATGTTCGGGATGGACCCCAAAACGGGGCGCATGTTGTGGAACATCAAAGTGTTTGAGATGCGGTGCTGCAGCACTCCTGTCGTTGTCGGGGATTTGGCTATCGCGTCGAGCGGAAGCGGCGGCGGAGGGAACCATCTTGTCGCGGTGCGTATTCCAAAAACACCAGGTGACCAGCCGGAGCAGGTCTATCGGTTGGATCGTGGAGCGCCGTACGTGCCAACTCCCGCTGTGAAGGAAAATCGCTTATTCATGGTCGATGATAAGGGTATTGCGACTTGCTTGAAGGCTGACTCGGGTGAAGTGGTCTGGGCCAAACGCGTCGGTGGCAATTTTAGTGCGTCGCCGGTGGTGATTGGGGAACGTTTGTTGCTGATTGATTTGGATGGACAGGCGACCGTGCTTCATGCGGGCGATCAATACAAACAGCTAGCAAAATTTACGCTTGGTGGACCCGTTGGTGCAACGCCCGCAGTGGTCGATGGTAGGGTTCTGCTGCGTGTTGGTGAGCGGTTGGTTTGTCTGCATGGCGAGGGCAAATGATTTATCGCGGAAATATGTTTGCGCGGCCTCGTCGTTCATGGAATGAAAGGCTGTGTTTTGTTGTTCATGGACACCCGCTGGGGGACCGGCGGAATGACACAGTGGGAATAAAATGAGTAAGAAGAAAAGCGGTGGCGTGAACCGAATTGCCCGATATTTCCTCGCGGGGCTGTTCGCGATTTTACCTTTGTTGATCACTGTGATAGCGATCACGTGGACCTTAGGGTTTCTGGGGCAATTGGTGGGGCCAGAAACGTTTCTCGGAACTCAGCTCAGCAAGATTGGCCTCAACTTTGTAACGAATCCCATTGTTGCTTACGCAATCGGTTGGATTGGGATTTGTATTGGGACTTTGATTCTGGGGTTTCTTGTTGAATCAGGGATGCGAGGCTTATTCTCCAAGGTTACCGAGGCGATCGCCAAAAGACTCCCCTTGGTTGGAAAGGTTTACGACACCTCCAAGCAATTGGTTGACATGCTGGACACTGGTGGCGATGACAAGCTGAAAGGTATGGGGGTGGTCTATTGCACGTTTGGAGAGAAGGGTGGTGTGGGAGTGCTTGCACTACTGCCCACTCCAGAGCCCATTAAAATAAATGACAAAGAGTTTTATGTGGTACTCGTCCCACAATCGCCGGTGCCCATCGGTGGAGGCCTGCTGTTCATGCCATCGGACGCGGTGGAACGTGTTGATATGTCGGTCGAAACTCTGATGTCGATTTATGTTTCGATGGGCGTCACGGCCCCCGGAATGATGGAAGACTCGGATATTGAAAAAGCAAAGACATTGACTGGCGAGGCTCCAAAAACGGGGACGGTTGATCGCGGGGCAACTGACGCTGAAGGGTTGGGTTAGCAACCAGCCAGCCATATCCGAACCAGAGGAAGATTGAGCGTGCACATTGACAAGCATTGAAGGGACTTAATTGTTGATGTTTGCTACAGACTGCCTTCCATTTGAGAGCGAGAACGTGCGTTTGACAGCTTGCCTGGGACGAGTCGAGGTCCTGTTCGCTTGCCCTCGGGGGGGCTCGGGGCAGAGGTTGCTCTGCGAAGGACAGCGGCGTGCAAGGCTATTTATCCCGGTTTCTGTTGCTGAGTTATCCGGATTCATGCTCGGCTCCTGCACTTTCGGGTAGGTCCAAGGCGTTAAGATGGCCGGGTGGTGAAGATGGCACCTCAAAACGATGGCCATTGGATTTTTCTGTTTTCATGAGGGCTGGTGTCGATATGATTCTGGAACGATTCCTACAATTTGGATGTGCACTTGCGATCCTTTCAGGCGGCTCTGTGCTTGCCCAGCAGTCCGGTACTTCCGGTGAGAAAGCATTGCCAAATACGCAGTTGCTTACGGAATCCCGTCCGCTCGACGAAGTGATGGTTGCCGGGATTGATCGCTTCGCGTTGAAGGCTATCAGCCAAGTTGCGGAACGGCGGCGAGAATCTCCCGTAGCTGACTGGCGTGAAAGTCAGAGCCTTGATGCCGCCCGTCGAGAACTTGCTAGGATCATAGGTGTGGTGGAGAGCCGCGTCGAAGCGACCGGCATTCAATACGATGTCACTAGTGAGCAGACGGCGGTGGTGGCTCAAACGGAGACCGTTGAGGTGTTGGCCGTGCGTTGGAATGTACTCAAGGGCATGGATGCGACAGGCTTGCTTCTGCGTCCTAGAAAGGGTGAGGTGGTTGCAAGGGTGGTTGCGATCCCTGATGCCGATTGGACTCCTGAAATGATAAGCGGGGTAGTCTCCCGACGTGAGCTTGGACCAAAGGCGGATGAGAGTAAGGGAAGGCTGGATACAATCATTGCCCGAAAATCTAGTGGGACTCAATATGCGTTGGATTTTGCCTTGTCAGGATGTGAGGTGCTGGTTCCAACCTTAATCAGTCGGGGCACTGAATTCAGTCGGAATGATGAGATCAATCGATCGACCAATTTGTCTCATCGAGAGTTCATTTATCGGCAAGCGTTTGAGATGGGGCGGCACGTCATCGGATATGAGGTGCAGAAGATACTGGCCGCAATTGATCAGTTCGAATTGCGTAACCGGAATAAGGATGTTCCCTGTATCGTTGCCGGAGTAAGTGAAGGGGGTTTGCTGGCTTTGTATAGCGCGGCCCTTGATCCGAGAATAGATGCGGCAGTGGTGAGCGGATATTTTGATCAACGCGAGGCTGTGTGGCAGGAACCGATCTACCGGAATGTTTGGAGTCTTTTGAGCCGCTGTGGAGATGCTGAACTTGCCTGCATGATCGCTCCGCGAAAGTTGTATCTTGAGATTGCGGCTAAGATACCGGAGGTGACGGAGGCCGCGGCAGCGAGTAGGAATGTCGCTGCTCCTGGGGTAATCAAAGCTCCAACGGTGACATCGGCGTTGACCGAAATCACGCGTGCGCGAGCCATGTTGCCCGAGCAGGTAGCAAGAGATGCGATTCGGGTGGTGGGTGACTCTGCTGAGCAGGGCCCTGCACTGCAAACCAGCGTCGTACAGGCATGTATTCAAGGAATTTGCCCTGATCAGAGTGATGTCTTGGTCATCAGCGGCGAACTGGAAGATCAGCGTGCTCAGTTTTCTGCTGCTAAACGACAGCGGGAACAGGTGGGGCAGATGGTCGATTTTACGCAGCGTTTGGTGCGAAAAGCCCATCGTGTACGAGACATGCGGTTTGGCAAGTTGGATCGTTCATCGGTGGACTCTTTCGTTCGTTCTGCTAGCGGGGAAAGGGAACGGGTCCACAGGGAGTTGTTCGGGAAGTTGCCAACGCCCACTGTGGACCCAAATCCGAGATCACGGCTCGTGCTGGAAAACGAAGCTATGAGAGGTTATGAGGTGGTGCTTGACGTTTATGAAGACGTGATTGCAGCAGGCATCTTATTGATTCCAAACGACTTGAAGGCAGGTGAACAGCGTCCGGCGGTTGTGTGTCAGCATGGCCTGGAGGGCGTCCCCATGGACACCATTACTGGTCCAGAGTCACGCGGTTACCGTGCCTATAAATCGTTTGCTGCGGAACTGTGCCGCCGTGGCTTTATTGTTTACGCGCCGCAGAATCCTTACCGGGGAAGGGATCGGTTCCGTACCCTGCAACGTAAATCGAATCCGATTGGGTTGTCCCTTTTCAGTTATATCATTCCACAGCATCTGGTCACCTTGCGGTGGCTAAGCGGTCTCGAGAGTGTGGATGCTGAAAGGATCGGTTTTTATGGTTTGTCCTATGGTGGCAAGACGGCTGTCAGGGTTCCTCCCATGCTGCCAAAAACTTCTGAGGAGCCAGGTTATTGCCTGTCTATCTGTAGTGCGGACTACAACGAATGGGTCGCAAAGAATGCATCTGTCGATGCGAAATTCAGTTACCTGTGGACCGGTGAATATGAAATCTTTGAATGGAACATGGGGCACGTTGCGAACTATGCTGAGTTGTCGATGTTGATGACGCCGCGTCCATTCATGGTTGAAAGGGGACATGATGATGGTGTGGGTGTTGATGAATGGGTGGCTTGGGAATTTGCCAAGGTCAGGCGTCATTACAACAAGCTAGGGCTCGGTGACTTAACAGAGATCGAGTTTTTTGATGGGCCGCATACCATTAATGGAGAGGGAACGTACAGATTCTTGCATCAACATTTGAGATGGCCAGAGCAGCGTTAGGTGTATGCGGGGCAGATCAGTTCTCACAAGGTCTCAAGATCGGCGCGCTGTTGCTCGTAGGTTTCATTGAACGCGAGGGTATGTGGGTCCGGTGCAATGCCCCGCTGCTTGCAGCTTTTGGAGTAGAGGTCTGGCCACCAATTGCGATGTTCAGTTAACCCTGCGTCTTTGTATTGCTGCCAATTGCTGAGAACTTGTGACCAGCACTTGTCACCATAGGCCATGGCCTCCTTCAGTGACTTGTAGCGTGGAACGTACCAGCGACGCCCGATTTGAGCGTGTAGCACTTCATCAGCCCAGTCAAAGTCTTGGAACAGTTTTGCCAATGGATCGCCGCTGTGGGCGGCGACTTCCCATTCATAGCGTTTGCCGCTTTTTGGCATTAAGCTCTGTTCAATGAAGAAAAGAACACCGTGCCGTTCGCGTGGGGTCAACTGTGTATTAAGGTTTTTGGACCATGTGAAATTAATTGGAATTTCGGTCCAGTCGATATTTTGTGCCGCAAATCCTACTTCACCCATCATTGCATGTCGCGCCTCATCCCATAATTGACGCGACATTTCCATGTGGAACTCCCATGGCTCTGCGTCACCCAAGTCAGTCAGGATCGTGGCCATTACCTCAGGTACATCTAACTCTCGAAGACGCTTGTAATAGATCATGAGCGTTTTGTCTGCAGCGGCGTATTGTTCGTTATACAGAAATGCCTCAGGATTAACGCCAGCGTTGTAGGGATCGCGGAACCTCTCATCCCGTTCTGGTTCGTGCTGATACGACTTCTTCTCGTCGGGGTACCAGGCCTCTGGCGGGCAATCCTGATGAGGTGTGGTTCCATCAATCGAGCCAGAGGCTTTTAGATTTGCGTGCAAATGTTGACTCCATTCGCAGACCATTTGCTTGTGCTCATCTGATAGTAGGCAATCAATGCATTGCCCACCCGTTTGGCAGATTTCAGTCAGTTCATAGGTCATCAGTTTCGACATGCGTACGGTGGGAGCATCCGCCACCGGATGAGCATCCGCGCGAAGACGTTCGCACGCAGCCCGACATTCGGGTAAGACCACAGAGTAGACGCCTGCGAGAAACTGCACTGTTTCGGGACACCGCGATATTTCATTGAGGGTGGATTCGAGGCCTGAGTCGGGTACCTTGTCGAGGCCCAGAGGTGGTTCTCGCATTTCACTAACACGACGGCGGATTGATGTGACCTGTTCAGCACACAGATAGGCGTGGTGACTGTAAAGGGTTTTCAGTTCATAAATCGGTTCGCCTGGGATTCTTGCGAGCAGTGTTTCATGAATTCGACGCAGGACATAATGGATTCGCTTGAGGCGGGTAACGCTTTCATCGAGAGACCAGTCAGACTTGATGGCCTGAGGCATTCCACAGAGTCCCGCCAGCGAAGGGAGATCGCGGTAACTCTTGTATTGTTCGATTCCAGTCATCGGATCCATGTTCCTGAAAGTGTTGAAGTTCGCTGGGGTTGTTGGAGGGCCGATCATCGAGCATTGGTTGCGTTTGTTGTCATTGCCCTTCAATCATCCTCGCCTACGCTGGTGCGAGTTTGGATTCTGCAGTGTTGCCGTTGCGTTTTGGGCTGCTGATTTGTCGCCTGTGTTTAGGATGGAGTATGAGCTATGAATTGCATAGATCATGCCGTTTTCTGTACAGAATCTGGCTTGTTGTGTTTTAACTCGGACCAAGGCGGTGTGTTTTAAGCAGTTGGCCAAGGGAAGGTCAGGCAATAGTCGCTCATTGCTAATAGAAGTGAAGGCAGATCCGGTTGGTGGGTTCTGCGAAACAATCCGTGCCCGTTTGCTGCAAATCGGCTATAACTAAAGTCCCCGGCGGGAGATGGGTTACTTTGTTTACGCTGTTTTTTCCTGGCATGGTACCGGGTCCCGTTCTGCCTGATTCCCACTCCTTTTCCCCAGAAGTTTCATGAGAGTTTGTAGCCTTTTTCTGATTCTGTGCCTTTCAAATTCGGTGTTTGCTGAGGAGAACTGGCCTGAGTTCAGGGGACCAGAAGGAGATGGGCATGCCGTGGGGGCTGACCTACCTGATAAAATTGATGATTCAGTCGTGATGTGGAAAACTGCGATCCATGGCAAAGGCTGGTCTTCGCCTGTGGTGTGGGGCAACCAGATCTGGCTCACCACTGCGACGGAGGACGGCTCAAAGATGTCAGTGCTTTGTGTCGATCGTAAGACTGGAAATGTCATTCATGATCAAGTGCTGGTGGAAAACAAGGATCCAGCGTTTTGCCATCCCATGAACAGCTATGCAACGCCCACACCAGTGATTGAGGAGGGCAAAGTTTATGTGCACTTTGGAACCTATCTCACTGCGTGCCTCGATACGACAACTTGCAAAGAGATATGGAGTCGTCGCGACTTGGCCTGTGATCATCACCGGGGACCAGCGTCCTCACTCATTTTGCATGATGGGAAACTGTTTGTTGCTTACGATGGTTTCGACGTGCAGTACGTTGTTGCTTTTGATGCTGAAAATGGCTCCACCCTCTGGAAGAAAGATCGGAGCATTGACTACGGCACAGACAACGGAGATCGAATGAAAGCGTATTGCACTGCTCAGGTCATCGTGGTGGGTGGAAAAGAACAGTTGGTCTACCCTTCGGCAGCAGCAACGATAGCCTACAACCCAGAAACAGGTGATGAGTTGTGGAAGGTGTATCACGAGGGTATGAATGCCTCCGCGAGGCCCCTGTTTCAGAATGGCTTGCTGTTCATTACCAACGGCAGCGGGTCCATGGTAGCTGTTCGTGCCGATGGAAAGGGGGACGTTACCAAGACCCACATCGAGTGGTCCGACCGAAAAGGAGTCGCCAAGAAGTCATCTCAGCTGATGGTTGATGGGCTGCTTTACATGAACAGCGATGACGGCATCGTCTCATGTAGAGAACCAGAGACTGGTGAGATGATTTGGCAAAAACGAGTCGCCAGGGAGTTTGCAGCCTCTCCAATCTTTGCTGATGGAAAAATCTACCTGTTCGGGACCTCGGGTGAAGTCGTGACGTTTCTGCCAAGCCGCGATTTTAAGCTGCTCCACCAGTCCGAACTCGGTGATGGATACATGGCATCTCCAGCTGTGGTCGGCAATGATTTGATCCTCCGTAGTAAGAGTGATCTTTACTTAATCCGTAAGTAAGCACTCATTTTTTCAGTGATTCTCCTGCTGCTGTAAGAGGCGAGGGATAAAACAGTGGTGGCAGGGAAAGGCTGAGGAAAAGTCGCGTCTCGGAGAGTTGCAGTCCAGTGTTGACAACCGCATTTGGGGATAATGCATTTATAGTGCAAAGTGAGTGCGAGGCTGGTGGGAATGGCCCCGTAACGGTTGCCCTCTTTCAATGACGAACGGGATGTGAAGACGAGACAATGGGGAACCCTTACAAGCCATCTGGTGTTCCGACGGACCAGTATCCTGCTGAATCGAGCTCCGCTGTGCAGGGCAGGGTTGCGGTGTCACGCTCGGCTATATCGTTCTGCGTTCTTCTGGTGTTGTTCACGTTGACGGTAGTGATGGCACTAATCAATCTGGTTCAAGAAGATTCTGGCAGTGGAGCCAGTGAGCCAGTATCTTTAGTGTTTGCTACTTTCATGATTGTAGGCTTCAGTGGACTCAGTCAGGTACCTGGTCTCGTGATCGCTGGCTGTCGTTGGAAAGGCATCTCCAATAGTGTGTTGCCAATGTTGTTTGCCGCGTACATCATCGCTTTGACAGGCGTGGGGTTCTTCGCGTTATTCGTATCACAGACTGAACCTTCAGATTCGATGGACAGTGCCGGCCACATGCACATCTTGATCTTTCCGGTGATTCACCTGTTGTTTGGCACCGTTTTGTATCTGATTGCGTTTCTGTGCACGATGGGGTTGGTAGGCTATTCGCATTATCGTAGACGCAGAATCGGTTTTGCGGGACGGCTGAATGACGGGGCAACCGGCAGTGAGGATGTGGACATCGATGAGTGAGGTTTTTGTTCTCTTCATCCTTTCGCATCGAGCCGTAGGTTTGAGCTCTGGGGTGGGATCCGAATTTACTCATTGGGAATGTTCAGCGACTGAGAGGATTTGATGACACCGCTTCAGGAAATATTCATTCCGAGTTTCTGCGTGGGCGGTTTGGTATCCGCTGTCATGGCGTTCATCGGGGGGCGTTTGTCCGGGATCACAGGGCCTTTGATCCTGCTCTTTATGAGCACCTTTGTTTGTTGGCTCACGCTCTTTCTGGGGCTTGAGGTTGGGTATCATGTTTGGCACTCGAGGCCCAATCCTCCCCCAGAGGCGTTCAGCGACACCGCGCCGATGGGGGCATTATTTGCGGGGTGGATTCCTGGCGGGTTTTTTGCCTGCTTTTGGTTTGGGACTTCTTGGTTAATCAAAAAGTTCGTGTGGAATCTCAAGCTGTTGTATTGCTTAATGAGGCAAAAAGTGTGGGTGAATTGGAGGCTGAATTGGTGGAGACCGATAATGCCTATCAGCCCCCTGCTTCCTGACGTTTTGTCAGTTGACTTACCTAAAGTGAGTGTCGTGCGAGGCTGGCGTTGTTCGATCAGAATTCCATGGTGAAAAGCATTAGTTTTCCATTGTGATGGAATCTAAAAGTGCAGTGTTTGGGTCTGAGAATGAAGCGTCGGGGTTGGCGAATGGCCTCAGCGGCTGGGGACGTTGTCTTCGGATGGCTAGCTTGCGGTTGGGGTACCTGTCAACTGCGGCACCCAGAAGGCATCCTCATGCGTTCCGTGCTTGGAGCATCATGGTGGTAAAAAAAACGGCCGACAGGTGTATTCTGTCGACCGTTTGTGATGGTGCGATGCATCGTTGCGGTGGCTAGCAAAACGCGGGACGCGAATCACGTCGCCGTTGCTACGTCTCAGTTTGTCCAGCTCGTGTCCGCGAGCGGTGAAAGTTACTTGGTGAACCGATAGATGCTTTCACCGCGACTGCTGTTGGTGAGGTAGTAAACCTCTCCATTTTGGTCTTCGCCAAATGCCAGAACAGCGACGCTTTCCGGAACAACCTGCTCGTTGCTGACCAGCTTTCCACTTTTGGCGTCATAGTGAAGTGCCCAGATCGATCCGGTGACATAATCGGCGTAGAGATATTTACCAGTCAATGCGGGGATGCGTGAAGCGTTGTAGACGCGTCCACCCGTAATTGACTTTCCGATCTGATGATCGTATTCCCAGACAGGTTCCAGTGGTTTTGAAACCTTGGTGGTGAGTTTCCGGTTGCCGAAGGCATGTGACCCTTCGCGGCCGCTCCACCCATAGTTGCCGCCCTTTTTTACGACAATCACTTCTTCCCACAATTCCTGTCCCACGTCTCCAGCCCACAGCGTGCCATCTTTTTTGTTGAAGGCAATACGCCAAGGATTCCTGATGCCGTGGGCATAGATTTCAGGGCGGGCAGCGGCAAGGTCGACAAATGGGTTATCAGAAGGGATGCCGTAGTTTTTCCCACTGGCAGGGTGATCTACATCAATGCGTAAAATTGAGCCGAGGAGAGTACCAAGATTTTGGCCGTTGCCGTGCGGGTCATTTCGGTCGCCGCCATCACCCAACGCGACATAGAGAAATCCATCGGGCCCAAATTCGATTGGACCACCGTTGTGGTTTTGGTAGGGTTGCTCGATCTCCATGACAATCATCTCGGATGCAGGGTCAGCTTTATTCGGGTCATCCTGCGAGACGTTGAATCGTGAAACGATCGATTTTGGCTCGGTAGGGTGTGAATAGTAGACGAAGAACTGTCCGTTTGACTTGAAATTTGGGTGGATGGCCAAACCCAGCAAGCCCTGTTCGTTGGAACCACGCGTTGAGAAATCCTTGACTTTTCCTCGGAGGTCCAAAAAGAGGCTCGACGTTTCGACGGTTCTGTCGTTGTCAAATGTCCAGATCTCTCCGAATTGTGATGCGGCAAAAAGTCGATTGGTGCCATCATTCGCGTAGGTGAGTTCCATCAGTCGGAGGGGTCTGACTTTGCCGGCGTCATTGACCGGTTCCCATTGGTCCCATTTTAAGTTTGGAAAGGCAAGCTCTCCTTTCAAGCCCAGTTTTCCATCGATTGGCTGCGGAACAGTTCCGTCATCATCAAATTGGCGCAGCTTGATGTTTCGGTAGGCCACTTCATTTCCGTGGTCCTGCAAGCAAATGTGCCCGTTGCCAGCAGTTCCGAAACCATCAAATTTCGCGAACTTACTTTTTGCAATGCGGTTCTTCCAATCGGCATTGTTGAGTTTGAAACGGTAGTAACGCACCCCATTCATGCAGACCTCACAATCGTCATTATTAATTCTGATATAGAGCTGGTTCCATTCTCCCGCCGGTCTTGTGGCGTCAACAGGCTCTTTGTTTGTCGCCCACTTGGGAACGGTGGGTTGGTGCAACTGATAAAGCCATCCAGCCTTCTGGGGATCATGTCCGTCGACATTGTCTTGCACCTGAATTTCTGGGCCGGTTCGCCATGGAGGACCGTCGCCTTCAACGACGTGGAACATTACGCCGCTGTTACCACCTTTACTAATCTTGTACTCGAGGGATAGCTCGAAGGCGTCGTATTTTCCGGCCGTCATGATGTCGCCAGCACCTCTGGATGATCGCACCAAAGCACCGTCAACCACTTTCCAGCCGTCTGATACAGTAGCTTGCTTATAGTTGCGCCATCCGTTGGTGGATTCGCCGTCAAACAACAGCGTCCAACCGCTTCGCTTCTCGGATTCTGTAAGTTCGTTTAGTGTCCCAGCAACTGCTGAGGGCATCAGCAACAGTGCCAATGCAAAAGGGATAAGCTTCATGGTTGGGTTCCTGCGGTAGGATGTTTGATCAGGATGAGTGCGGCTGGAGGAGCCTGTGCACGGGAAGACTTGGGTAGGGTAAGGTTGAATCTCGGGTGTAACGACTCGCGTGACCCAGTCGCGAGGACGGTCGCGTAGGGTTACTGAGTCCTCATTATGATTGATATGCTGCGGGCAGACAACTGTGTGAAGTCAACGCGTTGTTGCCCAAGTTGGGTGTTCTTGTTTTGCGGAGGCGAGTCCAAAGGATTGCAGAGGTGTGGGTTCACTGAGCTCTCCGTGGGAAATCGAGACAACGGTTCGGGAAATCATGACGGAATTTTCCGGTTGGCGGTTGCGAGCTTGAGCTTGTGAGTCAGTCACCGTCTTTTGCGTGAGGTAATTGAACTTCGAAGAGGTGTGGTATGGCACTGAATATCCGATTGAATTACGGACGAGAGGGACTTCAGGTTGAGATTCCAGAGGGTGTGGCTGCTGAAATCATTCGAAAGCCTAAAATGCCTTGCTTGGCCGAGCCGGGCGAAGCGGTGGAGAAAGCACTAGCCGCGCCCATCGAGCGTAGTTACGGACGCAAACGTGGACCCTTGGCAGAAGCAGAGGAGGGGCTTGGCTGGGCGAATGGGCACAGGAATGCTTGTATTGCGATTTGTGATATCACGCGTCCTGTCCCCAATCGCTTGTTTCTCAGGCCGCTGATTGACATCTTGTTGGCCAACGGACTGCCTAAGAGTGAAATTACGATTCTGGTCGCAACTGGACTTCACCGAGCCAACTCAGGTGAGGAACTGGAAGAATTGGTAGGTGATGATTGGGTGCTCAAGAATATCCGCATTAAAAACCACGATGCACGTAATGATGCTGATCATGTTTTTGTCGGAACGACTCCCACACGAGGTACGGTGGTAAAGCTTGACCGCGCATTCGTGCAAGCTGATTTGAGGATCGCTACCGGGTTGGTTGAACCGCATTTCATGGCTGGCTATTCGGGCGGTCGCAAAGTGATCGCACCTGGCGTCGCGCACGCTGAAACAATTACCACGTTCCACAGTTCACGGTTTATGGCCGATCCCGCCGCGGTTGCTTGTAACCTGAAAAATAATCCTTTACACGAAGAGCAGGTCGAGATTGTAAAGTTGATCGGTGGGGCGATGGGCTTGAACACTGTTCTTGATGAACAACGTCAATTATCTTTCGTCAACTTTGGCGAAATCATCAGTTCACATGATCAGGCGATTAAGTTTGTGCGGAAGTATTGTGAAGTGGAGGTCCCTAAAAAATTCAGGACGGTGGTAACGACTGCGTCCGGTTATCCACTGGACAAGACGTACTATCAGACTATCAAAGGAATGGTCGGCGCAATGAATATCCTTGAACCTGGCGGAGACTTGATTATCGCGTCTGAGTGTAGTGAGGGATTTGGCTCGAAGGAGTTCAGTGACTCGCAACGCCGGATGGTAGATCTCGGTGCCAAAGCGTTTTTGCAGCGGTTGCTTACAAAGTCGCATGCGGACATTGATGAATGGCAAACTCAAATGCAACTGAAACCGATGTCGGTGGGACAGATTTACCTTTATTCCCCGCAGTTATCGGAAGAACAGTGGGCTATCACAGGTGTCAACCAGATCGCGTCGGTCGAACAGGCCATCAAGGATAGTGTGAAGCGACAACGCGATTGTGAAATTGCGGTGATTCCAGAAGGACCGTACGTCGAGCCGTCAGTCGTTACGATGTCGTGAGCAATTTAGCCGCATCTGACTCAAGACTGCTGTTTTGATAGTCAGTTGTCGTATTCGGTGCGACGACTTTTCATCAAGGAAACATCATGATTAAGGAAAGTGCTGCTCTTCGTTCACGGTAGCGTGGCATTTCGTTTCTTGCGCTTGTTGTTATAATTTCACGGTCCGTTGAAACGATCTGTTAAGGAAGCAACTCTTATGGCTAAAACGATTGGGTGGAGTTACCACCGCAAGGGCTGAACATCTTGCACCCGTGCGCAAGAGTTTCTTGCGCCTCGTAATGTGAAAGTGACTGAGGAAATTGATGCCCGCAAAGTGCGTTACGGTGACGCAGAGGCGTTGGGATTGCTTGATGGAAAATCCAGTCTGCTTGTTGCCAAGGGAAAGAAGGTGACGAAAGTTGACCTGCGCAAGGATTGTCCTGACGATTCGGTGTTGACCGGGATGATGCTTGGTCCCACAGGGAATTTGCGTGCGCCCACTTTGATCGTTGGGAAAAAAGTGCTCGTTGGTTTCAATGAGGACCTGTACGCTGATGTCTTTGGCACTTGAAACTGTAGGAAGTGAAACCGTCGACAGCACGCCCCGGTGCATTGAGTGTTGGTCAGGTCTTACGATTTGAGAAACCTGATGGCAATTCGGTTTGCTCGGCTGCCGGGGGGCTTTCGCGAGTCGGGCGCTCCATCAGCCGCGCCTGCGAACAGGCACGGGACCAAGGGAACGCGGAACTGAGTTCGCTTGGATCAACCGTCTTGCTTGGACCTCCCAGCATTCACTCCGCTCTCATGAGGAAGTCAGAGATGAACCAGAGCAATTGGCTTCTGGTTCCGTAAGAGAGGATGCGGCTTAGCTTACCAAAGACCGTCGCATTCGAACGTTGGGCGATGTTTACGTAAGGGATTTGATGGCGTTTACGTACGGCATTTAGTGGTGTTGTCGAGTTCTTTTACGCGCCGCCGTTACGACTAAATTAGAGTAGCAGCGGGCAGTGACACTTTGATGTAAAGAATGCGACGGAGGTTGCGATCAGGGTGCCGTGGAAATGAATGAGAGCGGGCAATCACCGCTTTCAGTTTGCATTAGGAAGGCAGCGTTGTAATGTCATCAGGGCAAAGCCGGTGCCGTAGGGTTGGTGATAGTCATACAGCGGGTAATCCCACCATGAACCGTCCTTTTCTTGGCGATCGATCATCAATTCGGCGAGCATGGTTTGGTAGGGAGCTTGCTGGTCTTCTGGCAANAACTNCAAGCTAAGGCCCGCATAATAATGTCCGTAGTAGTAGAAGTAGCCAGCGACTTGCATCCACGACTCGTGAGGTACCGGGCGTTTGCGGCCGATGTCGAGCCAACCATTACGCACGTAAAGCCGGTAGAGCCAGTTTTTTACGACGTTGTCGGTGATCTTTTGGTCGCCCCAATATCGCAATGCACAATTGCAGCACTGCGAGCGTCCCAGTGATCCTCCCGGGCGATTGATGCCGCGCATGGGTTGGTACTGCAGATACTCGCCGTACAGGTAAGTGAAGTCCGGTTTCTGTTGACGGAGCAACGCGGCGATAGCTCGTTTCACGACACGTTCGGGCGGTGGCACCCCGATCTCTTTTGCTTCTGCAAAAGCGATCAGCACGGTTCCATTTACAAAGCTGATGGATGAAGACGTCGGTTGGCGTGCTTCGTAGCGGAAGTCGTAGTATCCCCAACCCCCATCGACTGAAGCATATTTCGTCAGCTTTTCGTACTGCAACTTAATCAAGTCTGTAATTTTAACCTGGAGTGCTTTGTCATCGGCGTGGCGTTTGTGCATTCGCACCAAACTCTGAATCGAATAGGCATGGCCCCAAACGTTGTAGATCGCATCTCCAGTGGCACGTCGAAGCCTGGGGAGGTTTTCGAGGAGCCACTGTTCTCCTCGCTGTAGAGCCTTCATGACCTTTGGGTCTGTTGAACCTGTTTCGATTAGTGCTGACACGCAAAGGGCAGTAGTGGCAGTCCGAAACGCATGATGGGCACCCGGTACTGGAGCATAGATGTTCAATGCCTTTGTTCGTGTCGGAGAACCCCACGAGCCGTTCGAATTCTGATCTTCAATCAGGAATGCGACGCCACGTTGTATCGATTGCTCAATGCTTGCACGGGTCACAGGTTCCACGTTGGGGAGAACAGGGCCTTTACTGAAGTCCAGGGGGTTTGACAGAATTCCTGATGCGGTGGCGGGTTCGTTTGCCGAGCATGGAATCGCAACAATCACGCAAATGATGATGGTGGAAATTACTCGGCACATGGACATGCTCATTTGGCAGGCAAGAAGGGAAGACATATTTTCGCAGTTAAGAGCGACGTGAAGCGGGGATATTTAAAAGCCAGTTTCCGCATGTGTCCGCCGAATAGGGGGTTTGTTCAGAGAGTGGCAGTGGCAACGTTCTGAGTCCTTGATNACTTGGTGATGCCCGTNCAGCAGTGACATTCACCGGGGAGCCAAGTTTTTCCCGAAGGACATGGAACAAGTTCTCTTGTTGGAGTGTGACGACGCAGGACGAGGGATGCTTTTCTCGCTCGTCCCCGGGNCAGGTCTCCTCCGGTAGTGTAACCCTACTTCTTCTTGGTGGGGCTTTCTGGTTGNTGGGCATCAAACGAAACTTCGCAGGCCATGGTTGGCATAAGTTTGTTCTTGCCGGATGGAAACGCGACGACGCAATCGTACCGGGTTCCTGCATAAGGAATAGCGGAAACCGACTTGACGGTGCCGGTTGCTTTGAAGCCTTCGACGCCCGGGACAGTGACCGTACACTTGGCACCCTGCATAACGACTGGAAGGTTGCTCTGGGTCAGGTCGAGCCTGATTTGGAGTTTTCCAGGTGCGAGGACGGTAGCAATGACTTGGCTACCGGAGACGGTGCTGCCTTTTTTCAGCAGTGAAGGTTTGTCGCTCAATTTGCCGCGTGTCAGTTTGCCATGAACAACAATCCCGGCAATTTTGGACGCGAGCACAACTTTTTTGCATTCTGCTTTCAGTTCTGAATGCTTCGTTTGTGCTTTTTTATAGGCATCGCGTTTTCTCGTAATTTCAATTTGTGCTCGCGTGGACTCAACGTCAAGGTCGCGAACTGCTTTCTCGTGAGCCTGTTCTGCGTTTGTGAATGTTGCCTCCTGTTCTGCGATCGTGCGTGGTAAAACTTGCTTGATAGCGCGTTCAGTTGAGATAATGGTGCTCTGNTGTCGGAACTCAGCCGACTCGACTGCCCGCTTGGCTCGTTTCAGGACAATCTCTTCCGATTCTTCGGTCAGTTCGTCGGCGTCGTACATCTGCTGAAGTTGCTCTAGTTCCTCTTTNGTGTTTTCGAGGGAGGCGAGCGAACCTTTCAGGAGGTTTTCTTGTGTCTTGATGGTACGCTCGCGATCTACCTTCACAAAGTTGGTGTAGTTCTGCTGAGCAGCTTTCCATGTGCGTTCAATTTCACTGCGTTTAAGTTTTTGACTAGCCATGAATTGCTGGTGATTGAACTCTTCTTCTTCCATGGTGATCGTCGCCAGACGCATTTCAGTCTCGGCGGCCTTCCTCTTTTCGGTGATCGGTTCGCTGTCAAACCAAACGATATTGTCCTCCGCTTTNACCGTTGCACCGTGGGGAACGAGACGCTCGAGCGTGTAGCTAGTGATTTGTTCAGTTTCAGCCACGATTTCATCGGTGACAAAGGCTTCAATTACACCTTTCAGAACGGTCGCTTTGGGACCGTCATCACTTGCGGAATCCGGTTCGTTTTGTGCTCGCGTGGTCACCGGGGTGGCGAGAAAAGCGGCGAGGAAGATAGGGAGGAGACCGAATTTGCTGGCGAGGAAACGCATAAGTGAATGACCTGTTGCTGTATCGAGATATGTACCTGTAGCATATTTTTAACCCGATTTTAATCACATTTGCGATGGAAAGCTGGCACGAGCTGACCTTGTGAGTGAAAATTTTTGTGGGTGGTGGCATAGCCCCCGGATGATGGGTTCGGCGGAGGGGAAGCCCTGTATTGATCCGGATTTGTCTAGTGTTGTGAGACGTTCAGGACCAATGGCGGTGCCATGTGGGGGCGATGCAGTCGGGAGTCGCATGCAACACACCGGAAAACCTTAGTCGGTAAACAGTATTCGAGTGGCTTTGGGACTCGATCTGCTAATGAGAGGCCCTCAGCAGCATGCAGAGTGCGTGGGAATTAAGAACGCCGGATCACCAACAGTAGTGACCTTCATGTCGGAGAAACTTGCTTGAAGATGAGCGTTGGTTGGNTGAGGGAGAGGATCTTTCACGTGCCGACAGTGCGTCGGATGGTGGGGTTGCAGGTTGCGTGTAGCGAGCTTCCAATCGTGACTGTGTGGTGGGAATCGGGCGACGCGACAAATGCCTAAAACTTGATCCTGTGTTTGTTTCGCTTGCCGCGAGAAATGCAGTCACCCACAGGTTATTGGGAAACTCGCGACCGTGGTTCTCTGCCCAGCCTCCTTCTCTGTGTTTAACGTAGGTGGCTGGTTGTTAACAGCGGATCTGAGTATTACCGATCCTCGCTGCCCGCCCAAACTCACCCCTCTCAAGATAGACAAGGCATCACCTTCAGGATGACTCAACTAAAACCATCTGTTTGTATTGACGCTGTATTTGAGGGAATTCCTTTCGAGCTGGCAATTCAGCAGGTCCAAGCAGCAGGCGTTACTGCTTTTGAGTTTTGGGGCTGGTGGGACCGCGATTTAGCCGCGATTGAAGCTGCGCGAGACCAACAGGGACTGGAAATTTCAGCCTGCTGCACCAAGTTCATCAGTCTTGTTGATTCCGCTTTGCGGGATTCGTATTTGGAGGGTTTGGAGCAATCGATCCACGCTGCAAAACGACTCAGATGCAACACTTTGATCAGTCAGGTGGGTGACGCGATTCCGGGTATCAGCCGAGCTGATCAGCATGCTGCGTTGGTCGCTGGCCTACGTGAGGCAAGATCAATGCTTGAAGCCTCGGGGATCATGCTTGTGATCGAACCACTTAATGAACTGATCGATCATCAGGGTTACTACCTGGTTCGCAGTGAGGAAGCGTTTCAAATCATCGATGAAGTTGGTTCAGCCAATGTGAAGGTGGTGTTCGATATCTACCATCAGCAAATCAGCGAGGGGCAGCTGATCGCAAACATAACGTCAAATATCGACAAAATTGGTCATTTTCATGCCGCCGGAAATCCGGGTCGACATGAACTGACGCGGGGTGAACTGCACTATCCATCAATCTTTGATGCGATTGGTGCGACGGGCTACCGCGGTTTTGTTGGGCTGGAGTACTGGCCTGTTGACGATGCATCAATCGGACTTCGTGAGGTTTCGAGTTGGTTTGGCGGGTGATTCGGTGTCGGTGTTGGTCTGGTAGCAGAACGATCCGGGGGTCAAAGTTCACGAAACGCGATCTGGAGATTGGGGTTCTGCTGCCCAGTCGTTTGTTTCATGATTAGAATGCTAACGCCTGTCAGCATTTGTCCTGTTGGTATAACCCCTCGGAGCGAGTCTGGCGGCATGCTGGCGCCCAGCAATGGTGGGGGCTTCCGTACTTGAATCCGGTGACGAAATCTACAAGTTCAACAGCAGAAAGTAATGTCAACACTTCCACCTCGTTTGCAGCGTCTGACAGACTCGTTGGACGACCTGCAATTGGATGCGCTGCTGGTGACCGACGAGATCAATGTGCGNTATCTGTCCGGGTTTACGGGCGACAGCAGTTTTTTGTTGGTGGCATCTCAAGGAACCACCATTCTGAGTGATGGACGGTACACCACGCAGATTGCCGAGCAATGCACAGGAATCGAGACGCAAATCCGAAGCTCAACCCAGTTGCTGCGGGATGTGGTTAAAGAGATGTTGGGTAGTTGCGGGGCCAAAAGGGTTGGAGTTGAGGCCGATAAGCTGACGCTTGCGGAGTTCCAGTTTCTCGAGGCTGGCTGTGATGGTATTGAATTTGTTTCGACGAAGGCCGTCGTTGAGAAATTGCGGATGATCAAGGATGAGGCTGAAGTTGTCTTGACTCGCAGGGCTGTGGAAATCGCAGAACGTGTCTTCACCGAACTGGTGCCTACATTAACGAGCGAGCATACCGAAAAGCAGGTTGCACACGATATCGAGCATCGGATGCGTCAACTGGGGGCTCAAGGGTGCAGTTTTGCGCCGATTGTTGCGGCGGGACCAGGAGGAGCCTTACCGCACTATCAGCCTCAGGATTTGCCTCTCGCAAAGCATCGCTCGCTGCTGATCGATTGGGGCGCAAACTTCGACGGTTACGCAAGTGACCTGACCCGAACCCTGCACCAGCAGAATGTCAGCGATGCCTTCAAGCGGGCGTACGAAGGTGTCCTGGAGGCGCAACTTGCAGCGATTGAGCTGATCAAACCAGGTACCCCGGCAGGTGAGGTGGATGCGGCGGCGCGGTCGGCTCTGGAACGTCACGGTATACTTGACGCCTTCAAACATGGCTTGGGACACGGAACTGGCCTGCAAATTCATGAATCACCTCGATTATCACCCATTAGCGACGAAATACTGGCAAGTGGCATGATTATCACCGTGGAACCCGGTGTTTATTATGATGGGGACTTTGGGATTCGTATCGAAGATGACATTTTGGTCACTGATTCTGGCCATGAGGTGCTAAGTAGTTTGCCAAAGGGTCTCGATGATTGCCGATTCATGCTGTAAAACCTTGGAAACTGAGGCGGCGCACGGTCGATACAGGTCATTCGATTTCCTAGGTTTTTACCCAAGTCGCCTATCTGTCCCAGAGCGGTGGTTAACTCATTCCAAATATTATTGATGGCGAAGCAGGTATGACTAAAGGCCAACAGCCAAAGGATATTTTCGACGTTAAGCGAATTCGCGAGATTATCGAGCTGATGGAGGAACATGACTTAAGCGCGGTCGATCTCCAGCAGGGCGATGAAAAGATCAAGCTGAATCGCGGCAGTGTCAGTCCCGTTTATTCTGCACCGCCGGCGCCGGTCGCTGCAGCACCAGCCATGGCGGCAGCCGTTGGTTCAGCGGATAGCGCGACCGATGCCGGGACGGTGGCGATCAAGGCACCGATGGTCGGTACGTTTTATGCGAGAGCGAATCCGGAATCGGAGCCATTTGTCAAAGTTGGCGATGTCGTCTCCGAGGACACCATTGTTTGCATCGTTGAGGCAATGAAGGTGTTTAATGAGATTCCTGCTGAGTGCAGCGGGAAAGTTGTCGAAGTGTTGGTGAAAGACCAGGAAGCGATTGACTTTGGCAAGCCGATGTTTCGGATCGAGCGCAACTGAGACCAGCAAAAACTAATGCCAGCAAATTTGAAATGTCGCGCTGGTGCGGCGTTGAATGAAAAGTGCCGCGTTGATGCGGCTTAAACTAAACGTGGTGACGTCACCCGTTTGCGGTCGCTACACCGCCATGTTCCTAGAGCGTGGTTTGAGTGGTCGTTCTATCTTGTCCCTTGCGATTCCTATTCATCAGTTTATCCGTGTTTAAAAAGATACTGATAGCCAATCGTGGCGAAATTGCCCTCCGCATCATTCGCGCCTGTCGAGAGATGGGAATTCAATCCGTGGCCGTTTACAGCGAGGCCGATGCGGACTCAATGCACGTCCAGTTGGCGGACGAAGCGTACTGCGTAGGGCCTGCCCGTAGCATTGATAGTTATCTGAAGATTGATCAGATTATCGCGGCCGCCGAGGTGGCCGACGTTGATGCGATTCACCCTGGGTACGGGTTCCTGGCAGAAAACTCACACTTCAATGAAGTTTGTCGTTCCAGCGGTTTCGAGTTCATTGGGCCCAGTCCTGACGCGATGGAAAAGCTTGGCGACAAAAACACCGCGAGGGCGATGGCGCTCGCCAGCAAGGTTCCAGTGGTCCCGGGCAGTGACGGACTCGTTGAAAGTGATAGCGACGCGTTAGAGGTGGCGCGGGAAATTGGGTACCCGGTGCTGATCAAAGCGACGGCCGGTGGCGGTGGGAAGGGCATGCGGGTTGCCGAGACGGAGGAAATGTTGGTCTCAGCACTGAATCAGGCTCGTACCGAGGCACAGGCTGCCTTTGGAAATGGTGGCGTGTACTTGGAACGATATGTCGGAAACCCAAGGCATATCGAGGTTCAGGTGATTGCCGACAACCACGGTAATATCGTGCATCTTTATGAACGCGATTGTAGTGTGCAGCGGAGGCATCAAAAGCTGATCGAAGAAGCTCCGAGCCCAAATTTGCCCGAAGCACAAAGGAAGCAGATTTGTGATGCGGCCGTGAGAATGATCCAAGGGGCGGCGTACAGCAATGCAGGAACCGTCGAGTTCATTGTGGATGAAAATGATGATTTCTTCTTCATCGAGGTGAATGCTCGTATCCAGGTTGAACACCCCGTTTCCGAAATGATCACAGGTGTGGATCTGATCAAGGCTCAAATCCTGGTGGCTGCCAATCAGCCTTTGCCTATGACGCAAGATGATGTTGTCTGCAGCGGGCATTCCATCGAATGTCGTATCAATGCAGAGAATCCAGATCGGAATTTTCAGCCAAATCCAGGCAAAATCACAAGGTTATATACACCTGGTGGATTGGGTGTGCGATTCGATTCGCATGTTTACGGTGGGTACAATGTTCCCCCGCATTATGATTCGATGATCGGCAAATTGATTGTCTACATGCCCACGCGTGCAGAGGCAATCGCAACCATGCGACGAGCACTTCATGAACTCCAGGTTGAGGGGATTGCGACTACCGCAGCTTTTCATGACCAGGTACTCCAGCATCCCGAGTTTGTTGAAGGTCGGCATAACACGAAGTTTGTCGAACGCGAGTTCATGGATTGATTTCTGCTCATGCTCAATGTCTTTGTTTCCGCCGACCCGTTCACGATTTTATTGGCTTTGTTGCCTTTGATCGCTTATCTGCTGTTGATCAGTGCAGTTAGGTTGTCCGGTCGTGCCTTGGTGACAACGGGCGGGAGGGACATTGCAGCTCTCGCGCTTGCGATTTCGGGTTTGCTTGCCGTGGGGCCGGCAGAGCTATTCTTTCCCTCTGCAGCAGCCACCGTGTTTGGACCGGCTGTCTGGATCGCGTTGGCTGTCTTTTATGGTCTTAGCGTGTCATTGATTGCCCTCAGTTTCCCGCCGCGCATCGCGGTATACGGACGTACGGCGGAGGAGCTTTTCGAGCCGCTGTTGGAGGCAGCGCAGACGCTCGATGGAAAAGCTTCAGGTGATGCAACCTTGCTTCAGGTCACTTTGCCCGCTTTGGGAATACATCTGAGATTAGATGGTCATCGTGGGATGGATTATGCCCAGATCGTTGCCTTCGAGCCCAACGTTTCACTGAGGTTCTGGAGTAAACTGCTGGGCGCGACCCGGGCCAAGGTTCAGGGCCAAACCACTCCCTTTCCGCGTCGTGGATTTGCGATGCTTGGATTTACGCTGATTCTTGGTGCGGTCCTTCTTACGCAAAGTTTCGGACAGCGCGAACTTCTGGTCCAGGGGTTTCGGGATTGGTTGTGGCGTTAGTATTATCAGCATCAGCTCAACGAATTGTCCTACAAATCCATCCTCGTTCGTCAGGTTTTGTGCAACGTGCAAGCAAAAGATATTAAGACCGGCACTGTCGTGGTCCACAACGGAAACCCCGTTATCATTCAAGGGATTTCGGTTCACTCGCCCTCAGCCCGAGGTGCAGCGACCCTGTACAAGTTCAAGGCAAGGAACGTCGTGACGGGCAATAAAGTGGATCTCACACTCAAGGGGACCGAGTCGCTGGGCGAGGCAGATTTTTCGCGCCGCAACGTGCAAATGATGTACTCCGACGCAGCGAGCATGTTTCTGATGGATCAGGAAGATTATCAGCAATATGAGTTGCCGCTGGACGATATTCAGGAGCAGCTGCCCTACATTACCGAGGGACTCGAGGGCATGCGGGCGATGATCTACAACGATGCTTGCGTTGGGCTTGAGGTTCCTGCGTCAGTTGAGCTGCTGATTACGGAATGTGACCCAGGTGTGAAAGGGAATTCGGCTACCTCGAGGACAAAGCCCGCAACGCTTGAAACCGGGCTGGTCGTGCAAGTTCCGGAATACATCAAGCAAGGTGAAATGCTGAAANTTGATACTCGCACTGGTGAATATCTATCGCGNGCCTGACGCTCATGGATTCACTTGACAGCGGCTCGCGTCTGAGTTGGAGTTGCTTGGTTCNTGAGATTACANTCGCACAGCATTTTGCCAACTNGTCCCGAAAGCTTCCGTTTCTTGTTNGCTGTNGGTAGCCGTGTATGGTCCANGANCGGTAAAAGCGGATCCCCTACAGAGCNTCTTTGTTCCGGTCTGGTGNTAGAGAGCACTAAGGAGTCATGGGATGATCCGCAAAGCCTCAGGTGACCAGCTGGCTGCGGTTTGTCTNTTGTGGCAGACCCATGTCGAGGACGCAATGAATGGCGGGTTACTTGCGGGAAACATTGGAATGCATGTTCACGTTCACACGGGCTGGAACCCTGTGTTAAACTTAGATCACATCGACGCCACGAGATGCTCCAGAGTTAGATGCTGGTCATGAGACACAGTGGAGCTGAAATCGGGTTGTTTCCCACCCTACAAACCCCAGCCGGATTGAATCCATGCAGAGTGAATCCCCCAAGTCAGGCAGCAGTGTGTCAGGCAGCAGTGTGTCAGGCAGCAGTGTGTCAGGCAGCAGTCTAAAGCGAAGGCAATTCCTTCAGGCCACCGGGGCCGGTGCATTGTCCGTGGGCGTGTGGAGCGAGCTGCCAGCTCAGGAGTCAACGTCGCCAAACGAGAAGCTCAAAGTACTGTGTGTCGGGACTGCGAATCGTGCGTCCGCCGATATTGATGGTGTTCAAAGCCAAGACATCGTCGGGCTCTGTGATATTGATCAGAACTATCTTGACCGTGCCTCGAAGCGATTCCCGGATGCCAAGTTGTACAAGGATTACCGGGAGATGATCGCGGAGGAAGCCGATAAGGCTGACGCCATCGTGGTTGCCACGACCGACCACAACCATGCCCCAGCTGCTATTCGTGGGATCAATGCTGGTCTGCACTGCTATTGCGAGAAGCCGCTAACGCACACAGTGGAAGAGGCTAGGAAGATCGCCGCAGCCGCAAAAGCGAAGGGCGTCGCGACACAGATGGGAACGCAAATTCATGCAGGTGACAACTACCGGCGTGTCGTTGAGATCATTCGAGCTGGGACGATTGGGGATGTTAACGAAGTTCACGTTTGGGTGGGAAAAGGCTGGGGTGGCGGAGATCGCCCCGAGAAGGGCGCCGAGCCGCCAGCAAACTTGAGCTGGGATCTCTGGTTGGGCCCCGCACCAGTGCGACCGTTCGCACCGGGGCGTTATCATCCCGCTCAGTGGCGGCGGTGGTGGGACTTCGGGCAAGGTACGCTTGGTGACATGGGCTGTCACTACATGGACTTACCGTTCTGGGCGCTGGATCTAAGGCATCCCACCTCGATCGAAGCGGAAGGACCCGAGGTGCACCCTGAAACCTGCCCACTGGGTTTGGTGGTCAAGTATAAATTCCCTGCGCGAGGTGATAGGCCAGCCCTTGATTTGACTTGGTATGACGGGAATAAGACTCCACGCGTGGTTGCTGGCGAAAAGGTACCCGGAAGTGGGGTGATGTTTGTGGGGACTGAGGGGCATATGTTTGCGTCCTATGGAAACTACAAACTGTTTCCGAAGGATAAATACGCTGACTTCACGCCACCCGAGCAGACGATTGCGAAGTCGATCGGGCATCATGCAGAGTGGATCAAGGCGTGTAAGGATGGGTCACCTACCACTTGCAATTTCGATTACTCCGGGGCACTTACTGAGTCCGTGCTGCTGGGGAATGTTGCCTACCGTACAGGCAAGCAGATCGATTGGGATGGTGAGAATTTCCAGGCTACCAATTGTCCCGAAGCTGATAAGTATCTTCGCAAACAGTACCGTCCCGGTTGGGAAGTCGAGTTCGAAGGTTGAGCAACTGTTTCTCTGTTGCTTGGGCCACACACGCTACGTGCGGAAGCGGAGCGTGGGTTCTATTTATTTCATGGGTGTCGATTCCGATCACTCACCCATATGACATTTGCTTTTTCTAGTCGTTTGACGTTCTGGTATTCCATGTTTGCACGCTTTTTGGTTTTGATTGCCGGACTCTCACTGTTCGTTGGCTGTAACAGTGACACGAAACCTTCGTCATCCGTAGTTTCCGAGGTGGGCACTTCCGGCGACGCCGGGCCTGTCGTCGGATCCACTCCCGCGGACCCAAAGGAGGCAGTAGCGGCCATTGAGGCGGTGACCAAAAAGGTACGGCGTGATTCAGCAGGATTCATCATTGATGTCGATTTTCGTGATCTTGTTATCAGCGATAGCGATCTGATTCCGTTGACGGAATTAAAGCGTTTGCGTGCTGTTCGACTCGGTGGAACTGCCGTGACAGATGAGGCATTGAAGACGATTGGACAACTTTCGAATCTGGAAGATCTTGACTTGCGTGAATGTGGCATAAGTGACGATGGACTTGCCGCGCTGAGCCAACTCAACAAGCTCAAGGCGTTAAGGCTGTCAGGGAAAAGTGGGGCATGCACCGTCAGCGATGACGGTATGGTGCATGTTGCAAAATTAAAGAACCTGAAAGTGCTTGCGATCGATTATCTTTGGGTCAGCGAAGATGGCGTCAACGCTTTCCTCGGACTGGATAACCTGCAAGAACTTTACATGGCTGAAACGACCATCGGAAATGAGTCCGTTGAGCTTTTTGCCAAGTTCCCCAATCTCAAGAAGTTGCGGCTGGCCAGGAATCAAATAGATGCAACCGGCGTGGCTAATCTTCCGAAGATTCAACTGTTGGAAGAGCTTGATTTGAGCGAATGCGCACAGTTGTTCGATGATGCAATGGGTCCTCTGGCTGAGTTGAAGAACTTGAAAAAATTGAATTTGTGGAGAGTGAATATTTCCGACGTCGGCGTTGAGCCACTCAAAGAGCTCACCGGTTTGGAGTACCTTAATCTTGATAACACACGCCTCAGCGATGAAGGAACTCCGTACTTGAGCGGGATGAAAAATTTGACGTTCCTGCATCTGGGGTCCACGCAGATTACGGATGATGGACTCGCATCGCTTGAAGGTTTGTCGAAGCTGGCAGACCTGAAGGTCACCCGTACCGCCGTTACGCAGGAGAGGGTGGATCAACTGGGGAAGATATTGCCTGACACAAAGATTCAGCTTGAATACATTGAGGGGCAGTAATTCATTCACTGCTTGCGCGAGATCGCAGGAAGCAGCTCATGGCTGAAGTGTAGGTTTACTTGCCGATGAGCTGTGCTGTAGGCGTGATTGCGTAGTCTTGCAACAAGCAACTTTGGCGATGCACAGACGTTCCGAGGTGGATATTTGTTTTTAGGATAGCCATTCCGGCGGCTTGCTCTGAATAAAGTCAGGTTTTTTGAGGCTGGTAGCAGTAGGTGGGGCCCACTCGTTAAATTGTCGTCTCGAGTTTGAAGGGGCCGCTGGATTGCTAGGAAGCGACCCCCCGTCTTGATCTCATCAATGGTAGGTATGTCGCGTGGCAGACAAAACAACTGAGTTGTTCCCCGATAATCAGAAACTCTTCCTGCTGGACGGGATGGCGTTGACGTATCGGGCGCACTTTGCCTTGATTCGCAGTCCGCGTTTCACATCCGGCGGACTGTGTACGTCTGCGGTGTTCGGGATCGCGAATACGGTTCTCGATATCCTGAAAAGGGAAGAGCCGACTCATGTTTCTGTCGCGTTTGACACCTCTGAGCCCACTCAGCGACATATAGAGTTTCCGGAATACAAGGCACAGCGTGACGCGATGCCTGAAGATATTGCCACGCAGTTGCCGTACATTGATCGTTTGCTTGATGCATTGAATATTCACGTCATACGCAAACCCGGGTACGAGGCTGACGATGTGATTGGAACACTCGCGCAGCAGGCAAGTAGAGAAGGGTTTCGTACCTGGATGGTAACCCCCGATAAAGATTATGAGCAATTGGTCTCAGACGATATTGTGATCTACAAACCTGGACGTCGAGGAGCTGATCCAGAAATTTTCGGTATCAACGAAGTGCTCGAGAAATGGGGGATCGAGCGAGTTGATCAAGTGATTGATATTCTTGGGTTGATGGGCGATGCCAGCGACAATATCCCTGGTGTTGCTGGGATTGGACCGAAAACTGCCCAGAAATTGATTGCGCAATATGGCAGCATCGAGAATCTTTTGAATCGAACCGCGGAGTTGAAGGGGAAGCAGAAAGAACGTGTTGAGCAACAGGCTGACATGGCACTGCTGTCAAAACGCCTTGTGACTATTCAGCTGGATGTTCCCAACGATGTCCAGTTTTCACAATTGAAGCGTGAGGGTTGGGATAAAGCGAAGCTCAAAGAGTTGCTGATGGAGCTGGAGTTTGACACGCTTGGGAAAAAATTACTTGGCAAGTCGTTTTCGTCAGCGAGTAGTCGTGCCAAAGTGATCAGGGAAAAGCGTGAAACCGAAATTCAGGCCACGCTTTTTGATGAGCCGGTGGACGAGAAGACCATTCGCGATGTTCCCCACAATTATCAAACGGTGACCACAGGAGATGAGCGAACAACGCTCATTGAATTGCTCAGCAAACAGGAACGCTTTTGTTTCGATACAGAGACAACGGGGCTGGATCCACGTGTCGCGAGACCGCTTGGATTGGCGTTTAGCGTTCGCCCTGCAGAAGCATTCTACGTCGCGCTGCCAGACGAGACCGAATCGGCGGTCGCGGTGTTGAAGGAGTTTGAGACCGTGCTTGCCAATCGTGACATTGAGAAGGTAGGCCACAATCTGAAGTATGACATGACCTTGCTCAAGTGGCATGGAATCGAGGTGCAAGGCGAGATTTTTGATACCATGCTAGCCCATTCAATGAAGGAACCCGAAATGCGGCATGGTCTCGACTACTTGGCCAAGCTGTATTTAGGTTACGTACCTATCGCTACGAGTGAATTGATCGGTGAAAAGGGGCAAGAACAAAAAAGCATGAGCGACGTCCCTCTGGAACAGTTAGCTGAGTATGCGTGTGAGGACGCAGATGTCACTCTTCAGATTGCGAATTTGATACGACCTGAAATCGATGCGCAGGGAACCAGTCAGGTTTGTAATGAGGTGGAATGCCCACTGATCCCTGTCTTGGTAGATATGGAACGTGAGGGGATACGACTTGACACGGATGCACTCGCAATCTTCTCCAAAAAACTCGCTGACGAAATTGGCACCCTTCAGGAGAATATCTTTCAGGCGGCGGGCCACGAATTCAATATCGATTCACCTAAACAGCTTGGCATTGTGCTTTACGATGAGCTGGAACTCGAAAAGAATCCCAAAAAGACTGCGACGGGACAGTACTCAACACGCGAGGCTGAACTTGAGAGACTGTCTCACAAACACCAAGTGATTGCAGATGTTCTCGATTATCGAAATGCTCGGAAACTGAAAACTGTTTATGTCGACCAACTTCCGCTTGCAGTAAATACGGACACCGGCCGGGTGCATACCCACTACAGTCAAGTTTGGACAGCGACGGGGCGGATTCAGTCCAATGATCCTAATCTGCAAACAATTCCGGTGCGGAAAGAGCGAGGAAAAGACATTCGTGCCGCTTTCGTGCCGAGAGATGATCAGCATTTGATTCTCAGCGCTGACTACTCACAAATCGAATTGAGGGTCATGGCGGAGTTAAGTGGCGATCAGGGAATGCTGGAAGCATTTCAGAGGGGAGAGGATATTCACACGGTCACCGCCTCGAAGGTTTACAAAGTAGGCATTGATGAGGTGACGCGCGAAATGCGTGACAAAGCCAAGACCGTTAATTTTGGCATCATCTATGGGATCTCGGCATTCGGGTTGCAACAACGGCTGAATATCCCACGGCAGGAAGCGAGCGAATTGATCGAGAACTACTTCGAAAAGTATCCGGGCGTCCAGGATTACATTGATACGACCATCGCTTTTGCAAAGGAGCATGGATTTGTGGCTACCAGCACGGGGCGGCGGCGATACATTCGGGATATCAACTCGAAGAGCCGAAATGTGGTAAACGCGGCTGAACGATTGGCGATGAATAGTCCGATCCAGGGCACTGCAGCTGATATGTTAAAGATTGCGATGATACGTACTCACAAAGCCCTGATCGACGGAGGCTTCTCTACCAAAATGGTTCTGACTGTCCATGACGAAATTGTTTTTGACATGGCAGTCGAGGAACAGGAACGTGTCATGCCAGTGATTGAGGCGAGTATGAAAACAACTCTGCCGATGCAAGTGCCGATTGAAGTCGAATTGGGTGTGGGGCGGAACTGGCTTGAGGCTCATTGATCGCCTCTGGCGTGGGGCGTCTGACTCGGAGATCGGGGATCAATGTTGGGCAGGGCGGGGGATCGCGGTTGTCGATTGGGTATCGGTGTAGGCAAACGTGCTGATGACGCGACCTTGATGGTTGTGGTGAGGGGATGCCAGCGAATGAAAATACCAATGCGTCTTTCATATACAAACGAGGAGATGCAAGTTGGTACCTGTCTTGGTTTGTTTGTTCATAGGCTTGCGTTGAAAGGCGTTAGACGAACTAATGCAGCGGGAATTGCGGTTGAGTGGGTTGTAAGTCCTCGAAGGGGGTGAAAATCAGTCATGCTTTGGGCAGAATGGCGTCCGCGAAAACTATCGCAAGGCGGCGATCAGCTACGTTGCATTCTGCAAACGGAGCTTGACATGAAGAGATTAAGAACGGCAATTTTCAATTATAAATTTGAATATCACCGGTGCTAACTTGCGCTCAAAACTCAGTATCCGCGAGTGTTTGCCCCGCGGCGGCCTGTCTTTCGGCGTCCTTCAAACGCGAGAATGTTTTCCAAGCACGGTGCGTGTGCGGAGGGTAACTGCTTTGTGCGAGATCCAAGATTTCAACGAGAGTTATTTTTTCTGCCGGACGGGCAAGCGTCAGACCTGAATGAGTCTCAGTTTGGTTCACTTGTCGCAGCAAGCCGGCATCAAGCAGGTGAGACACAAGTTCATGGACAGTGCGCGCGGAAAGACCAAGTCGGGTCGACAAAGTCTGGTTGTCCATAACGATGCCTTCTTCAAAGGTATTTCCAACTTCGCACATGATGGGCAGCATCCACGCAGGGTCCCCATCGAGGGACTCCGTTTCCTTGTTGTCGAACTGATCAGGAAGATGCCCACCCAGGCTTTGTAGGGTGAAAGTGAGGATCAAGCCAAAGAGTACCAACAGCCAGGTGAGATAGATCCAGAACAGAAAGAGTGGGATCAACCCAAGTGAACCGTACAGTGAATAGGGTACAGCCTCAGATAGATAAATTTGAAAGCCATATTTGGCAAGCTCCCATAAAATTGCACTGACTGCGGCGCCAATTGCTGCCGCTCGAACCGAGACCCGGGTATTTGGCATCAACGCGTAGACAAGAAATAAAAGGATCCAGCTTGCGACGAGGGAGACACAGTGCGTCAGCATTGGCTTAATAGCTTCACGGCCCTCCATGTTGCCAAACCATTCCACTACTTGGCCTGATAAATACAGGCTCATTGCCAACAGCCCACCCCCTAGGGTCAGGATGGACCAGTGAATCGCGAGGCGGAGGTGAGCGGGGCGTTTGGAAGGTGCTTCGTAAATACGGTTGAACAGGTGCTCGGCGGCATTTGCCAACGCTACTGCTGCATAAGTAAAAAGTAGCAAACCAAAAACACCTATCGATGCAAAGTCGACTGATGAAACTTTGTCGGCTAGGTCATGTAGCGTGCGACGTATACTTATGCGGGCTTGCTGGGCGGCTTCGACATTGGCTTCGTTGTTCTTCTCTGAACGTTGGGCAGTTTCTTTTTCGGGCGAGGTTTGTTCTGGTGTTCCCGTAGAGGCGTTGGACGCAACGGTGAGATCAGGGTTGGTGGGATTTTCCGCGGAGAGCTCCCCAACGGGCGTGTTGAGTGTTGGCTGGATAAGAGGTTTGGATTCAAGAGGGTTTTCGAAGGGAGTGCTCGCTGGCTGTGAGTCGGGTGAAAATGCAGGTGGCTGTGTCCGTTGGGAACTGCTTGCCGGTGTGGATGTTTGGTCCGCTCCTGTTTCTACTCCAGTTTTTCGTCCAGTTTCAGGTCTCTGGTCCTGAGGTTCACGCGTCTGAGGTATCGGATCAAATGTTTCCAAGGGAAGTAACGGTTCATATCCTTCAGTGACATCAGGAACGCCAAAAAATGAAAATAATTGGTTCTCAACCTTGGCCTGAACGTCTTCTAAGCCTCCCACCACTCTGAACATGACCAAGCCGAGTACAACAACGGGGATCAAGGCAAAAATCGTTCGGTAGGTAAGCTCAGCAGCCATTCCGTCAGCGCGTTGGCGGTTGAGTTGGCGATAACAGTAGACGACAAGATCGATGCTCTTGCGAAGAAATTGTTGCCCTCGCGAAAGCTGTTCTCGAGGACTGCGGATCGCGTCGATGAGGTAATTAAGCAGTCGGTTCATCTGGCTAAGTTTCGCTAAGAATGGATGAAGGATGCTGGATAGCGGGCATTCAATTTTTCGTGCACACCGGATATACAGTGCGATGGATATGCTGGATGGAAACAGACGCGGGTGGCGATAGCAGGGAGCACGAGGATGCGATGGATGAAGCTGAAGTTGTTGCTAGCTGGTTTTGGGGTGAGCCGTCACCATAGCGCACACGGACGAGTGGATTGAGATACGCATCCATTTGTTTCTTGAGCCGGCAGCCCATCATTGCCTGGCAAGAGCCGTAAGCTGGGGTTTCGTAGCTATGTAATCGCTCCGTACACGCTTGTCGTTGACACGAACATCGTCTACCAGCTTAATTGGTAAACCTATGGTCCGGTTGGTGCTCAAGATCATTCATCCGCAGGTTTTTGGTTGATTTCAACGATCTGCGCTGATTGTCCTGAATCGCGGTTGTTCGGGCATTGATCACATGCTCCGATTTGCTTCGTTCCTGATGCAGAGTGCAAAACTCTGTAGATACGTCTGATTAGCCATGCTGCAGCGATCAGAACGATCATGGACGCGACGATGTCTTGAATATCCATCTGCTTTGCGTTTCTTGATTTTGGGGATCGAATTAAAGCAGTCGGCTCGACACGGCATAAGTCAGCCATGCCCCAAAATAAGCTAACAGAGTCATGTAGGAAAAGCTAAGGCATGGCCAAAAAAGTGAATTCGTTTCTCGCCGGATCACCAACAAGGTGCTAACGCATTGAGCGCAAAGGGCGAAAAACACCATTACTGACAGGGCAACGGGGACGGAGTAAACCGGCGTTCCATCGTCATAGGTTGAGGCTTGCAATGCCCCGACAAGTCCCTCCTCTTCGGCGTCACCGCCGAGGCTGTAGATGGTTCCGAGGGTGGATATGATGACTTCTCGTGCAGGAAAACTAGCCAATACGCCCACACCAATTTTCCAATCCCAGCCCAGCGGGCGAACGATCGGCTCTATCAGATGCCCCGTACGACCAAGAATGCTATCCTCCAGCAGACGACTGCTTTCGGCGTTCAGGTCAGCTATCAGTGTCTGTCTCGCGTCAGCAGTTCCCTGGAATGAATCTAACTGTGCTTCCATGCGATATTGGTTGGTGTGATCACCTGGCCAGAAACCGGCAAACCAGATCAGGATGGAAGCGGCAAAAATCAAGGTGCCGGCGCGAATCACAAAGGCTTTGCTTGCGGCCCATACACGCGACAGTACCACCTTGGCTGATGGGATCTTATATTCGGGCAGTTCGAGTACAAAAGGTGCGACTTCACCGCGCAATAATGTCTTCTTCAGAATCCATGCTACCGGGATAGCGGCAACCACACCGACGAGGTACATCGACATCAGTACGATTGCTGGAAGAGAAAGCCAGCCTGCAAAATACGTGGTACTCGGGATGAACGCTGCAATCAAAAGAAGATAAACAGGTAGCCTTGCACTGCAACTCATCAGCGGAGCTACCATGATGGTTGCAAATCTGTCCCTGCGATTTTCAATCACGCGGCTTGCCATCACACCCGGGACTGCACAGGCGAAGGAACTCATCATCGGGAGGAAGGACTTTCCACTAAGTCCGAACGTCGTCATTATTCGGTCAACGAGAAACGCGGCACGGGCCATATAGCCACAGTCTTCTAGAAGAGCAAGAAAAAGAAACAGTAAAGCGATTTGGGGCAGGAAAATCAGTACGCCGCCCACCCCAGCAATTATGCCGTCAGTGATCAAACTGCGTAGTTTTCCCGGTTCCATCAGGCTGCAGACTGCATCTGTTATGCCGGAAGTTGCCGCATCGATGAGGTCCATCGGCCAAGCTGCAAATGTATAGATGGACTGGAAAATGATGAACATCATGATTACGAAACAGATCAAACCCATGACGCGGTGAGTTAAGATCGCGTCCAGACGGTCAGTCACCCGTGAAGATGGGCGGGAATCGTTCTTGAAGACAGAATCAAGTTTCGCCTTGGCCCATGCGTAGCGTGCATTGCATTCAATATCAATCGGATCGCCAAGGGCTTGTGTGAGGTCCTCACGAATCGCGGCAAGTGATTCAGCGGCGGAGTCGCCGTATGTTCGTATCACTTGTAATTCTGGTGCTCCACCACGATCAAGGACCATCCGCTCCAGAAGATAATCATCGGGTAAGCTTGCGTCGCTTGCTTCGTCGGTTGCGATCAATGAGTCGCGAAAACGGTCTACGGATGCATAAAACTCTGGGGGAAGAATGCGACTCCGCTCGTGCTGCTCTGGGCTGGTTTTGAGCTGCTCTGCAACTACGGTTTTCAGCTTGTCGATCCCGGTGCGTTTTGCTGCTGATGTGGCGACGACTGGAACACCAAGTTGGGTTGATAACCGCTCGACATCTATTTCCATACCGCGGGACTTAGCAACGTCAATCATGTTCAGGGCCACCACAACGGGTTTGCCGAGTTCAAGTAGTTGGCTGACGAGAAACAGGTTTCGCTGCAATAGCAGCGCATTGACAACGCAAACGATCAGATTCACACCATCGGGCTGTGTGACGTGGTCGGTGAGGACTTCAACAGCGACAAGTTCGTCCGGGGAACGAGGGGCCAGTGAGTAGGTGCCAGGTAGATCAACCACCGTGATTTTGCCTGTTTCAAGTTCACAGACACCAGTCTTCTTCTCGATCGTGACACCGGGATAGTTTCCCGTTCGCACATTCATCCCCGCCAATGCGTTGAACAAAGTGCTCTTGCCAGTGTTCGGATTACCGACCAGGGCAACTCGGTCTTGTCCTGAGGTTTCGGCGACGCTGACAGTGGGAACAGATGCCATGGTATTAACGGCTTTGTGGTGAACCTCCGCGATCAGTCAGCGGGGCCAAGGTGTGGGGAGATGTCCAAGTGCAGCGTCTTGGAGCCAGCAAGAATGACAGAGACCGAAATGCCATCGGTCAGTCATCAAGCAAGGCAAGCATTGGTTAGCTAATCGGTTCAACATACACACGGCGGGCTTCTCCGCATCGAACTGCAATGCGACTGCCATGTACGGAACATTTCAAAGGATCCCCAAGGGGCGCTGGACGCACGAAATGTACAAGCTCGCCGGGAACAAACCCCATTTCACGCAACCGTGAAGCGATGCCATCTGCACCCGCTATGCGGATGATGTTGGCCCTCTGTCCGGGTTGCAGTTGGTCGAGTGTAGTGTCCATCTGTTTTTCCTTAATGAGAATCAATCTCAGTATAAGCATGATCATTCATCAGCGCTGCCTTGTCAAGGCTTCGGTTTACTCTGCCGAAGCTTTCACGCTCATGACGTGCTTAGGAGGTATTTCAGTTTTCAGGTCGCTGCGAAGGCTGATTTTTGCGGTGATCCGGGAAATACGGGATTTGCGTAGCTTTGGTTGTTCGGACAAGCGGCTTTGAATGTGTTTCTGGTGCTCGGAGGCTTTGACGAACTGCGGAATCGTAATAGAATGGGGGCAGCGGGCTGTGATGCTCGCCCCACATTCCCCGACACGTCGGTTCAGGAGGTGTTCGACCCAAGTTCACTTGGGCGATCGACCTACCCGCTTTCGCCGGTCAGCGTTGGGGTTCTCCTACTAGAACCTCTTTGCGAGAGTGAACCATGACCATAACCACTGATGGGTTTTTGTTAGCCTTCGGCATGCCGGGCCTGCCTGAGATGCTGATCGTTGGCTTTGTTGTCCTGCTGTTGTTCGGCGGAAAGAAATTGCCAGGCTTGATGCGGAATCTTGGTCGTAGCACCAATGAATTCAAGCGGGGCATGAGCGATACCGCCGAGGATGAAGATAACACTGCACCTTCTGACGAGTCGAATTAGAAATGTTTGGGCTCGGTCCCTTTGAGATGGTCGTGATCGGACTGATAGCCGTTCTCCTTTTCGGTAGCAACCTCCCTGAGGTGGCCCGTAAGTTTGGGGGCAGTTATCGTGAGTTCCGACGCGGGCTTAATGATGTTCAGCAGCAGTTCAAATCTGCAGAGCGTGAAGCAAAAAATGCTTTCAACGGTGATGACTCCTCATCTTCTGGTCTGTCGGAAGAGATTGAGGAAGAACCATCAGAGCCTGCTGCTCCGAAATTCAAGCCACCTTCCTAAGGGCAGTTGGACTCTGTTCATTGCGACGCTGTCGGAAGACAGCGAGGAGGGGCGCGGTTTGTTCGCAAAGCGGCAGGGTCTGACGGTTGCGATGAGTGCCCGTTGCAACTCGCACTGGAAGATGGATGTGCCAAGCCTGAAAACTGTTTGCTGTTAGGTTTTAGCAGCGCAGCATCCTCCGAATGCCGACGTGGCGTCAGGTCTAAGTCGGTTGGTTGGTTGAAAGCAGCTGTTGGAAGCAGTGGACTGTCATCAAGGTTGTGGTGAGTAAAAGGCACTTTCGCTCGGTCGCAACGTTNTGTTTGGTTGGGTGACAGACACAAGTGTTCATGGTTTGGAACAGAGCAAAAAACCTATCAAGCACAGTGTGCAGCGATATCACCGGGACACACACAGGTGTGCGGTGCACGCTCGATGGACTTGGGCTGAGCACAATTACTCTGAGTAAGCCGGTGTCTCGGTCAGCGGATACTCATTTAGAATCACCTCACTGGTTGAGTCGTTGCAACCACAGGATGAGTCGCATGGGGCCTGTGCACAGCCGGCACGAGTAGCGGGTCGAAAGAAGTTGCGACCGGTTGTGCCGCAGCCAGCAACAATGATAAGAATCAAGGGGAACATTTTAAGCACGGATTATCCTCCGGAGATGATGGAACATCCGTGCAGTGTTGTGGTAGTCCAGCCTTGGAATGATTCTTATCGGAAGGTGGATGAGTAGAAGTTTGAAAAACCTGTAGTTTGTGGATCAAGCCGACGAAATGAATTGCGGGAGTCCTGCGGATGATGCTGTCATTCCTAAGTGTGAGGGTTGTGTTTGTTACTGCAACTGTTTACGAGCGGACGCGGCAGATGTTGCGTTCGGATGAATGGCCGGGCTGCATCAGGTGTTGTCAGTTTGCGTTTGCTACAGGATCGCCGGTAACGAGGCGTCCAATGCTTACCCGAATGCTGGTGCGTCAATNTGTGAGAAAGATTCCATATCGCCAGACGAAGTGCATCGATGCGACCACGACCAAGTTCCATGCGATGAAAAAGGAGGCGCTAAACCAGACGGGATAGCGGCGTGGTCCGAAGAACGTGTCCATGAGAAAAAACATGGCCCCGACCGACATGAAGGCTGCGACAACAGGGCTCTGGAAAGACAAGTATGCNATCAACGCCAAAGCGAGCATGATGGCAACGAGAAGTAATTTTGATGGTGTGACACCGATAACCACTGCGGTGCTCTTGCGTCCTGCGTGTTTGTCTTCTTCGATGTCCATGAGTTGACCAAACAGGTGGCTTTGGATTGCAAATATCGCGCCGAACATCATCGCAGGTGAATTGAGTTGGGGTAGATAACACAGCCAACTTGCCAGAACAAAAATCAGGACATAACCAACTTGGTTCAACAGGTCGAGAACAGGAAGACGCTTGAATCCCAGCGTGTTGTAGCAGGCGTTGCCAAACAGGAGTGCCGCGAACCATCCGAGCATCTTTGGACCAGCGATCCAAAGGAAGATAACTAAAAAGGGAAGTTGTGTTGCGAGGATCAACCAGGGCAGATGCTTCCTCAGAGAGATGTTTGGTACGGCTCCAAAAAGCCAACTATCTTTTCGCGGGTTGACGCAGTCGGTTTCATTGTCCCCAAGGTCGTTCCATCCGTAAGTGAGTAAACCCAGTGGAAAGCAGACGTACACTGCACCGGCCCAGAACGGAATCGATGAAAACATGTCGCGTCCAGCAAAGGGCAGCATGTAAAACCACAGATGGGTTGGCCANAACCCTGGCCGTGCCGTTTTGATGATTTCTGTAAGAGAGTATTGCAGCTGCATTGTTGGTTTTGTATTGCGTCNGCATGGTTGCAGCGCGAATCCCTCTAACCTTTGGGTCAGCTTAGTAGTTCATTGATCACTGCCCCACCAAATTGACTGAGTTGCTTGAATCTGCCTGCGTGATAAAAGGTCAAGCGATTGTCATCAAGTCCTAGCAAGTGTAGCAGGGTGACGTGGACATCGCGAATATGATGAACGCACTCTACAGCTTTGCCGCCGATTTCGTCCGTGGCACCGATGGTGTGCCCTGCTTTTGTGCCGCCACCAGCAAACCACATTGCCATGGCGTTAGCATTGTGGTCTCGTCCGTACGCTTTGCCGCCGCTGCGTTGGCCGTTGTCCGGAGTTCGTCCAAACTCGCCACAGCAAACCACAAGGGTATCCTTTAGGAGACCTCTTTGCTTAAGATCCTTTAGTAAGGCGGCAATTGGCTTATCCACGGCCTTGATAAGTGATCCGTGTGCCCGATGGATGTAGTCGTGGCTATCCCAGTTGCCAGAATAGACCTGCACAAATCGAACACCCTTTTCAATGAGGCGTCGCGCTAGCAGACACTTACCTCCAAATGTTTCCGTTTTCGCTTCGTCGATTCCATACATCCGNAAAGTCGATTCGGACTCGGAATNGAAGTCGAGGACGTCCGGTACCTCGGCTTGCATGCGGTAGGCAAGTTCGTATGAGTTAAGGCGAGCGGCCAGATCACTGCGACCGGGGCGGTTGGCGAGATGCTCGCGATTCAGAGATGCGAGGAGATCAAGGTTCTCCCGTTGTCTATGTTGAGTGATGCGAGCGGGAGTGTTCAGGTCGAGGATAGGACTTCCGGCAGCCCTCAGTGGTGTGCCCTGATATTGCGCGGGGAAGAAACCGTTGCTCCAGTTCGCCGAACCCCCTTGGGGATAGCTTGTGCGGGGAAGGACGACAAAGCCGGGAAGATTCTGGTTTGCTGTCCCCAGTCCGTATGTGACCCATGCGCCTAAGGCGGGATCGCCGCCAAATCGGTTGCCGGTGTTGACGTGATAGCACGCTGTTGGATGATTGACAGATTCAACGTATGCACCACGATAAAAACAGATGTCATCTACACACGTTTGCAGATGTTCAAACTCCGTGCTGATGTCAGCCCCGCATTCACCTGCACGCTTGAATGCGAACGGACTTTTCACGAAGTAACGTTTTCCCGAGGACATCGCACTCTGTTCTTTGCCTGAGCGAGTGAATTCCTGTAGGTGACGTGCCTCTAATTCCGGCTTGGGATCGAACGTATCAAGGTGCGAAGGGCCACCCTCCATCATCAGGAAAATGCAGCGTTTGGCGCGGGGTGGATGGTGGGGCGCGAAAGTTTGGGAGGACGCAGTGTTGTTCGATTCATCCGCGTTGAGCAGTGACGTGAGTGCGATCGAGCCTAATCCCGCTCCGAAACCGTACAGAACGTCCCTGCGGGTGGGAGAGGCAATGGCAGACTTTGTAGTTGCAGTCTTCATGGGGTGTCTTCTTCAGAAAACAGAAGGTGTTGAGCGAGGCGGTATTGATGCGGATTCAGGGTTGGCTGGCCTTGAATCAGTCAAGGTAAGCGAACTCGTTCAGGTTCAGGATGACGAGACACACCTGGGCCAGGCCGCGCGTGCGTGCATTGGTTTGGTCCGGCTGTAGATCAGGGACGTACGAGTTGTATGCCGGCATGTGCTCAATGAACTCGTACGGTTCGCCCGTCTTCTCAGCCATCACGGTTCTTAACGTGCTGGTAGGGTAAGTTTGAGCTTGATGTTGTACGGCTGATTCTTCTGTGGTGCACCGATTCCAGTGCTTCATGCATTGTTGGGCCTCAGATTCGGTTGGTTCTCGGCCCAGTGCTCGAACAAATGCAACTCGTATGATGTTTTTGTCTGACTGGTTTTGTTGCATCAGCATCGCTGCGAATGATAAAGATCTGTCTTGTATCTCTTCCGCATTCATCAGCGTCAATGCTTGAGGCGCAACCGTGGATGTTTGCCGCAATTCACAGGATTTATCAGGGCCGGGTTGGTTGAACAACTCCATGAAGGGGTCTCGCAAACCTCGGATTTTCTCTGCGTAGATGGTGCGGCGGTTGCGTTGCTTGGGAAGTGGATCAGGTTCGTAAACAGATGCGGTACCGCCCATGATTTGTCGAGGCTGCATAGCAACTTCCAGATTGATATCCGGTCGGCAAGGAACACCACCCACGGACAGATTCAGTTCGCCGCTGACTGCAAGCATCGCATCTCTAAATTCCTCGGCCGTAAGTCTGCGTGGAGGAAACGTTGACAGAAAGCGATTGTCGGGATCCTTTTCTTCGGTCAACTTTGGGTCGGGATGACGAGTGCTTCTGCGGTACGTTTTTGAAGTGAGCAACAATTGGTTCAATTGTTTGATCGACCAATTGTGCTTAACGAACCNGTTCGCGAGAAAATCGAGTAACTCCGGGTGGGAGGGAGTTTGTCCTGTGCTGCCTAGGTTGTTGGGATTTCCTGCGAGCCCCTTGCCAAAATGCCAAGCCCATACCCGATTGACCATCACTCTGGCAGTCAATGGGTTATCTGGTGCCGTCATCCAGTTCGCCAGTGCAAGCCGTCTTGGGCCTTGTTTGCCTGGGAAGTTGACGGGTTTCATGTTGCCGAGGGTTACTGCAGCGCTCAGTGCGCCGGGGGCGACAGGGTCTCCTGCAGAATAAGCGTCGCCATCAATTAAAATCGTGTCCGCCTCCAAGAAACCTTTGTCCCATGGTTTCGCTGGTACACGAAGGCGTGAATTGACCGCTTTTCGTTCGATCGTTTTACCGGTGTAGACGGTGAACGCGATAGGTTGGGTCTTGTCCCGCTCGATGTTGTGCCGTGAAATGTTCTTCCTGATTCTGGCAAGGGAGTTTTCGTCTCCGGGGTCCAGACCGTTGTTGCCGACTTGGGCGTCGCCCGTTTCAGACTTCTTTTGTTGGTCGATTTTTTGTTGAAGAGCATCGCGTTGTTTGGCATAGGATCCAATTTTGCTATTGAGCCACTCGTTGGTGGCGGCGAAGCCCTGTTGGTTCTCGGTGGGGAGAAACGGCGTGTCCTTTTCTGCAAATTGCGTGGTTGTGAAAACCGCCATCATTCGGTAGTAATCCCGTGTCGGAATCGGGTCGAACTTGTGGTCATGGCACTTGGCGCATTGAAGCGCGTGACCTAGGAAGGTTTGCCCCACTGAGTCGGTTACATCATCAAGCCATTGTTGCCTCGTGATGCGGAACACGCTCATCCCTGTTTGTTCCCATGGCCCCATGCGTAGGAAGCCTGTGGCGATTCGGTTTTCGGTTGACTTCGGGTTCAGCTCGTCACCAGCAATCTGCTCACGCACAAACTGCGCGTAGGGCTTGTCTTGGTTAAAAGCTCGGATCACATAATCGCGGTAACGCCATGCATTGGGACGGGAGAAATCGTTCGCGAAACCAGCCGTGTCTGCGTATCGGGCAACGTCAAGCCAATGTTGGGCGAACTTTTCTCCGTATTGTGGATAGCTCATCAACGTTGCAACCAATTCCGCAACGGCTGTGTCGGGATCTGACTGGTAGGCGTCGATGAACTTGCTCGTTCTGGGCCAGTTGGGTTGGGTTTCTGGCGGCAAACCTGTCAGATCAAAGCTCAGGCGTCTCGCTAGCTCAGCACCTGCTGCAGAGGGAGCAGCGGGAATGTTTTGTTGTTTGAGCTTCCGCTCAATGAACCAGTCAACAGGGTGAACGCCGGCAGGCGGTTCCACTACTTTCAAAGGCTGGTATGCCCATAAACTGGATGGGTCATATCGTCGATTACTCCATTCATCAGCCAGACCACCGGAAGTCTGAACGATAAGTCCTTGGGAATACGCGTGACGTATCTGTTGAACAATATNGTCGTTCGGCCATGGAGCACCCAAGTCGATCCATTGTCGAATCCAATTGGACTCCTCGTCCGTGAGACTCTCTGACTCTTTCGGGGGCATTTCGTAACCGGATTCCTTGCGCGTCGTCACCACGTAAAGATAACTTTCACGGCCAGCCTCTGGGGTCAGAACGTCTTCCGCGAACGACTCACCGCCCCTGAGCATGGCGGACCGGCTACGCATGTCAAAACCGCCACCCAAATCGTCAGGGTCCGCGCCGTGGCAGGCAAGGCACTTGTCAGCGAATAGACGCTTTAACTGCAGCGCGTACAGCTTCTCACCTTCAGAGAAGTCTCCGTCGTCGGCTTGCAGCGGGGCCGCTAAGATCAGGGTGAGACATGCTGCAACGTGAATGTAGACACGAGTGGTCAGTGGTTTTGATGCGTGCGTTTCATCTTTCAAGCTACGAATCAATGCAACTGCCTGTCTTTGGGAGAACCATGGGGACTGTCTGGCGTAGTATAGCAAAAAACGTGCGAAAATTAAAGGTTCGGGGCAGTCTTGATATGGGAACGGCGTAGTTTCAAAGCAGGGCCTTGCTTAGGTTTGCCGGTGTGTGTTTGCGTCGATACTGCGAATTCCCGTTGGTATCGAACCGGCTCGATTCTTGTCACTGGTTTGTCGGCGTTTTTGAAGTCGCTACCATTCGTACGCCATCAAGAATGACGTAGCCGTCAGTGTTCGCATTACGAATCTCGACAGTAACGACGCCGGGAGCGAGATCGAACGATCCGAGCGTCCCAAAAGGACTTTCGTCAGGTTTTTTTTGCTGGTTTAATTGGAAGGTCTGTCGGCCAACAGATGACGTGAACGTGATGGGAACATTGGTTGCGCGATTGGCATGGGGTGTCCATGCGATCTGTAGCTTGTATCTACCAGCTTTTTTGATCTTAAAAGAAAACCTGGCGTCTTGGATGCCTTTGCCAGCATTGCTGTCGTGGCGGTAGTGAGAGCCGAGGAATGGGCCGTTCGATTGGCTGATGGAGTCGAAGCCGCTTCGATCGCTCTGGTTGTCATCGAGGACGATGCCCGCGAACGTCTTTGGGTCAGTGCTCAGGGGTGACTTTGGGGCACTCTGCGACCAGCGAAGGACTTGCTTGTCTTGCGTCAGTTGGCTGCGTAGTTTTTCGTAGTCAATGTTCTGGACGGCCTGTTTTTCTCGGATCGCGTGTATTGCCGCCGTGGCCGAGGTTTGCCCCAATACCATGAACACAGGCTCCATTCGAATCGACCCAAATGCGATGTGTGATGCGCTCAGGCAGACGGGTACCAAAAGATTGTCACACTCGTTCTGCTGAGGTGTCAGTGATCCGTACTCGATTCCGTAGGGCAAGAAACCGCCCACCTGCACGTCCCCCTCGTTTTGGACTTGTCCATTGTTGTCGACGTAACGTTGTACATGATGTGAGTCCATGGTGTAGGCAGCAAGTCCCACAGGCTGCTTTGCCACGCGGGTCCCTTGGCAGTGATTCTGTGTCATGACGGTGGCGCCGATCATTCGGCGGGCCTCACGAACATACAGTTGGCGTTGCCATCCATCAGGGCTCGTGAATTCATCTCGGCACGGTCCCCATTGTAAGACTCGTTGCCTCATCGCTAAGGGAACGCGTGGATGATTGGCGAGTGTCCACAGAAGTCCTTTTTGGTAGTGCAGGTGTTGCTCGATGATTGCTTCGCGTTGTTCATAGGAAGCCTCAGGGTATTGATAGCTCTGTCCAATCAAGTCGGTGGATACTCCTCGATTGTTGTTGATGTCGGTTTTGCGGTTGGGCATGAGTGAAAATGACCATGGCAATACTTTCTCGCCCGCTTCGAAGTTGCGAAAGAGTAGCTCGTACATGACTGGGTCGTAGCCATCTGGCTTTGAAATCTTCAAGCGATTCGCGGGTTGGTCTGTCAAACACATCCGAAAGCAAAACGCTTGCACCCGGTGGTCGCCGAGTTGTTCAACGCCCGGGCCAGTCTCGTCGATTCCGGGCAGTAACCCACTTCTGGGATCGCCGGGAACACGGTACGGATCTATGCCAGTTTTCAGTTGGTGATGGAGGCCACGCCTGGTTTGTACTCCGTTGAGTGACTCGTCATATACTTGAGCGCTTTCGCGACCCACCGTGTAGGAAACCCCTGCACCGGCCAATAGGTCTCCCTCGTAGGTGGCGTCGATGAAACAACGGCCTCTATAATGTGTTTGGTCCTCGGTTATGAATGCGCGAATCGTTGCGTCTTGCATGACGACGCCTTTAACGCGTGTTGCATCGTCATTGAGCAGCGTTCGGTCCAGTTTCGCGTTGCGAATAATTGGGATGTTATGTTCGGTCACAAAGTCTTGCATGACTTTCAAAGCGGCGGAGGGTTCAAAAGTCCACATGGTGTCTTCGTTAGCTGTGGTGCGACTTTGTCCGCCACTTCGATAAGACGCTTTGTTTTCCCAATGCCAGTTAGACTCATTTTCGTAATGCTTTCGGATGCGCTGATAAAACTCGCGGGAAATACCCCCAATGGCGGCTTTTTTTCCGATGTCTGTTTGTCCGAGTCCGCCAGTGGTTAAACCTCCGATACGACCGGAAGGCTCCAGCACGATTACTGATGCTCCCATCCGTTTTGCTTGGACCGCGGCTGTAATCCCAGCTGAACTTGCCCCGTAAATGACAAGATCGTAGAGAGGCGTTTCCTCTGAACGGCACGCCGTAGAAAACAGGTTCGTGCCCAAGGTAGGAAGTAATAGCATTAGTGTGCCGACCATTGCCACCGTCCTGAGTCTGTTCGGAAGGGGGATTTTCGTGAGCAACCTAATGACCACCTTAAGCTCACTTGTGGGCTTCTGGGACGCGGTGGTGGAAAAGATCGTGCCGGATGGGAGTCGGGTCTCGGGAAACGACATGGCTTCTTGTTGTCTAGCTGTGCTGGGGATTTATAGTTGTTGCGACTTTGGGCTTTGATTCAGCTTACTGGGAACCGTTGCCGCGTGATTGTAAGCTCCCAAGCATCGTCAGTGGTTGTGGAATGCACGTTGACCGTCGTGGCGAATCATCTCAGCAGCGGATGCCAAGGCCGGAGGCTGGGACGGAACGTTCTTAAGCAAGTCCGCGTTCTGTTGTGTTAGGTGTGTACGGAAGACGCGATGTTGGGCTGTACTAGCCGCGTGAATGGCAGATTTGTATGAGATGGGTGAGTAATGAAAAATCACGATTTCTCTTTGCAATATGTTACAATCCCCGGAGGCTATAATATGACCGACAGGTGAGATCGCTGTGGCGGTCGCTTGTCGTTGTCACTTGACTGTAGGGTTATGTCTTTTTTTTTCACTAGTTCAACGAGTTTTGACCGAATGCCAAGTCGCTGCGGTTGTCGGAAATGGCCATCCGTTGCTTTGGCAGTCGGATTTTGTTTGCACGGGTGGTGGGGAGGAGTCGGCGCAGCTGAGCCGGTGGATTTCAATCGCGAAGTCAGGCCGTTGTTGTCGAATAACTGTTTGGTTTGCCATGGTTTCGATGAGGGGTCGCGGTCGACGGATTTACGACTGGATACCCGCGAGGGGGCTATCGCTGATTTAGGCGGCTATTCGGCAGTGGTTCCTGGAAAGCCGGAAGAGAGCGCGCTGCTGGATCGCATTCGGGGTGTTGATGGCGTTGAGTTAATGCCACCTGCAGAGTCACATAAGAAACCTCTTGCGCCGGAGGCAATCGCGACCATCACTCAATGGATCGCTGAGGGGGCACAATGGGGCGAACATTGGTCCTTCGAGTCTCCAGTTGCGATCGCCATCCCTGCTGAGGCGGGCGATACTCATCCAATTGACTATTTTGTCAGCGAGCGATTGAAGATCGAGGGACTGTCGATGTCGCGCCGAGCAGCCAAGCATACTCTTCTGCGTCGGTTGTCTTTTGACCTCACAGGTTTGGCTCCCGCGGCATCCGAAATCTCCAAGCTCGGGGAAACAGAGGATCAAATTGATTGGTCGAAATGGGTGGACACGCTTTTGGCTTCTCCTCACTACGGCGAGCGAATGGCCATGTGGTGGCTCGACGGCGCGAGGTACAGCGACACTGATGGATTTCAAGGTGATTCAACACGACAAAACTGGCCATGGCGAGACTGGGTCGTCGCTGCATTTAACGACAATATGCCGTTTGATCAGTTCACGATCGAGCAGTTCGCGGGTGACCTACTGCCTGATGCGACTGATGAACAGCGGCTGGCTACCTGCTTTCACCGCAACCATATGCACAATGGTGAAGGTGGGCGTGACCCCGCGGAATCAAGGGTTGATTATGTGCTTGATCGAACCAATACGGTGGGCACGCTTTGGTTAGGACTTACTCTCGGATGTGCCCAATGCCACGACCATAAGTTTGATCCCATCTCTCAAAGCGACTACTACAGTCTGACAGCCTTCTTCAACAGCATCGACGAGACTGGTGCAGCGGGCGGTGGCGCAAAGCCGTTTCTTGCCTACAAGTCCACGATGGCTCAACCAGCGATTGATGAGACTCAGCAGGTTCTGGATCAGATGACAGCAAGCCTCGATCAGGTCAAGATGGATGCGGAGGATTCCTTTGCCGCACAATTGGGGCGACTGATTGAAACAGCTCAGCCGCCTTACCAGCCGTGGACGGTCATACAGCCAAGTGCAATGAGGACTACTGAGGGAACGGTGCTGACCAAGCATTTCGATGGAATCATCACAGCAAACGACAGTCAGGCAGTACAGGATGATTATTTTTTAGAGGTACCTTCCAACGCGATTGATCGCATCACCGGAATCCGTCTCGAAGTGTTCTCTGATCCTTCGCATAACGTCGAGAAATATTCGTACGCGGAGACAGGGGAGTTTATCCTCACGAATGTAAAACTGCAGGTGAGGGGCCGCGATGATTCTTCAGTGACCGATCTGTCCCTCAGTCGTGCGTCGGCCAGTGTCGAAGGAAAGGGCGCCGACAGCAAGTATGGGCGTGCGTCAGGCACCCTCGACGATGATCCTCGCACGGGCTGGACGACGCGCACGAAACCTGTGGAAGCAGTACAGGTCGTTGTGTTTGAATTAAGCGAGCCCTTGGTGTTGTCAGGTGATGGTGTGGTGGAAATTGCACTGCTACAGCGTTCTTTGGCACCTCGAGAGCTGATGGCGAAATTTCGAGTTAGTGTCACGAATCAACGTGGAAACGCAGTCCGTTCGCTCAATCCGATGCCACTTCAAGAGCTTTCAGATGCAATTGTCAAGAAGAACGAATCAGAAGTGGGTGCAGCGTTCACGGTACAGGATATTCCAGCGGGCTTGAGGTCCAAGCTGAAAGGTCAATTCCTGACGGATCATGAGCCATGGCAAATCGCCGCGGAAAAGCAACAGAAAGCTGCACGGCAGCTGAACGCCGCTAAGAAGGCCGCCGGAAGCCTGAATGTGACTGTTCTGAAGGAACGCTCATCCAAGCGAAAGACACATGTGTTGGTGAGAGGGGTATGGAATGATCATGGCGACGAAGTTGAACCGGGGGTGCTTCCCGTGGTGATGAAGCAGCCTGAGAAGAAAATCCAAGATCGACTGCAGCTCGGACGCTGGATCGTGTCGGCTGATAACCCACTGACATCACGAGTGATTGTAAACCATGTTTGGCAGTTGTTCTTCGGTGCCGGTTTGGTACGGACTCCTGGCGACTTTGGGGCGCAGGGCGAAGTGCCGACGCATCCCCGGTTGTTGGATTGGTTGGCTGTCGACTTCATGGAGCATGGCTGGGATCTGAAACATCTTGTCAGACGGATCGTGACAAGCGAGACCTATCAACAGGACAGTAGCGTTACCAAGGCATTGCTCGAGCGGGACCCTGAGAATCAGCTGCTGGCCCGCGGAGCACGGTTCCGGTTACCCAGTTGGATGATTCGCGATTCTTCGTTGGCTACCAGTGGCTTGCTCAATCGAACGGTCGGGGGACCGCCCATTTTTGCCTACCAGCCGGTGGGCGTGTGGCAGGATCAGTTCATGGGACGCTTCACGTATGAATCCACGTTGGGGCCGGGCCAATACCGTCGGACACTGTACACGTTTTGGCGTCGAAGTAGCGCACCCACGTTTCTGTTCGATTCTGCCATGAGACGAACATGCGAAGTGGTCCCGAGGCGTACCAATACGCCCCTACATGCACTCACCCTCCTGAATGATGTGACCGCGCTGGAGGCGGCGCGGACATTGGCTGGAAAGGTGTTGGGGCAGCACTCGAAGGCGAAGGTGGATTTACGGTTGAAGGGTATGTTTCAGGCCGTACTGAGCAGATTGCCGAATGAAGATGAATTAGCGATCCTTACACGTGAACATCATGCAGCTCACACCTATTACCGTCAGAATCTGAGTGCCGCAAAGGCATTGGTTTCGGTGGGGCAACTGCCAGAAGTCGAAAGTGTTTACGTGGTTGACTTGGCGGCTGATATGTTGACCGCAAGTTTAATTATGAATTTGGATGAGAGCATCACCCATGAATGATATCGCAGAGCGAAATTCGGATCAGTTGTCAGTCACAAGACGGTATTTTCTTGGGCAGGGGGCTGGGGTGGGCATCGGTGCGATGGCGCTCGATGGAATGTTGGCAAGGCGAGCCGGCGCGTCGGATTTGGGTACGTCCGATCGTGTGCCGCACTTTGCTCCCAAGGCGAAACGCGTCATCTTTTTGACCCAGTCGGGCGGACCCTCGCAGTTGGAACTCTATGATCACAAACCTGGCCTTGCACAGCTTGCCGGGGAAAAGTTGCCCGATAGCGTTCGCGGTGGTCAGCGACTTTCTGGCATGACCGAGGGAAAGCCTCAGCTGGTGATGCCTGCGCATTCCACTTTTCAGCAACGCGGCCAGTCCGGGGCGACCGTGAGTGATTGGTTGCCACACATTGCCGAGATCGCCGACGAATTGTGCTTCGTGAAATCGATGGTCACGGATCAAATCAATCATGCCCCGGCAATGACGAAATTTCTTACTGGCCATCATCTCACAGGACGGCCAAGTATGGGCAGTTGGTTTAGTTATGGTCTGGGCAGTGAAAATCGTGATTTACCGGACTATCTGGTCCTGCTTTCAAAAATGAAGCGAGGCAGTGACCAACCGCTGTATGACCACTACTGGGGAAGTGGGTTTCTGCCTTCTGAATATCAAGGGGTCAAACTGCGCAGTGCAAAGGATCCAGTGTTGTACCTGAATGATCCGGAGGGTCTGCCGAGAGAACTTCGTCGGGGGATGCTCAACGGGCTAAATGAGATCAATGCCATTCGGCAGCTCCAGACAGGCGATCCTGAAATAACGACGAGAATCCAGCAGTATGAAATGGCCTATCGGATGCAGGCCAGCGTTCCAGATTTGACCGACATCAGTGACGAACCTGAGTCGACCTTCGAGATGTACGGTCCGGACTCGAGGCGTGGGGGCAGTTACGCCGCCAATTGCATCCTTGCTCGGCGGTTGGCCGAACGGGGCGTGCGGTTCATTCAGTTGTTTCATCCTGATTGGGATCATCACAGTCGGTTACGTAGTTGGTGCACAGCCCGTTGTCGGGATACCGATCAGGCGAGTGCGGCGCTGATCAAGGATCTCAAGCAGCGGGGAATGTTGGAGGATACTTTGGTGATTTGGGGTGGCGAGTTTGGAAGAAGCCCTGCCGGTCAGGGTAAATGGGACAGCCCCGAGGGCGGACGCGATCATCATCCACGTTGCTTCACGATTTGGATGGCTGGTGGCGGCGTAAAAAGCGGTGTTACCTATGGTGCGACCGATGACTACAGCTACAACGCAGTGGTAGACCCTGTTCATGTCCGCGACCTGCATGCGACTGTTTTGCATTTGATGGGAATCGAGCATGAACGTTTCTCATACCGATCTCAAGGCCTCGACTTCCGCCTGACTGGGGTCGAACCTGCACGGGTCGTGCATGACATTCTTGCCTGAGTCTGCAGCTTCTGCCTTCGCTGGGCGTAGAGGGGCTGAGCGAGTGGAGCAGCGGTAAGTCTGCTGTGTCCGTAAGACGCGGGTTCGATACGCCTCGGGCACTGCNGTTGAACGGCGTCGGACGAACCGGTTGTCATCTGATTGAAACGACCGTCAATTAATCCATTCTGGAATCACTTTGCCGCCGACATCGGTCAGACGATAATCCCTGCCTTGAAACCGGTGGGTGAGCTTGAGGTGGTCGAGTCCGAATTGGTGCAGCATGGTGGCATGTAAGTCGTTGATGTGCACGCGGTTTTCGGTTGCGTGCCAGCCAATCTCATCTGTTTCCCCGTACGTCAGCCCGCCTTTGAGGCCACCACCAGCCATTGCCATGCTGAAGGAATAGGGGTGATGATCCCTACCAGTGCCGACCTCGCGTTTCCCGTTGCGATTCTCGCCCAATGGGGTGCGGCCGAATTCACTACCCCAGACCACCATGGTAGAGTCGAGCATCCCTCGTTGCTTGAGGTCACCGATCAAAGCAGCGATGGGCTGATCAACGCATCCGGCGTTGTAGGGTAATTCCTTGGGAATGTTGCTGTGGTGGTCCCACGAGGCGTAGATGATGTTGATGAATCGAACTCCGCGTTCAACCATCCGTCTGGCGAGCAGACAGTTTTTGGCAAAGCTGCGGTAGGTGTCGCCCTGCTTGCCGCGTCCACCAAGATCTTTGGGTTCGTCACGGTCCACACCGTAAGCGTCCAGAGTCTGCTTGGATTCCTTGCTCAGATCGATCAATTCCGGAGCAGCAGTTTGCATGCGAAATGCAAGTTCATAGGACGCGATTCGGGCTGCAATTTCTGGATCATTGATTTCGCGGTATCGGTGGGTGTTAACATCTTTCAAAGCGTCGAGGCCCGCGCGCTGCAGAGACATCGGGATCCCGGCTGGGTTGGCAAGATTCAGAACGGGTTCTCCCTGATTTCGGAAAAGCACTCCTGCGTGAGTCGAGGGCAGGAATCCAGATTGCCACAAAGTGGCACCGCCCGAGGAGCCACGTCCGCTGTTCAAAACCACGTACCCTGGCAAATTCTGCGTCTCACTTCCCAGCCCATAGGTTAGCCAGGATCCCATCGTGGGTAGTCCGAAAGTTCCCCGTCCACATTGCATCATGAGCTGGCCGGGATGATGGTTGAACTGCTCAGTGTGTAGCGAGCGCACCAGCAAAAGATCATCTGCAACGGATCCAAGATTGGGCAGCAGTTCACTCAGGTTCATCCCTGATTCGCCATGCTTGGAAAATTTGTAGGGTGAACCCTGCAGCAGGGCTTGGTCCTTTTTGATGAAAGCGAAACGTACCTTTTCAAGCATGGAAGGAGGTAACGGCTCACCATGCCTTTNTTTTAGGACTGGTTTTTCGTCGAACAAATCCAAGTGTGATGGAGCCCCAGCCATGAAAATAAATATGCACGCTTTCGCCTTGGCGTCGAAGTGCGGTTCCTGTGGTGCCAAAGGATTCACTAACGCTTCAGACGCTGTGCCTGACTTCATTATCCCGTCATCAGTCAGCATGGATCCAAGTGCAGCCATGCCGAGGCCACTTGCGGTGGTGTTGAGGAACTGCCGCCGCTGGTGCAACGGATTGCTGTTTGTAATTGCTGCTGGGTCGTGGGGAGGTCTGGGCATGAAGTTCACGTGCGATCGTTTGTTCTTTGAGCGTGGCGTAGGTGAAACCGTTGGTAGGATGCAGTTTTGGCCAGTGGGGNCCGTGACGGGGTTAAGGTTGACAGGTTTTGTGAGCAGCAAGTCCTTGGCTGTGCAAATCTTAAGTCGGTTACCGCAGTGTTGTGGCAGCTTTGATAGGCGGCTTTCGGTAATCAATCGCGGACAATGAACTCNTCAAGGTTGGTGATCATTCGAAGGGTGACGACCCAGGCAGCGTTCTCTTCCATGGAATGAGCCTTGCTTCGGTGCTGCGATGTCACTTGTTTGGCGTCATCGGGATGGTCAGCGTAATGCAAGCGTGACTTGTTCAGCAAAGCTTCAAAACGCTTGATTTCGCGTTCAAATGCCTCGCGTGTTAATACTTTCTGGATCGCAAATCGCAGCCTTTCCTGGTCAGTTTTTCCGCCTTCTTCAAGCACGCGCTTGGCGAATGCTTGCGACGCTTCGAAGAATACTCCGTTGTTCAGAGTGATCAGCGCCTGCAATGGGGTATTGCTGACGTCACGTTGTAACCGTGATGTGTTGGAATCTGGGCAGTCAAAACTGATAAGGTTGGGATAAGGGGAGGTGCGTTTGAAGAACGTATACATCCCGCGACGATAGGCATCTTCCCCTTGGCTTGTTTTCCATTTGAAGTTATTGGCGTAGCTAAGTTCGGCGACTCCTGGTGGTAATGGTGGGAATACACTTGGGCCACCAACCTTCTTGCTTAGCAAGCCACCAACCGTCAAGTGCAAGTCTCTTACGACCTCACCACTGACGCGAACTCGATTTTGGCGGGCCAGTAATCGGTTAGTAGAGTCCGTTTCTGCTAGGTCGGGGCGATGATGCGAGGCCTGTCTGTAGGTTGAACTGAGGACAATGGTTTTGATGAGTGCCTTACGACTCCATTTCAGCCTGCGCGGATAATTCCACGATAACCAATCCAGTAGTTGGGGATGCGTCGGTGAGTCGCCGCGGATGCCAAAATCATCCACTGTACCTACGAGACCCCTGCCAAATAATTGCGCCCATACATGGTTCACGCTGACTCGAGGCGTTAGAGGGTGGTTGGCGTCAGTCAGCCATGTTGAAAGATCAAGTCGATCAGCAGGNTCCGGGTTCAATCGTTTCATCATGGGATGAGCACGACTGACCACGGATAGGACATCCGTCTCAACTTGCTCGCCCGGTTGCAGGAAGTCTCCTCGATGCAGCACGCGAGTTGTTCTGGTGGCAGGGCTGATGACACGTGCTGACACAGTCGCGAGGATGGGGGCCTTGCTTCTTAATTTTGCCAGTCGCTCTGCGATATCCTTGGTTTTTTTGTGTTGTGATGTGAAGTAGTCTTCAAGTGCTTGCGTTTGTTCATCACTCCGATCGCTCGTGGGTTGCCGGAACGTTTTTGCGATTCCGGTGGGCAAACGGTGGAGGGTCGTATCCCCGGAAATAGTCGATAGGCGGAAATGGCCGATGAGGTGTTTTCCGCCGTACTGCTGATCGAGAACCACCTGTAGAAATTCGCGGTTCTCGGAGGTAGTCAATGGCTCGGTGAGGCATCGCAACTCATGGGGTTTTCCCATGTTTGGCGAGATGGCCCAACCTGATTTTGGGGATTTTTGTGTCGCTCCGGGCGGTGCAAAGTTAGTCTGCGCGAAATCCGCTTCGGCATGCGAAAACTCGATCGGTTCATAATCGGTTTTGAAGTCAGAGTCTTTCCCTGTATAGGCTCTTAATTCGCTTAACACGAAGTTCCCGTTAGGTGGTCTGCCTGGACCTTTTGACGGTAATGTTTCGTGCGGGAGAACCTCCAACTTGATTCCGCTTAAGACTCGCGTCGGCAGATGGAACACTAATGTGTATTTATCCTTATCAGTCAGTGGTCCAGTGGCGAGGACTGATCCATCCTCGGCAATGTTCAAAACCGCTCCACTGCTTGATTTGGCGGTGATTGGTTTCGCGACGGTAAAGGTAAGTGAATCGTCCTGTTTTTTTGCGAAACGTTGGTCCATCTTTTGGATCCAATGTTCAAACTCTGGACGGATTTGTTCTGTGGCGGATTTGTGTTCGGCTTCAAGCAGCGAGACTTCAGCCTGATGTTCGGCGGTCAGTCGCTTGTGCTCGGTAATTGCACTTTCGCTGGCGGGCAAGTTGGTGTTGGTTTCTTTGAGGTCATCGAAAAATGCGAATAGACGGTAATACTCTTGCTGGCTGATCTGGTCATATTTGTGGTTGTGACAGCGAGCGCACGTCATCGTGAGCCCAAGCCAGATGGCCGCTGTCGTTTCTGTTCGGTCAAATGTTGCTTCAACCCTGAATTCCTCTTGATCAACGCCACCCTCGGTATTGGTGAGAGTCTGGCGGTGGAANGCAGTGGCCAGCTTTTGCGGAGCGGTCGGACGATCGACTAAATCGCCAGCTAGCTGATCCCTTGTGAACTGGTCAAATGGCATGTCCGTGTTGATTGCATTGATGACCCAATCGCGATACAGCCACGCATTAGGCCGCGGCCGATCTTTTTCATAGCCATCGGAGTCTGCATAGCGAGCTTTGTCTAGCCAATGCCGTGCCCAGCGTTCTCCGAAATGTTCCGAATCAATCAGTGCGTCAACGAGGGCCTCGTAAGCCTGTTCGTCAGGATTGTGCAAGAAAACGCGAAGTAGCTCGGAATCGGGTGGAAGCCCGGTGAGGTCATAAGCGAGTCGTTTGGCAAGTGTTGCAGGTTTAGCTGGCGGTGATGGGTGTATTCCTGCCGACTCGAGACGCGCAAGCACATATCGATCGATNGCGTTGCGAATCCATGATTCATTGGAGACGGACGGTGGCGCATGATGTCGAACAGGACGATATGCCCAGTGTTGGTCAAATTTTGCACCCTGATCGATCCAACGTGTCAGTAATGCAACTTCATTGGCAGTGAGTGGGCGTCCCTCTGGTGGCATACGCGTATTACGGTCAGTTGACGTTACACGCTTGATTAATTCGCTCTTTTCTGAGCTTGTCGGGACAATCGCGATTCGATCTGACTCAAGTTTTGAAGTCACACTGGCGAACTGATCAATGCGTAGGCCTGCCTCTGCATCGTCAGGACCGTGACATACAACACAGTGCTTGGCGAGAATGGGTTGGATATCCGTGCCGTAGACGGCTGGCTCTACAGCGTTGACACGTGGTGCCAGCTGGGCGTAGCCCATCGACAAACACACGCTTAGCAAAAGACCAAGTTGATAGGGCGTTTTGCAGTGAAATACAGGGCTAGGCATGCTGAACAAGCTGGGCTGGAAGCTGGTGGGGAGGCAAGGGGCCCCAATGGTAGGTTGAGCCTAAGTTATACTTGGGAACTGCACGTGGGGGGAACCGAATTCCAAACCAAAGTTTTCGGCAATCCGCTTGATCATGTTCAGCTGAGCAACGAAAGCCGAGTTTATTCACGCGGTAAGGACGCGGCAAACTGTCTGGCCACAAAAAAAATTCAAGATGCTACTAAGGCAGGGGTTTGCAGAGGCTGAATCATTTCAGAAAGGCAGTCAGTTGCTTGCCTGACACGGTGAAACACTGGCTTTGCACCCCGCGCGAGTATCTTAAAAGAAGTTCGTTGATTGCTGCGGCGGTACAACACCGCAAGTTAGCAACTGTCTTTCAAACGAGTGTTTTGAAGGCGAGAAGCGGACGCGAGCAACGGTTGCGATCTTCTGGTCGGCTTCTGATTGGGGCGAGCGTTGTGCTCGCGGTTCACTTGATGTCTTGTAGATAAGCTGCCCAGTTGGTTTGTGCTTCATCGCTATCCATCTGAGGCTTCGCATTTGCGATGTCGTCTTCAAACTTCTGATAGAAGGTTTCTAAACTCAACTGAAAGTGTTGTTCAAATGCTTGTTCCCATCCCAGTTCGGGGACTTTGTGAAGGAACTTGAACAGTTGAGCCAGGGTACCTGCGCGCTTCAAAAGAGCGGCACAGGCGATGGAACCTCCTGCATACACAACAGGGTGAACTTTGTTGATGTTTTCNAAACGTTGCCAATCATCATGAGTCACGCCTGAGCGTATTGACGTGTTCGCTTTTTGATACAGGCTAAGATTCCGATTCATCTCATGGCTGAATCGTTGCCAGGTCATCGGTCGCTGAAGTTTCTGGAAAAGTTGAGGGTGTTGATAGCTGTAGAGGTACGAGATCAAAACCGCTGAACCTTCCCGCCACCATGCGGGCCCAGTCCAACGGGAGTGTCCCATCTGATTTCCGTCGATTGCNTCTGCTGAAAAACCATAGGCGGTTTGTATGGCATGGGTGTATTCATGAATCGGGCCGATGACAAATTGTTGTGCGTCACGCAGTGGCGTCATCGTCATCGTGATTGTGAGGTGCGCGGGTTTGATACTCCAACCTGCCCAGTGATTCCCGGTCTGCCAATCAAGGTATTGCCCGTCGGAGTTGTGGCCCTGGAGAGTAGCGAATTCCTGTTTGAGTGAACGAAGCGACGCCTCCAGTTGACTTTTTCGTTTATCAGTGAGGGTGGCTGGATCCCAGTCAGTATTCTCGACAAGAAAAACGTGAGTAGGTCCGACGCGCCCCCATTGTTTTGCGTAGTGCTCAATGGTGTTCTTGTAAATTGCTTTCCATTTCTGGGGGTAGCCTGCTGTGCTGTGAATCACAAGCTCAGCATCTCGTGTCTTGTAGGCAGGTGCGTCAACGTCTGGTGCCGCTGCATGGGCGGCATGTGAGACAANGAGCGGTAGGGTCGGTGCTGAGGCTAGGAAGGTACGACGGTGCATGCTGTTGGCTGGGGTGAAAGTTGGATGCGGAATCTCAACGGTTTGGCAAACCTGGNAATGATAGAGGANAGTGAATTATCCANGCCTCGTACAGTTTACCTGCGTTAGCGTGAGTTGAAACGAACAGTGTCTTGGCTATTTTTTAACCCAACGCATGTCGATTCAGGCAGAAACTGAGCGTTTGAGGTAAGCTGTGGCCGTGCATGCGGAATGCAAAACAAAGGTAGGAGCCATCCGGTTGTGTTCAAGCAGCATGTTGTGTTCAGGCATTCATTGTGTTGAAAAATCGTTTTGAAAAATGGTGTTCAATAAGCATTTCAATGATGGTGCACGGCATGGGAGAGATTCAGCTTTACTAGGAATTATAGCTATATGCGAACGCTCGTTTCACGAATGATGGTGTCGGTTGCGGTTTGTTGGGCGATGGTGGGGTTTTCCACTTGCAAAGTTNTGGCGGAACGTGCCAAGCGTCCCAATGTCATTGTGATTATGACGGATGATCAGGGATATGGTGACTTGTCTTGCCATGGAAATCCAACCCTGAAGACTCCGAATCTAGATGCGTTGGGTGCCGAGTCAATTCGGTTCACGGACTTTCATGTNGCTCCTTTTTGTACGCCCACGCGCGCAGCTTTGATGACTGGTCGTTATCCGGGACGCACCGGTGCTTATCGCACCTCGTCGGGGCGGACTAGCCTACATCAACGGGAGAAGACACTGGGAGACCTGTTCACGATCAACGGTTATGCCACCGGAATGTTTGGGAAATGGCACCTTGGTGACAATGCGCCAGCCCGGCCGATGGACAAGGGGTTCGAGCGATCGGTTTGGCATCGCTGTGGAGGCGTGACGCAGATTTCTGATTATTGGGGTAATGATTATTTTGATGATACGTACCTGGTCGGGGACAGGTGGAAGAAGTTTGAGGGCTACTGCACGGACGTTTGGTTTGATGAGGCGATGAGCTTCATGGATGGTGTGTTGACTGACGCTGGTGGCAATAAGCCGTTCTTCGTTTACNTGGCCACGAATGCTCCCCATGGACCCTATCTTGTGGGATCGGAGTGGAAGAAGCCTTACCTGGATGCAGGATGTCCGCCGCAGCAGGCCGCATTCATGGGAATGGTCGCCAATTTCGATTGGAATTTGGGGAGGTTGCGTAGCTATCTGAAGACTGAACAGTTGGATTCCGAAACGATCGTTGTGTTCCTGACCGATAACGGGACTTCTGCCGGTGCCTTGTTCGGAGAAGGTGGACGGATCACCGGGTTTCCTCTCGATCCCAGCGAGAATGGTTTTCGGCGTGGTGGAAAAAGCTCCGCGTACGAAGGGGGACACCGTGTGCCACTGTTCATTCGGCACTACGACCAACGATTCAACAGCCCCAAGAATATTGATGCCTTGACCATGCACTTTGACATCACGCCCACCTTGATGGAACTATGTGAGTTGCAGCGTCCAGCCGATTGGCCGGCCTTGGATGGCAAGTCGTTGGTGGGCTTGATGGGTAAAAATAATACAAGCTGGCCTGAACGAACTTTGCATACACAGATGCATGGTGGAAATGGGTTTTCGGACCCCGATAGCCCGTGGCTGATTGGTGCTGCGATGACGCCGCGTTGGCGGTTGGTTGAGGGACGCGAATTGTACGATATTCAGCAGGATCCCATGCAACGAAAGGATGTCGCGAACGAGTTTCCCAACGTGGTTGCAAAGTTGCGACGTGAGCACCTGGAATGGTATCAGGCAGTTAAACCGGGCATGGTTCCGTCACGGATCGTGATCGGTAGCGACTTGGAGAACCCGACGGACCTGACGAGTCAGGAATGGGTCATGCCATCGGGGGGACCACCGTGGGCAAGATCACACGTGTTGCGTCGAAAGATCGCGAATGGCAAATGGGCAATTGATGTCGCTGCGGCTGGTACGTACCGCTTNACCCTGTCCAGATGGCCAACTTATATCGAACGGCCTCTTGAGTCGACATTTGCAAGAGTTCGGATTGCGGCGAAGGAAGAAGCCGGAAACATCCCACGGCCAAATCAACAATCCAGTGTGTCTTACGAGCTTNAATTACCTGCGGGCCCCACCGAATTGCAAACTTGGCTCACGACGTCCGAGGGGAAAACTCATGGTGCTTATTTTGTCACTGTCGAACGGGTCAAGAACTCCGCTGCAGCTGTTCCTTCGTTGCTGTGGACCCAATATGGCCTATCGAATGAAATACTCAAGATAGCTGCGCATACCGATGCTGATCCTTTGGATCCTGTCGAGGCGGTGGCCGAGCTGTGGTTCAAGCAAAACGGAGCTTGGAAAAAAGAGATGGACGCNAGCGTCGACCCTTTGACCGCCATGGCGGTGTTCAGGATTGANGAGTGGCGGCAAAAAGCNAACATCCCGTACCAAGTGAGGTCAGGGAATAGTCGTTTGGAAGGCGTGATTCGTCCGGATCCAAAGGAAGTGGCGGTTTTGAATTTAATGGTGGTAGCCTGCGTGAATGACAAGTGGTTCCCTTATGANGCAGCGGTCAAGCAGATGGTTGACCAGGATCCAGACCTGGTGTTCTTTGCTGGTGACCAGATTTATGAAAGTAATGCTGGCGGAGAGGTGGTGCTTTGTGAACAGGAATCAGAAGTGCCTGAAGCCATGGCAAACTATCTTGCCAAATGGCGAAAGTTTGGGCTTACCTTTCGGGACCTGCTCAAGGATCGGCCCTCAATCATGATCACTGATGACCATGATGTTTACGCCAGTGATCTGTGGGGCGATGGTGGGCGACGGATGACGGGGACACGTACGACGGGTGGGTATCCGATGCATCCAAAATGGGTCAATGCGGTTGAGGCCACTCAGACGTGGCACCTTCCCGATGCGGCTGCAAAAGGGCCTTGGGGTGATGGGATCAATGCCTACTTCACATCGCTTGACTATGGCGGTGTCAGCTTTGCTATTCTCGAAGATCGAAAGTTCAAGTCACCGCCCTCTTTGGTTGTGAAGAAAGCGATCAATGATCCTCGGTCGAATCGCCCGAATCGCACGCCCGAAGTGATCATGGATCCAGCTTATGATGTGTCTCTGTTGGATAGCACAGACTTGCAGTTGCTGGGTGAGACACAGGAGCGTTTTGTGACACGCTGGGCGTCACAGGTTGCTGTGAACAAGAAATTGGCAGCCGTGCTGTCTCAGTCTCCATTTGTGAATATCGGTAATTACGATGTTCGCTACGGCGACATGGATGCCAACGGCTGGCCGCAATCTGCCCGCAATCGGGCTTTGGCAGCAATAACCCCGTCAAAAGCAATCATGTTGTCGGGTGATATCCACTTTGGGACGCTCCATCAGCATGGTATCAGCGAGTGGGGCGATGGGCCTTGGGGATACTCTGTTCCGGCGTTTGCGTCGAAGCAGAATCGAAAGTGGGGCCCCGCTGTAGCAGCGCAGGGAAGGGAAGTGGCAGGAATGCCTGGAACTGGAAACCATCATGATCGGTTTGGGAACAAGTTGACAGTCGCTGCAACTGCGCCGGGCGCTAACGGTTATGGAATAGTAAGGTTCAACAAGTCACAGATGATGATCGTTTGCGAGTTGCATAGCATGAATTCCGAGCGAGAGCCGGACGCAAAAAAGTTTCCTGGGTGGCCGCACCGGATCGAGGTAGCCCACGATTAGTGATGGGGCATCGGGCGTACGAATGAAATCAGCTTCGCGCTGAGCTGGTTTGTGAGTTTTTGGAACTGACCCGGTAGTAACTGGAACGCAGGAGAATCGTCGTCCGTGAGTGATGTGCAATGAGTTATGCAGGTGTGGTGGCGGGTGGTCTATGTTCGGTGTTTCAGAATCTTAGTGAACGGTGGGCCAGGTGCCTGTGATGCGGGTACGTTTTTTGTCATCGAGCCATGGAACGCACCGGCGTAAAGTCGAGGGATTGTGTTTTTGAATGTTACATTCGAGCAGTTCTCCGTTGGAAGTTGGGTAAATGAAACGAACGATTTGTGTTGTTTTTTGCAACGTTTTATTTTGCGGTTGGTTCTTTTCGATGGCGAGGGGGGAGGCAGCACCAGAACGCCCGAATATTGTCTTGATTCTTGCTGATGACTTGGGGTACTCGGATTTGGGCTGCTTTGGCAGCGAGATTGAGACTCCGTGTTTGGATCAATTGTCGCTACAAGGTGTTCGTATGACGCAGTTGTACAACACGGCACGTTGTTGTTCGACGCGTGCCTCCTTGTTAACGGGTTTGTATCCACATCAGGCCGGTGTGGGTGCGATGTCAGTAGATAATCGGAAGCCCGGTTACAGGGGGTTCTTAACTGAGCGAGCGGTGTGTGTTGCAAATCTGCTTAAGGAAACGGGATACCAGACTTTCATGACGGGCAAGTGGCACCTGCGTGGGAGTGGGAATCAAGATTGCATTCCCACCAAGCATGGATTTGATGAGTTTTTCGGACACTTCAAAGCTTATGCCAGCTATTACCGGAGTGATTTGTTTGAAAGAATGCCTCCCGGACGAAGAAAGCGTCACTACGAGCCTGATGAATTCTATGCGACGGACGCGATCACTGATCACGCTGTTGAGTTCATTGAAAACGCACAAAGTAAAAAGTCGCCTTTCTTTCTTTACGTGGCCTACAACGCGCCTCACTTTCCCTTGCAGGCGCCGAGGGAGGAAATAAGAAAAGGCATGGCCACCTACAGGAAGGGGTGGGATGAAATACGGGAAGAGCGTCTTCGCCATATGAAGGATCTGGGGCTTGTTGCGCAGNACACCGGGTTGTCTGGGCGAGGACATGTCACGGCAGTGCCGGAGCGTAATGCAGACTCACCGTATTATGATCGGGACATTCCTGCTTGGGAGGAATTGAGTGGCGNGAGGAAGGAAGATTTGGCAACTCGAATGGCCACTTATGCCGCGATGGTTCGGATCATGGATGGCAACATTGGTCGGATCGTGGATTCCCTTGAAAAGCACGGCTGCAAGGAAGACACTCTGATTGTTTTTCTTTCTGACAACGGTGCCTGCGCTGAGTGGGATCCATTCGGGTTTGATGATAATCCCTACCCGGCTAATCGCCTTTACGTTGGGGACGACCTGGAAAAGATGGGCGGGCCAAGAACATTTCATAGTTACGGCACAGGGTGGGCAAATGCGTGTAACTCACCTTTTCGGCTGTACAAGCATTACAACCATGAGGGCGGAATTTCATCGCCGACCATCGTTTGTTGGCCACGTGTTCTTAAACGTCAAGGTGAGGTGGATCGTACACCCTCGCACGTGATTGATTTGGTACCCACGTTTCTGGAATTAGCAAATGCCGAATACCCGAGGAATTCGCCGCATGTGATGCCCTTAGCCGGTGAGAGCTTATTGAGTGTGTGGCAAGGCGTACCAAAACACGGCCGAACATTATTTTTCGAGCATGAGGGAAACCGCGCGGTCCGCCGCGGCAAATGGAAACTGGTGTGGATTAATTATCAAAAACGCTGGGAGTTGTACGATATTGAAACGGATCGTACCGAAGCGAATGATCGAGCTTTGGACTTCCCTGATCTTGTGTCCGAGTTAGAGACACTGTGGCTTAAATGGGCGAGCGAGAACTTTGTTGAACTCCAACGAGTGAAACAGCCTGCAACAGGGATGCCTAAAATATATTACTGGTGACTCGGGTTGGTCTTGATTGTATCGGCAGTGTCGTGAAACATCCTGTTCGTCATTTGGTTTCAGGACGACCAATGCAGAACAGGTGGTTGATTCCGCGGATAAAGAAATGCCCGTCCGAGACCGCCATGGAAGCAAGGCACTTCTCATCAAGTGGATTGCTCGCAAGTTCCTTGTATTGTGAGCCAGGCTCCAAAACGAGTGTTGTCCCTGTCTCCGACAGAATGTAAATGCGACCGTCAGCAAAAACAGGCGATGCAGAATGAGTTCCGCTGAGTCTTTTGTTCCACAATGGCTGACCATCCTCCGCATCAATGCAGTACAGGATATTGTCACGGGTGATTGTGTACAGATGAGGACCAACCAGAAGCGGAGAAGGCATGGCGGGTACACCCTTCGTCTGTTCCCAGATGATGTGGGTATCCGTCACGTCGCCAGAACCGTCTAAGCGGATTGCTCGGATCGTTGGCTCCTCAAACCCTGATGAGGTGTAGATCATGCCTTTGCCCAAGGCGGGCGTCGGAGTCACTCCCTCCCCTTGGCTGTAAACAGACCAGATACGGGTGCCGGTTTTGGCGTCGAAGGCCTGGACGCGGTCGCCTGCCGCGCTAACGATAGTTGCCCCATTGTCAATCGTGATCGGTGTGACATGACCCACTCGCGATGCATCTCGCTTTCCTTTCCAAACGGTTTTTCCGGTTCTGGTGTCAATCGCCAAGACGACAGCCTCGTCCCAAGGAATTTTCCAGCCGAGCTCTTTTTGTTCTGGACTGCTGCCATCAAATGGCATGATGATCAGGTCGTTGACAAGAATAGGAGAGGCTCCCAGTCCATGCAGACTGTGGAACCTGACATCGCGATTCTTCCATGCTGGCTTTCCATCTCGTGAAACTGCTACGACCGTTCCATCGGCAAAAGCAGCGTAGATTTGCACGCCATCAGTCACTGGGGTGGGTGTTGCGTATGAGTTTTGCGTCCTTTTCGCGCCCGGTGTCTGCTGGTGAACCTCAAGATTCCAGTTCAGTTTCCCAGTTTTTGCATTGAGCGAGATTAGTCGGCATGATTTACCTTCATCGGTGGTCGTGGTGAGGTAAGCCTGACCGCTGTGAATGATGGGAGATGACCATGCTTCTCCCGGAATCGCTGTTTTCCAGCTAATATTTTCCGCATCCGTCCACGTAAGCGGTAAGTCCGCTTCCGTCGAGATCCCTTGCCCGTTTGGGCCTCTGAAACTGGACCAGTTTTCTGCAAAGCAGTGGCTGAGTAGTGGAGCAGTAAGCAGAGTCGCGAGAAGACGGGGGGGAAAGAATTGCATGGGAAATGCTCAGCGGCGAGGATAATTGAAAAGCAGGAGGGCAATGATGGCTCAGTCCATGTCAGGAGCTCACAGTTTGGTGACTCGATATCCATTCAATGAATGAGAAGAGTTAGGTAGAGATGGCCAAGTACAGACACAAGGGCGGGGAGGACAACACAGGGACGTGATTCTTGACCGATAGTCTAACGATGTAACAGCGGCGAATACAGCATGTTGTTTGCTAGACGTGCATCATAGGCAGAACGGGGATATGCAGGCTTGCGGGTGCAAAGCGGTGGTGCAAAGATTGTTTCTGTCCGAGTGATCTTTAGCCAACGCGACATGCGTGAGCATTTACCGGATCCAAAAAACTTCTCAGGCAAACCGTCTCAGGCTTGAAGTGTTGGCGACGGTACACGGAAACACCCTGATTTGGTGGCATCTTCTTGGGTGACGCGGCTGGAGAAGAATTGAATGCAAATTAAACTTGCGGGGAGCGGCTCCGCCGCATTAACTTGCGGCGGTGGCAGAACGATCAAGAGGCAGGTTATTGAACCAATTGTTCTGTTGAGACGGCGTTGAGTTGGTAATAATCCGAGTTCCAGCTGAAGGGCTTTGCAATTTTATCGCAGGTGCACAAAGACGGGGATCATCCAACGTTTCAAGGTAGGCCTGGTGAAATTTGGGCCCGGTGGGGGGCGGCCGGGCTACGTCGTCCGTGTTTTTACCTGCTTGTTTTCGGCGCAGTATGTCAGGCGTTGACGGTTTGGATCACCTTGCCTTTGTGGGGCGAAAGGGCCAGTCCACCGAACTTGCCCACCTTTCCTTTGCCACCGTTTGAGTTCGCGTGGCCCGTTTTCGGATCTTTGGTGCTGATCTTGATTTTGCCGCGGCCCGGAATGGCGTTGCATTGGGTGTTGCTGATCGCGGCGGGCGTCTTTGATCAGTTTCGTTTACAGCCCCAGTTTTATGCAATCGCGGTTCTGATGTCCGCTTGCGTTTGGCCGTCATGGCACAACCTTGTACGCTGGTTTCTTGTGTCAACCTGGTTATGGGCGGGCCTACATAAACTGGTTTCCGCGGACTGGTTCGGGCACGCATCCTACTGGTTGCTTCAGCGGACCGGATTTCAGGAAGCTTATGATTACCACACCGCTTTCGCAGTGAGTGTTGCTCTGTCGGAACTCGCTGTGGGGGTCTTGGCGTGTGTCAAGCCACGGTGGGCTACGATTGGTTGCGTGACAATGCACCTTGGAATCATGTTGATGTTGTCCCCAATCGCTTTGGATTGGAACGAAAGTGTGCAACCATGGAATGCAACCATGGCGGTGATTGGTGGTTGGGTGATGTGGACCACTGCAGAAGCGTGGCCACAAACATGGTTTCAGCGAGGTTTAGGGGTGGCTTGGTTAGTTGTTCCGCTTGGCTTTTTCGTTGGATGGGTGGACCACGGTTTTTGTGGTGTCCTTTATTCCGACTCGCTTCCACGCGGGCAGATCACGATGGCTGAAGGCACGCAGCGGATCCGCGGTTGGGGCGACCTGCATGTTCCTTTTCCAAACGAGAGAAGGACGCTTCGCATGTATTTTGAGCAGTCAGCAAGCCCTGGAGATTTTCTGCACATTTCAGATCCGCGGTACTTACTGGATGATCTCTATTTCGTTCTCGACGGAGATGGCGTTGCTCAGGAGATCAGTGCGGGAGACTTCTATAACGGCACGTTTGCAACTGATTCGGGGCCACCCTATGGAGTCGGTTTGGATGAACTTCGCGCGATTTTTTCGTTGCGAGAGGCGGGCGTAAAGATGTTGCGTGAGTCACCGGGGAAGCCAGTTTTTGCTGTTGCTTTCAGCCCGGAGAATTTTGATCCTCGTCTGTTGCGGAGTCTCAAGGGGCTGCCCAATATTCGACAGGTGCAACTTGCAGGTACCGACGTGTCGGATGCAGACCTGCAAAACTTACGTGTTCTGCAGATGCTGACTGGAGTTGGGTTAAACAACACAGCTATCTCGGATGCTGGTCTGCTGGGTCTCGGAACGCTACCTTTTTTGTCAGTTGTGGAGCACGAGGGAACCTCGATCAGCGACGAGGCGGTAAGTCAAGTGTTGAAGCTGGAGCCCTGAGTCTGCGGCGGGCTTTGCCTGTATGAACAGCTGAGGCTCCGGTGGAGCGTGGTTTGAGCGTGAGCGGTTGGTTGATTGGGGATCTTGTTGCCAGCGGGTGAAAAGCAGCTGCTTGTGGTGCGCGGATCAGCGAGACTTGGGGCTGCGATTTTGTCTTGCCAAATTTCATGTGCGGCAGCGTGCATGACCCGATGCCATCGCCTACAATACGGTTCTTGCCCCGGTTTCTCAGGGCGAAAGTTTGTCGCATACTATGCGGCAATCGCCGATTCACAGAAGATCCACATCCTCACGCGAATGTGGATTGTGGAATGATCGTGCGGGTTTAGCCCGCTATGATCTAGGTAGTTCGCGCTTCATCCTTCCTTCAAGAATTGCACGTCATGATGCGTATTGCATTTCCTGTTTTTGCTCTTGTGTTCTGTTTGGGTAGTGTTCTGCAGGCTCAAGTCTATGACACTCCAGAAAAAGCTGCCGAAGATCCGGACTTCGCGTTGCAGGGTGAGTACTCCGATAGTACGCGTGGCTTGCAGGTGATCGCGTTGGGTGATGGCGATTTCAGTGTGGTTGTCTACACGGACGGGCTTCCGGGAGCTGGCTGGAATGGCAAAGACAAGCAGCAACTCGAATTGGATGCTGACCAACTTGAAGCGATGGTCAGCAAGTTTCAGCGAGTTGAACGTAAAAGCCCCACACTGGGCGTCAGACCTCCGGTTGGATCAGTAGTATTGTTCGATGGAACTGCTGATTCGCTTAAGCAACATTGGAAAGACGGTGCACGCATCACGGACGATGGTTTGCTGATGGAAGGCTGTACAAGTACGGATACATTTGGTGACTACGCGATGCATCTAGAGTTTCGACTCCCCTACATGCCCAAGGCGAGGGGGCAGGGCCGCGGTAATAGTGGGCTTTACCATCAGGGGCGTTATGAAACCCAGGTGCTCGATTCATTTGGCCTGGAAGGCAAAAACAACGAAGCAGGGGGTTTGTACTCGATCAAAGCGCCTGATTTGAACATGTGTTTGCCGCCCATGGTTTGGCAGACGTATGACGTCGATTTTACTGCTGCCAGGTTTGACGGCGAAGGCAAGAAAACTACAAACGCGAAGATCACAGTCAAGCTGAACGGAGTGGTGGTTCATCGCGATGTTGAGCTTCCTCGAACCACAACCGCTGCACCTGTGAAGGAAGGCGTTGAAGGCGGTCCGATCTATCTGCAGAACCATGGGAACCCGGTTCGTTATCGGAACATTTGGGTACGACCACGCGACATCGAAGCCGAAGCACGCAGACCGATTGTGCCGGGTTTCGAACGGTTTCATGCCAACGGGGCTGATGCAGCGGCAGGGGGGCGACTTCTGATCGGTGAACTGAATTGCACCGGCTGTCACCCAGCCGGTGCGAGCCACCTGGCTGGCCTTTCATCGAAACAGCCTCCCCTACTCGATGCTGTTGGTGAGCGGGTTCACCCGGAATGGTTGGTCGATTTTGTTGCGAATCCGCATGATGTGAAGCCCGGCACGACCATGCCTGATGTGATGTCAGGGATGTCGGGTGAGCAGCGACGAGAGGCGGCCTTGGCGATCGCTAATTTTCTGTTGGGTGACGCGACCATGCAAATGGGCGGCAAGACTGCCAATACGGGTGAAGGAGAGCGAGTGTTCCATGAGGCGGGCTGCGTTGCCTGTCATATGCCGCGTGATGGGCGGAAAGCATCTGTCGATACATCAGTCCCGCTCATCGGGTTGGAAAATAAGTACAGCCGGGCGAGTCTCGAAAAGTTCCTGAAGGATCCACTGGCGGTACGGCCGTCAGGACGGATGCCGAAAATTGATCTCGGTGGAGACAATTGGCGGCATGTTGCTCAGTATTTGACCGGCGATGACGCGGGGGTGGCGTTTGGAAGTCATCGTGATCTTCCAAAAGAACCGAATATGAAATTCTCAGCCTATTTCAAAGGCGTTGATAAAATGCCTGACCTCGACAAACTCAAGGCCGACAAAACAGGTGTCTCCCGAGGTTTGGATATCGGCGTTGGTGGACGCAATGAAAATGTCATCATCAGCTACGAAGGCTTCCTGCCGATCACAAAAAGCGGAAAATACAGCTTCCGCCTCAGTTCAGATGATGGCAGTATGCTGTACTTGGATGGGAAAAAATTGATCGATAACGATGGTATCCATCCCAACACGGCGAAGGAGGCGAGCATCAATCTGAAACCGGGCGTACACGCGATCCGTGTGAACTGGTTTGAGAAAGGTGGAGAGGAAGTACTCGCACTGGACTGGGCTGGCCCGGGTGTTAAGTCGGGAGGGATCGACAAGGCGATCGTGATGACCGCCGATGGAACACCGGCACCTGTGGAGCAGGCAGTAGAAGATGTGGATCCTACTAAGTTCGTGTTCGATCCAGCCTTGGTGGACCGCGGGCGAGAGCTGTTCTCCTCGTTGGGGTGTGCAGGCTGTCACGTGAAGACCGAGGGTGGAAACCCGGTGAAGGCGTTGGTCAAACCGCCAGCATTAGCGGATTGCTCTGACGATAAAGGGTGTCTCGCCGCAGTGGGCGTTGCAACGGTCCCCCATTATGAGTTGACCTCAATTCAGCGAGCATCTGTGAAAGAGGCATTGCGGCTGAATTCCGACGCGGCAGAAAAGCCTGGCAATGAAGAAGTGTTGTTGTCTCATTCGATGGCCGCGCTCAACTGCTATGCGTGCCACCAGCGCGAGGGAAAAGGTGGCCCCGAATCCGATCGTAATCCACTGTTCGTCAGCACCATTCCAGAAATGGGAGACGAAGGGCGGTTGCCTCCACCACTCGATGGGGCTGGGGACAAGCTGCGGGAAGATTGGTTGGAGCGTGTGATTGGTAATGGTGAGAAGAGCCGACCGTACATGAAAACGTACATGCCCAATTTCGGTGATGGGAATGCCAAGGCACTTTCCGGGCACTTTGCCAAGTTGGATAAGATTACCGATGCGAAATTGGTGGACTCAGGTGAGACCGAGACACGCAAAGCATCGTTCGGGCGACAGATGGTCGGAGCAAAGGGATTGGCGTGTGTGAGTTGTCACACCTATGGAAAATTCAAGTCAACAGGGATCCAGGCGATCGCACTCGACACGATGACCCAGAGGATTCGGGAAGACTGGTTTCATCGTTACCTGCCTGACCCACAGAAATATCGTCCGGGAACTCGTATGCCAACGGGATACCCCGAGGGTAAAAGCACCGTGGCCAACGTTTACGACGGTGATCGCGATCTTCAGCTTGCAGCGATGTGGGCATTCTTGAAAAAAGGCGCGAATGGTGGAGTTCCAGAGGGAATTGTCAACGGGATGATCGAACTCAAGGCGGACAACAAGCCTGTGATCTATCGGAATTTCATCGAAGGTGTAACACCACGTGGCATTGCGGTTGGCTATCCCGAACGGGCAAACTTATGTTGGGATGCGAACCGCATGGCACTTGCAGTTGTCTGGCAGGATCGTTTCATTGATGCTTCCAAGCATTGGGAGGGACGCGGGCAGGGAAATCAGACTCCCCTTGGCGGCAACGTGACGATTTTTGAGAAGGTGGCGCCTGTTGCCGTGCTCGACGATCTCAAAATGGCGTGGCCCCAGGACGCTCCCAAAGAACGGGGTTACAAGTTCGGTGGGTATAGGCTTGACAAGCAAGGACGCCCAACGTTTCGCTATCGCTTTGCGGATGCCAAAGTTGAGGATACGCCGTTGCCCGTGGCCGGCGATTTCAGCGGCACTTTCAAAAGAAATGTCAAAGTCACTCCGACTGGGCAGCAACCCGATAGCGGAATCTACTTTCGCGCCGGTGCAGGAAATATCGAGTCTCTTGAAGATGGATGGTTCCTATTGAATGATACACATCGAATTCGGGTGACAACCTCCGGAAAGAAACCGTTTGTTCGCAAGATCGATGGAAGCTCCGAAATTATGGTGCCAGTCAATGGCCCGACAATGATCACACAGGAAATCGTCTGGTAGTAATGAAGCAATGATGATGCACATGAAAAACTATCTCCCTCTATTGTTCAGCCTGTTGTGCAGTCCTGTGCTTGCTCAGGATGCGCCCGCAGAAGCCGATTACTATCCCATCACCCGTTTCGAAATTCCGGAGGGGGTTGTCTTGGAAGCAAGTGGTTTTCAGATGATGCCGGATGGGAAAATGGCGGTCTGTTCACGCAGAGGTGAGATTTGGATGATCACGGAGCCCTTTGCGAAAGAGGTAACGGCGGATCAGTTCAAACGGTTCGCCCACGGACTGCATGAAACGTTGACCTTGGCCGAGCGTGATGGCTGGCTCTACACAACCCAACGTTCGGACGTATCGCGGTTGCGAGACACCGATGGCGATGGAGAGGCCGATGAATTCGAAGTGGTAAACGATGGCTGGGAAATTTCCGGCGATTACCACGAGTATGCATTTGGTTCCAAGTTCGACAAAAATGGCGACATCTGGGTCGTGCTCTGCCTGACGGGGTCGTTCTCCAGTAAAGTGCCTTACCGTGGCTGGTGCGTGCGAGTGACTTCCAGTGGCGAGTTGATTCCAACTACCAGTGGCATCCGGTCTCCCGGCGGCATCGGCGCAAATCATCTTGGTGATATGTTCTACACGGACAATCAAGGGCCATGGAACGGAACTTGTGCATTGAAACATTTGCCGGTAGGAAAGTTCGTTGGGCACCCCGGAGGGTTCGAATGGTACAAGCTTGCTGAGCCATTCATCGGTGAAAAGCCAGAAGAGCCCAAAAGTGGTAGTCGCTTCATGATCGAGGCAAAGCGGTTACCAAAATACGAACCCCCGGCGGTCCTGTTTCCCTACAACAAAATGGGCAAATCGGCTGCAGGCGTCACTTGTGATACGACAGGGGGGAAATTTGGACCGTTCGAAAATCAAATGTTCGTGACCGATCAGTCCTACAGTACCGTCATGCGTTGCTACATGGAAAAGGTAAAAGGACATTACCAGGGAGTTTGCTTTCCTTTTCTTGAAGGCTTTGGAAGCGGCTCCCTTGGTTTGGAATTGACGGATAACGGCAACATGTTTGTCGGTGGCACGAACCGTGGGTGGGGCTCACGCGGCCGGAAACCTTTTGCCGTGGAACGCGTGAATTGGACAGGTAAAGTTCCCTTTGAGGTGCTTGAGATGAAAGCCAGACCCGATGGCTTCGAACTCGTCTTCACTGAAGCAGTTGATCAGAACACCGCTGAGAGCCTCGATTCCTATCGCATGACAACCTACACCTATATCTTCCAATCGGCTTATGGCAGTCCAGAGGTTGATCATACTGAGCCCAAGATCACCAAGGCGGTGGCGGGTAAAGATGGAAAGAGTGTTCGGTTATATGTGGACGGGCTGCAGGAAGGGCATGTACATGAACTGCATTCCGATGGGGTTCAATCCCAGACAGGTCTTTCACTGTTGCACCCCGAAGCGTACTACACGTTGAATTACATTCCCGATAACTGATGCGTCTGGCGGCGCGGTTTTGGAACGACAGGACGTGGTAAGCTCTTTCGCGTACAGCGACTTCGGCTCGTGGTGCCGGTGACGGTGGGAGTGGCGAGGGCGGTTGCTGATGAATCAGTTGTGCGCTCACCCCGAGGTTCTGATGTCATGGCATCACGCGTGCGGAGGCGGTTTCTCGAATCGTCCAGCGACCGGGTTGGATGATTCCAGGAAACCCANGGGGATGGATGGGGATGGACGGGGATGGGCTGGCGATTCCAGCTTGCGGGTATCTGTTTTGGGTTGGTAATGAAAAGGTGGGTTCCGAGTGAGCAAGCGAATTACCGTTTTAGAACACCTCTATTCAGGTCAGCGTTTGCTGCGAGTGATGTGTATTTCGGCAGTTGGAATGCTTGTNTCGCCGTGTGTGGCCCTCGCTGAAGNGGTGGCCACTGTAAAACCAACCGCTCCTATCAGGTTGGCTGATGACGGAAAGTTCAAGATGTTGTACGACGCAAGGCAGCGTCCACAGGCAGTNGGGCTTGCTGGAAAAGTGTTCGTGGTGTTCAACGGCGACGCGTCACCCACGGGGAACGAGAAGGGCAGAGCCTTTCCGATGTTGGTTATTTACGATGTTAAATCCCGTACGTTTTCACGACCAGTGAAGATTGCGAAGGAATCCAGCTCTGACCATCACGATAGCCCCATCATCTGGGCAGATCGTGCAAACCACCTTCATGTCCTCTATGGATGCCATAAATCCCCAGGTGTTCATCTGGTTTCACTCAACCCGGCAGGAAGCAACAGAGAACGAGTCGTGTGGCGACAAGGAAGTCAGATTGCGCCAATGCTGTCTTACCCCTGTGTGTTTCGAATGAGTGGAAACCGTGACCTGATTTATTATCGCACCGATGGTCATACCAGTTCCTGGACTTATCGAGTCACGACGGATAATGGATTGACATGGACTGGGCCCACCTCGGATGTCACAGATCTTGATTCAAGAGGACGTTTGGACTGGTCTTCGTATCAAACTAAAGTTGCAGGGAAAGATCGGCGATACTTGCACGTCGTATACATCGACTATGACGATAACAAACACGATGTTGATCCTCAGCGTTTCTACAATCCGAAATACGACAGCTTCGTTTCAAACGAGTGGAAATATAATCTCTCGTACCTACGGATCGATTCTGAAACTGGCGCTGTGTGTAACTCGGGTCAGACTCCGCTGCAAACTCCAATCGATTTCTCCACGTCAAAACGGAAGTGCCAGATCTGGGATACACAATGGCGCGGGGCTGGGGTGCCGCCCGCCGTTGCTCTGGATGAACGAGGTAGTCCTGTTTTCCTCCATGTCTTGTCTGGAGATGCAATAACTGAGCATTCTTACTTTTACGTCCGCAAAGTGGGNGCAACTTGGTTGAAAACACNCATCACGAGCTCGACACATCAGTGGAATAGTGGGCATCTTGTTTTCGATGGAGAGGGTGTCTTGCATGCGTTTGTCGTTGGCGGTGACAACTATCTTTCCGGTGGGTACATGGATCGACATGGTGGCGGGGAGATTGAGGAGTGGACTTCTTCCGACCAAGGAAACACATGGAAGAAAAAGCGACTGTTTTCTCCTTCTGGTGAGCAATATCGCGGCTGGAAGTTCAATAATGTGCAGCCAGTATTGAATGCGGATGGCAGCGTGTTGCATGGAATGTGGATTTTTTACGGGTGGAAGAATGCTTCCGAACCTGAAGCGAGCGCGTTCCTAGTGGATGAGACAGGCAAGGGAGATCANTGAGATGAGTATTCGAGGCTTTTTTAGGGAAGCATTCTCGAAGCGTGTCGTGTTCATACGACTAGTGGTTGCTGTTTGTGCGGCGTCCATCGGTTGGGAATGCGGTAGGCTGGTGTATGCTCAGGGATTCGACGAGTGCGAGTTGCCCAGCGGCGGTGTTCAGTCAGCAGCAACACCGCCTGTTAAATCTGCGTTGGCTTCTGGAGGTGCTGTGGGGGAGGGAACGGAAACGTCGTTTGGATCGGTTGCCGCTGAGCAGGGACCGAATCCAGAGAACGCTGGTCATCAACAGCCGAACGTGTTGTTTTTAGCTATCGATGATTTGAATGATTGGATAGGAGCATTGGGGGGACACCCGCAGGTTCGAACTCCTAATCTGGACCGTCTGATTTCGAAGAGTGTGTTGTTTTCCAATGCGCACTGTGCTGCTCCGGTTTGCAGTGCTTCGCGACACGCGTTGTTCAGCGGCTTGAGACCCTCGACCACAGGGTGGTACTCGAATTCGTCCAAAGGTTTGAAGCACTACCTCAAGACGCTGGGGAAGACGGTACCGTTGCCCGCTCATTTTAAGAGGAACGGATACAAAACGATGGCGGCTGGAAAAGTGTTCCATAAAGGCACGTCTGATGTTCGGGACTACGATTACTGGGATGAGGAGAGACCCAAGTTCAAGTGGCCAGAGCATTTGGTTGCTCGAGGCCATGGGTATCAAGGAAAAGATGGTGGGCATTTCTATCCCTTTCCTANAGACGGCGGAGCAATTTACCAACNGTATCAAGAGGGAGTTGANGGACAATCACTTTGCTGGGGNGCCNTNGACNCNTCNGATATGCCGNNTNAGGGGATGCCAGATNANCAGGTNGCTGCTTGGGCTGTTGANCGNCTGANNANGACCGCATGANAAGCCNTTCTTNATGGCNGTTGGATTCGTCCGNCCGCATGTTCCGCTCACCGCGCCGCGGGAATACTTTGAGCTGTATCCACTGGAATCGATCATGACGCCGGTCGTTCCTGATGATGAAATGGATGACATTCCGCTTTGGGGGAAAACGCTCGCTTACGGCACGATCAAGAAGGGAGATCATCGTGCAGTGTTGAGCGTTGGTGATGATTACTGGCGTGAAATGGTCCGTGCTTATCTGGCGTGTATCTCATTTGTCGATGCGCAAGCCGGAAAGGTACTTGATGCGCTGGAGAATGGACCGAACGCGAAAAATACCATTGTCGTTTTTTGGTCGGATCATGGCCAACACCTCGGAGAGAAGCGACACTGGCGGAAGATGGCGCTATGGGAAGAATCAACGCGTGTACCTCTTGCGATCAGTTTGCCCGACCACAGAAACGGTGGCAGCGAGTGCGTGAGTCCGGTGAGTTTGCTTGATCTGTACCCAACGCTCATCAGCTTATGTGGTTTGCCACCGGTTCATGGATTGGAGGGACTTAGCCTGATGCCCCAACTACGTGATCCGAAAAGCAAACGAACCATTCCCGTGGTTTCAACTTGGCAATACAGAAACCATGCGGTCCGCAGTATGGATTATCGCTACATTCGCTATCGCGACGGGAGTGAGGAACTTTACGATCATCGTTCTGACCCACGGGAGCACCACAACTTGGCACAGGAACCGGCGTATCTGCCTGTGAAGCAACGGCTTGCCAAAGCGATACCAAAGCGTAATAAGAAGCCGTCTTCGCTAGCGTCAGGTGGCCAAGATGCCTACGGAAAAAAATACGAAATGCTGCGAGAGCAAGGCGTGCCCGAGTGGCTCGGAGCGGATCCCGGGTCTCCACCTACACCATGAGTTGGTTCAGCGGAATGGTTGCAGGGCGTGAATCAGGAATGGGATGTTCCAACTTCTAGAGTTGACATGAACTTCAGGAGTAGGAGTGATGACAAGTCAGGGAACTGTTA
>NZHC01000061.1 GCA_002689655.1 Rhodopirellula sp. | reverse complement strand
TTCTGGATTACTTTGAGCATACCAGTGATGTTCGTGCTGGACGCGATTGGTGGTCGCTTCAACCTGTGGTTCGACCCTCCGTGCCCTTTCTGGCGGGAGCATCGCAGCCCGACAATCCGATTGATGCATTCATTGGTTCGGTACTTGCAAAGCATAAGATCAAGCCGGCTCCTCGTGCAGGTCGCAGGACTCTGATTCGCAGGCTCTATTACGATGTCATCGGCTTGCCACCGAGTGAGTCTGCAATCACTATCTTTGAAAATGATCAGGACCCGGATGCGTGGGCAAAGCTGGTTGATCGTGTGTTGGAGATGCCGCAGTATGGCGAACGCTGGGCACGGTACTGGCTCGATCTTGCACGCTACGCGGATACGAGTGGATATGAACGCGATCAGGAAAAGCCGTTTGCCTGGAAATATCGGGACTGGGTGGTGCAGGCATTCAACAGTGACATGCCGTACGATCAATTCATCATCGAGCAAATTGCTGGGGACGAAATCGCTAACCGCACAGAGCAATCCGTGATTGCGACCGGATTCCTGCGTCTTGGGACGTGGAACGATGAACCCAATGATCGGCTCGACTATCAATACGAACGTCTTGAGGATCTTGTGCACACAACTTCCTCCGCGTTCTTTGGCTTGACGGTCAAGTGTGCTCGTTGTCACTCTCACAAGTTTGATGCAATCACACAAACAGACTACTACCGTATGGCTTCGGCTTTCTGGGCAGGGCCGTTACTGACGGGTGGCAAGCAACTTGGTGGCCCCACGGCAGAACAGATCGGTTTTGATGATGTGCTGGCCTGGACCGACACGAGTCCAAAACCAAAACCGCTTCATCGATTAAAAAATGGAGAACGTGATCAGCCTCTCGAGGAAGTGATTCCTGCGTCGCTTTCCTTCATTCCGTTCTTGGAGAATTCCTTCGATGCACCTCCGACAGATTCGACGACATCGCACCGACGACGCCAACTCGCCGAGTGGATTGCCAGCCCCGAGCATCCTTTGACGTCTCGCGTGCTTGTCAATCGATTGTGGCAACACCATTTTGGGCAAGCGATTGTGAGAACTCCCAATAACTTTGGTTTTCTGGCAGATCCTCCCACGCATCCCAAGTTGCTCGATTGGTTGGCTTCCGAATTTGATGCCGGCGGACGTCGCATGAAATCGATTCACCGATTGATCCTGAATTCACAAACATGGCAGCAGGGAGTGTTTCATCCACGATCAAGTGAGCTTGAAAAACTTGATTCAACCAATCGGTTGTGGTGGCATGCCGAACGCCAGCGTCTCGACGCTGAGGCATTGCGGGACTCGTTGCTGGCGGTCTCGGGTGAGTTGGATTTGAAGCAAGGAGGTGTTGGCTTCAAGGCGACCGTCAGTCCGGACGCGTTGGAAGGTTTGTCCCGTAAATCAACCGCATGGCAGGCCGCTCCTTCCGAATTGCAGAATCGTAGAAGCCTGTACATGTATCTGAAACGTGGGTTGCTGCCACCGATGATGACCACGTTTGATCTCAGCGAACCAACCCTTTCGTGTGGGCAGCGAAATGTCACAATCGTACCAACGCAAGCGTTGGCGCTGCTGAATAATCGATTTGTGCACGACCGTAGCGAACAACTTGCCACCGTGATCCGGAAGTCCACTGCTGGGATTCGTGAGCAAGCCAAAATGGCGTGGCGTTCCGTCTTGAAGCGTCAACCCACTGAGTTGGAATTGCAGCGATCGATCGAGCACGTTGCGACTCAGGACAGGATCTTCTCCGAACCCAACCACGATGGTGCTTTGCAAGAAGACTGGGAGGACATTTTGTCGCGAACGGCTGACTCTCTGGTTCTCAATCTGAATGCGGAAAACGCAGTCACAGCCGACGGGAAGCAATTCGCTGTCGAGTCTGTCTCCGATCTTTCAGGGCAAGGTCATCATGCGACGCAGTCACAGCCTGATGCGCAGCCAACGTTGGTTGCGGACGGAATTGGCGGTAAGCCTGCTCTGCAATTTGATGGAGGTGGCCAGTTCATGAATCTTGCTGGACCTATTCTTGCTGAGCCGCTGTGTACCATTGTTTGCGTTGTTCGTGATGATCATGGCGCAGGGCATCGTACCTTGTTTTCGAATTGGAGTGGCCGTGATGGAAATTCAACGTCCTCTTTGTTTCTCGGCCTGACAGCTGAGAATACGGTTCGTTTTAGTGACGCATTTGGGTCGGCTGGCGAAGTTTCTGACCGTACAAAACCTTTCATTCTGAGCGCGGTCAATGGACAGAATTCTGCCTCCGTGTTTCAGAATGGGCAGTTGCTCAAGTCAGCAAATCAGCTCTCCAAACGCCGACTCGATACGCCGTGGGTCATCGGGCAGCAGGGCAATATTAATGGTGAATTCTGGAAAGGGAGTGTCGCCGAAATCCGTGTCTATGAGCGTGCTCTGACAGACCGTGAACGACGATCGGTGGAAACGCAACTGGCGGAGCACTATGGTATTTTGATGTGCTCGGAGAAACCCGTGCCGCAGAGGGATAGGCAGACCCTGGCGCTTGCTTCGCTGTGTCACGTGTTGATGAACTCGAATGAGTTTTTATTCATCGATTGAGGCAAACATGAATCAAAAACAACGTTACCCTTGTGGTCAGACTCGTCGCGAAGCTGTCTGGAAAATGGGCTGTGGGTTCACCGGGCTTGCGCTCACGGAACTGCTTGCCAGGGAGTCGTTTTTTGGCTCGGATGCAAACGCCGAGAATGCTCAGCCAGCTAATCCAATTGCTGCCAGAAAAGGTCATCACAAGCCGCGAGCCAAGTCATGTATTTTTCTGACAATGAATGGTGCTCCCTCTCAGGTAGACACGTTCGACTACAAGCCGGAGCTCGAAAAGTATGCGGGCAAACAGCTGCCTGCTGACAAAACCTATATCAACTCAGGTGGCCGCAAGGTTGGGTTTCTTACTCCCGCATGGCGTCCCTTTCGCCCAGGAGGAGAGAGTGGGTTGCTGGTTTCGGACTACTTTCCAGAAGTTCGCAAGCATGCCGATAAATTGTGTGTGTTGAATTCCTGTCACACGGATAGCCACGCGCATGGTTCGGCTCTTGTCGCCATGAACACGGGTAAGACCCAGATCGGTCGTCCATCCTTGGGGAGTTGGTCGGTTTATGGATTAGGAACCGAGAATGAGAATCTGCCTGGTTACGTGGTCATGCTCGATAAGCGTGGTGGGCCAATCAGTGGACAACCCAACTGGGCGAGTGGTTTCATGCCGGCGACCTACTCTGGAACCCTGTTTCGTCCTTCGGGTGATCCCATTCTGGATTTGAGTGGCCCCAGTCATATCTCGCGAAAGGCACAGAGAGAGCAACTTGATCTGCTAGCTGAAATCAATCAACTGCATCTCGATCAACGCGGCACTGGTAGAGAGCTGGCAGCCCGGATCAATAGCTACGAGCTTGCTTACCGTATGCAGTCGGCGACTCCCGAGGCGGTTGACCTGTCAGAAGAAACAAGCGAGACGCTCGATATGTATGGCGTTGGAAAACAGCCGACCGATGAGTACGGTCGCAATTGTTTAATTGCTCGTCGACTTGTCGAACGTGGCGTTCGATTCATTCAGCTCTACTCTGGTGGAGGGCATTTGGAGGAAACCTGGGATGCTCATGCCGGGATCGAATCAAACCACGGGCAGCATGCACCCGAGGTGGATAGGCCCATTGCTGCGTTGCTGGAAGATCTCGAACGTCGCTCACTCTTGGATGAAACACTTGTCATCTGGGGCGGCGAATTCGGCCGGATGCCGTTTAGCGAAGGGCAGAATGCACCGGGCCGCAATCACAATCCCTATGGTTTTTCAATGTGGATGGCGGGAGGCGGGGTCAAAGGTGGTATCAATTATGGTAAGACCGATGAACTGGGTTTCGAAGCTGTAGAGAACAAAGTTCATTTGCACGATCTGCACGCGACGATCCTGCACATCATGGGGCTCGATCACGAGTTGCTGACCTATTTTCATCAGGGCCGCGACGAAAGCTTGACTGATGTGCACGGTCGTGTGATTCACGACCTTCTGGCGTGACCAGATCAGCACTGGGGACTCAAGTGGTCCTAGGCCATGGCGTTCACGGAGCGACCAAAACTTTGGTCACGGAGTGATGCATGCGTCGCTGTAGCGACAGTGTTCTCGATACACAGCAGTCTGCTGAATCGGTCCATCCGGAGTAGGCTTAGGCGGCTGTTGCGGGGATGATCCCGATGATATTGCCGTTCTTGTCACACAGGAAAAGAAACTTGCTGTTCGCGACTGCTGGTTTGATTGTACGCATGACTGTTTCACCGTTGCAGAGGGAATTGTGAACGTCATCCATGACAGTGAACTGAAATCATGCTAGCCGTTAATCGTCCGCGGGAAAGGGCAGCGAGTGCCTGACCCCCGTCATTTCGCGAAAGCTTCATGTTGATTTGACCGTCGCTTCACTGTAATCGTTATGAACCGTGGTGATTTACGAGACAAGCAAAGTTGTGAATAGAGCCTCTGCACTAGGACACATAGTCATACTTGAGTGGATGGAGACCCAGATGAGGTGGAATGCGTCTTGATGTGTCAGTAGCAAGATGGTTCCGTAGCAAGATGATTCCGTCGCCTATTGCGGAGTGATTGCTCTCGTAGTTGCGTTCGGCAGGAGCACAGTTTTCGTCAGATTTACTTGCTGGGTGGCGTTTGTTTTTGAGGTGAATTCCATCCAGCGCTGAGTCGTTTTGCGAGGCTTTGAATTAACTCGCGATGCTTTGCGTCTTCAGCAATATTATTGTTTTCCTGCGGATCGGAGTCGAGGTCGTAAAGTTCGCGAGCGACGATATCGTTCCTGTCTTTGGCTTTCCACTCGACGTATCGATGGCGGCGTGTTCGGATGCAACGCCCCATGTAGGCCACACCATCGGGAGCTACCCAGATTCCATCACGCAAGAATTGGCTGAATACGGCTTTCTTCCAGGGTAGGTTCCGGTTCTCGAGAAGTGGAGCAAAGCTGACACCCTCCAGCTCTTTTCGTAAAGGGAGGTTGGCGAGTTCGCACAGCGATGGATAAACATCAACGAACTCTACTAGTCGGTCACATTTCTTGCCGTTTTCTGAGGCGTTTGGCGTGCGGATTATCAAAGGAACTCGTGTGTCGATTTCATAGTTGGTCATTTTACACCAGCTATTGTGTTCGCCTAATTTCCAACCATGGTCGCCCCATAGAACTACGATGGTATTGTGTTCAAGGTTTTGTTCTTTGAGAGCATCGAGTAAGCGACCCACCTGCGCGTCAATGTAGCTGACGGAGGCCAGGTACCCATGCTTCAGTAAACGAGACTGCTCATCGGTGAACGATCCTTCGTGCGGACGGGGATTGTCTTTGAAATCCGTGTAGCCTCGAATCTCTCGGGCTGTGTTGACTGACATGATGGGCGCATTTCTCGGTCGGAAACGATTTTCAGCCAGCGGAATCGATTGACGGTCATACATATCCCAATAGCGTTTTGGAACATTGAAGGGTAAGTGGGGCCGGTAGTACCCGACTGCCATGAAAAATGGTCTCTCGTTGTTTGCTAGCTTCTTGATCTTGTCAATTGCGACCGTGGTTTGGGCGCCATCAAAATAGGCGTCGTCGGGGAGGTCAACGTTTTCTGTAGCAACATGTTTCAGATACCACTTGCCAAAACGGTCGACGCGACGCATGTCATTCTTTGCAATCAACTCAGCCTTGCGTTTTTCAATCCATGCCACATTGTCCTTGCCCCGATAGACCGCGTCCGGATCAAATGGATAGTCCGCAATATTCAGTTTCGGTTCACTCCAGGAGAGTGGGTCCTGAAGGTCGTTGTGAAAAATCTTTCCGATGCCCACAGCATGGTAGCCATGTTTCATGAATTGCTGAGTGAGGGTGACAGCGTTGGGAGTGGTTTTGCGGAAATCGGTCTGTAAATCCCAGACTTTGATCGTGTCGGGACGCAAGCCAGTCATCAAGCTTGCACGTGACGGATTGCAGACCGCCTGTTGGCAGTAGGCACGCGTGAACGTGACAGCCGAGTCTGACAGACGATCAATGTTGGGGCTCTTTGCAATGTTTGAACCGTAGCAACCAAGTTCTGGACGCAGGTCATCCACGGCAATGAACAATACGTTGGGGCTATTTGCAGGCTCGTTTTCTGCAGCATTCACAATGGGCTTGAGACCCGTGATAAACCATAGACANGGAATGACCAGNCNNGGAATGACCAGGCGTGGAATGACCAGGCGTGGAATGACCAATGCAAGGGAGATGGTGCGCGTCAGGATTTTGTTCATTTTGTTTTCCAATGCTGTTCGAGCATCCAAAAGTACCCAGCATCGGACCACTGTAGCATGCATTCGTTGATTCACGTCGAGAGGTAACCCCAGTGCATGACTGTCAGATGTTGCGGTTCCATCGCATACTCATTTCCTTTTGTTGTTCTTTTTTTTCGGCTGCTTTCGATCTTCCGCTTGAGACCACATCTCCTTGTCAACACTGGTGAGCCTCGTTTTGGCGAGTTTCGATAATGTGGATGCGAACTGATTCTTGATCATGCGTTCCTGTTCGGTAAGCTCGGAATCAGAAAGTTTCTTGCCGTCGAAAGGGCCTTGGTATCGTGTTAGTGTGGCGTTGGTTCCATCTGTTTTTGCTACGAGTGAATATCGTTTGTCGCGGACCATAACGTTGCCTCGGTACCAGATGTAAATCCAGTCTTTGACACGCGAGCTAGCTTCTTTTTCCATGATTGATGCGATACTTTGTCCATCGCCGGGATAATCACCAGGCAGTTCGGCACCGGTGACTTCACACAGGGTGGGCATGACATCCACAAACTCGATCAGGTCATCGGCGACACGCCCGGAATCACTGATCCCATTAGGCCAGCTCGCAATCATCGGAACACGAGTTCCCATGTCGGTCATGGTTCCTTTGCCACCCACCACTTTGGTGCCGTTCCATGGCGTGATGATCGGTTTGTCGGTGCCGTTGTCTCCTGTGAAAATGATTAGCGTGTTATCACGCACGCCAGATTCGTCGAGTTGCTTGACGATTTGTCCGACCATCTTGTCAGCGTAGGCGGCCATGTCCCTGAAATGTCGTTGGGGATCGTTAAGGTCACCTTTGTAAGTTGTTGAACCAAGTCGTTTTGGATCCCAGTCACTGGAGTCGGGAGTGGGATCGAATGGGCAGTGGGTCAAGATCATAGGGTAGTAAACCAGGAATGGGCTGGTTTTATTCTGGTCGATGAAATTGCAAATGAAGTCAGTGCAGAGCTTGGGTGCATACTCACCGTCCAGATATTCTTTCTCCTCACCATTGATTTCCAGCATCGGATTAACGAATCGTCGGTCATAGTTCTTGCCGTCCTGTTTGGATCGGCCAGTGCGTGTATGTTGCCACAGGCATGAGCGATCAAATCCGAAATGCTGAGGAGCATCTTTTTCCTTGCCCAGTTGCCATTTCCCGGCGATGCAGGTGGTGTAGCCAGCCGCTTTGAGTTGGTGGGCGAATGTAGTTTGTCCCCGGTCCAGGAGTCCGAACTTTACATAGTTACGTACGTTGTATTGGCCCGTCATGATCTTGGCTCGCGATGGCGTACAAAGAGGATTGGCAAAGCAATTCGTGAATCGAATCCCCCCGTTAGCCAGTTTGTCCAGATTAGGTGTTTTGCAAGATTCGCTTCCGTTGACTGACAAAGCCTCGTAGCCCATGTCATCTGCCATGATCAGGACAACATTCGGTTGTGTTGCATGGGCGGTTGCATGGAACACTGTTGTGGTAGTCAGCAACAAAAGGGACAGGATGTGGCGCATGATGAGTCTCAGGATGGTTTGTTTTTGAAGTTGCTGGAAAGTGCTGGTGTTTCTGCAAGCAGGGCAACCGAAATGGTATTTCGTGTCGGCTTTGGAATTGTCTTGGAAATCAGTTGTCGAGTTTTACGCGGGTGTAGGGGCTCGAAAGGTAGGTGGCGTAAGATTCTTTGTTGTGTCGGATGATTTTGCGATGATTGCTGAAAAAATCGACACGTGACATTCCTGATTTTATTGGAATCTCCGCTGTCCATGCGTCCAGTTTTGGATCGTGCCGCATTTCGGACACGTTCTCATTTGGTATGAGTTCGTTCAAGTAGTTCGGGCTTCCGTCAGGAGCTCGATCAAAAATCCACCAGATGCGGCCGCTTTCAGCAGTTGATTTGCCCGGAAACTTGACCTGGACTTTGAGAATTCTCTTTTCAAGGCTGTACGTAATGCCGGGAGGAGACAACAACGCACCTTGCACTTGGTCGGGGAAGAAGTGTTTTAGAAGAAATGCAGCTTTGTTTTGTTGGTCCCTTTCACCTTGGGGATGACCCCGTTTTCCGTGCCCGGTATTCGCTCCAAGGTAAACAGGGATATCCTGATGATGGGCACCACCCCAAGCAAGGTCATAGGCAACGCTGTCATGCGTTCCGGGATGGAATAGCATGTCCACCTTGCGCTGTCGCAGTTGCTCCAGATTGCGGGATACAAACACGTCATCAGCAATGTCCGCTGTGAATTTCTGAAGGTCGGACCACGTGTGCCCTGCTGCCAACGCCGCCCGATTAAAAACTGGGCCAAAGTTGCCACCCGAGAACATGCCGCGGCGGCCCGGTTGTGATTCAAGTTCATCCCAAGCGTCGCGATCACAAAGCCTGAGTGGTGAATCCCAAATCGGGGATACGGTTGCGTGGACTGCGGTCATTCGGTCGTCGTGCAAGATCGCCATTGATGGCGACGCACCGTTCTTGGAAGATCCAGTGACAGCCACTTTGCCTGTTTCAAAATGATCAGTCTCAGCATAGGCTGTCGTGATTGCCCGCATCAATGTCGCTGGCCAAGCCCAATACTGAATCTTGTAGCGGGGGTTAAGCGTTTCTGCAAAACGTTTGCTGGCATTTGCTGCCAACTCACGCTGGCCATAGCTTCCCGGTTCCTGCACGACCGTGAAAACAAGGCCAACTCCGGAGCTGAGTAAGTCGCGTTCCAATCGATTTGGCTTGGTGTCCGTACTTAATCGCGACGGTGTGCTGCCACCCGTGAGGTGAAAACCCTGCGCCTTCTGGTGTCCTGGGACAACCAATCTTACTGGGACGCGATATTCCTGGCCCTCCCAAAGATCACCCACATTGATGGTGACGAGTTTCTGTCGTGTTGCGATTGGTCCTGGAACAAAGTGCCAGTCCTGTAGTATTTCGATTTCAAGCGTGTCGGGATCCTGAATCGCCATCATGTCGAATACGCTTGTTGACGCCTCGCAAACTTGATTTCCCAGAAACATCAAGATCGTGACACAGATCAATTTTGTCTTGATCCAGTGCAAGCGTGTTGCAAGTTCTTGGGGGTGCATTGAAACTGACCTCGGGCGAATTGATTCATAGTGAGCGGCAAGTGGCCCTGCCTGTCAATAGTTTACATGAACCGCCGTGATCGGTGAAATGTTTCCGTTTCATGAAAAGAGTGCTGTTCCTGATTTCGTCAAAGACGAATGCTTTCGTATCAAGTCTGGAGGCGGAGAGGTTGGCGGTGCCAATAAGTAAGGCTTCGCCACAGCCATTCCAGCGGACCGAATCGAAAGTATTTTAGCCAGATGCATGAGAACGCGATCTGGACCAGCGAGACTGCTAGTACCGTGATCAGTTGTTCGACTCGTGAGAAGTTTCCGAATTGAGCGAACCCGTGGCCGTAAAAAAGAAAGGTACAAATCAATGTTTGCACAAGATAGTTTGAAAGTGCCATCTGCCCGACAGGGGCAAGTGGCCATGTCGTTTTTGCAAGCATCGGCGATTTCAAAACCAGCATGATGCCACCCACGTATCCGAGACTGATGAGTGGACTCGACCAGTAATTGAATTGGTCTCCGAGGAAAAAAGAGTAGCTCATTTTCCAGTCGGCTTCAAAGTTTTGGTGGATCCCATACATCGTCGCTGGGATTCCAATAAAAACTGCGATCGCAATCAATACCGCATAAACGGCACCCGAGCGTTCGCCCGTGAGAATGCATTGTTTGTATAGAGCCATTCCAATCAACATTAGACCAGAACATCGCCACACGGTGGAAAACACAAACAGAAAGGTTTCCATCAAGAATGCTTGTTCAGAGCGAGTTGGTAATTGTTGTAAGTAGGGTTGCTGATAGGCTGCAATTTCTTGCTTGATAGTGTCAGCCTGCGGTTGCCAGGTTTCCTGTCGCAGTTGCAGGATGTCTTCCGGCGGCCAAAGGGGCATCGAAAGACCTGTCATGATTGAAATCAGGGAGGCGATAGCGAAGCACGAAACACCAATGGTCCACAACAATCGGGGGGAGCAGTTGCGAAACCAGAAAACAGCAGAACCGCACAAAGCATAGGAGACAAGAATGTCTCCTGACCACAGTAAATGTGCATGCAATAATCCGAGTATCAACAGCCAGCCCATTCGGCGGAAATGAAAGCGTGTCACAGGCAACGCGAGCGTTGATCGCCTATTTGACATCAGTACGATTCCAGCTCCGAATAGCATCGAAAAGATGGACATGAATTTCATGTCCGCAAACAGGTGGCTGAGGTACCACACCCAATGATTGCTGTTGCTCAGGTCTCCATAGGCTGTTGGGTTGAAGTAGGCACTGCTGATCATCGAGAAAAATTGTATGTTCATGATCAGGATACCCAACGTTGCAAAGCCACGCACAACATCAAGGGAAACGACTCGCTCAGCTTTTCCAGTAGGAGGTGCTGGTGGTGCTGCGAGGGAGTTGTTTATCGGTGCGTCTACGGGTCGATCGCTAGCTGCTTCGGGTTGTTTTGGCATGATGATTTTGGGTGTTCGCAGGCGTTCTTCACGTGCCAACGATCTTGGGACTGATGTCCATTTTAATTGTTGGTAGTTGGTTTTGATGAGGTCGGTCCGTATCCGACGTCGAGAGGTGGCTGTGATGGGGCAATCGGGATCAGGTTACCGGCGTCGTCGATGAGGTTCCGCCCGACGCTGTAGATCAACCAGCCATCGGACTTTTTCCTGACAGTCATATCCGTGGAAGTGTAAGGGTCCGCGCGGATCTCTGCTGGCAGGGATTTGACTTGCATGTCAGGTTGAAGTTGTATTGCCAACAAAATTCGCAATGCTCTTAATCTTGCGGTTGCATCGTCTTTCGCATCGAAGATGCTCTTCATGTCAGGAATGATTAACTTGCTGATGGGTTTGAGATAAGTGGACGCTAACAACTTTTCTGTCAGTCCATTCATGCGTTGGTCTCGCAACGTTTTTGTCTGGTTCACCATCGAGATACATTCATTCATGTATTCAATGTACGCAGACTCGTCATCATCGAAATAGGCTTTGCCGATGTTTGTCCCGAGGAAGAAGGCTGGGAGAGGGATCTGCTTTTCGTCTGGCTTTTGGTCGACCTGCTGGAAGTCTTGAAATGACTGTATTCCAGTAGCTCGCTCTACCTTAATTGTGTTCGTGAGGTTGGTGTTCAAGTTAAACTGTTGCAGTTGTGTGTCGATTGCCTCAAGCATTGTCGCAGAGACCTCGCACGTGGTCAGCGTTTGTTGGATCACTTTGCCAAGTTTTTCCAAGCCAACGCATTCCATCAGAAAACCCACTAGACATCTCTCCTGCCCAGTAAGCTGCAGAATGCGGTAGCCAGTCAGGCAGACCGCAATTGCAGCGTCCCCTTCTCCGTTGGATGCGAGCATGCTTGCCTTGTCTGCAAGCATCTCGATCGCTCGTCTTGATGTTTCTGCGTGTGCAGTGCTCGCTCCAAATCCTTGGCTGCGGTCAATGTCAGTTTGGAAGCTTTGGCGTTGGGATGCCCTTTTCAATAAGTCGAAGAGTTCGCTGTTTTCAGCAAGAAATGTTTTCTGCTGTTTCAGGATGAGAGGTGATTTCGATTGTTCTATGCCGGAATTCGTTGACTCATTTTCGGCTTCTAGACTTCTGACTAATTCAGAGTATGCATCGATTCCCGCCTCTGCCTCGGACAGCAGCACGAAAGCATTTTTCTGCTCAGGAACAGGCTCTGTTCCGTAGTCCGTGTAGTAGATGGGGTCTCCAGCATCGGAAATTTCGGTGCGTAACTTTTTCAATTGTTTGCCGGTCGATTTCGCAAGCCAGGAGGAACCTGCGAGTCCGCAAATGAATATTAACGCCAGTATTGCTGCACTTACCAGTAAGAACTTTTTCACACGATTACCTGATGTTTAAAATGGTTTGCGGCCAGAGATTCTCAATGACGGACATGGCAATGGGAAGTCCCTGTTGGCTATCGGTTCATTTTTGATTCACAACGGATGCGGGTTGTTGACGAATGTTTTTTTTCGCTCTGCTGTCGAGACAAGTGTCGTGGACCGAACGGGCGAGCGGATAGATGTGTTGGGCTAAAGCTTGATTGCGCTGGGGCGCGGGATTGTGTGCTTTATTGATTCGATTTGAATCCCTGCTGGATTTGTGAGGATTTGGTGCCGTCCACGTGGCTGAACTGGCAAGGCTAGTCGCGAGGTGTAGGTGCGCCACTCTTGTAGGGGCTGAATGCTACATGCTTTACAGGACGCGTCTGAAGGGGGCACGCCCCTGAGTAGCCTGCTTTGCAGAGTATTTGACAGTCGGAAACGCGCATGCTTNACCGGCTTTGTTGCCGGTTCTCTTGCCCGCAGTTGGTCAACGTTTCTTGATTTTCTCAAGGCTGGCGCTTTTGAATGAGAGTTCTTCTATTACTGGTTTTGACTTTTTGTTTTTCGGGATTCACACTTGTTGAGGATTCCACGGAAGATGCCAAATTGCGAATCGTCGTTTTTGGTGCCCATCCTGATGACGCTGAATACAAGGCTGGTCGAGCAGCGGCGTTGTGGGCAGAGAGGGGGCACCATGTCAAACTGGTTTCGGTGACCAATGGAGATATCGGGCATTGGGGGATGGCTGGTGGGGCTTTGGCTCGGCGGCGGTCGGCTGAGTCAGCGGAGGTCGCTAAGAGTTTGGGCGTGACCTCAGAAGTGCTGGATATTCACGATGGCGAACTCATGCCGACGCTTGAGAACCGACGCAAAATTACCCGGCTGATTCGTGAGTGGAATGCAGATGTCGTCATCTCACATCGCCCATGGGATTATCATCCGGATCATCGTTACGTTGGTGTCCTGGTTCAGGATGCCGCTTACATGGTAGCTGTACCTTTTTTCATGCCGTTGGTGACCCCACTGAAAAAGAACCCTGTCTTTCTGTACTCCAGTGATCGATTCCAGAAGCCGTATCCTTTTGAGGCGGATATTGTGGTCGATGTCGATCCCGTATTTGAACGCAAGGTCAATGCGCTGACTGCGCTGGTATCACAGACATTCGAGGGCGGCGCGTTGGGAAGTCAGGAGCGAATGGAGGCAGCGCCCCCTGCCTCACAGCCAGAACTACGTGCCGAGTGGCTGCGAGAAAAGTGGGTCAAACGCCAGTCAGGTGAGGCCAAGCGTTTTCGTAATGGCTTGATCCGTTGGTATGGAGAAGAGCATGCCAACAAAGTGAGGTATGCCGAGGCTTTTGAGATTTGCGAGTATGGCCGACAGCCTTCGGATTCTGATATCCGGAAACTGTTTCCATTCTTGCCCCGCAAGTGAAACAGTATTTGATTTGGCTTCTTGTCACTTATTGTGAATTTCGTCCACGCCGCGTTCGGGCTGAATGCAGGCGGATTCAACGAGTTTACGAAATTCAGTGCGTGGGGGCTTGGTCCCGTTGCACTGTGTGAGAACCATGCCAATCAAGTCGCGATTTGGATCAACCCAGACAAAGGTGCCATCCGAACCGCTGTGCGAGAATATGCCACCTAGTTCGCTCACCTTCCATCCCAGTCCGTAGTTGATGGCCGCTTCACAGTGGCGTGTTTGTGGACTGGTCATCTCCGCGACTGAATCACTGCTCAGTATCTGCTGCCCTCCGTATTGTCCCCTGTTGAGGAGCATCTGGCAAAATAGTGCGTAGTCGCGTGCACTGGAAACCATGCCGCCCGAACCACGTGGGAATGGCCAGTCTGGTGCGTCGCCCGGTTTCCAAACCTTACTCCATGTTCCATCCCGCTGGCGTCGGAGAACGGTTGACATCCGGTTGTGGTCTGCATCCGACTCGTGATTGCAACTGTCAAGCATGCCCAGTGGTTGGTAAATGCGATCGTGAAGGTGNTGCTTGTAGGAACCTGTGACTTCTTCGATNACGGCNGCNAGTGTGTTGTAGCAGGCNTTGTTGTAGGAATAGGTTTTGCCCGCAGGCTCTAAAGGTGCACTTGCTGAAAAACGATTGACTTCCAGACGCAGGTCCGGGGCTTGGGGATGAGTTGCTGACTTCTGTAGTACGGGAGTAAAGAACAGCGGCTTGATGCGAATGCCACTGGTGTGCGTCAGAAGGTGGCGAAGTGTGATCTCGTTCCACCGCTCATTCCGGAAAGCTTTTAAGTAGGTGCCTACCGGTTTGTCCAAATCCAGTTTTCCATCTTCAACCAGTAGCATGATTCCAGCTGCTGTGATCGCCTTGCTGTTCGAGGCCATGCGAAATAGTGAATCTGGTTTCATTCGCTGCGTGCGCTGTAAATCTCGATGTCCAAATGCCTGATGTAAAATTATTTTCCCGTTTCTGGCTATCAGGATGACTGCACCGGGAATCTTGTCCTCCGTAACTGACTCTCGGATCATCGATGCTGCCTTGCTCAGAAGTTCAACATCAACGCCGACCTGGTCCGCCCGGCCTGACGTCAATCTTGTTGCGATCGAGGGAGTCGTTGCAAACACACGTGGCGATAATCCCACGGCGAGAATCAATAAAATGATTCGAAGCAACGTGTGCATTGGAACGATGGGCCCGCGAGATGCGTCAGGATGGCTTTTGCTGTCAGGACAGCAAGGCATGAACTGCTTTCGTCGCTGAGTTGTGCCCCTGCTTATTTCTTTCATGAGCGACTCGTTCATGGTTCGGTGTGCTCCGTGTAAATGCGTTCGATTGAATGAGGATGAATGCTATTGGTAAGTTGACTCAGTCACCCGGTTTCCCTGTTTTAGCCTTGTTCTCTCAGGAAGGATTTTCCTTGGCAGGATAACGGAAATGAAGATCAAACTGACCACGAGATGCTAGCAAACTATGATACTGTCGAGGACTCAGGACTCAGGGCGCAGCATATTGCAAGGCGGTGTTCTGTCCCGGGGAAGTGCTGTTCTGACCAAGTTTGCAGTCCTCTTTTTTTCTTTTGGTCGAGAGCTTTTGAGTGTTCTTGTTTTTGAGCTACCTGTCAGTAAGTCGAATATTGCTTTCAATTCATTGGCTGAATGAGAGTCAGCTTCAAATGGTCACAGTGAACTTGATCTGTACCCGTTACCCACAGGATGTTAACGTTCAGAATCAGATTTGGGTTGATATCGTCTTGAATGGTTGGATGGCGTATTGAGTTGCGGATTTGGCAAGTGCCAGCTCAAGGATGACAGGGGCATGGGGCTGCGATTGGGTTGAGTAGCTGGATCAGATAATTTTAGAAATCTATAGCATGAAAATGAATGACATGGATGTCACAAGCCAAGATCGGGCCACCGAGCAGGAACTTTCAGTTGTCGTCCCTTTGTACAACGAGGAAGAGTCAGTTGGGCATTTGGTAGCGGCAATTTGTGATGCTCATGAGCAGGCCGAGGCAGCAGCCAAACAGAACGGGCAAGCTGTCACTTGGGAGTTGATTCTCGTTGATGACGGCAGCACGGATTCGACAGTGCAGGCTGCAAACGAGGCTTGTGCCGAGATCTCATTGCCGACTCGAGTGGTCACGATGAATCGCAATTTCGGACAAACTGCTGCCATGCAAGCTGGCATTGATGCAGCTTGCGGTGAGTTGATCGCTACGCTTGATGGTGATTTGCAGAATGATCCCGCAGATATTCCACGAATGGTCGACCATCTTCGAGCAAATGATCTCGATCTGCTGGTTGGTAAGCGGGCGAAACGAAAAGACGGTTTGATTTTACGCTTGATTCCCTCTTGGATCGCCAATCGGCTAATTGCCAAAGTAACGGGAGTGAGGATCCGGGACTACGGCTGCAGTCTGAAAATTTATCGAGCGAGTATCATTCGCCAAATTTCGCTGCTTGGAGAGATGCATCGATTCATTCCGGCATGGATTGCATCGGTCACTCATCCAAGTCGGATTGGTGAGATCGATGTGAATCATTCCCCACGTCAGTTTGGTCAATCAAAATATGGCATCTCCCGAACCATTCGCGTTATTTTGGATTTGGTCTCGGTATTGTTCTTTTTGAAATACCGTGCAAGACCGGGGCATTTCTTCGGAACGGTCGGGCTTGCAGTAGGAGCCGTGGGTGTTGTGATGATGGGAATTGTGATGTTTTCCAAGCTGGTTGTTGGGGAGGACATTGGTACGCGTCCCATGTTTCTTCTCGGCGGTCTTGCGATGCTTTCATCGCTGCAGTTGATCTGTTTCGGCGTCCTGGCTGAAATGCTGACTCGAATCTATTTTGATTCGTCCAACAATTCGACTTATTCAGTTCGTGAGACGCATCGTAACGCGGCTTCCTGTAACGCTGGCTTGCTCAGTTCTCATTCAACGGGTGACCTTGCTCACGTCCCTTTTCGACGAGCAGCTTGATCTATGAACCGTGGTTTCAGTCGACGCTCTGTGGTTTTAATTGGCTTGGCAGCCTATTTTTGTGCGCATGCGTTGCTGAGGGGGGTCATTTCGCCAGCGCTGAACTTTGATGAGTCTGAACAATCGTTTTTGTCTCAAAGTATGGCGTGGGGCTACAACAGCCAGCCACCTCTCTATACGTGGATTCAGACTCTCTTTTTTGAAGTTCTGGGTTGCAATGCGTTCGCGATGGCTCTGATGAAGAATGGTTTCCTTTTGCTGACGTATTGGTTGCTGTTTAAAGCGATTGAGGAAGTCACGGAAAGTGTTCCTTTGGCGATTGTTGGATCGCTGGGGATGTTCACCATTCCACAGATCGCATGGGAAAGTCATCGTGATCTTTCGCACACGGTTGCCGCCACATGTATGACCTGTGCTTTGTTTTATTGCATCGTCCGAATGGCGGGTCAGAAATTTGCAAAGCCATGGATCGGCTACGTGTGCCTGGGATTGATTGTCGCGGCAGGCATCATGTTCAAATACAATTTCGGGATCGTTGTTGTCGGCTTTTTAATCGCTGGTCTGACTATCACTGAATATCGATCTCTGCTGTTGAACAACAGGATGCTTTTGTCTGTTGCTACAGCGGCGGTGATTTTGACGCCTCATGTGCTGTGGGTACTGAATCATGCAACGATCGCATCGCGCAAGACTGTGCAGACGTTGACGGGAGACAGGTCTGACTCTTGGTTCGATAATATGTGGTCGGGATCTCAGGCTTTTGCGATTTCAGCGGGTGCCTGTTGTGGGCTAACGTTATTTGTGTTTGCGGTTCTATACGTGCGAAAAAACAACACGATCCCTGAGCCGACCATGAAAATACGATCGGCCATGTTGCTGATCGAGAGATTTCTGATCGTCGTGGTGGCAATCCTCTTCATGCTGGTGTTGTCAGGCAATGCAATTGAATTCAAGAATCGTTGGTTTCAGCCCTTTGTCTGTTTGCTGCCAGCTTATCTTGTGCTGCGGTTCGGTGGACACGTTTTATCCCGACCTCGGATGCAGAATTTGGCACAAGTGATGACAGTCGCAATCATGTTTGTCTTGCTTGGTGCCATGACGGTTCGGCCGCTGGCGGGTCAATGGAGAGGCAAGTACTGCTGGTTGAATATGCCCTACGATCAATTGGCGGTCGAGATCGAGAGTCAATTGGAAACAACGCCGCAAATCGTTGTGACCCCAGACATGCGGCTGGGTGGTAATTTGAGAGTGTTTCTGCCAGATAGCACGATCATGTCCTATGATACTGAGTCATCGCTTCCAGAGAATCCAACAGGTGCTACAGGGGTGGTCGTGTTAGTTACAGAAAGTTTGTCCCGTGATGAGCGGAACTCTTTTCTGAAGCAGGTTGCAACGTACACCCAAGGAACTGACCTCGAGTTGCCTTGGGTGAGGGTTGAGTTGCCGATGCGCTACAGCTCAGAGGGTGCGACGGCGACCTATCACTACCGGACGTTGCGTTCTATACCCAACACTCGTATCGCAGAGCGGTTACAAGATTCTTTTTAGGAATCCGACGCTCGGTTCAGCTTGATCTGGCGTTCATTGGACGCAGGGTCACGAAACTGAACATTAGACCACGCTGCCAGGGCCGCGCGGCTCGCCCTGAGTCCTGGCATGCTGATTGTCGGGCGTTGCCTTAATGGGATTTCAGTAAGCCGGGCTCTCAATCGTTGATTGGTCTTATTGGGGAAGATGGTGACACGAAAATTTTTGCGTTCATGTAGAACAGACGGTGTCGCATGAGCGTGTTCCTGACGCGATTCCCGACTGCACGGCACCATCTGGGTTGGAAGGGCGGTTTTCGTGCGGTGGAATTTGGATGGGAGGCGAGCAAAAGCAACGTGAGGTTGGTATTGTAGTGGGCGATTTGTATCTGCTCATAAAAGTTTGCTTGAGTCAGCTACTCAGCCAACAACTTTCTGCCTCGAAGAATTCGCAATGTCAGTTGAGTACACGAAGAATCTTGTCGGTAAGCCGATTGTAAAATTCGATTGTCCCAAGTGCCAGTTGCGTTTGAGTGCGATGCTTTCGGAGGCAGGAACTCATGACAAATGCCCTGAATGTGGGCAGGGTTTCAAGGTTCCGGGACAACAAAAACTGAAGCAGGCAGCGGAGAAACGCCGTTTGGCACAGGAGGCAAAGTCAGCGGCGAAACAGAAAAAGTCCAAGGAGGCCAAGGCTCAGGGATTGAGGGGATCAGGAGTTGATCACAAGGTAAGTTACGACCCCGGTGAGGCTCTTGCTGCACAGCCGGTGGGGCAGTCACGCGAGGTGGATGACCGATGGCTCGTTGATCCTGAGGATATGGCGACTGAGGCGGCAGCACAGGATATGTTATCCAATGCGTCAGGGGTTCTTGAGCCCACACCATCGGCCAGTTCTGAGGTTGTTGTCCCGTCATATGATGCGGGTGCGGATGCGGAGGCAGGCAAAATTAACAATGAAGATCTGGCTGATCGAGAGTCTGCTTATCGAGGAAAACCAGAGCGTGGTGGTGCTGCTGGCCGTCAAAATCGCGTTGTTCCGACTCCCTCTCGCGGTTGGTGGAGAGACTCCATTCACTTTGAGAGTGTTTCCGCGTCACGTTATCCGGCGCTCATGGCGTTTCGGAATTTGATGGTGTTGCTATGGTGGATCATTGCGGGATGTTCTGCACTCGCATTTGTCGGTAATCCGTTTGTCCTGATGTACGACGGCTACTCACAGTATTCCAGTGCCAGCAGTACATGTGACGAGAGGCTTGAGAAGTACAACAATACAACCATTGATGGTTTGTTGGCTCCGTCGAATCAGGGACAAGGACTTACAGCAGCAAATGCTTCTCGCTTGTTAGCTGAACTGTCAAGTTATGACTATCGCGGTTTTCAGGTGAAAAACCGCCTCAAACGAAACGTGGGTGTGTCACCGCAGGTTCTCGCCAGTGTGGTTGCGGATTGGCGGGCATGGACTTCTGCAAGGACGGCGGAAGTCAATCGAGACCGACCCTCGTTCATCATGGCGTTCACTGGCGTTGTGTTTTTGATCCTGGTCTGCTGGTTAGCCTTGATTCTCGGGATGGTGATTTGTTCTGTGCTGATTTTGGTGCCGCCTGAGTGCATTAAATTGATCATTGACATTGAGCAAGGTGTGCGTGGTGGGGGCACATCCACGTAGCCTCGGTTTGTGGATGATTGAGTCAGTAGCTTGCTGTGTGATGAACATCGATTGAGTCTCCCGCCAGTTTCGCAGCAGCGGCGTCAGATTCGTCGGCTTTAGTGGGCCGCCTCAGTCAGTTTCGAACTCCGGCATGATTTCAAGTATTCCCACACATGCTTCTGGCTTGGCTGTCATGAGCAAGCGAATCGCATCGCAGCGGATCGGAGCAGCAGGGTGCACGACGTTGTACTGATTAGCTCGGGTGTCGTAGCGGTCAGTAACGTACAGTTCGAATGGTTTCCACTCGCCATTCTGTTCGATTTCCAGTGACCATTCCGCCGGGAATTTCACATCGAATTGATCCTGCATCCAATAGACTCCAACACTTCGCAGGTTTTTGGTGCCGTGAAATCTTGCTTCGATCCATTGTGATTTATCTGTCTGGGGACGGCTTGTCCAGCGAGGCACCTTTTTCCCACTGGAGTATCTTGGCTCTTTGCGGTCACCGATGGCAGAGATCGTGTCATCATTGCAGGTGTGTGATGCGATCACTTTCGAGAATGGGCTCTCCTTGGGCAATTGATGCGGGTCGAAAATGGCCATCGTCGAGTTGCGAGGGAACCAGACGGTCATCGAACTGACGCCTCGATTGTTCCACGCGTAATAGGGCGTTAGAACCAGCGGTGATGGCTCAGCCGACTTAGTCGCCGTGATAGCTTGTGCGTCGGTTGTCACTTGAAGGAAAGATCCGGAATCAAGTTTCGCTGTGGTGATGGTCGCGTCTGCTGCTGCAGGCATTTTGGCAACAAAGAATCGTTGTGTTGCACCACCATTGTCGATGCCCTCAGCGCACAGCACAAACGGCCCGCGGGTGAACGCGACTCGATTCTGGTTGGCTTTGACTGAGGGGTGGCACTCATTGATGCGAACAGGCATTGGGAGTATCAGGTTGACCTGATCTCCTCTGGCCCATTTTCGATCAATGGCAATAAAACCTTTGTTCACTTCGAGCGGTACCGTCTTTCCATTTACGCTGACACTCACATTTGTGGGTTCGGGATCCGCATAGCGGTACAGTTCGCCGGGAACGAACTGGTTACCTGTCCAAGTGGGAATTCGTAATAGCAGGCGAAACTGCTTGTCGGCGGCAGGGTTTATCGTGACACTGATTTCTCCGTCATTGGGATAGGCTGTTCGCTGTTGCAGTTTTACTTTCACCCCATCTAGCGTGATTTCGGTTTTGCTTTCAGCGTAAAAAGTGATGTAAACATCGTTGTCATCGTGGGCATACGTCATGCCGGGCACTTGTGGAAGCAAACGAGCCATGTTGGAAGGGCAGCAGGCTGTGCCAAACCAGGGAGCCCGGCCAGCTGTGCCATGATTAAACGGGTATTTGCCATCAGCTTCCAGTGGATTGACATAGAAGAAACGGTTCCCCTCCAGATTTACCGCAGCCAGCACATTGTTCAGTAACGCAACCTCTGCAACATCCAGGTAGCGTGCATCCTTATGAAGCAAGAACATGCGGTAATTAAAAAGTACATTCCCTACCGCGGCACATGTTTCATTGAAGGCATCAGCATTGGGTAGTTCGTATTGCGGTCCGAATCCCTCGATCCCATGCACCGCACCCAAGCCGCCGGTGATGTGCATGCGAGTGTTGGTGATGTTGCCCCAAATCTTGTCCAAAGCATCACCATATTCTGTGTCCCCGGTAAGAGTCCCGACGTCGGCCATTGCTGAGTACAGGTATGTTGCGCGAACTGCATGTCCAACCGCTTCGGTTTGATCTTTGACGGGAGAGTGTTGCTGCGCGTAAGTAGGTGACATGACACCTTCACCATCTGGCACGTAAGTCACGCCCCGTATTTCCAGAAACTTTCTGGCCATGTTGAGATAGAGTTGGTTGCCAGTTACGCGATGCAATTTGACCAGAGCCAGTTCCAGTTCCTGATGCCCCGGTGCTTGCTGAATAGGTTTGCCACCGTTGTATCCGGGATCGCCGGTAAAGAATACTTTATTGATGTGCTGAGCACTTTTCTCGGCGACATTCAACAGTTTTTTGTTTCCTGTTGCTTGGAAATAGGCAATCGCTGCTTCGTAGAGGTGTCCAACATTATAAAGTTCGTGACTGTGGACAACGAATGTGTAGGGCGAATCACCCATCATGTTTTTCTCTTCACCAACCCCGGTTGTGTGCGAGGGGTAAAGGTATCCGTTTGACTCTTGAGCACCGCTGATGACATCGGCTAGTTCATTGAGTTTTGATTCGAGCTCTGGGTCCTGCCTCAGTTGAAGCAGGTAAGCGGCTCCTTCCATTACTTTGTAAAGGTCCGAGTCAATGAATCGATGTGCTCGGTGACCTTCCGCGTTTTTGCCTGCCAGGTAATCGCGAGCAGCCTGCAGGTGCTCGACTCCAGGTTGGGTGCGTTCAAACGCAAAGGGGACGAGTGTCTTACGCTGTGTTTGCAGGCGAGGACGCCAGAACTCACTATTGATTTCAACTTCATTAAACGGAACAGGACGCAGGGGATAGTCGGCAAACACTGTGCTGAGCGAACTCATGCTCAGGGAACTCATGCTCAGGGAACTGACGACGAATAGGGCGGCGATCAATGATGTTGTGCAACGAGGGGACACAGCAATTCTCCAAATTGAAACGTGTTCGGGTACGACTCGGGTTGGCAGACGTCGAATCAAGCAAAAGTTTAACAGGTGCTGACCAGCTCGCAGTATTTGCCCAATTATCAGAGCCGGGTTTACCGGATCGCACAATAAAATCGACGACTGCACTCTAAAAGTCGTGGATGCGAAGAAACTCACGGCTCCACACCTGCCTTCTTCGGTTGAAGGTTTCACGCGTGAAATCACATTTGAAACAGCAGAGTTGGGCACTGCAGGTTGGCTAGTCGTAGGTGAATCCCGATTTTGATTCGGTGTCTCTCTCTGCCTATTGGTGGCTAATCTGCCTCTTGGTGAGGTTGATCAGCCTCTGGGTAAGGTGAAGCGAGTGCTGTTATTTTACTTCAGCAAGGTTAGTAAAGTATTCATCTTGGCCAAAATCTGTGCCCCAGCAGAGGGGACTGGTTTGCGTCGAAGCAGTGCTGATCATGTGGAGTTGAACGCTGGATCATGCATTAAACTTGTGGCTTTTATCGGAGGTGGTTATTCTTTGAATTACTGCTTGTTCCCGCTTTTAACTACCATGGTGAGCGACCACGCCTCCTGAGAGTGACTGCCATGTCCGAAGAAACTCCAGAATTCGATAAAACGATGGAAGTCGTCGATCTGGAAGCTCGCTGGAAGTTGGGGAAAGTGCTTGGCAAGGGAGCCATGGGTGAGGTGCATCTGGCAACCGATACGCGGCTAGAAAGAAAAGTTGCTGTCAAGCGGATGCTGGGATCGGAGGTTGCCAATTCAACATCTGTGCAGCGTTTTCTGACAGAAGCGAAGTCGATAGCGGCGCTCAATCATCCGAGTATTGTTCAGATTTATGATTACGGCCAAACCATGGATGGTCCGTACCTGATCATGGAGTACGTCGAGGGAGGTTCGTTAGCCGATCGCTGTGCAGCCGGGCGTATTGGGAAAAATGAGGCGGTCTCGTTGGCGGGGCAGCTATGCTCTGCTCTGGTCGCAGCACACAACGCCAATATCATTCACAGGGACATCAAGCCGGCGAATGTCCTATTGACCCAAGAGGGTGTCCCCAAGTTGACCGATTTCGGCTTGGCGAAACCCGTCACGGCTGATACGTCGATGACGGCTGCTGGATCGGTGCTGGGAACGCCCAAGTACATGAGCCCTGAACAGGTTCGCGGACGGCCTGTGGATCACCGGTCGGACTTGTTCAGTCTTGGCATTGTGTTCTACGAAATGTTGACAGGTACGACGCCATTCTCTGGTGCGTCGCTTGGTGATGTTTTTGATCGAATCCTAAATCAACAGGTGCCCCCCCTTGCCGAGCAAGGCGTGGAGAATGCGTCTGACATTGACTTGCTGTTGCAGAGATGTCTCGCCAAGAACCCCGATGATCGTTATCCGGATCCGGTAGCGTTCTTGCAGGATTTGCAAACATTGCAAACCGGTTCCCTTCCGGGGGCGATAGGGGCCTTCACTGCTCCGATGCCTGGGGGCGGGTTGGACCAAACCATGGAGGTAGCAGGTGATGGGACTTCGGTTTTATCATCAGCTGGTTCGATTCACGATAGTGATGTGGTGATTCTTGCAGCGCAGGTCGATGATCATCCAATCACAGCGGGGACGGATGGTTGGGTCACTAAGTTGACTGAGCATATGCAAGTTCGTTTGCAGCAACTCTCAGGTCAGGATTTGCGAGTAACGAAACTGACAACTTTGCCGAGTAGTGATGAGGGTTGGGATGTAATTCTGCCTGCTTTGGAAAAGTTGGAGGCGGTCGTTTGCGTCTTGTCACCCGCTTTTTTGCAAACGACTGCAGCTCATCAGTTCATGGAACATTTTGCATCGCGGTCAATCAGCTCCGGCGGGCCGGTGGTCGATTCTCGAAACCGGTTCTTAAAGGTGGTCAAGACACCGGTAGCTGAGTCTGAAATGCCGGCATCTTTGAGGTCGCGTCTGAACGGTTTGATGGACTACTCATTCTTTGAAGAGGATCCCGATTCCAGTCGGGTCAGTGAGTTCGATGAGCGGTTTGGCGCGGAAGCGAACCAGAAATATTATTCTCGGGTCTATGACGTCTGCCAGGAATTGTGGCCTGTGATCAAGACGCTGAAGCAGAGGTCTGGTGCGTTAGCTCAATCGGTTGTCACTGATGGTGATACCCAGACGATCTACTTGGCTCAGACAACATCCGACTTGGCTGGCGAAGCAGAGAAAATTCGTCGGGAATTAATTGGACGCGGGCACAAGGTTGTGCCTTCGCAACCGCTTTCAATGGTGGGCGATGAGTTGTTGCCGCAGGTGACGGACTATTTGAGTGAGAGCTCGCTGTCAATTCATCCCGTGGGTAAGTCATACGGGATTGTGCCAGAGGGCGAGAGTGAGTCGTTGGTAGCGATTCAAAATCGGATAGCGGCAGAAAAAACGCAAGCAGGTGATCTGGATCGTGTTGTGTGGATTCCGCGTGACATGGAGATCGCAGACGAGAGGCAGCAGGATTTTCTGCAGGGTCTCAAGACTGCCCCGGACTTGTACGCTGGTGCTGAAATTATCCAGGGGCAATTGTCAGGCCTGAAGGAATATGTGCTCGACCGTTTGAAGCCCAAGACTCCCAAGGCGAACACCAACTCGACTAGTGACACCGGTGAGCAACCACTACGCGTCTATCTCATTTGCGATGAGCGTGATGAGGAAGCGGTCGAGGTGTTAGAAGATTTTTTGTTTGATCAAGGAATGGAAATCTCGTTGCCGGCATTTGGAGCTGAGGAAGAGGAAGCAGCTGAAGCACACCGCGAGAATCTCGTCGATGCTGACGCTGTTCTGATTTACTACGGGGCAGCACGCCATTCATGGGTCGACATCAAGGTGCGAAATTTGATGAAGGCACGTGGGTACGGTCGCACCAGTGATATTTCGCTTCAGGCCGTCTACATCGCACCACCCATTGATCGCCGGAAAGAACGGTTCCGCAGTCACACTGCGCAGGTAATTCATGGATCTGAACCGTTTGATGGATCTGTGTTGGAGGAATTTGTGGATGCAATCAAGTCCAGCCGGCAAACGTAATTAGCAAGCACAGTGGACGTTGGCCACCATGCCAACGCTTATGAATTTATGCCTGATATGAAGTCGAATATTTTTAATCCGTTTCCCGGTCTTAGGCCCTTCAATCAAGAAGAGGACTACCTGTTCTTCGGCCGCGAACAGCAGGTTGCGGAACTGGTAACCCTGCTGCGCAAACAGCGGTTTCTCGCGGTCACAGGAACCTCTGGAAGCGGGAAGTCGTCGCTCGTGCGTGCAGGTCTGCTGCCTGAACTACAGGGCGGCATGATGAAGGAAGTAGGGTCAGATTGGGAAACTCTGGTATTGCGACCTGGCGGGGCGCCGCTGAAGAATTTGGCCGAGTCTGTGGCAGAGGCATCTCTTGAAGATCCTGAAGATCCCAAGGTGATCGGCGAGCTGCTGGCCACTCTCAATCACAGCGGGCTTGGGCTTGTTGAGGCAATACGACAGTCGGAAATCGAAACCGGCACTAACGTGCTGATTCTGGTCGACCAGTTTGAGGAAATCTTTCGATTTCAACGCAGTGGTGCGAGTAATGAAGAACAGGCGGTTAGCTTTGTCAATTTGCTTCTGGAAGCTGGGGCACAGCGGGATGTGCCGATCTTTGTGATCATCACGATGCGATCCGACTACTTGGGCGATTGCACCGAGTTTCGTGGGCTGACTGAGGCCGTGAATGAGGGTGAGTATCTGATTCCGCGCCTGACACGCGATCAGATTCGCTCCTGCATTGAGGGGCCAATCAAAGTTGGCGGTGGACAGATTGCATTCTCACTGGTTCAGGAACTGTTGAACAGTCTCGGGAGCGAGCAGGATCAGTTGCCTGTTCTGCAGCACGCATTGATGAGGACGTTCGATTATTGGCGAGACGATGAGAGTGCTGGCGATGCATTGGAGTTGCAGCACTACCTCGATGTCGGTGGGATGGAAGAGGCGTTGTCACGGCACGCAGATGAAGTATTTGCAAGCCTTGACGAAACCCTTCAGCAGGTGGCCGAAGCGGTTTTTAAAGCAATCACGGAACGTGGAGTCGATAACAGGGGAATTCGGAGACCGACACGTTTGGATCTGTTGACGCAGATCGCTGGTGCAGAACTCGAGCAGGTTGTCAAGGTTGTCGAAGCTTATCGTCATCCAGGTGTCACGTTCCTCATGCCACCGAGTGAAGTGCCTCTCACACCCGAAACGGTGGTGGATATCTCTCACGAGAGCTTGATGCGAGTCTGGTTTCGTCTGAAGGAGTGGGTTGATGATGAAGCACAGTCTGCGCGGATCTATCGTCGTTTGACGGAAACTGCAGAATTGCATGGGCAGGACAGGGCTGGCCTGTATCGAGATCCAGACTTGCAGATCGCGCTCGCTTGGAGAGACAACGAGGCTCCAACCGCAAAATGGGCTGTCCGGTATGCAACCGGATTCGACCAGGCCATGGCATTCTTGCTGCGTAGTGAGGAATCAGCACTTGCCGCGGAACGTGAGCGGGAAGCAGCAAGAAAGCGAGAGCTTGAGCAGGCCAAGGCATTAGCAGCTGCCGAAGCACAGCGAGCAGAAAGTCAACAGCGAGCCGCACGGCGGTTACGTATTCTGTCGACTGGTGTGGCCGCGGTCGCGGTTGTTGCCTTGATTGCGTTTGTTTTTGCTGTGATTGCGCAGCGAGAGTCCATCCGCCAGCGAGGTCTCGCCGACGAAAATGCTGCAGTGGCAGAGATGGAAAAAGTCAATGCGGAGAAGAACGCCGCAAAAGCACGGGAATCACAAAACATTGCTGAAACGGCGCAGCGCCAAGCCGAGGATGCGGCAGTGCAATTGAATGAAACGCTGACGCGTTCTCAGTTCGTCACAGCACATGAGCAACTTGCAAGTGAGAAAAATGATCTTGCACTGGCTTACTTTGCTCGATCATTGAGAACGAAACCCACTTACTGGCAGTCTGCCGCTCAGATCGTCTCGTTGCTTTCTAGCAATAATTTCCCCATCGAAGATGACAAAACGTTAGAGCAGGATCAGCCTTTCCGTTACTGGGGCGCGGATGAAAGCAAACGCTTGCTTTGGTCACTCAGTGATGACTTGGTTGGATTCATTTGGGATGCTAGTACAGGAGCGAGGATTGCTCCCCTTAATGGCGGTCAGCGAGCAGATTGGCCAACATTCACCGAATCCGGTGATCTTCTGTTTGTGTCGTTACCGGACCAAGACGGCAGTATTGTTGGGCTCAGCACGAAAACTGGTGAAGCGGTGACCCCCGTCATGGAAGTCAGGAACCGGTTCAACCGACCTTATGAAGTGCTGTCCCGTGTGCCAAATGAGGTTCGCGTTTTGCTGGACGATGTGCCGACGCGGCAGTTGCTGCTATGGAATGGGAAAACCGGAGAAGCAATTCCTTTGAACCGAGGTTCTGAGGCACCGCTGGTCGATGGTGCTGCAGGGCCGAGTCCAGATCATCGGCATGTTTTCGCTGCCTATGCGGATCAGACCATCAGTGTATGGCGAGCATCTGATGGAAAATCGGTCGTGAGTGATTTCAAGCACGGGATCGGGATCAGCGACTGTGGTATGAGTCCCGATTCCCGTTGGCTATTTGTCTCTTCTGGAATTGAACAGACAGTGGCTTGGGCAGACCTTCAGACGCTTTCTAACGACTCTGAAACTCCGCCAACGTTCAATCGGAAGACGTTTGAATTTCCTATTCGGAGAGTTGCATTTCATCCCACAAAACCGCTTCTGATGATTGCCGGCCGGACAATTGAGCAGGGAATGATCCGTATTCTTGATCTTGAGTCGGGTGATATTGTCAGCGAAATCACTGAAGATGATTTCGGAGTTCAATCGCAGGAATCACTCGCCGCGATTCGCTTTCTGGGTTACCAAGATCAAGAGAATTTGCTCGAACGATGGATTGTTGGTATCGCAAGCCAGAAGGGACGCCAGCTTCGAGTCTGCGATCTGGAAAGTGGAAAAGAGATTCATCGCTTTGATTTCGATGATTCTCTTGTGAAGGTGGCTGATTTTACCCCCGACGGCAGTCGCCTGATCACAACGCACAAGGATCGTACTCTTCGTATCTGGGATGTGTTTTCTGGACTGCAGGTCACTCGGCCAATTGAACATCCGTTTGAGCCATCCTTCTCGATCACCGCGGATGGCCAAAAAGTAGTGACCTTCAATGTGGGCGATCTCTCCATGCGTGTGTTCAGCACACGGACTGGGCAGCAATTGCTGCTTCCTCTGCCGACCGTCACCGGCGGCTTTGCGACAAAATTCACCCAGTTACGCGATCGAACACAGTTTGTCTCGGCTGAACGAACTGAGTTGACTGCACAAGGCGTCACCAAGTTGGAGTTTGGACTGCTTAGTCGTTGGTCGGCTCGACCGCGTCTGGCCCGCAGGCTGCCTCAGCAGTTTGATGGAGCGGTCTACCGAGCAAGCTTCAACCCAGAAGGCACGCAAATCGTCGCAGGTAGTAGCGCCCGTGATACGAAAGTCAAAATCTGGACTGTCGCTGATGGCAAAACGGTGAAAACGTTCCGGCATGGTGAGGGTATCACTAGCGCGATCTTCAATCCTGATGGAGATCGATTAGTGACAGGCTCATCTGATGGTGTCGTTCGTGTCTGGGATCTCGAATCCGAGGATGCTCTGGAATATGAGATTGTTCCCGGCGGCAAACCTGAATCTATAGAATTCGATCGGTCTGGAAATCGTTTACTCATCGAGACACTCGAAGGGAAGGTTGGGATTTGGGACACGGAGTCAGGATTTCCTGTGTTTGACCCGATCAATTTGGAGGGAGACGCGCGCTTCTCTGTGACAGGTGAGAACGTGATCTTTGGAGGCAGTGATGGCATCCTGCGTCTGATTGACAGTGAGACAGGTGAAATTACTCAAGTTGGCGAGAGACTCAGTACGGGAATCGCGTTTGGCGTGAGTCCTGATGGTGTGCACGTGGCCACTTCTGGATTCGGTGATTTCTTGCGGGTGTGGAATGTCGAGAAGGGTGAATTGGAATGGACTGCTCCAAGTCGTGAGAGCAATCTTGCAACCGTCTTTCACCCCGGTGGCGATATCGTGGCGGTATGTAACGCCAAAAATGCTGAATGGGACATCGGACAGATCGACCTCTGGAACTGGCGTACGGGTGAAAGGCCAGTTGAAGCACTTGCGTGTGAGGGCCAGATTTATACCGGTGCGATGGAATTTAGCCCCGATGGTCGTTTTATCGCTGCTGGTACAGTGAACGGTTTGATGATTGTTTGGGAAGTCTCAACGGGGAAGCGGCTCTTCCGTGCTCGGCAGCATTCTGATCGAATTTGGACGTTGACTTTCAGTCCAGATAGTCAGAGGTTGCTAACTTGCGGTGAAGATGGGGCGGTCAAGGTCTACGAATTGCCACCGATTAACGATCCTGTTCCAGATTGGTTACCGGAGCTTGCAGAGCGTGTTGCAAAGAAACGCATTAACGAAAGTGGCGCCGTAGTAGCGGTTTCCGGCGGATTGGCGGACCTGAAATCATCGATCGAATCCTCAGCTTCGCAGGATGGATACACGCGGTGGGCCAAGTGGTTTTTCAGTAATCCACTGGAGCGTCGGGCCGATCTGTTGGTCGACCTTTCCACTCAGGATTATGTGGACGTCAAGTCTCGCGGATCATCGTTAGGTGATCAGTATGAAGCATTCTTACTGGATCCGAACAACGGGCTGATCTCATGCCGCATTGGTTATCTACTGTCTGTCTCGCCCGTTCGTGCGAGGCTTGAACCACATGCTCAAACGCAATGGGACCAGACAGCAATCTGGTATTGTGAGCAGGGTACCGAGCTTTCTCCGGAAGTCGGAGAAGCCTGGGCATTGAAAGGGGCGGTGGAACAGGTTCTAGGTCAATCTGCAACCGATTCCGTTGCCAAGGCTTTGGAGTTCGATGCCGAAGCCCCCATCGCCTGGTATGTCCATGCTTTCGACTTGCACCAGCAAGGGCAGACGGAAGAGGCCTACAAGGCTTTCACAAAATCAATCAGCCTGATGCCTGAAAATCGTCACGTGTTGGATTGGGAGAATCAGGCACCCTTCTTGGTGGGAACGTTACGGCAGATTCTCTCGCAAAAAAATTTCACGCCATACAATTTAGCTATCGCCGGAGCTACCCGATTATTCCAGACTGGAGATACGCTTGAGCGTCGCCGGCTGCAGGCAGATTGGTTGACTCGGTACGCCTGTCAGTTGGGTCCGGAGGATGCAGCAGTTTGGCGTTTGCGGTCGCAGGTGCTAGCGTCTGCGGAACGCGAGGAAGAGCTTGGTGAGACCATCGCCAAGTCTTTACAACACCTTGAAGATGGGTCTGTTGATTGGCGGCAATACGGGCGGTTGCTTGATGAACGATGTGACGAACTAGTTCAGCAAAAGCGATTTGATGAAGCGCACGATTACATGCTTCGTCTTGGCATTCCACCTCGGTCAACGGATGCGACCTCGGATCAAATTGATCTCGGACCCAAGTACAATCAAACACTTGTGCAGATGCCTTACCGGCCGCGGACCGAACAAAACAATAGCCTGTATACATGGAAACGTTTGCCTATCGGTTTGGTCCCGATCAATGATGTTCTTTTCGATTTGCGGGGTTTCGTGCGGCTTGGCGGTGGTTTTGTTGCCAACAAGGAGTTTGCGGTACCGATTCCTACCAAGGTTAGTGACATCCCTGTTAATCGATCGGCTGAATATGTGCATTTTCTCCATAACGTCGTATCCAATACCCAGCTCCGAATTCCGAAAGGTGAGATAGTTGGTTACTACACCCTGCATTACGCTGATGACGAGCAGGTTCAGTTCCCAATTCGTTTTGGACAGGATGTCGTTCCGTGGGTGTTTCATCGTTATGTGAAGCCAACGCGGGCGCGGGTTGGATGGTCCGAGGGACTTTACAGTCAGTGCAAAACACTCTCGCACAGTGTGTGGGAGAACCCGCGGCCCGATGTTGAAATTCGATCGATCTCCTTTGAGTCAACCAACACACATTCGGCTCCCTTTCTGGTTGCAATCTCTCTTGAATCAAAGACCGCCGACGCTTCAGTAGATGATGCGGATCGCTCGTCATTGGAAGCCTTTCGACGCTCATTCCTGATTGAGGGGCAGACTGAGAAAACAAAAGACGCATTGGATGCACTATCGAAGCAAGCAGTCGAGACCGATCCCGAAAATCCTCAAGTTACTTATCGGCGAGTAGAAGTTCTGTTCCAAATTGGCAAGCTTGATCAAGCTTTGAAGCTGATTGAAGAACTCCGGAAGGACCATCCAGAAAACTTGGCCTATCGAATACAGCAAGGTCGTGTTTTATGGAAAATCGGGCGTGTGGAGGAAGCTGCAGACATGCTGCAGCGACGTGAGGGAGAGCAGACTCTTGCCGTCGTTTTGGATGACGATGAACAGTTGTTATGGGATCAGTTCACCGAGGACGTTCACGCAAAGATGGGTGAATTCGAGGGGCGGAATTGGCTCTCTAAACTTCTGATTCCACCTCAGGAGTCTGGGGTGTCGAAATATCTGGTGGATCTCTCTGAGCACTACAACGCAAGTCTCGAAGAGTCTTGGTACACACCTCGAAGTTACCCCAATTATTCCGGACCGTTCTTAAATGAACTTCGGATGGGAATTCATGTTCTTCATGGGACGCCTTATGACATTCGTGGACTGATTCAGCTGAATGCTCGAGACAAGATTGATATGCACAATCTTTACTCCAAGCAGGTCGACGGAATTAAGGTGGGTGTCAAAGGGGACCAGTTGCATTTCCTGCACGCGACATTCAGTAACGACAGGCCTGGCACACCAGTCGTGAATTATCGAATTTACTTGGCAAACGGAGATGTTCATGACCATATCGTTCGCTATGGCGTGGACATCAGTGATGTCACTCAAGATCATGACGCTCCCTCACCGCAGAGTACCGTCTGGCGGGCAGCGAATGTGACGCCTTTTTCAGTCGAAAGTGACGCGCTTTTGCACCAATCGACCTGGAATAATCCGACTCCAGAACATTCGATCGACCACGTGGATGTGAAGATCGGTGGTAGTCGAGCACAGCCATTTTTAGTTGCGATGACTGCCGAATCCTTTGATCAGCAGTTGGAACGTGAGCCACAAGATATATCGCTGGTCGCGGAAATCGCCATGCGAAAGATCACTCAAGGCTTGCCGCTCACTCAGTCTGTTGTCAAGCAGATTCAGAAAATCGTCCAGAAAATAGAGGCTGAAGGAGCAAATGATGCAAAAGCGTTGTACGTGCTAGGGAAAATTTATTATCGCTTTGAGGAATTTGAACGTGCTCTCGCAACGGTGAACGCAGCACTTGAGTTGGAAGCCGACAATCGTGCTCAATGCCTGCTGTTGAAATCAGAGATTTTAGGTGCGTTGAATCAGTTTTCACTCGCGAGGAAAACTCAGAGAGAGGTTCGTCGAGCTGTTCTGGATGAAGCCATCCCCAAACGTAGCGAAGATACCAACTCGAGATTTGTTGACCTTACCAGGCACTACAATGTTTCACTTGGTGAATTTCCTTATCAGACTGAGCAGGCATCACGAAGTCTGACGGAGACGTTTAATCAAATACCTCCTGGTGTCGGAAGTTTTGCCGGAATATCTTTCGATGTTCGAGGTGTTCTTGCTCTCGCGGGTACAGAAACCGAACTATCGGCCGGCCTCTACGGTTTGAATTCCGAGATCACCGGAATTCCGGTTGAGCGGAAAGCAACTTCAATGCATCTACTGCATGGAGCAGGGTGGGGGGACTCGGAGCCACACGGAACCTGCATTGGCGAGGTCGTTGTCCATTACGAAGATGGGGAAACACGGACTGTTGAAATCTGCGCCGGAAAACATGTGCGTGACTGGTTCCTCTCTAACTCTCATACTCGGCAAGTAAGTGATGGAACGCTGGCGTGGGTTCATCCGAGTTCGCAGGTGTCCGGCCGAGACATCGGGCTGTACACCATGAGCTGGGAAAATCCAAAGCCTGAAAGCAAGATTGAAACGATCGACTTTCGCAGCACAATGACAGCAGGAGCACCGTTCTTAATGGGAGTGACTCTTGATGATTGATCGTCCTTCCTGCATTTCACAACAGTTGCCGCATTTTATAACAAGGCGATGAACGAAGCATCGCAGATGCGCGTTCCCTCACTGCGGCTGGATTGTTTGGCCGCGGGGGGGAACCTGAGGATGGGTCGGCGGCAAGATGGGTTTGGGGCGATCAAATCGCTCGTGAAATCTCAATCCTGAGGCAAGTTCGGATGGAGATTTGCAGCCAGAAATCCGCGGACGGCAGCAAGCCTTGCCACGCACAGCAGGCACAACGACAGTAGATAAGTCTGCAATTGCAGGGAGTTGCAGTAGTTCGCCAGGCCCTATTCTGTCCTTCGATGAGGTCTGCATGCTGCTACTGGTCCCACTAGATTTTTGCAAACGAAATTCGAGATTTGCGTTGACTTGCTGCCTGCTCCTAATTACTTTGCAATGTAAAGTGAGCGTTGGTGTGTGTACCACCTCGAGTGTTTCGCCAGTACAGCGTGTGACTTGTGATGTATTGATTAGGTGTGCCGTGCTTGGAGCGGTTGTTTGGCCGCAGTCTTGGGAGTCCGTGTGTGGCAGGGAGAGCATTTTCGAGCATTGAAGTATGACGGTTTACACCGTTTTGACGTCGGTTAACGCCAGATCACGATTGAAAATCGGTTCTTTTCTAGCACTTCGGGTGATAAAGGTGACGCTGAATTTGTTGTTGAATGTCCCAGTGGTCACACGAAGTTGGAATCGAATATTGACAATGATTTTTATTGCGAGATTCGACCCGCTTTCGTGTCATGGGCAGACATCGTCAAGATGGCTACTGGGATTTGCTGATTTGGAAACCGGGATTGTCCAAGCTTTTTGAGGCCGGCGGGTTTGTTTCAGGTACCGATGGGGAAGGTCATGTGATGGCTATTGAACGAAAGCGACCGTTGTCCGATGGGTTTGGTAGTCGGTGAGATACCGGTGATTGAATCGACGGGTAGGACGAATCGCATTTTGTCGCGGCGATCTGTGCATGCATTGCAGCGATAGCGTTTCATTTTCACGGTAAGAAAAAAAATAGATGGAAGGGATATTCAGTGGAGCTTCGCGAAGCGCTTCAGCAGATCTCCGATATTCGACAACAGATGGCGCGGGGCGGCGTTTTTCGTGGCTATCGGTCTTTGACGGTCGGTGCATCTGGAGTGCTCGGCTTATTCGCTGCCGCGGTTCAGACACGCTGGGTAGAGGATCCAGAAAATGATCTCGCCAGATACTTGCTGTTGTGGGTTGGCGTTGCTGCTTTGAGTGCATTGATTGCGGGGGTGGAACTGGTGATGCGGGCCCACAAGTCAGATTCAGGATTGGCACGTAACATGACCCGCTTGGCGGTCGAGCAGTTTCTTCCGTGTGTGGTGGTAGGGGCTTTGCTAACGATCAGCATTTTTCGAACAGCGCCACTGGTCGCCTGGATGTTGCCTGGGTTGTGGGCTTTGCTGTTTGGGCTGGGAGTGTTTGCATCCTCACGTCTGTTGCCATCGATGGTGTGCTGGGTGGGGTTTTATTACGTCGTGTGTGGTTGCATTTGTCTTTATGGAGGGCCGGGAGAGCAATTTCTGGCTCCTTGGAAAATGGCACTTTGTTTTGGTGGTGGGCAGTTGCTTTGTGCCACCATCTTGTATTGGACACTGGAGCGTCAGCATGGCTCGTAAATCGCAATTGAAAAAGTCAGATTTGGAACTAGGATCAGCCGGAAGGTTCGCATACCAAGGATTGGATCGTGTGATGCATGAAAAGGCTCGTCTGGGCATTCTTGCTTCACTTGCTGCCCATGCAGATGGACTTCTTTTCAATGACCTCAAGGAATTTTGTTCCTTAACTGATGGCAACCTAAGTCGTCACCTAGGGGTATTGTCGGAAGCTGAGTTGGTTGAAACTTGGAAAGGTGGCAACGGAACGCGTACGCAAACAATGTACCGACTGACAGATGCAGGACGACAACGCTTCACTGAGTACATTAGCGTTCTTGAACGCGTTGTGGCTGATGGTCAGCCAGACGTGAAAAAGATGGATTCCAATCAATCGAAATTGTCGGGTGGCTGGTCTCCAGCGTGAGATGATTGGGGGTGGTGAGTGGGTTCGTTCAGTGAATGATCCTCGAAATTTGTTCTTTGAGAACGCTTGTTTATTGCTGGTAAATTATCTACGAGAGTGACACGATGAGAATCATACGAGCGGAAGAGATGGGAATGTGTTTTGGAGTTCGTGACGCATTGCAAATCACTGATCAGATAATTGAGCCAAGTCAGGTCACAATTCATGGTGAATTGGTTCACAATCCACGAGTGATACATCAGTTGGATGCTGCTGGTTTTGTGCAGTCATCGGAAACGGAGCGGGCTGCAGTTCCTGAAACGCCGGCAGTTCTGATTACCGCGCATGGTGTGAGTGATAGGGAACGTCGGCGATTGAATTCAATCGGAAAGCAATTGATTGATACAACGTGCCCGCTTGTGCGACGGGCTCATGATGCAGCGATGCAATTGGCAGCAGAGGGGCGACATGTCGTGCTGGTTGGAAAGCCGGGGCATGTTGAGGTGCAAGGTATCGTTGAGGACTTGGAGAGTTACCATGTTGTTCCCGATATCAAGACAGTGAAAAAATACGAAAGTGAATTCCTTGGAATCGTATGTCAGACGACAATGCCGTCATGCCTGCTGGAGGAGATTCGCGAGGAGATTACAACTCAGAATCATGAGGCTGACATCAAGTTCGTGGATACCGTTTGTCACCCGACCAAGCGTCGTCAGACAGCTATGTTGGATCTTGTGAAGCGTGTTGATGCCGTTGTGGTTGTCGGTGGGCGGAATTCCAATAATACCCGCCGACTTGCGGAACTTTGCCATCAGCATGGGGTACCGGCCCTTCACGTGACCTGTGCTGAAGAAGTGAATGAACAGTGGTTTGCCGGTTTTGACGTAGTCGGACTTACCGCGGGGACTTCGACGTTGGATTCAACTATCGATGCCGTCCAAGAGAGGCTCGAGAAATTAGCGTGCAGCGATATGGCAGCGAATTGTTCTGCCCATCCGCCCATGCCAGTTGTCGGGCAGCAGTTCCAGTCCGAGTGCAGTGAAAACTAACGTGATTCATCGCTTGTAATCGGGGTTTCACCGCTGTTCAACTTGTCGTTTCCTTTATTAACATTTGAATTTCCGTCACATACTTTTTCGGGTTGCCTTTTAATATCATGCCTGGACCCTTGAGGTAGATCTCACGTGTTGGTGCCTCGATCTGGTATTCCTGCTGACGGGCGAATTCAATGATCTTAATGTAAGCTGGACCAATTTGGTCGTAGGGTCCTGTATGAATCAAAGAGAGGCAGGGACCTCCAGCGAGTTCGCGAACTTCGATGTTATCAGTGCTTTTTCCTTTTCGGATTGGCATGCAAACTTCATAGCTAGCGTCGCTCTCTTTGTACTCCGGGTCATAGTGCAGCATTAGTGCCTTGCCACAGATATGCCGACTAAATCTTTTTCCCAATTGTGAAAATCCTTTTCCAGCGTCGCTATATTTTCCATTCATGCGGAGCGCAGCGACTAGCATTGATTCCACTGACTTGCGTTCAACCTCAAATGCATTTGGGACCAAGGTGCAGTCTCACTAGGTGGGAAGATTAAGTTGTTCAACCGCTTTATGGCAGGGTGGATTGAAAGCGATGCCCCGATTTGCCTGCCAGTGTAACTGTGGTTTGTTTCTTGATGAAGATCACTGGAGGTCTGTCTTTTTAGATACTATCCTGCTGGTTGACATGCGTGACCCGACTAGTCTGTGACTCGCCCTTCCAAAATAAATTCAGCTTAATACTGTCGAGGAACCTGGCATCGCTCACGCGAGTGTACGAGGAATTTGTATCCAAGCAGACCAATGGTTTTATCAGCTTTCCATGTAAATAATGTGAGTGAAAAGAGGGTGGTGCCCAGCAACAGGATATCCGAGTTGCTCTCCCAGATGCCGCGATGGGGAAACCGCACCATGGCTCCAATGCTTCAATGTGAAACACGATGGCGGGAAAAAATTCGTTGCGAACTGGGCCAGATGGAGGGCCGCGTCCACTTGATTTTTTCACTCACGGAATGACAAGTGATGCATGTACGTGAGAATCCGCCGCTTACTAAAACTTTAAAGGCTGCGGTGGGAGCATATGCGTTCTTGTGATCTTGGCTGCTCACAAAATGCATTATGCCAAGATGAGCGATGCGTTCCCGTGGTTTACCAAATGCGAATCAAGATCAGGAGATTTTCGTGCCCGTGCATCCGCGGAAATCGTGTTGAGTCATCTGTATCAGTGTGTTGCAAGTGTTACACCTTCGGAGTGGAGAGTTTAGACTCACACAATGATCCTCCTGTGCTGGAGGATGGATCCAATCCTGTTCCCTATGCAAAAGCTCCGCAAGAATGTGCTATCTGTACGTAGTCGCTTTTCTCTTCAGTAGCGTGATGGGTGACGTGTCCATGCTTTGGGTGACGATGGGCGGTGGATTACTTGCTCAGCAAGCACCAGCCAACTTCGCTGATACGTCGGTCACAGGGAAAGCCTCGCAGCAGTCCACCGAAACAGGCTCAGGATTTCCTGAGTTTGACGTTTCAGGGTCCAGAGACAGAAACGGGAAGGCAGAGGGAATTGCCGGGAATCTTGATAAGCCCAAGGACCTGCAGGCATTCCGTCAAGAATTGAAGAGGGCGGTGGATTCAGGGGCAATGACAGAAGAAGCTGCGTTGCAAGCTTGGGATGACATGAAGGCAAAGGCTCAGACGGCAGGCAGCGATAAAGATGAAGATGCCCCAGGAAGAGATTGGATAGGAGACCATTTGGCTCTCTTTCTTACAGCGGTCTATGGTGGCTGTTTTGTTTTGATGATAAGTATCTTTGTAATTTACTTTGTCTACGTGGCACGGCGCGAAAAAGCTCGCACTGCGGCTTTGGAAAATGCGACAGCTGAATTGGGTTTGAGGTTTGAGCCTGCAGGAGATGAGTCGTTGACGGTCGACTTGGCGGCTCTCCCGATCTTTAATCGAGGTCGCCGCAAGAAAATCACCAATTTGATTGTTGCCGATACACCTGATTTGCAAGTGCACGTGTTTGACTACCTGTTCATTACTGGTTATGGAAAGAGTCAAACAAATCATCGTACGACAGTCGTGAGCTTGCGATCAGATACGCTGGTCCTGCCCAGTTTGCAGGTGCGGCCCCGCAATGCTTTTGCCGATGGAATCAAGTCAATGTTTGGTGCTGGTGGAATAGCAATGGACCAGTATCCTGCGTTTGCTAAAAACTACGTGGTTCAATCTGATCAACCACAGCAAGCGTGTGACTTCCTTGATGCGGAGATGGTGGCTGTCTGTGAAGAAAATCAGGGGTGCTCGTTGGAGTGTCAGGCTGGTGTTGTACTGCACTTTCGGGCTGGCAAACGAGTGGATGCTGATTCTAACTCGATCCGAAACTTTATCGGCGAGGGTTTTCAACTCTTCCAAAATGTGAGTGAACGTTTGCAACGAAATGCCTGACTATTCGCAGAGTCATGAGGATACATGAATTTTGGTAGAACTGAATTGCAGTCTGCTGCAGCGTTGTGCTTGCCTCAGGCTTCGCAAGTCGAGTAGTCCAGTTNTTGACTCAAAGTGTCAAGTTCGATTGCGGCGGATGTCAAATGTATCTGCACGTTTGAACTGCATGGCATCAGTGATGACNGCGGTCAGTAAAGGTACCACAGTGTCTATATGTTTCATGTTGACTGCGATGAAAAATGCGTCGGATGGAACCTCGCTACGTTCTGTAATTTCTAGGTGTCTGCTCAGCCTACTGTGTGCGTTGGTTCGCAGCGTGGCTGCATTTGTAGGCGGAAACCAGCGGTCACACGAAGAACGGAACTACGGTTGTTGGCCATAACAATCTTTTTGGTTGGAGTACTTCCGCAGTGCTTCGTATGTTGCTGTGACGCACGCCTCTGTTATGAATGGCATTCGGTTAGAAGCCAGTTGACTTGCTTGCCCCTTTGCGCTTCGCTGAAGGCTCACAGCCCAAGCCGTTTCGAGTGGTTAACGCTCGAAGTCAGCAAAGATTCGATTGAATGCGTGTTTTTGCACACAAGTGCCGTGGCAAACTTTGTTGTCGGTCGAGGGTGTTGCCACGCAGGATCAGATTAGTATTTCACTCGAAAATTTCGTATGCCCGTGGTGCGTCGCGGTTAAGTGTTTTTGGGGCTTAAACTCCAGATTCCGAGTCGAATTTGTGTTCTTAATTCTGTTGAGTCCAGCAGTACATCCTGAGCAAGGATGGTGTCGTACAAGATCACTTTTCCGCGTTGGATTTCTCTCACACGGAAGACGCGTGGCGGTTCAAAGCCGGACGCAAAGTAGAACTTATTTTTTTCCAGGCGTGGCACCAGCCTTGAAACGTTATCACTACCTTTCTTGACGACCAATCGTTCGCCAAAACGGTAATTTGACATGTAACTTCCCAGCAGATCTGCATCTGGGGTGGGTGGCTCTTTTTCGGTGGGGATAGGATCTTGTATTCCCTGTGCTTTTGATTCGATCGACGAGTCCTCAGCCCCATCTGATGATTTCACGGTGGNAGTGGATTGGGCCGTCTGCGTCGGTTCGGTAGCCTTCGAGGTGGCTTCGGCAGAATCGTCAGTAGTTTCTCTGCCCTCGCTTGAAACCGCGTGTTCTAGTGCACACACAAGGTCTTGAAAGGACTTGCTGGCTGGTCCAACCAACTGCTGCATCTTCGTTTGGGCATTCTTGACTTCATTCAATTTTTGAATGGACAGTTGCTGCCTTCCTTGCCGAGCCGAAGAAACAACTTGGTTCACCTGAGCAGTCCAGCGTCCAGCGATGCCGTTGAATTGGGTTTCAATCTGTCGGATACGATCCAGAGCAGAGCGAATTCTACCGAGCTCATATTCTTTTTGCGCTTCGGAAATATCAGAGCCGAACGAGCTGACACCTTTAAGACCCTCGATCACGACCCCATTGGGCAGTCCGCTGACGGACCCTCCTGCCAGACTGTTGGTCCGTTGAACAGTGATGATGATGTTCGAAAATAAAGCTGGTTCAACAGAAATCATTGATTTGCACGAACGATGAATGAAGTTTTGAATCAGTTACCCCGCGAGACCTGAAGCGTTTGTTTCGAGGGTGCCGAATCCTGGCAATGTGGGAGATTTTAATGCAAGTTCGAGCTGAGTTCACTACCTTAATTCAACCTCAAGATTGATCAAAAACGGATTCGATTACACGAGACGAATAATCATCTTTCACTCGCAGAAGGCTTCCTGGGGTTTAGCTGGAAACGCGGACGCGAGTAAGAGTCATGCACCCTTCAGTGCCTGTGGGGCACCAGCATGCCCCATGGCGATTGATGCTGTGACGGTACAACTGCTTCATGAAACGAATTGCTTCAGTAGTGCTGCCAAACGCAGGAGCAGGCTGGGACTCTGATGATGCTACTGCTTCGATTCAGGACCAGTGTTTTCTTCTATCGATCTTTTAGCGTCTTTTTCAGCAAGCGTTGCAAAGTACACAGGCAGAAATACTGCAAGCGGATCCTTGTCGCTCACATCCTCAAACATATCCTTGATGGTGAAACCTGCTTTGAGCTGCCCAGCGATGAGATCTTCGAGGGAATGGCTGCACATGAATGGCTCATTCGTGCTGCGTAGTGTTTCTAGTTCTTCATGTGTGAGGTGAGTGGTGTCTCTGTAGGGAAGCTTGTGCCGTACCTGGAATTGATTCTGAGTCAATTTGTCCTCATCAAAAATGAACCTTGCAGGATTAGTAAATCCACATAGCAAGCGACCACCAGGTTTCAGTACGCGATAGCTCTGATCAAACACAGCCCGCGTGTCGGGAATGAAGGACATTGAGCAGGGATTGAAGATTAAGTCGAAGGAATCGGGTGGGAATTGTGACAGGTTACGCATGTCACCGAGAATCGAGGTAATCGACAAGCCTTCTCTGCACGCGACAATTTGGTCCTGCTCCAGTTGCAGTGGGGAATTGTCAAGCACTGTAACGCGGGCACCTGCCGCAGCAAAAATTGGAGCTTGCTGACCACCCCCGGAAGCAAGTCCAAGGATGCTCAGGCCGGAGATGCAGGGGAACCATGAATTGGGAACATGTTTTTGGGGTGTCAGTACAACATGCCAGTCGCCATCCCGAGCAGCAGCAATGAGCTCGTTTGAAACAGGAACTGTCCACTCGTTGCCTTGTTTGACTTGTTCGTCCCATGCGTGGCGATTGTATGCGGTGTAGTCCATGGTGTCCCTTGCCGTTNTGAAGGCTTTCTTGTGGCGCGGCACTCGCTCGAGTTGTGTGACTGGTGGTCAGGTTCCAACCGTTCTTATGGATCCGTAGCTCGTTATCCCTCCTGCTGCCACGACTCATTGTGAAGTCTACGCCGTTTCGGCGTCAGTGGCTTCTTCTCTGGAGGGTGTTCGGTTCAGTTTCACGACATGTCGTCAGAGTGACGGCGCTCTGGTTTTGCCTGCTGCGCGATTCTGAAATCCCGATGACGTTTCTTCGGTTTTTGTAAGTCTATTGCTTGAAACAGTTTGTGGCATTTGAACCGAGCTTGCTCGTCCTCAGCGGCTGAGGGTGGCATGGACGGTGCGTTTAAAAGAGCCAGTCAGTCTCAAAGTCGCAGTCGTGAAACGCGAGAGCCGAGGCATTGAATGTTGGGATGCGATGCCATGACCGCGATTGCAGTCACAATAACACGAACCGGAGAAAGCAGATGACCCATCACGATTCCACTCGAACGCAAAAGTTACACAGCATCCGAAGACGTCTAGCATTAGGTGTTGCAATCCCAAGTTTGCTGGTATTCAGCTTTTCGGCACAGGCTCAAACCTCTTCGTTTTCAACCTTCACGAAGACAGCTTCCACGAACAAAGATCTTGGAAAGGGGAAAGTCCGCTCGCCGTCCACTTCGAAATCGCGGTCGATGGTTGCCAAGCCCAGTAGTGGGATTCGCAGTTCGGTTTCCAAGAAACCAAACAAGATCGAGGAGCGAGTAAGTCGCTCAAAATCGATTGGTTTGCCGGGCATGCAGTCAACGAAAGAGGGAAGTGGTTCTTCGCTTAACCGAAGTTCTAGAAATCTGCGTCCGGGGACGACCGTGGGTGAGAGTGTTCGTGGCGGAATAAAACGCGTGGTGCCATCGCATCCTCGGGGTCGTAGCGTTGTGCCGGAATCAAAGCGTGCAGATACGGGTTTGCGCGGTATTGTTCGCGAGGGTGGTATGGGAATAGGACGTCCAACAATTAAGCACGCACAACCTGATCAGCGGGAAAGTCGATTAAATAAGCCGGGACTTCAGGCACTGGAACGGAGGTTTCAGACACGGTTACCCGCTCAAGTGGCGAATCCGCCACTCGATTTGAGTAAACGCATCCCGCGAAAACCTGGATCCGACGTTGGCAAATTTCTGCCAGGACGTAATGAAGATTCAGGCAACATCGTCAAGCCAGGTAATGCGTCCAGCATTCTCGAAAGCAATCGGAAGTTTGACAATATTCTCGCGAGCATCAGTAAGCTGAAACCAAAGCCATTGAATAGCAAGGATCTTGCCAAAGAATTACCCAAGCTGACTTTGCCAACGGAAAATAAGCCTCAGCTGAATATGAATCGGCAGCAGATCGTCATGGGAGCGAGGAAAACCATGATGCAGCGTTTTGGAGTTAATGCAGGTTGCAACTGGTGGGCAGATCTACTTTGTGGGTGGCACTGGCACCGCCACGGATGTCACTGGACGGACCTTTGTGCAGCACCCGGATACTGGTCTTGTTGGAGACCGTGCCATTATCGAGTGGTGTGGTGCCCGCCGATGCATGGACATGTTCGTTCGGCTTGGTACTTTGGAATTGAGAGCTTCCTGATTCCAGATATGCACGCTCTCGGCGTGCATGAGGTTTCACCGTACTCACCAGCTGCCATTGCTGGATTGCAGCCAGGTGACATGATCTTGAGCGTCAACGGCTACGCATTCGATAATGAATCGGTGTTGTTGGAGATGATTCAAACCTCAGGTGGTCTTCTGAACTTGGAAGTTTACCGCGAAGGATTGGAAACACCAATGATCGTTCAGGTGCATCTGCGACGTCTACGAATCACAAGCTACTAGTGATTTTGATAGTGAACACCCAGCATAGCACCCAATGCAAGTCAGCATTGGGTTCTGTGCAGGGACGCTGGGGTCGTGCTTGTGGCGTGGGTTCAGTCTGCATTGACGGTGGAGAGGATTGCTTTCCATGCTGCCATGGAAGTTTGCAGATTCTGTTTCTTGTCACCCTTCACACCGTAGCATTGCAAGGCGACATTTCCTTTATAATCGAGTGATTTCAGAATTTCGAGAAGTTCTGCTTGGGGAAAGGTGCCTCGATCCAATGTCTGAATCAGCGTGTCCCAGTTAGTGCCCTGTTTGTCTGCGCCCGCCGTGCTAATCGAAACCAGGTGGGGAGCCGCCTGTGTAAGAATCGCACGGAGCGTTTCTGGTTTTTCGTTTTTAAGAAAGTGGCACAGGTTGAACATGATACCCAAATTTGGGTGTCCTACTTTTTGTACCAAGTCGATGGCCTGAGGCATGGTGGCAATTGCATTTCCATGGTGCGGGTATAGTGCGACCCGGATATTTAGCTTTTCTGCGATGCTTGCTGTTTGTCGCACGGCGGCAACTGTTTTCGGGGACATCTTTTGGATGGTGAGCTCAAGGATTGCGTCACGGTTGGCAAGCGGTTTGATCGTGTTTTCAGCAATGGGAGTGTCGTTGACGTTCAGGTAAACGCTGGCGACCCGGAGGTTTCGTTTCTCATAAGCGGTGACCCGGTTGGCAAGCGCAGTACCTTGGTCAAAAACCTGACATACGCCTGCAAAGCCATGCTGTTTAAGAAAATTTGCTTCCTCTGTTGCAGATCCGAAGCCAAGGCCGTTTTGAAATGCGTATAGTTTTGGTTCGAATTTTGGTGAGCTGGTGTTGCCTTCCCATGCAACGCCGATGGCGTTTTCTGAATGTTGGAAAAAAACAAGCATGCAAAAAGCAAAAGTTCCGTAATGGATAGCACGCATCATGATTGTTCCTCTGGGTAGCGCGGGCGTTTGCACTGCGGGGATTTGCTGTGAAACTTTTTTGTCAGCTTTTCTGGGCTTTTCTCGGCTTGATCACGGTCTGATTTTTAACCAGAGCCGAGAGGTTTGCCAGTTGTGTTGTTCTAATAACAACGACATCACCAGACCAAGAGTTTATCAGCCGAGGGCTCGATCGGGTAAGAAAAGTTCAAGTCGACCCGTTAGCAAATTGCACTCTTGGATTTAGGCAGCCCGGTGAGGGGGACTCTCCCCCGCTGGTTGCGGCACAGTTGCTCCGCTGCTGTGATGGGACTCCACGTTGACCGGGATTCCTTGCACCGCTGTTGTCGGTGTGTGGATTCCTATGGGGCCGTCACTGATGCGGTTGGCTTCAGTCTTTAATCGCTGGTGTTTTCGGATTTGCAGGAATGCCATGACGAACAGCAGGGTCAGAGCAGCAACGGCAACGAGAAGTTGGACCAAACGTCGAAAGCCGTGGTCGATCAGATCGCTTCCGTGTTTAGCAATGTCACCGATCTTTGTATCGATGACGTGATCCATTTTGACCAAGGACTGCTCGCCAAGTTGACTCAGATCCTGAGTTGCTGCAATTCTCTGTTCTTGGACAGCGTTTAGTACCATGTCACGCTCAGACTCAATTTGTGCCATTACAGCAATGCGCTCTTCTTGGAAACTGTTCAGCGTCGCTGATCGCATTTTTTCGAGCGCTTCCATTGTTGCGACACGTTCCGCACTGATTGAATCATTCAGAAGATTTCGCTCTCGTTCGATCAGGCTGGGAATTGTTTGTGTCGTGTCGGCAATCGTTGCCACGCCATTGGCTGCCAAACTCATGTTTTGCAGTGATGCAATCACTGCATTGCTCTGGAGGGTCTCCATGATCATCAGTTCCCCATTCCAACGTGCCTGCTTGGGAAGGAACTCTGCGTACATCGATGAGAGTCGTTGGATTTGATCTAGCTGTTGATCGATATCGCCGACAACACCCAATAACTCGGGCCCCTTGATTTTGATGCTGTCGATGTATTTGGTGTAATTGGCAGTGATTGATGCTCGTTTGAAATAGAGGTCATTAATCGGGTGTTCTTGTGCGAAGGCATTTACAAAAGCTTCATTCACGGGTAAGTCATCTCCGATCAGGTCGAGGACTTCTGCCATGATGGTTTCGATTTCTTGCGTCGCTGAGATAGCAATCCCTTGCGATTCACCAAAGAGTGGGGAGTCGCTCGGGTTGTTGAAGAGGCTGAGAGATTGTTTATTCAGAATCCAAATGTCGAAGTAGGCTCCCAGGGGATCCCGGCGTGAGGCGGCCTGGAAACATGAAGCGATGCTATTCATCTTCCACAACAAGGCATTCTTGCGTACTTGCGGATCACTGTTTTCTGCGATGATCTGATCCGCTGCTAGCTCCACTTGGCTCGAATACTGGAGCACCAGGTCGTCAAGTACGATTCGCAACTGGCGTGAGGAGACTTTGGCATTCGAGCTTTCCTGTTCTAACAGCCCGTCGCTTGATTGCAGGGTTTGGCAACCAAGGACAGTCAACGGCAGAACGAAAATCAGGGCCCACGATGGTAAAGTTGCTAATCGAAACATGAAGTTTGATTAGCAGGATTCCTGGAAATCAGCAAGCGAAGTCACTGCCTGGCGTGAAATTCTTAGAATTTTATGATCGGTTGCCGACGTTTGCTATCACTTTTGGCTCGGATGGGTTGTCAGTTCAAATGCGGTCACTAAACCGTTGGCTTCGTAGCTGAATTGAGCCTTCAAGTGAGCCGATTCCAGTTGTTGAATCCGAGACTTGGGGTCTCGCTTGAATTCAACGGATTCCACCGACAGTTTCCCACCAGGTTTTAATTGGAAGAATTTACCTCGATCTTTGCCTTCACTGAGATACTCCGCGATGAGAAGGAATTGGTTGATGTTGGTGCGGTTTCCCGTATCCCATCGCTTTTTGCAAAATTCAAGCATCAAACCGCTGTCCGCGTAGTACTGATTGGCAAGGGTTGCAAAGGCCTCCTGAGGAGCATCCAGAAAGAACTGAATGTTTCCGCGTGCATAGGAGCGATCAAATTCTTGCTTTCCAGCAAAGTAACTGATCCAAGCGTCACGCCATGTCTCTTTTTGGCCATCCCAAGCCCCGATGCGACGAAAGTTGGCTTGCGTGGCTTCCGTATCGATTCCTTTTGACGGTGGTGATCGATACACCACGTGTGGTCCTGCAGCCTGAGCCAACCCTAAGAACTTTCGCTCGTAGAGGTCTGGCCGTTTTTTTCGCCCAACTGTATCCAACATGTTGTGGGCAAGTTCGTGCGCCAGGCAGATAAGATAGACATCCGTGACTCCGGGACGAGGAGAATCGCCCGCAAAACTATTTTCAGGTCGGCCGAGTGGCAGATCAAAAATATTGATCCCGGATCGCGATTGGATTTTATTTGTTTTGATTGCCGGTCCCAACCAGCCTGCGACCGTGATTGTTTGAACATCCCAAGTCGCGGGTGGCATTTGACGCATCAGCCGAATCATGGCATCAAGGTGCTCCTTCGTTGCCGTGTTATTGTCGATGAAAATGACGCCCAGATCGACGAGCAATGTTCTGTACTCCGACTCGAATCCCAGTGCTTCAGCAACCCGCTCTCGATTGGCTTCGGAGTCTGGCAAAGTTTCAAGGAGAACCACCCAGTATTGCGCGGCAAGGATGGGAAGGTGTTGAGCCTGCTCGATATTGAAGTGCCGTCGCCAGAAATATTGAGGGTACTGCGTCGCCAAGGCAGCCAAGGATGAGAACAGGCCCTGTCTCGCGGTTGATGGCACCAGACCGCTACGAAGATCGGCTAGAATCGCTGTCAGACACCCAAAGATTTCTTCTCGTACCTGATCATTGTCCTGAAGAGTTTTGCCAAGGTCTTGGCTGTGTTGCGCAAGCAGTGTCTTGAGTCTTGCGATCCGTGAGGGAAAACCGATTCCCTTCATCCAGAAAAGTTGCCCGTTCTTCCCACCACTGATCAGGTCGCGGACGCCATCCCCATCCCAGTCTGCCAATTCAGGAGTCGTGTCGTCTCCGTTCAGCTGTCGAATGCTCAAGTTTTTACCGTCGCTCCATTTCAGTTGTTGTCCTGAAGCAAGGCCGGGACCTGTTTCGCTTGTCGTGTGACCGTAAAGCGTAACGCTTCCCCAATTCAGACCAAGTAACATGTCAAGTTGACTGTCGCCATCAAAATCCAAAAGACGAGGATGTGAGTTGTAGGCGATGCGGATGTCACAAAAAGGTTCACCCTTCGAAAAAATCAGCTCGTTTCGTGTACTCGTGTTGCGATGCCATTGCACTATTCCATCAAAGGATCCGGTGACCAGATCCAATTTTCCATCCTCATCCCAATCAGCCAGATCGAAACGCCCATCACAACCTGCTTGAACCTCAATGGTGCTGCCCTGATCTTCAAAGACTGGTTGCTCAGTGGAACCAATATTTTTGTGGACTGTGATGAGCCGCTTGGAGTGCCCTATAACAAGGTCTGGCAATTCGGAGCCAATTAGTTGAGCGAACGCGATGCCCGTGTATCGCGTTCCCCATTGCGATTTTTCGCCCGCTACAACTGCTACTTTCGACTCCAGTATTGGGCGAGTTGGAGTGCCACTGTTTTTGAATAACCAAATTCTGCCGACGCCGTCACCAGCAAGAAGGTCGAGGTCACCGTCCTGATCCCAGTCGTAGCAACGCACCGTCGCGTGGTTGTTCAGTTTGATCTTGCTACCATCGCACTCAAGCGGTTTAGCGTGACTGTACGTCATCGTTGACGATGTGCTGTCTTCTGCAACTGTGGCTGACTCAGTGAGTCTGAGAATGAAGGCCATGCACAGGAAAGTGAGATTGAAAATGACCCGCCGCGGATAATTGAATTTTTGCATGCGAAGGAAGGCCAGTCTGTCAAAGGTAGTAACGAAGTGTGGGAACAAATCGCCCCGGCAAAGCTGATTATAAGCGACTGGGCATTGAAACTGGTTTGCATTGAAACTGGTTTGCATTGAAACTGGTTTGCATTGCATTGTGATTCTTACGGCTGTGATGATCTTGTGGTTTGGATGCTTCGACGGAGCTGTTGCTTGAGACGGGGGGCGGGGGATTCTTGGTTTGCCCCATTCCAGTGCAAGATTTGACAGGAAACATTGCCCGCTGGTCAGCGTTTCACCGATTGAATTTGCTTCGGCGATCTCACACAGGCACCTGTGGCGATTGGTCACACGTTACCACCCGGACTGTTCGGGTAAGTGTTGGTCCGGTATCGAGCCTGCTTAGGTTGTTGGATTCGTTGTTCTGCGGTCTACAGAGTGGATACGGGTTGTTCCGTCGGTAAAAAAAGGGTGCTCCGACCGCAATGGGAGAGGGGTGGGTGTGCCAACAGATGCGTTGTCTGTGTTGTAGGCGGCTGGGCGATGTTCGTCACGACAAGATTCCAGAGGGGCGATGCGATCGGAAGGCTGATTCGCATAGAATCTTTGCCCTTTCCGAATCGGCTGGCGGGACTAAGATACCTCCGGGGTATCTCCGTTGATTAATCGGCGGGATTTAACCCACGTGAGACAGCGGCTCTTTTGGCCCGAGCGGAACCCTCCTTCGGTGGGATTCGTTTGATCGGTGCTATGATTGCGCTGGGACCATTCACATAGATCGGGATTGAGCTGAGATGATACAAAGGGAAAAAATTCAGGAAAGCATCGCACCGCTGAATGAGCGTCTGCGTTTGCATCCTCTTTACGATGCCATGCAGACGGTTGAGGACGTTCAGGTCTTCATGGAAAATCACGTGTTTGCCGTTTGGGACTTCATGACGGTTTTGAAGTCCCTGCAGCGGTCCTTGACCTGCGTCGATACCGTTTGGGTTCCATCGAGCAACCCACAGGCCCGGCGGTTGATCAATGAGATCGTACTATGCGAAGAGAGTGACGACGATGGTGAAGGCGGCTACGCCTCGCACTTTGAAATGTATTTGAGAGCGATGGAACGATGTGAGGCTAGTACAACCCAGATCGAAGAGTTTGTCGCTGCTTTGAGGAACGGCATAGGACCATTGGTCGCTCTGGAAAATGCACGCATCCCAGATTGCACCCGTCAATTCGTCTATCGGACCTTGTCGACCGCTACCCACTCACAGAGCTGTGAGCTTGCAGCTTCGTTCGCCTACGGACGCGAGCATTTATTGCCAGAGGTGTTCGAACGCGTGATCGAGGAGATCGGGGACTTGGGTAACCAGCGTCTCGGTTACTTTGTTCATTACTTGCGGAGGCACATCGACGTGGATGGAGATTCACACGGTCCAATGGCGGAAGAGATGATCTGTCACTTGTGCGGCGATAGTCCTCTACGCTGGCAACTTGCCGAGCAGGCGGCGGTGAGGGCATTAGAAGCAAGGATCAGGCTTTGGGATGGAGTTCTCACGCAAATCGAAACGTGTCGTGCAACACGCGCGGTCAAGAAGGTTTCGGAAAAACCCAATGACCGTTTTCTCGAGGCGGCCATCCGTTTAGGTTGGATCGATGGGCTCAGCACAGACGAGATTAGTAAACAACTGCAGATGTCGACTGAGCAAATTGAGGCAATCGTAAGCGGTGGTGGGGAAATCGCTGGATGAGGTGTTTCATCCCGTTCTTTCTAGGCCGGCAAATTTGAGCCGGCCTGATGCCTTCGTTTTAGTTTCCCAGCCAGCGTCTGGACCTGGGGCTCAATTTCCCACCGCTGCTCGCAGTTAAAGTCCCAACGCTGTTTGCAGTTAAAAATTTGTATCTGCTTCCGCCAGCTCAAGTTCGTCAATCCAAATGTTGCGATAGCGAACATCGTGGCCCTCGTTTTGGAGTTTTAATCCTCCTGGGACATCCGTGATTCCACGGCCGCCATCGTTGCCGCCGTCGATGCCTGAGTTTGGTCCCCCCCACACCTGGTTGATCAGGACATTGGAGTGGACCTTCTTGCCGTTGAAGTACATGGTAACCATGGCTTTTTCAGTTCGTTTGCCGTCTTTGAAACGTGCTGCACGGAACATGATGTCATAGGCGTTCCATTTGCCAGTGCCATTGTATGCGTCATAGGGTGATTCTGACTCATTGATCACAGCAGCCATGCCATGGGAAGTCTTGTCGCCGTCGAGTACTTGGATCTCATATCGGTTTTGTAGATAGACACCGCTGTTCCCACGTTGTTTGGCAACAAGAAATTCGATGTGGAGTCGGAAGTCACGGTATTTCTTCTTGGTAACGACGTCAGACGTTCCGTATTTGCCTCCGGCCGCTGCCGGATCATCTGTCATCATGACCGTTCCCTCTGCCACTGGGTCGTCAACGATCTTCCATTTGATCGGAAGCGATGAACTGAACCGAGGCCCCTTCCAGTAGGTCCACTTTGCATCAAGCATTTCTCGCGAACCATCAAAGATGACTTCCGAGCCGGCGATGGGCTTGGCACCAACACCGATGCTTTCGTTCGCTTGCAGGTTTGTTGTACAAAACAGAGCAGCTGCTAGCAGCATCAGCTGGGGTACACGGATTGGTTGATTGGGCACGGTAGTACTCGTTTTAATTTGATGGGTTAGGCAGGGGTATCAGGCAATAGCGGTACGTCATTAGTTATTTGGCTGCCAGAATAACTGAGATGGCGTTGGTTTTGGGTGACGAGGGCAAGTGATTGTCGGAAACTTTTGAAATGAAGCTTGCCAGGCATGCATGAAACATGAGCCGGCAATTCGTGAGAGTCGTTATGTCGAAGCTATGGTCGCGAGACCGGGCGTGAGATAGCGTGGGGCTTTCCTGCGTGTGGCAAGATAGTGTCCGGTTGCCTCGAATTGACTGATACCAAGCCTTCGGGTGTGATTTCTGATGTAGAAACAACTTGATTGCGGGTATCAGGAAATCGCCAAAGAGTAACCAGCTCAGAGCTCACCTGTGGGCAAGTGAGAAGACGCTTTCTGGGGTCCGGCTTTCATTGCGATGTGAGGTGCTAGTTCCGCTTGTCCTGTCTGCCAGATTCAAGCCCTGGCTATTTTAAGTGAAACGCAGAACGTTGTGCCGGGGGTCTGACCCGGTGATTCTATCGAGGAATCTCATCGAAGCCATTAATGAAAGAAAGTGAATTCGTCAGCCTGGCTGGGCAGTTTGAGATCCATCTGCCGCCGTCTGTGGCGGCAGTGTTGCAAGTTCGGCAGCTAATGAAGATGCTCGTCAAGCCGACGGATTGTAGGGAAGGTGAGAACCGTGCAAGATGATTTTTAGCTTTCCATCAGCATTGAGCGTATAGCCAAACGAATACTCGACTTTCACATCATCACCACCTTCAGCTGGCGTGAAGAAGTAGTTCCCCATCGCGACAGCCATCCCGTCCGCAATCTTGGTTCCGACACTTTCCCACCGCACATTTGTCCAAGGCTTGATAGCAAAGCCGTGATCTTCGGGATAGTTTTCGTTGCCACCGACGAAGTAAGAAAGAGCTCCCTCAAAATCAAGGCGAAATTGCTTTTCGGAGGCGAGTGTTGGTTTAAAGAGGACGACACCCTCCTGATAGTTATAGAACTCGTGGATGTGTTCTTCCGCTGCGGCCTTGTAGTCTCCATTTTCGGTAAACACTTTACCAATATTAACGATGCCTTGACCCCACGATGTCTGGGCATCCGTAATCAAATATTCCGCGATCATTTGAGTTCCTCAAGTTTGGTACAAATTCTCTTTTTCGGGCCTCCGTTCACGCCCAATTCCGCCATCCATAAAGTTATCGGATTGCCCATTGTATGCAAGTGCGTTGCTACCGCATCTCCGAAATTGATAGCCGCGAATAGAAGATGCTTTTGTGTCGGGATTTCCATTGTTAACGCTCACGGAAACCGTGCCCCGGTACCGAATTACGGCAAGAATTCTGCATCGTAGCGCTGCTCGATGAGGGTGGCGAAAAACAGGAAGTTCTCTTGGGATAGCATGATGATGCTTGCTGTTTGAAGGTAGCTGGTTGCTGCGGACAGGGGCGGTGGCAACCCTGCACAAACGGTGGTTGCCCATCATCGTGACACGTGCAATTGATTCAGTTTTTTCATGATTGGGATGGCTTCAAACGGGCTGTTGGATTTTCCGGCCCTATGATTGTCGGTCCAAAATGTGACGTGGCGACGAGGCCAAGCAGCGGTTTGAACCTTTCATTGACTCCCTGTGGGCATATTTGAAATTGAGTCAATGAAGTAGTGATGGAATAGAGCGTTTGGTTTTCTTATCTGTTGCCCGCGTCTCGAATCCGAGGCGTGTGATAAAATGAAGGCCACGGCCGAAACACCAGTTCGCCCAGAACGGATAGAGCCCAAGTTGGGTGCGGTAGTGTTCGGGTTCAAGATTCAATTCGGAAAACGCGGCATCCCACTGCTCGGGACACCAATAGTTGTGGGGCAACTGCACGCCGAATCGCCGGTTTCCTACTTCATCCATGAATCGAAGGGTGGGCTGAGCCAGCAGTCCCTGCACGAGATGATCTTTGATCATCACACCCTGACGGGCAACGCGAACCGCTTCACGCAGAAGAATCATCGGCTCGTTGGTATGGTGCAGGACGTCCGAGAAGAGCACGTAATCGGTAGCATTGTCCTGGAAAGGAATCGTTTGGCCATCGAATAACTTGACTGTGATTCCCGTATCTTCCCTGACCAGGGTGTCGAGTCCTTTAAATCTCAGGCTTGGTTTTCGCGCGATGATCGCTGCTGCCAAGCCACCATCACCCGAACCCACGTCCAAAACAGTGGATTCATCAGGAAAGAGTTCAGCAAAATGATCCGCCAGCACGGCCAGTCGCCGTGACTTGACGTAGCTTTCGTGAATCGACTCGATGCCCATGGTGCGCTCGTGATCAGGTGATGTACTGGCAGGTCGGCTAGCGGTTCAATTTTCGTTGAATTTCCAACGTGTCAGGTATTCCCGATCTTTGACTAGAAATCCATCGCTAAGAACAACAGGTGGTGCCCATGTCGGGCTGTCGGCGACACGATAGCTCGCTACCTGTTTCGTGTCTGTCCCAGCGGCAGACAAAATCTTGAGCTCACCGTCATTGACCAGAGCTAGGATGTGCCCCGGAATCGCAAGAAATGTCACGTTTTGACCGGACCTACCACGACTCTGCCATTCGATCTCACCATCGTCCGGGTTGAGGCAAAATAGCTGGCCGCTGTTGTAATGTGAAAAGCCATAAAGCAGGCCGTTGTTCATCACGGCCGTGCTCATGTCGAGAGCTAGTTCGGGCTGATGCCAATTCTCAGTGACTCGCCAACCTTGGTCTGTCAGTTGTGGCTCAAAACTGTGGATTCCCCGGTTTTCTGCACCCAGCAAAATACGACTGTCGTTGATTGTCGGAGTTGGCATGTTTTGGTTATGGCCTTCATGGGGAAAAGGTTGCGTCCAAAGAAGCGTTCCCGAGGCAACATCGATCCCACACAACGAATTGTGATTCCAATCGATAATCTGACTCACGCCGGAAAATTTTGCGAGTAACGGTGAGGAGTAGGATGTGCCATCTATTCCCTGTGTCCAGACTTCTTGTCCAGTGCTTGTATCCAAAGCAACGAGTGTTCCCTGATCATCATTTCCAAAGTGAACCACAATCAAGTTGTCAACAACGATGGGTGATGCTGAAACACCCCAGTACGGATAGCTTTTAGGAAAACGGGTGTTGTAGTCACGCTTCCAAACCAGCCTGCCTGTCTCGGTGTCCCTTGCGATCAAGGTTCCTGTGATGCTCAGAGTAAACAGGCGACCATCGGACATGACAGGGCATGATTTGGGGCCTTTGCCATGTCGCTCTCCTCCTCCACCCATTTTGAACGGGGTGGGTTCACTTTGCTGCCAAAGTACTTTGCCGTCATTTAAATCGAGGCACCATGCAACTTCCTGTTCTCCCTTACGCGCGTGTTGGTAGACGCGCCCGTTGGTGATCAAGGGCGACCCATAACCTTCGCCGACCCGCACCCGCCAGCGTTGTTGTAGTTTGTCAGGCCACGTTTTTGGTGGCTGGAAATCATCGACCCAGCCGTTGCGTTCAGGGCCGAGCCATCCGGTCCATTCGGGATTCGCTGTCCATGCAAACGGAGTGAAAATGGTGAAAATGCCGATGGCAGCGATGCAGTGAAAGTGCAACGTTTTGTTTTGCTGTCTGAGAGCCATAGCATGTGATGGGGTTGGGGGGCGTTGAAAGACAGAGGAGGCATTTTTTTTTCGAAAGTTTGCCATTTTGTTGTCCGATTCTTTGGGCGAATTGTACTCTCCCTTTTACTCGAGAAGTGAATTGTAACGAATCGCGATTTCGATGCGGCGTGGTGACTTTCGGGGCACAGGGACGGTCACCACCGTCAGCATCGGATGTTGGTGAGCACGGTGTGGGACACACGCATGCATGGGGCTGTGAGTGCGTGTTGTCCTCACCGTGCTTACCCGTATCGCCTTGCTTGTCTGTATCCAAATGACTGAAATGAATGAAAGACATCGACCGGTTGGTAGTGGCCCAGCGTGGATTGGTAGATGTCAATGCGAAAGCATGACGCAATATTACTTTCACGGACCTCCACAAGGGCCTGAAGTAATGGCCCAAAGTAAATCAAACGGACATTACCTGTTCATAGATAGCCGAGAAGTGCCACTAACGGTTGTCGCTGTGCGAAAGTGATTTACCGAAAACCCGTCCAGCCCTAAGGGAGGATCGTCCCTGTCAACACGTTGTGCCGACCGCAGTCCCTCCCACGCATCGCCCGCCTATCCAGCCATCAAACGAATACCGCCCCGTAGGATCGCTCCGATGGGGTGTCTGTTATTGGCTACCGAGCAATGTCATGCTTTTCATGACTGTGTGACACCGTGGCAAGCATTGCACACCGAGAAATCGGTATGTGATGGAGCCGTCTGCAAGCAAAACTGAATCAAGCAATATCCGATGCCAAGCATGATTATCTTACTCAATCTGTTGCCGTTATTTTGAGTAGGTAGCCGCTCCCTCATTGGTGGTGCTTGAGAAAAGAATTCTTGTGTCCGCTTGAATAAAGGAAGAGTTGACTTGCTGAGGCTCGTTGACAATGCTCTTGGTGAGTAAAGGAGCTATTTGTTGCGTTTGCTCATTCACAAGTCTTTGCAATCCAGAGGAATACTATGAACAAATTTATTTGCGTAACTTGGTTGGCAGCGTTTTTGGTTCTTTTGAATGTAAGCGAACTGCGAGCCCAAGAAGACTCATCCAAAGCGGGGGGCAACGTCTGCATTAAGCAGGTCCAGGATTACTGGGCGGCCTTCAGCAGGATGGACGCAGATGCTGCGGTCGCGATGCATAGCCCTAAGGGCGTTTATGGCACGAACTCTGACGGTAGTTTTCACAAACCACTTAAGGTTACGTCCGTTGAACAAATGAAAGAGAACTTTTTAAACTATTCTGGGCTTTGGAAAGTGTACTACCCTGAAGCCATTGCTCTAAGCAAAGACGTAATCCTGACTCGTTATTACCTTGAGGGGCTTTCCAAAGCTGGCGCGAGCACAACACCTTACCGCACTCGCGTGACGCATACCTGGGTCAATGAAAATGGTAAATGGCTGACCCGCTCATGGCACTTCTCTCCGGCCGCTTACGGTGGCGTTCACGTCACGCAATCGTCCGATTTCAAAAAGGAATAGGAAACTGAGACCAGCGATCAACTGCGACTGCTGGACTGCCATAACAGAATCTCTTCTCGTGGCAATGAAAAGCAAGGAAACGCCTGCCCCATATGTGGCAGGCGGTGCTTAGATGGGTATGCGCTTGCTTATCGTTTGGAAGCCGAGTGAATCTCGACCTCGCTTGCATCCACTCGAATTTCTTCGCGATGAGGCTGTATTGATTGTCGGAAGAAAGGCCGTTAATCGGACCTTGATTTCGACGTGTTCCGAATGACGAGCAAGATTCGTCCGGCTCTCTCGCGGTGGACAGTCTTCGCTGGGCATCCACGGCAATCACCCGCAATGAGATGGAGCCACCATCGCCAGTCACCGGCTCAAGTGATCTAGATGAGCAGAACAGCTTCAGCGAAACGGACGTCAAGCACATTCGCACCATTCCTAACCAAGGAAGCTTGCCACCGTTACGGACTGTTCGCCATTTGATGACTGGGAAACTCTCTACCAGTTCTTGAGTAGATCCCGTTGCTAGGCCGATGGGCCTATTGCTCAGAATGTTGTTCGCTCTGAGTTTATTCTTGTAATTGAAGTGATGGTTGGCAGTCGCGTGGTGGGGTCTGCGTTCACTTCTTGTCTTTCAATTTGCTGCTGAATAATTTCTGGCTTCCTTACGACACTGGACTGAGGCTAGCAAACGTTTCCTAATCGGATGGACGGCCTGAAACGCTCTCTCAAGCGATACGACCTGATCCCGGGATGGTTTTGGCTGGGATTTCCATGCTGTTCGGTAGGGCATTGATGAGCCCGCGTAACGTAGTCACCAACAGCCCGTTGTTGAAACGTGTTCCAGCTGAAAACATCCCTTGCCACGTGATCTGCGATTTTTTTAATTTCCATCGGTTCGGCGACGCGGTCGCTGGCTGAAGATTGTGTTTAACGCATCACTGAAGAGGTCTATCTGTGCATGGTTTCATCTCAACAAGAGTCATGGTCGCCAGTCTGTTGATAGCATTGCCGATGGCTGGTTTATCCGTTGCTTCGAATTTTCCGCCTCAGATCAAGGCTGGTAACCACCGTTTGGTGTTGAATGGCTGGGGACCACGAACCAAATTCTTTCTTGAACTCTATGAGGCTGGGTTGTACGTAACCAAGGCCCAGAGCAATCCAACTGTGATCGCAGATGCTGATGAGCCGATGGCTATTCGGGTGAAAATCACTTCAAGCATGGTGAGCAGAACCAAACTGATGCAATCATTGAATGATGGCTTTCAAACGGTAACCAAAGGAAAGTTGGAGCCGATCCAGAACGGGGTCAATCAGTTCCGTAGTTTTCTGAGTGAGGACGTCAAGAGTGGCGACCGTTTTGATTTTGTGTACTTGCCCAGGCATGGCTTGGTGATCAATAAAAATGGACAATTCAAAGGTGTTGTTCCTGGTCTTGCGTTCAAACAGGCGTTGTTCAACATTTGGCTATCGAATGAACCAGTGGACGCCACTCTAAAGCAAGCAATGCTCAAAGGAGCAGTCCAGCGTTAGCAACCGGCTTTTTGCCGCCGGTCGTTTTTTAGTCGCGAAAGCTCTTGTTCTTCAGCGGGTCTTCCGTTGTCACTTCTGGATTAGGTCAACGAAAACGCTTGAGAGTGGCGGCGCGTGCTGAATGCCACTGATTATCGCGTAAAGAAGAAGAGCGACATTCAACGAGATTCGCGGATCGTCGGCGTTGGACTATGCATCCCCGCGATGTTGTCAGTGCGTGTTATTTTGACTGCACTTTTTTCAGCGATTTGCATCGGCGATTTGCAAGGCACGATTACCCGCGTACTCTGTTGGTGTTGCTTCCGCTGCCTTGGGTTTTAGTGGAATTGTGTGCGTTGTGGCCGCGGTCTCTTTCCGTCGTGTCTTTCATTACAGTAAATGTATTCACACGACACGGATTCACACGACACGGATTCACACGACACG
>NZHC01000060.1 GCA_002689655.1 Rhodopirellula sp. | reverse complement strand
TGCTCGAGCGAAGTTGATAGCGCCACCGGCCACATGCGTGTGCGCATCTACACCTCCGGGAAAAACAATCATTCCAGACGCATCGATAACACGACCGCCGGATACCGACTTGACGAACTTACCATGGTCGTCGATACACAGTTCTCGGACCTCACCGTCAATTTTGTTTGCGGGGTCAAACACCTTTCCGCCAACAATTCGAAGCATATCTTATCCTCCATGAAGAGAAAGTTGCTTGAGTTAATTCTTGCAAACTTCACTTGGTCCGAACACTCGCTCGCCCACATGTTCGACAGCACCAGTTTTGGGAACCATCTTCCGCAAAAAACCAAGCCCATTGCCTTGGTGGCATGCCGTACAAAATTCTGTTTTACCTTGTTCGAAATTGTATCAGACTCAACGTCAACGCACTTGATTTACCTTTTTGGAAATGACCACCGTGCTCTCCGTCATGCCCCCGGTTCGGTGGCCACTGAGAGCTGCGCACCGAGGCTTTTGTAGACTTTGACTTCATGAACGGAACCATTCGCCTGATGCAGTCAGATCACCGTTCCCATTTCACCCGTTTTTTAGTTCCAATTCCAGTGGGCATACGGCCGCGAAACGCCAGAATCAAAGCGTCCTAACTTGTAAATCGAGCTCACTGGATACGTGAGCTCGGTGTGCCCAGTCATTAACTGCCGCGTCTTACCCGGGCAGCGTTTGCGGACTTCGACTCGCCCCAATCCCCATTTCCTATNAAAATTGGTTCCGTTTTAACGACCCACCACCGATATTTTCAAATAGTGGGTAAGAGCGTCGACGTAGGCAAAGATCATATAAGCCAGCGGAGCATGACCTGATCGAAGCGACCCGACAGCGATGCGAGTGCGACCCCAACTGAGGTACCAATGGTTAGAACAAGGGCGGTTTCCCAAAAAACAATGGACGCAACTTGGTGCCGGGACGCTCCAATTTTCTTCAAAGTCTCAAACTCATTTTGACGCAAACGGTAAGATAGCAAAAAAACGAATGCGACGAGCATCATGCATGCGATCGTGACAAGCGTGAGGCCCGTGATCACCAGATTTCGAACCCGCAGGACAGAGGCGAGCAGTCGGCGTATGACGCTCAGCGGGTCGACAATCATGACGTCCGTGTCACTGAGCGATGCGTATTGGCCAATCAAAAGGGTCTCAGCGCGTGCGTCGCGTGGCACGATGATACAAGCNGTCACAGGGTACTCTGATCTGTGGCCATGGAAATGGAAGGTAGCAATGTTGTTCTCGGTAATCTCGAGATGCAGTTTCTCGGTTGAGCTTCCAACCAGGCTCGTTTCGTGCGCAGGTGTCGATTGGTTGGGCGCGTCGCTTTGGATGGCTCGCTGCAAGTGGCCGTGTCCGATTCCAGCCATGATCCATGCTGTCTCCATTGAAACGAACACCACGTCGTCATCCGGTGATCCGGAGGGAACCAGTACACCGGTGACGCGAATCCGCAGCGGGTAGTCGGCTGTGAGGTTAAAAATTGTTTTCGGATCGGAGCTTAAGAAATCGCCGCACGAAACCTGTAGCTTGCGAGCAGCGCTGGCCCCAACGACACAGTCCCCATACCGATTGCCGAACGTTCCATCGTCTAATTGCAATGCACGCAGTTCGTAGTAATCCTCCGTTGTTCCTACGATAGCTGTTCCCGAGGTTGAAAAGCGAAGGTGCAGTGGTATCGCAGAAGCCCGATTACTGTCCACGGCCATCACGTCGCCCATCGTAATCGCGGGGTGCTCTCGGCCATCAAAGTACAACCCCGAAAGAACGATATCAGTCTTACTGCCAGCTGCGGCAAGCATCAACGGGGTCGAGATTGCGCGTTGTTCCAAGGCAGTGGACGCACGTCCCACCAATGAATAAGGAGTCAGCGGCACAGAAACTGCCATAGCAACGCAGAGTGTCAAAAGCAGTGTGCGATGCCAGTAGTACGTGAGCGTGGCTACCGAAAAACGAAGCATGACCCTCATGGTTGCGTCTCCCATTGGACCAACGTATTGGTGTCGCAACAGGAGTCGAATCGGTCGACACAGCTAAGGTCATGAGTTGCCATAACGAGGGTCGCCTCGTTTTCACGGCATTGATCCAACAACAATTTGACAATGGTCATTTTCAACGCGGGATCCAGATTTCCGGTTGGTTCGTCAGCCAAGACAACACTGGGTTGCGTGACCATGGCCCGTCCAATAGCAACACGTTGTCGTTCTCCTTGCGACAGACGATCCGGCCTACGTTTTCGAAGAGCACTCGCAAGGCCAAGTCTTTCGCACATTTGGTCAACTCGTGATAGCACGTCATTTGAAATCCTCTGGTCATTCAGTAACCGGAATGGCATTAGGAGGTTCTGCTGGACTGTCAGGTGAGGGAGCAACTCAAAAGACTGAAATACAAAACCGACGTGGGCGAGGCGGAATCTCCGCCGCTTTGTCTCGTGCATCGTGGCAAGGGGCTGTCCGGCGACTTCAAGCGAACCATCGTCAACGGGTAAAATACCGCCAGCAAGTTGAAGCAAGGTTGTCTTTCCCGAACCGCTTGCGCCGATCAATGCTACGCGTTCACCAGTAGCGATCGACCATCGCCGGATATGTACACGCGAACGGGTATCCCCAGGGATCCGCGGATAGCAATAATGGACGTTGTCAAACTGAATCAATACGATTTGCCCGTAGAGGTTGCGATGGTTCAGTGTTACATGCGAGGGCGGTATGTGTCGTTGGGGTATACTGTATCATGCCGTGCTTTGTACACGCAGTGTGCCGGGCTGCGAATATCGAGTGGGATATCGAATTCACCCTTAAGAGTCAAGAAAGCCTTTGGTTCTTTATTGGATGCAGCCTGCACGTCGGTGGGACCGGGGGCGTTTGAAGATGCCTCCGGGTTTTGAACTGGAGCGTCTTTCTAGTGGGGGCGTCTGCGTTGAAGGTAGGTTCGGATGACAACGCGGGGGTATTCTGAAGCTTTTTTGTATCCGAGCGTGGCGTAACTTTGGACTGAAATGCCTCTGAAATGGCAATACACTGACCCCAAAAAAAGCGGCATCCGATGTCCTTCATGCAAATGACTTATTACGCCCTGCTTGCCTCCACGGTTTTGCTGGTGACACAATCGTCTTCGGGGCAGTTGTGTGCAAAGGAAATACAGTTGACCGCCTCGTGCCAAGTAGAGCTTGGAGCGATCAATGCGGTTCGGGTGCAGTCGAGTGGCGGGGCCGTCGCAGTCTATGGATGGGATCATCCAGTCAAACACGTATTGCTTACTCACGGTCGCCGGGACGTGGTCTGGAGAGCGCGGAAGGCTGCGGAAACGGCGGAAGTGTTCGCTCCAGCCAGGGAACGTGATTTGTTGGAAAATGGCACTCAGTATTGGGAACGTTTTCCCGACGCACGCTACCACGACTACGCGCAACAAACCACAAAAGTCCCCTCATCTTCGTGGCAAGTAACACGGTGGGTGAAACCCGGAGAAAAACTTCAGCTCACCGGAGCTTTGTTTGAGGTGCTTGAGACGCCAGGGTTCACACGTGGCGCTGTCAGTTACGTTGCGGAGTTGGACGGAAAACGGATTGGATTCACTGGTGATCTCATGTACGGCGATGGCAAGCTGCTCGACTTGTACAGCTATCAAGATGCAATCCCATCGGCACAGATCCGAGGCTATCATGGGTATGGGGCCAGGCTAGCCGACCTCGTCGCCAGCTTGGATCGTATCATTGCTGCTAAATTGGATGTGGCTGTGCCGGCCCGTGGGCCACTCATTCATAACCCATCGGAGGCTGCCACCAAACTGCGTCGTCGCGTGCAGTCGATCTATCACAACTATCTATCAACCAACGCTTTGCACTGGTACTTCAAAGAAGAACGCATGCGTGCCTGCGGGAAACGTGTTCTGGGAAGTGATGCGATGATTGAGTTGATGCCTTACTGCAAGTACGAAAAGACACCGGATTGGATTTACGAAAACTCCACAAGCCGCTTGATTTTGTCGGACACGGGAGCCGGTTTTCTGCTCGACTGTGGCTCGAGTCGAGTGATCGAGGCGATTCAGGATTTGATCAAGCAAGAGGCGGTGGACAGGGTGGAGGGGATGTTTGTGACTCATTTTCACGATGACCACACCGATGCTGTTACGGAGGCGGCCGAGGTGTTCCAGTGTCCCGTGTACGCAACCGACGAATACTCAGATGTACTTGAACGGCCATCGGCATTTCATTTGCCTGCCATGACCGCGAAACCAATTCCTAATGTAAAAGTGATGGGTGATGGCGCAAGGATGCAGTGGCATGAATATACGTTTACATTCCATTTCTTCCCTGGGCAGGCGTTTCATCACGGGGCAATGCTCGTCGAAAAAGAGGGCGACAAACCGGTATTCTTTATCGGAGATGCTTTCGCGCCCTCAGGTTTTGATGACTACTGCGTCCTCAATCGAAATCTTCTCCACGACGATCAAGGTTACCTGCTTTGTCTCAAAAAAGTTCGTGATGCGGGCGACTGCTGGTTGATCAATCAGCACATTCAACACGTTTTCCATTTCAATCTCAATGAGTTGGATCGATTGACGCAGCGATATCGTCAGCGACGCGAGCTAATCAATGAAACCGTTGCCTGGGATGACGCAAATTACGCTGTGGACGAGCAATGGGCGGTGTTTTATCCGCGGAGTCAAACGATCTCGGTGAGTGAAGTTAGACCAATTGAGTTGCGCATCACGAATCACTCAAGCGAATCCCGCAAGTATCGACTTAAGTTTAACCTTCCAGAAAACGTCGTGAGTTCAGACAAGTTGTCCCAAACCATTACAGTCCAATCAGGAAAAATCGGCACGGCATCGATCCGGATGAAGGCTACAGGAGCGTGGAAAGGCCCCTCTTGGCGGATCATAACAGCGGATATCCAAACCAAGGAGATTCACGTTCGCGAATGGTGTGACGCGTATTTGACAAAACAGGAGGCTGCCAAGTGAGTCCGACCAGATGTTTCAATCAAACGCCTTTGGTTCGAGTCCGGCATTTTGTTCCGCCATGGTCAATCCGCGTCCTGTTCGTCATGACGATTAGCTTGGTTGTCGGAAGTTACGGAACAATCAGTGCCTCGCATCCCATCTCCATCACTCGGGCTTCGGTTTACTTGACACGGGAGTCGGCGGATGTGCGTTTCGAAGTTTTTCTGGAAGACCTCTATCTTTTTCATCAACTGCAACCCAATCGGGAGGACTTTCTAGACCTCTCGGTGATTCGCCAAGGCATTAAACTGCATGAACAGTTTTTGTCACAACGCTTTGAAATCACCGATGTGGAAGGGAATCGGTTCGGCCCGCAGGATGTCGGTGTCGCGGCGTACGAATTGCCGTCCGAAGGCGTGCCCTTGTCGGATCTAATGGGGCATCAATTGGTGTTTGAGTTACAGTACGTTTTCGACCAGCCACCAGATTTACTCACGTTCACGCAAATGTTCACGGACGAGGATGCCGTGCTTCCTTCAGAGACAAAACTTGAAGTTAAGCAGCAAGGTGGCGGCTCGGCAATTGTGCATACGCTGCTGCCACACGAGGCCTATTCACTGCGAATCAACTGGGACCACCCGCCTTTATCACCTCAGGCGAGTGACGAAGAACGCCGCCAGTGGACGGATCGTGAGAAGCAGGCGCTGTTGGGGATAACAAACTACAGTCGAGTTTACTCGTTTATTTATATCGACGACTTTGAAGTCCGGCACGAAATTCTGGTTCCCTATTTATCTCTTGATGAAGATCTCTTGCTCACTCGAGATGATGATCCTCTGCTGGATCTGACAGAGCAGGATTTGGCACGCCAACAGATCAAGGGTTACTTTGAATTTGGAAATCCGCTGCGGATTGACGGAGAATTGCGTAAGCCGCTTGTCCAGCGATGCGATTTCTATGGGTTGGACATGACTGACTTCGCGAGTGCGTCGAAGCGACGGGTTGTGCCGGTTGCGAATGCGCGTGTCGCGCTGATTTTGAGCTATCGATTAGACGAAGCACCGCAATCGATTGAACTTACATGGAATCGATTTAACAACTCTGTTTGGTCTGTTTCGGCAGCAATTCTGGGCCAAGGTACACCGGTACGGGAGAAATTAAGCCGCCTTGGGGAGCGCAACGTGTTGACGTGGAATCGCCCGAAGGAGTGGCGGTCTCCGGTTCCCATCACTGCGGTGGCTGCGATAAGGCAAAAGCCTGATTCCGGATGGTTGCCCGTCGCGGTTTTGGCTTTCGCTATCGTGAGCGGGGTAGCGTTAGTGGTTGCAGCCGCGATGCGTCGCTTTCGAATCGCCATTGCCACAGGCATTTGCATCATGATCGCTGCAGTTGCGTGGGTGCCGGTAGGCGAACAATTGACAAAGCCGTCCTATTTGCCAGTCTCGGATGACGAGGCCGCAGGCGTGTTTGAACAACTTCATGACAACGTTTACGCGGCGTTCCGACGGCGCACTGAAGAGTCCATCTACGACGGCTTAGAAACGAGCGTTCACGGAGATCTGTTGCGGCGAATATATTTGGAAATGCGCCGGGGTCTGGCAAACGAGGATGATGGCGGCGGGACGGCACGGATCGATCTGGTTCAAAGGCTTGAACTGCGCCGCACAGCACCGGTGTCGAGTGAGTTGCAACGAGCGGATACCAGCCTGTTTGGCGTTAACTGTTCTTGGAAGGTAGTGGGCCGCGTTGAACATTGGGGACACGTGCATGTCAGAGATGTGGTGTACCGTGCGAGTTTTAACGTTGCTGACACAGGGGAGCACTGGAAATTGGCCGGGATGAAAGCTTTTAGTCAAACATCAGTCAACACCTCGACCCAACTTTCAAAGTGACATTTACCCTATGACGCACGAATTGCGGCAGCAATTCTGCCAATACAGGAGCATGATGTAGCTATTGCGACCTCGCTGGTTGCAGTCGCTGTTGTGTTTGCGGTAACCTCTTCCATGGGTTCAATTAGGCGTCAAAGATTGATTCCGGTCGGACCCTGATGAATTACTCATTGCAGGTAACCTCGTCTTTCGAAAGCAACACTGCCCAGCCTGAATTGGCGTTGCTCAAACAATGGTTTCAAATACTAGAACAATGAATCTCAGACTCCTGGCTCCCCTTCTGTGTTACGTTGCCGGCGTTCCTCTGATCGCTCAACAAACAGCGCCGCCGCCTGCCGCGGCCCCTGCCGTCAAGGCACCAGATGCTGTAGTAAAGCGTATTGGAGATGACATTCGCTATCTGGCATCGGATGAGTTGGAGGGGCGCGGTCCCCAAACCAAAGGGTTAGAGCTTGCTGCCAAATATATGGAAGAAGTATTTGTCGAGGCTGGCCTCGTCGGGGGAGGAGTCGACGGAACGTACCGCAAGCCGTTCGAGATTGCTGTTGATACGCAAGTCAGCGAGAAGGACACGAAGCTTATCTTCAAAACTAAAAATGGGGTGATTCAGCTGGAGGCTGGCAAGGATTTTCAGGCACTCGCAGCAGGCGGCAACGGCAAGGCAAATGCCGAAGTGGTGTTTGTTGGTTACGGCATCAACGCGCCGAAGTTGAACTACGACGACTATGAAGGCATTGATGTTGAGGGGAAGATTGTTGTGTTGATCCGCCGCGAGCCGCAACAAGACGACGAAACGAGCGTGTTCGATGGCAAACGAACCAGCCAGCATTCCTTCATTCGTACCAAACTGGAAGCTGTCAAGAAATCGAAGGCCGCAGCGATCGTGATGGTCAACGATCCGCACTCAACCCATGAAAAACAGGATGAATTGAGTCGTCCCGCGGGGTTTGGATCACGAGGCGCGGGCATTCCGTTTTTCCATATGACCAAACAACGCTTCAATGATCTTCTGGCCCAACACCCTGTTAAGGCGGGTGACAAGGAACTGAAGACGGTAAAAGCGATCTCGGACGAAATTGACACGGAATTACAGCCACTCTCCCAACCTTTGGACATTACTGCGGATGTTGGTTGCAAGTTTGAGGAGGTCAAAGCGGGGGTCAGTAATGTAATTGGAATTTTGGAAGCGGAGGGTCCGATGGCGGAGGAAACGATCATCGTCGGTGCTCATTACGATCATCTCGGTATGGGTCCGTTCGGTTCACGCAGGCCCGACGAGCGCGCGGTTCACAACGGAGCAGATGACAATGCGACCGGCACTGCAGCCGTCATGGAACTGGCCAGACGGCTTAGCGCAACAAGATTGAAACGCCGCATTGTGTTCATTGGATTCACGGCAGAAGAACGGGGTATCCTTGGCAGCAACCACTATCTGGAAAATCCCGCCATCCCTTTAGACCAGACCGTCGCGATGATTAACTTTGACATGATTGGCATGTACGGGAAGCAGGGCATCACCCTTGGGGGAGCGAACACGGCCAAAGAGTTCCCGGATTTACTCGCCCGCGCAACGGACGGGAATGATTTCAATGTGAAACAGAGCCAGTCCGTTGGGGGCAGTGATCACGCCGGGTTCTACAACAAGGATATCCCAATCATGTTCTTCCACACGGGATTGACGGATCTATATCACACACCTGACGATGATTTTGAAACCATCGATGTTGAAGGTGCGGCCACGACGATCGACTTGGCCGAACGCGTGATTCGTGAGATCGCTGAACTTCCCGAACGCCCCTCGTTTACCAAGGTGAGCCAACGCAGACGAAGAGGGATGGTTTACTTGGGGGTCACACTGGATTTCGAGAACGCTGGTAACGGCGTTGGCATTCAAGAGGTGGCTCCGAATTCCCCCGCTTCCAAAGCGGGAGTGCAACCTGGCGACGTCATCCTAAAAATTGGTGACAGCGATGTGGCAAGCGTGCAAGATCTACCGGGCATCTTGCGCCAACGGAAACCTGGAGATGAAGTCGATGTACTCGTAAAACGGGCCGACAAGGACGTGACAGTCACGGTCAAACTCACAGGGCCGCCGCGGAACCGATAAGCACATGGGGCATTCTAAGAAGTTACTTTGGTTATGCGTGCACCGTATCGTAGATAAAATCAGAACTGCTATTCACCGTCGAGCTCCGTGGTTGTACCGAGCCGTCTCGCTGCGTTCCCGCTGCAAGCTCAAAAGTGGACTCAGAAGGTGGCCGCAAGCCCTGAGACGGGCAATTAGAATTCATCTGACAAACCTCTAGCGTTTGTAAAGAAGCCTGAGTTGCGTTGCTCAACCCCTCTTAGTTCCTTAGGCTTGGGGCAACCCACAGCCACGAGCTGCACTCATGGACTTGAGATAAGGTGTCTGCTTTCGCAACCCCCTTATAAAGGCTTTTACCGAAACGATCATCAACGCGTTTGTCGAGTTGATCTCACCCTTCACTCAGCACTTGCATGACGCGAATGCTCGCTTCTCTAGGGCCGTGATTGCTGGTGATTCACTCGGGTTAAAAGCGAGAGTGGCGGTGTTGAACATGATACCGACCCCTTGTCAAAAGTACAGATAAACGCAATCGATCGATGGAGAGCACCGGGCGCGAAAAATTACTAGAACCTAGTCCAGCCCCGGCCGACGGCCCTGCCCTCCGCATTGGGTCTTTTGGTAATTGCCATACCGAAAAAAAACGTGCGTCCTAGTGATTTGCCAGATTCGCCGGACCTCGGGCTACACGAAATGCATCCTTGCCACGGATGCATGGCGGTCAAAAAAGTCCCCTAAAGTTGTTGCACGGGTGTTTATCTGCTTGTGTTAGAAGAGATTGCCTGTTCATGTGCTCGACTTGGCCACGGCAGCCTTTCCTGTTTTTACTAGAGCTCAAGGCGATATTGCCACGCGTACGATGCTTAGTTTTATTGAATCACCTGCAACTTGGTTAACGTGTTGAAAATCGAGAAGTTGTTAGTTGAACGTGGGTACGCTATCATGCCAACGTGTCTGAGGTTGAGCGAATCTCTATGCAGGATATCTATGAAAATTACAATCGACGGAAATCCCGATTCTGCAGAGGCTACGATCTCGCTTGCCGCGGGTGAATCATTTTTGGCCGAGAGCGGCGCGATGACGCGAATGAGTCCATCGGTTGAAATTAAACCACGCCTGAAAGGCGGTTTTTTCAGTTCGCTTGCTCGCAAGGCGCTCGGTGGGGAATCGTTTGTAATGGGTGAATTCACGGCGCAGCAAGCGGGAGAGGTGAGTATTGCCAACACGACCCCTGGTACAATCCTGCACCGTCGTCTTGATGGGGAAACCTTGGTGGTCACTGGCGGAGCTTTTCTCGCTTGTAGCCCACAAGTCAATGTGAGTACCAAGACACATGGCTTTCGTCAGCTTTTCTCTGGTGAGGGTGCATTCGTTTTAGAATGTTCGGGGCAAGGAGACCTTGTGTTCGCATCATATGGCTCGGTCATTGAAAAGAAGGTGCAGGGAAACTTCACCGTGGATACAGGGCACGCGGTTGCTTGGGATTCCTCACTGGACTACAAGATTCGTGGGATGGGTAACCTGAAGTCGACCCTGCTGTCCGGAGAAGGGCTGGTGATGGATTTTTCAGGTAATGGGACCGTGTGGGTTCAAACTCGTAACCTGGCCGGCTTTTCTCATTGGCTCGTTCCTTTCTGCAAAGGTTGATCATGGAGATAACGATTCGAGACACGGGGTTGTTCGGGCATGTTGACGTGACATTGGGTAATGATGATGCCTTTACGTCCGAGGCGGGCGCATTATTCAAGATGACGTCAAATACCATGCTGACGACATCTTCCCGCAAGAAAGGAAGTGGAGGCGGGCTTTTTGCGGCCGCCAAACGCATGCTCGCCAGCGCAAGTTTTTTTTTGACTGAATACAGTTCTAAGGATGGTGAGGCGGTTCGACTGTCGTTGGCTCCGCTGATGCCGGGTGACTGTGCGAAGATTGAGCTGGACGCGTCATGCCGATGGTACTGCACTGGAGGCAGCTGGATCGGTTGCGGTGGCGACGTTTCCATCGACACAGAATTTGCCGGTTTTAAGAAGGGGCTGGCAGGTGGCGAGGGGATGTTTTACATCGTGTGCTCAGGAACGGGACCAATTATCGTTTCCGCCTTTGGCAAGCTCCAGAAAATTGAAGTTCACGGTGAATACAACGTGGATAGCGGTCATGTAGTCGCCTATCAGGACACGCTGAATGTTGACGTGGGAAATGCCAGTGGATCGGGCTTTGGTGGTTTTGTCACGTCGGGCTTGGTTGGTGAGGGTTTTGTGATGAAGTTCACAGGTAACGGGACGGTCTATACCCAATCGCATTCTCCCACCCGGTTGGGACAAACTGTTGGGCCCACACTCCCCGAGCGAAGTTGAGGAAACGATGCATTACGCGATCGATGAAGCTCCGAGTTATGCGATTTTGGAAATGAGTCTTGACGCAGGCGAGAAAATCGTTGCCGATGGCGGTGTGATGACGTGGATGTCTAACTTAACCCCCACGACCAATATGTCCGGTGGAATTATGTCGGGCATCAAACGCGCCATCGGTGGTGAATCGATGTTCTTGACAACCTACACAGCTGGAGCACACGGTGGCACCATCGGTATGGCACCTGGCGACCCGGGAATGATCGTAGATCACGATCTATCGGGGGATTTGTTTTTGCAGAAGGGGGCCTTTCTCTGCTGTGAAGAGGGCGTGAGTACGGACTTGAAGTTCCAGGGACTTCGTGGGTTTTTCAATGTGGGCCTGTTAAGCTTGCGGTTAACGGGAAATGGGAAAGTTTTTTTTGGGGCTTATGGTGATGTAGAAGCGATCGACGTGGATGGTGATATCATCGTAGATAACGGGCACGTTGTGGCGTGGGAACCGAGCTTGCAATACGAGTTGAGTTATCGCCGTGGTGTTCGCAATTTTCTATTTGGCGAGGGGATGATGCTGCGTTTTCACGGCCGGGGACGGATTTGGGTTCAGAGTCGAAACCCATTAGCATTGGCTGACTTCCTGTATCCCTACCGCCCCGTCAAGTCGGACAAAAATTGACGGTGCTCTGTTCTTCTGAAATGCGCAGTACGATTACGAGTTGCTCGAAGAGAACAACCCCGAGACACCAGATGCCGATGCCAACTTAGCGGGCGGACTCAACATAGCTGTCGAGCACATCTTCTTCCGTACGTTCCCGCAGTATGCCAGCGAACGTCTCGCTGCTCACTGACTTACGCTCAGTTTGTGCCCGTGGGGTCAAGAAAGGCGAACGAACACCTTGGCCCATTATTTCCAATGTTGTGTCGGCCACTGAGCCTCGATTTTGGGTCGAGAACCAGGCTGGCTTAATCGTTGGTGGCGAAACATCGGGGCAAAACGGTCGCACCGCGCAGCAGTAACCCAGCCGATTAGTCCGAGACCGGTGTGGGAACGAAAAAGAGAATCGGCCGAGCTAAGCCGCTCGCCGGTACGATCGAAGCAAACCGCCAAGACACTCGGTCGTTTCAATCTCAGCATCCATGTCAGTTGGTCTCACCATCGGGACGATCAAGTCGTTTTCCAAACCCTGATGATTTCGTTCTGTGTGATAGTGAGTGACGTAGCTTCTGACGGCTCTTCGTAACGCGGTCTCACCGAAAAGAATCAATTTGTAGAGGAATTCAGATGTCCATGATCTCAAGAATCTTTCCAGGTGTGCATTTAAATTTGGGCTTCGCGGAGGTAATCGCACTGGCTTCACGCTTTCGCGTCGCAGACATGCACGGAACGACTTGCTGAAAGTAGCATCGCGATCCATGATCAAATAGTGCTTGCTTTTGAGGAAACAGTCTTCGCTGTTGGTCAGCTCACGGGCAACTGTTTTGATCCACTCTTCATTCGGTTTGGTGGTGCAACCGGCGAAATCGACGCGACGCGTTTTTAGCTCCATGACAAAGAGCAAATAGAACGTTGTCAGGCCACCCTTGGTCCAGGCTTCCACCGTGGTGACGTCAATAGATGCCATCACGTCCCAGCGCGCTTTCACGAATGTTTCCCATGACCCTGTGCGCCGACGTGTCG
>NZHC01000059.1 GCA_002689655.1 Rhodopirellula sp. | reverse complement strand
GACCGATGGAGGATGCAAAGGAACCTGACGAGGATCACCTTTACCAGCTATTCAGACTGTTTGCCCAACCTGATCAGGTTGAGGAGATGGCCGCGATGTACCGACGCGGGGGGTTTGGATACGGGGATGTCAAAAAAGCTGTTGCGGAAGCGAGTGAAACCTATTTCCATGACGCGAGAAATCGTCGAGAAGAACTGGCAAACAACATGGACTATGTTCGCGAGACGCTTCGCAAAGGTGCAGACCGTGCTCGCGAAGTTGCTGGCGGAGTCCTTAGCCGCGCACAAGCCGCCTGTGGGTTAAGGTAGAATAAGGAGACAGTTGGAGGGTTGAGGCAAGGGACCCATGAATGACAGGCATCCGCTCTGTCCTGAAGGCAGGTCAATCAATCTCCGTTTCATAGCTCATGTAAACTGTCGGCAAGATGACGATTCTTGGTATCGGTACAGAAATTGTTGAGTGCGTTCGCATCGTCAAGATGCTTGAGACTCACGGCGAGCAATTCCTTGATCGGGTCTACACTCCCAATGAAGTTGAATACTGCCTCAAGACAGCGAATGCCAATCAATATTTTGCGACGCGTTGGGCGGCAAAAGAAGCGACCATGAAAGCGATGCGTTGTCGCAAACAGGGCGTAAAATGGACAGACATCGAAACCGTGGTACGTCAGGGACAAGGTGCTACGATTGCTCTGGGTGGCGCAGCTGCAATCTGGGCAGAGCAAGTCGGGATCGAAAAGATACACGTCTCCCTTGCAACATGCCGCACACACGCCACCGCGTACGTCATAGCAACCGACGAACTACATTGAGCACAGGATAAAATCACGGCATGCGAAATCTAGCATTACATTGGCAAATCCTGATTGGGATGATAGCAGGTTGCTGTATCGGCCTTGCTCTGAACATGGCAGCATCAGAAAGGTCGGTCAAAATAACGTCTGACTTACCAGCGGGCATCGTAGAAGCTGAGGTAAATGACTCATCTTCTCGGACAGTCATTCGCTATCGGCACGAGCAACAAGAAACCATCGTCACGGTCGATCCCTCGTCAAGATCAAAGGACGGGATCCGGACCTACAAGCAATTAGCTCAGCAAGATCCACTGGCGAGTCAAATTTACAATCAGCATGGCAAAAGTATTGCAAAGCAGGTTGGCGGTTGGTGCCAAAAGATAGGCGGACTGTTCCTTCGCATGCTGCAAATGGTCTCAGTTCCATTAATCATCACTTCATTGCTGTCAGGAATCCTGAGCCTGAGCGGCAGACAAGGTGTTGGCAAAATGTTCAAAAGGACTTTGAGCTACTACCTGACTACGAGTCTTCTGGCAATCTTGACGGGCTTGCTGCTTGTCAATCTGATTCGGCCCGGGCTACAGACGACAAATAGCCTTCCCACGGGTGCTCCAAGTATCGACGAAACCCACCAGACGTCGCTCATTGACGTAATTTTCGCGCAAATCGAGGCAGCCATTCCCTCCAATCCGCTTGCTGCCATAACACAACCCAACTTCCTCTCCATCATTGCTTTCACCATCATTTTTGGTGTTTTCGCGGTACGTACTGGAGGCACAACAGCGGCTCGCATCCACGACCTGACCAACGCTGGACTTGACGTCATGATGGCGATCACAACCGCGATCATCAGGCTGGCTCCCATTGGAGTTTTTTTTCTGATCACTGCGGTGCTCGCAACCCAGGGCAGCAGCGTTTTCAAATCTCTGGGGTGGTACGTGCTAACCGTGGCAACTGCCCTACTCATACATGCCTGCATCACTCTGCCATTGATTTTAAAATTCATTGCTAAACGCCAACCGCTCGAATATGCCCGCGCGATGTCACCCGCACTTCTTACCGCATTCAGCAGTGCCAGCAGCAACGGCACGCTTCCGGTCACGTTAACCAGTGTTGAACAGCGAGCAGGAGTCAGTAACCGAACAGGCTCCTTCGTCTTGCCGCTTGGGGCCACCATCAACATGGATGGAACCGCCTTGTACGAAGCAGTCGCTGTGCTGTTCATCGCACAATTACATTACGGATACAACCTGCCTTTATCGCAGCAGATCATTGTTGCCATTACCGCATTATTGGCCAGCATTGGAGCAGCAGGAATTCCGCATGCCGGATTAGTAATGATGGTCATTATCCTGCAGGCAGTTGGCTTGCCTCTGGAGATGCAGGGTATCATTCTCGCGGTCGACCGTGTGCTGGACATGGCCCGTACCTCGGTCAATGTGTGGAGTGATTCCTGTGGCTGTGCCGTAGTGGAGGCACTTGATTCACAAGCACCGCAACCCATGAACGCAAACGAACCAGCAAGTTGAGTTGACTACCCACCTCGATGCAAAGCAAGACAAACATCCGAAACGGGACGCCGCTCATCCATGCATGGTTGAAATGCACCTCGGGTGACTTAAAAAATACGATTCAAGCCGTTGAGCGCTGCCACACGATAAGCTTCTGCCATCGTTGGATAGTTAAAAGTAGCTTCGATGAAATACTTCAGCGTGTTCTTCTCGCCAGGTTGATTCATGATGGCTTGCCCAATGTGAATAATTTCTGACGCATTCGCTCCGAAACAATGCACACCAAGTAAAGAGAGTGTTTCACGGTGGAAGAGTATCTTCAGCATACCCACGGTTTCGCCGGTAATCTGGGCCCGTGCAAGACTTTTGAATTGTGCTTGGCCGACTTCGTACGGCACACATGCGGCGGTAAGCTCGCGTTCAGTCTGTCCAATGCAACTGATTTCCGGGCTTGTATAGATTCCAGCAGGGCAATCTGAAATCCGCAGGTTTCCGTCCACATGACCGAGCATGTGATTTGCAGCAGCACGTCCTTGTGTGTAGGCAGCACTCGCGAGTGATGGCATCCCAATCACGTCACCCACAGCATAAATATGCGGTAGCACTGTTTGGAATTGNTCATCNACTTCAATTTGCCCACGATTATTCGCGACAATATCAATATTTTCTAATCCCAGATCTTCGGTATTTCCTGACCGACCATTCGCCCACAGCAGGGCATCCGTCTTCACTCTTTTGCCACTCTTCAGATGCAAAATGACGCCATCGTCACTACCCTCAATGCTCTCCATCGATTCATCATGCCGAAGAATCACTCCCTGATCTCGGAGATGATAGGAAAGCGCATCGATAATTTCATCATCAAGAAATTCCAACAACTTCGATCTCGTGTTGATCAAGTTCACCTTAATGCCCAGATTTCTCAACATCGATGCATACTCAGTGCCAATAACGCCAGCACCATAAATGCAAATCGAGGAGGGACGCGTGTCCATGCCAAGCACGGTATCGCTGTCGAAAATCCTCTCGTGATCAAAATCCACGCCACGAGGGTGAAAAGGCCGCGATCCTGTCGCGATGACAAAATGCTTGGCACGGATAGGCTCATCACCATCAATTGAAATAGCATGGTCATCAACAAATCTTGCTTGACCACGAAAGACGGGCACTTCGTTGCGATCATAAAATGACTGACGCATGGTAACCTGACGGCCAATTATGGCCTGAGTCCCGCGTTTTAACTGCTCCAATGTCGGGCGGGTGTTGATTCCCATTTCACGGTAGGTCGGATTATTCAGCACCTTCATTGTGCTAGTNATCGTGTGCCGTAAGGCCTTACTGGGTATTGTTCCCCAATGCGTACAACCGCCACCAATCTGTAGATAACGCTCCGCCACAGCAACACGCATACCACCTTTGACGGCTTGCATGGCTGCCCCCTCCCCGCCGGGACCCGTTCCAATCACAAGCAGGTCGTAGTCGAACATGGAATCGTTCATAATACTTTACTTCCCTCATTAGTTCCGCGACAATAACGGCTATTTCGATGCTGCTAACTTGTGTTCAATCGGATGTTACTTTTGCTGATATTCCTGCAAACATCCAGCGTGTCTTGAGCTGGTTGGATGCCGCACCAGTGCACAACTCAGACCTCATCATTTTTCCAGAGTGTATGCTGTCTGGTTACGCGTACGACAGTCGGGCTGAGGCTTTACCTCACGCGATGGAACGGAATGACTCTCGTTTTGATCCATTGATTAAAGCCGCAGCAAGGCACAACCTTAACCTGACGCTCGGCTTTCTGGAACGCGCCGGCGACCTTTTGTTCAATGCTTACGCCTTATTCGGCCCCGAGGGCATGATTGGCCACTATCGCAAAATTCACCTTCCCCATTTGGGTATCGACCGATTTGTAGACCGAGGTGACATTCCTTATCAGATTCACCGCGCTGGGGCCGCAAACATCGGNATGGCCATTTGCTACGACTGCTCTTTTCCGGAGCCAATGCGTCTACTTGCGTTAGAGGGAGCAGACATCATTACCTTGGGCACCAACTGGCCCAACGGCGCTTCCCGAACTGCTGAAGTCGTCCCACCGGCACGCAGCATGGAAAACCATCTTTATTTTGCCGCCGCAAATCGCGTGGGTGAAGAAAACGGATTCGGTTTTTGTGGTTGCAGTTCGATCTGCGGTCCAGATGGAGTCGTTTTGGCGAGCACTGACAGATCGGACGAACAGGTCCTAACTGCTGAGATCAATCTCGACTTGGCGAGAAATAAGCGAATCGAACGCGTCCCCGGCAAACACGTGATTCATCGATTTAATGATCGTCGCACCGAGTTCTACGCGGACTTGGCAAAACAGCGAACCCGCGTACGGGAGGACGAATGATTTGCTTCTCGTGGCAGTCACCTGACACCTCAATAGTGACGAAACAACAGTGAATTGGCGTTNAAGTGCACCTACGACTGCATGTNAATGAAACTGCACATCGCAAACGCAAGCTCCAATTGCCCCTCCTGAACGAAGTAACCCGCGAGCAAAGAACTCAGCCGCAACCAANATCTTGCCCAAGGTATTTAGCGATCGACTCCTGTGACTCACGGGCTTTCTGACAGAAGTCGATATTGGCAAGGTCAGCGAGCATCAACTCACTGGGATAACAGTCGTTGATGATACCACGCAAATCCGCATCCCGATTTTCTGTCCAGAGAGCCGAAGCGGTCAGACTCGCTAGTTCCTGCTCTGNCAGCGGGACTCGCAATCGCAAACACGCTGGACCTCCACCACCATCCATACTCTGCCCAAGATCAACAAAGTGAACTGTGTGAAAAAACTGCTCAGCACACAAGCGTTTCACTAACTTATGCGTGACCGGATTTCGCTGCACTTGTACTGGGCAAAGAATAGTCCACGTCGTCTTTCCTGATTGGGCTGCTGTAATAATTTGGCTGTTAAAAAAATAGGTCTCAATCGCATCTTCCAGTGCCAATTCGTTCGAACTGATATTCAGGATTCTCAATGGTCTTTGCACAACCGTCTCAAAGCGATGCTGCAACCGCTCGATTTCCGGCACACTCTCAGGAGCGAAAGCCAGTTCATGATGAATTAACAAATCCTGATGACTCATAGCCACAACATCATTGTGAAATGCTCCTGCATCAATCGCTGTGGGATGCTGCTTCAGGTGAAACACATCATTTTCTTGCAAGCCATGACTTCGGGCAATCGCTTGGCCAGTACCCTTCGTCTGCCTTGGCCAGTGGCTTTGCGGTTCAGGCAAACCATCGCCATACACAAACACATTCAATCCTGGTTGACCATCAGGCCCTGAAAAACGCATATGATTTGCCGCACCTTCATCTCGCATGGGTGCGCAACCGGGCAACGCCTGACGCACATCAAGTCCGTTGCGGAACAACGAAGCCATTTCGCTTTGAGTATGCTTCGCTTCAATCGAACGATGCAAACTTGCACTCAAATTGGCGACCGTCATGACAGACGAACCAACATTACTATCGCAAGATGGTGTCACAGTGGCAGCATTAGCTGTCCACATCGCGGAACAACTCGCTGCGGCTGACAGCAGCACAGGATCCTCGCTTAGGACCGCGTCTAGTATTTCTGCTGGATTGCCCGTGAACCCCAGAGCCTTTAACAAACGAAAATCTGGTCGCGGCTGAGGTGGCAAAATCAACTGAGGCACGCCCAAACCCGCCACCAACCTCATTTTGTCGAGCCCCTGAAGAGCTGCTGCTCGTGGATTGGATTTCTGACCGGCATGCATTTGCGAGGCAACATTTCCGACACCCAAGCCACCAAAGTGATGTGTTGGACCTACAAGTCGGTCAATCTGCGCATCAATCAAAGTCATTTTGCGACGCCCCAGGGATCCACGATCAACGGTACAGACTGCTCCAGAGAAGCTATCGGATCGCAACAAAAGTCAATCGCAAAAAATCCGGCTGGACGGTGGTTCCCACTGGCTCCCAATCCACCGAATGGCAACGCGCCTGCGGCGCCGGTTGTCGGTGAATTCCAGTTAACGACCCCGGCTCCAACACGATCAACAAATCCTTCAAACATCTTTTCTGTTCCCCCAAGCAGTGCCGCCGATAAACCATAGGGAGTCTGTGCCGCTGCCTCCAATGCAGCCTTAAAGTCATCCACCTGCTGAACCACTAGAAGCGGCCCAAACCACTCCATCTCATTCATTTCGCGGACTGCATCGGCGGGTATACCTGTGGCATCCACGATCGCCGGGCCAAGCAACGAGCTGCATCGTTTTGAACCCACCGGTGACAATAACGACTTGCAACCAAGGCTGATTAGATGCTCGTGGATCTGACGCACTCCCGAGGCCGCGTGCCCAGATACGAGCGGTCCTACTTGGGGAACAGGTNAACTGAACGGCATGCCGCTCCGCAAATCCCGAGTTTGATTGACTAATACATCAATTTGAGTCTGAGCTGCTGCTGTTTTAAGAAAAAAAGCACGACGAGCACACGTGCAACGCTGCCCAGCTGAAACAAACGCGGAGAATGAAACGATTCTGGCTGCAACCTCCGGATCAACAGAATCCATTGTCACGATGGGATTATTCCCTCCCAACTCTAAAGCAAGGAGAACTTCCGGCCGACCTGCCAACTGTCGATGAATTGCGTTGCCTGCCGCGCGTCCACCAGTCAGAAAAACTGCAGATGTCTCTGGGGCATCGACAGCTAACTGCGCCGTCTGCGCCGGCCCTGGCAGCAACTGCAAAACATCGCAAGGAAGGCCAGCGCGATACCATGCATCGACCATCCACTGAGCAACGGCCATCGCCTGCTCACTCGGTTTGAAAACAACAGCATTCCCAGCAAGCAATGCCGGTATGATTTGCCCCCCCGGCAAATGCAGAGGAAAATTGTAGGGCCCCAGTACCAAGGCTACCCCGACAGGTTGGTATCTGATCTTGCGTTGGATGGTTGCTGCTGAAGAATGACTGGCCTCAATCTGCACCTCGCACGCTCGCTGCTCACGAGCCAGAATTGACATTTCAACTTTGCCAATCGCTGCCGCAACCTCTCCATCGGCGTCCCATGCCAACTTGCCAACTTCCCGACTGATCAATGTCGAAACTTCGGTTCGTTTCGCCGCTAATTCTGCACCAAAACGCCTCACAATCGCGATGCGTTCATCAATCGTTTTGAGACGCCAAGCCCCCAATGCCTTTGCTGCAGTTGTCATGCACTGACGGACTTCTGGCTCATCAGCAGCAAAGCCTTGCCACAGGATCTCTCCATCAATCGGGCTGACGCTAATCAACGCTTGCGACATGACAGTTTGCCTCTAATGCATAAAAACACGAACAAGCCCCAACTTAAAACGACACAAGTCGAGGCGATACTTTGATTCTATGCGCTCTCACCAATAATGCTCCACAACCAATCATGAATACAGTCACTGCAAGATCATCCATGCATCGCGACATCTCGCAAAAAAAGTAGTCGCAAATCCAGTTTGAAACACCGCTCGCAATCCAATGCCAAACACTAGCGACAGCGCCAATCAGCAGCATGAAAACTGATCACTTTCCAAGAGACCCTACGCGACCCCCGAACACTGCACATCACGAATCAACTGGAATTGCTATCTGCTTTATTTGCTGTCCAGCACCATCAACTCAACCTTGCGAAAGTGCACTGGATGACTTTCAGATTGAAGCGAAATAGTACCTCCACCAAGCATTTTCGTACCCGCCTTCTCAGCTAGCATCTTCGCGTGTGCATCGCGATCATCCAACTGAGGCTTTGAGTATTGAAGCACGACTTCACCGTCAAGGACATGCTTAATGACCTGACTCCCCCGCACTTCAATCTCCGCAGTCACCCACTGTGGACCATGGTAAGTCTTTGATGACGATTTCGTGCAATGCGGTTTGAAAAGTTTTTCATTCATCTCGACGTTTGTTCCCGGCGTGCAGAGATTTGAAGTGGTGCGTTTATTCTTACCGTCTCCACCCAGCAATTGAACTTCAATCGAAACAGGAAAATCTTGATCTTTCGCCATACTTTCGGGCTTTTCACCGTGAACCATCACGCCACTGTTCCGCAAAGCCCAGCCCGGGCCATCCTTGCACTGATCACCTACGAATCGATACTCCACCCGCATCCGGTAATTTGAAAAACTGTCTTTGAAAAACAAATGCCCAAACTGCTCTCCAAAACCGTCATAATTCTCGTAACCAACCTTGAGTAAACCATCCTCAACCCTGAATGTATTTCCGTAATTTTCACCGAGGTCGTGGTAACGAATTTTCGGCGTCCAACCGTCCAGGTTTTTTCCGTTGAAAAGCTGAATCCACTCTCCCTCGGCAGTTGCTTGACCGAAGCTGTTTGTGGGTGAAGCAAGAACCACAAAAACCAATGCCAGCAAAATAGTAAATCGTGTCATGATGAATCTGTCAGCAAAAAGAGGGAACGTAATATTTCCCATGATTCTACACATATTGCGTCGTTCTTTCATCTCCTGGAAATGAACAGAATNTGATCCATTACAATTTAAACAACGATGGACATTCAAAGATGTCTCGCCAAGGCACAGCACTGCTCCATCAAACGCTTCCCCCACGTCACACTGCTACCCACCGCCAGCTCCTAAACCTCAAGAATTCACTTATGCGACGGCCTATCGATCCCGAATTATCCCGATCCCGAACTCTTGTTGGGTCATCCGCACCGAGTGTGGTGAACGGTTCATTGATGAGTCATCCATTTGCAACAAAATCTTCGAGGGAGCAATTTGGCAGAGTGTTTGACTGGGGCAAAAAGAGCGACTGGCCCCAATGGAATTTCCGAGAAATCGTTTCGCACATTCATTTTCCACTCGGGATTTCAGTCAGACTACTTGTAATTACGTTGTTGATGTTGACGCTGCCGCCGGCAATGTACAGTTCCGCTGCGGGTCCACCGGATGAACTCAACCCTGAACTCAGTCTGAACCCTGAACTCAGTCTGACTGAAAAGGGCGTCACACTGACGTTAATAGCTGAACACCCTGATGTTGTAACACCGACGGGTTTGGATGTTGATTCAAAAGGCAACGTTTGGTTGGTATGTAGTCATACGCATTTTCGTCCCGAAAATTACGAAGGTCCTGAACACGACGAGATCATCGTCCTTCAACCAAACGGAACGCGGTCTGTATTTTTCAACCAGACGACAGCAACCATGGACTTGGAACTGGGGCCCGACGGTTGGGTTTACCTGGCGGAGCGGGACAGGATACTTCGAGTCAAAGATTCCGATCACGATGGATTAGGAGACAAAGTTGAAGTGATCGCCGAACTGAAGACAGAAGCAGATTACCCTCACAACGGTTTGAGCGGACTGGCTTGGCACCCGGATGGCCGCCTGATTTTTGCGTTGGGCGAAAATTTCTGGAAGTCGTGGATCCTGAATGGAGCAGATCACAAAACGATCACTGGAACAGGCGAAGGTGGCATTTTTTGTTGCACCGCCGAAGGAAACAAGCTGGCCCGTATTGCGAAAGGTTTCTGGAATCCATTTGGCGTCTGCGTTCGAGAAGACGGTGTTATTTTTGCCGCGGAGAACGATCCGGGAGCCAGGCCCCCTTGCAGACTTCTTCACGTGGTGCAGGGTGGTGACTATGGCTATCAGCGTCACTACGGAAATGCTGCCTACCATCCCTTTGTGTGCTGGGATGGTGAACTTCGTGGAACTCTACCAATGCTTCACAGCGTCGCTGAAGCACCATGCGGCATCGCACCACTTGGCAATGGACTGATTGTCCCATCGTGGACAGACCACCGAATTGATTTCTACCCGTTAAAAGATTCGGGAGCCAGCTTCACGACGCAGCAAATACCGCTAATTCGTGGCGGCAAACATTTCCGCCCCACGTGCATCACCCAAGCGGCCCCCACCGTTTTTTACCTCACAGACTGGGTTTTTGGATCTTATCAACTACACGGACGTGGACGTGTCTGGAAACTGGAAATCAATCCCGAATCGGCACAGTGGCTAGGCCCAATGAAACTTCGCGAGAAAACTTCACAAGCGAACTTTGCCGAACAATTACTGGACGGTGAATACTCGGCTCCAACCAGAGAGCTTCTTAAACTCTGTCGCTCCGAGGATCGCTTTCTAAGCCATGCAGCGATCACCGCACTTGGAAAAAAAATCAAATCCATTAACCAAATCGAAGCGAGCACCTTATCGATAAACGATCAAATTTCGCTGCTGTTAGCAATTCGAAAAATCGATCCAACCAACACAGAGTGGGTCGAGTACTTTCTCGGGAAAACCGATACAGAAATACGATTTGAAACACTCCGATGGATATCGGAGTCGCGTCTAACAGACTTCTCTGACGCAGTGGAAAAAATGGCTTCAAATCCGAAACTCGATTACAAAACGTTCGAAGCTGCCTTAGCGACGATCAATACACTAGCGGGGAATCCTCAGGCCGGTGTCGCTGACCCAGCTATGTTGATTGCTCGGATCAGTGATACAAATGCACCATCCCAAGAGCGAGCCTACGCATTGCGTCTACTCGACCCGCAAAGCAAAGAATTCAAGAAGCCACTTTGGGAGTCACTGGCAGACACAGGTGATCTGGAAATTTTGCGTGAACTCACGCGAGCCTTGGCAGCCAATCAAACGGAGAAGGCGCGCCACCTACTGTTCGACTTGGCAGAGACTGCCAGCATTCCGACCGCAATACGTGCGGATGCGATTGCAGGATTAGCGCAGCCATCTATCGAAAACATCCCGCGTTTGGTCAAACTTGCTGAGTCCATGTCCCGTGCACTTCGTGAAGAGGCGATACGCTCTCTTCGTTACAGCAAACTAAACGAAAAGCAGCGACTTGTTCTGCAAGCAATTGGCAAACGTTACCCAAAATCTGCTGATTTGATTAACGCCACATTACGACCAGCAATGATCGGGCAAGGGCGTCCTACGAACTCCCAAACAGCAGCTTGGCAACAGCGACTGGCAAAGATTCAGCAACCAGTGGACCTTGAGGCCGGACGCAGAATTTTTCACCACTCACAGGTTGGCACATGCTCAAAATGCCATCGCCACCGAGGCAGAGGAAGCGTTGTTGGACCTGACTTGTCTGCCGTTTCAAACACGGGGTCACCTGACCGAATACTGCGTTCAATCCTACAACCAAGCCGGGATGTCGATCCGCAATATTTCCCGCGCATGCTGATCACCGATGATGGTCACATTTTTACCGGCATCATGCTTCGCGACGGTGGCGGTGGAAATGAGGTTTACCGGGACAACACAGGGCGGGAACGCGTCTTCAAAACTGCAAATATCATCGAGCGAAAAGAACTTCATACGTCCATGATGCCAGAGGGCCTTGTTGATACTCTGACAGATCGAGAACTGAGAGACCTGATTGCTTTCATGAATGGTCAACCTGACCAGGTGCTTTCGAATGGCGGGAAAACTCTGGGAACCGCTGATTCCGACAAGATCGCAAAGTTTCTCGGAGTATGGTTTCTCGATTTCAAAGATGGATACGGTGGCTGGCTTGAAATCACTCAGAACCAACAGGGATTAGCAGCTAATCTGATGTGGCGTGTGGGATCCGCGAAGCCAGTGGAGACAGTTGACCTACTGGATGGTTCACTGGTCATGACAGGCAATCGCAAGTCCAAGAAAACGAATTATGTTGCAACCGTGAGGAACGGCACCATCACAGTAATGTCGCAGGCGAACAAAGAGGTTGCGCAGGGACGTAGATGCCCTCCCATGCCTCCCCGCCCAGACCTGTCCAAAATTCGATTTGGCAAACCGATCCGACTGTTCAACGGCGCAAACCTTAGCGGTTGGAAGTTACAACCCAAGGATGCTCAAAATGGCTGGCGAGCTGAGGATGGTGAAATGATCAACGAAACACCAAAATCGGACTTCAGTGCCTATGGCGAATTTGGCAATCTACGTACGACCCGTGCCTTTGGTGATTGCAAGGTTCACATTGAGTTCAACATTGGTAAGCAGCGTAACAGCGGCGTCTATGTCCGTGGTCTTTACGAGGCACAAGTTGTCGACCGAGATAGCCGGATGCAAGGGATCAGCGGTCCTGGAGCGATCTTTGGTCGAATCGTACCAACCAGCAACGCTGGCTTACCCGGCGGTCAATGGCAGACTTATGATCTCACACTCGTCGATCGCCACATGACCGTACAACTGAATGGAAAAACTGTCATCAACAATCAGCCCGTCATGGGTGCGACGGGCGGTGCTTTATTTGGAGACGTGATGCGTGATGGTCCTTTGTATTTGCAGGGCGACCATACCAGTGTTCGCTATCGCAACGTGCTGCTGAGTCCACGGATCGAATGACCACCTCAAACTGGTGAATCAGATCCCGGCATCCCTGCATCTTCATCCTCCATCGCTTCAAGCGTTACTTTCAGTTGATTCCGAGCCCTGCTCAATCGACTGCGCACAGTGCCGATTGATATCTCCAATATTTCGGCAATGTCCTCATAGGAACGTTCTTGCATTTCCCGTAACACAAGGATCGTACGATGATCCTCCGACAGAATCTGAATTGCAGCACGCACGAGGTTCACTCGTTCCTGCCTTAACATGGGCTCATCAACCGCATCTGCGGGATCAGCGACCTCTAGCCCATTACTTTCTCGCCAATGATCGAGAGACACACGAGCTCGCTTGCGGCGTTTTCTGGTGAGAGCACTATTGAAAGCGATCCGATACAACCAAGTAAAGAACTGGCTATTTCTTTGAAACGTATCCAACTTGAGAAACGCGCGAATGAACGCCTCCTGAACCACCTCTTCAGCTTCATCAGGAGAGCCTGTGACTTGAATCATGGAAGCAAAAAGGCGTTCCTGATTCATTTCAACTAACGCAGTAAATGCGCTGCGATCACCTTGGACGGCGAGGTCAATCAGCTGCGTCTCTTCACTCACGCAAGTCTCTCGGAGTCACGAATGGTTTACGTTAAAGTTTATGCCACTTAACGGTGATCGGCACGAACAACCCTAACGAATTTCACGATTACGACCCTAAGGACACTTTCTGCAGAGGGGCGATAAGGCGTTGAATCTTCAAAAAGACCGTGTCTCACAATGTTTGAAGCACACGTCAGAAATTCCAAGTATACACCGCCTGACAGGTAATGACGATCAACCTTCCCGACACTCACAGCCAAGCTTCCAACACTGCATAAAAAGCCACTTGCCCTGAGAACGCTGATTAATTCAGCTCGCCGTCGCTGAGTTTCCCACTCAAATGACATTGCAAATAAGTAGCTCGCTCCACGTTCCTGTCAGAGGAGCCAAGCAATCTACCCTGCAGTTTTTGCAAGTGTGCCGGCTGCGTATGGATGAACAATTTGTTAATCGTGCCGACAGGCACGTCCTCAATCAGACCTAAATTGACTCCCATTCGCACCTTTGACAGGTAATGCATGGTTTCCTCACTACTAATTTTCTTTGCCGTACTCAAAATACCGAGAGCCCGGCTTACATCATCGTGAAGATCCTGCTGACCCTGTTTGACAAGAAAATCTCTTGCCTTACGTTCGTACTCGATGATTCTCGGTACGACATCATCTCCCACAAGCGCAACGAGATCTTGCTCACGATGCCCGAGTGTGATTTGGTTACTGACCTGATAAAAATCACCCGTGTACTGCGACCCCTCCCCGTACAACCCCCGTACTGTGACGTTGATCCGTTGCATGCTGCGGAAAACCTTGTCGATTTGCCGCGTGATCACCAGTGCTGGTAGATGGAGCATCACGCTAACTCTCAGCCCAGTCCCCACGTTGGTGGGACATGCGGTCAGGTATCCGCATTCAGGATGAAACGCATACAGGATGGCTCCTTCCAGCTTGTCATCCAATTCATCAATACTTTGCCAAGCTGACTTGAGATCCAAGCCACTGTGCATCACTTGGATCCTGAGATGATCTTCTTCATTGATCATCACGCTATATTGCTCGCGGGGATCAATAGCGACAGCCCGCGAACCCTCTGCATCAGCAATTTCACGGCTGATCAGTTGTCGTTCGACCAAGAATTGTCGATCGATCTCAGACAGTTGCTCGAGATCGATATAACGGACTTCACGCCATTCATCGATGGAGTCCATTTTTGCTCGGATCGTCCGCTCAATACTGATCCTATCTTCGTCGCTACAGCGGCGAATGAACGGGAAGTCAGCAAGATTTCGAGCCAGCCTGATCCTGCTGCTGATCACGATATCAGACTCGGGGCCTGTGCCCCGCAGCCATTCGCCCGACTTATGCGCCAGGTCATCAAAATCCGAATCTCGAATCACTCTTCTTCCCCGCTGGCATTTTGTTCGGTGCTGCCGGCCTCTTCGATACGGTGCAGTGCATCTCGTATTTCCGAAGCCCGTTCGTAATCTTCCCGTTCAACCGCCTCTTCCATCTCTCGGCGAAGCTGAATCAACTCGGCATGCGAATCGGCCGCGGCAGCACGGCGAGGACGTTTCCCAATATGTACGACTGAGTCATGAATATTGGTCAACAACGGAATCAGATCTTCCGAAAAGTGGGTGTAATCGAATGGGCAGCCCAACCTTCCTGTATTCCGAAATTCGAAAAAGCTGATGCCGCATACTGGACACTCTTTCTGATCCAGTTCGGCGAGTTCCTGCTTGGTTTGCCCCAAATTGAGCTGTTTTGCTAAGGCTCCGGCAATCGAAGCGGTCGGTGTCGTCGCTTCTTTTTGCAGAAATCCCCGTGCATGCTCCTCACACAAATGCATGACCTGCGGCCCATCGGGCTCGGTCAACTCGGTGATATGGAATGTTGCGGGCTTTTCGCAGTATTGGCACTTCATCTGTATTTCCTGATTGCCGCCATCGCCCTAAACCTAGTGGTTTCAAGGAGTAAGCGTCCCTTTGTGGGGGATTCTATCGCTGCCAAGGTTGGTGTCAACGGAAGCAGCATTGACTCTCAATCCAGTAGAACCGGGTTGGACTTCGCTGAGTAGCATACAGTCATGGGCAGACCGCAGTCCTCCCCCTACACGCAATGCCGCTCAATGCGGAAGATAATTGATAGAGCGGAGCAAGCCTATTCGAGAAGCTTGAATCCGCAATTTCTTTGCACCTTGCACGCATGAATCATTGGTCCTTGATGCATATCCCTGACGCAGAACAATTTGCCCAACTTGCGACGGAAAATGACTTCGTACCGGTCTACCGACGCCTTTTAAGCGACACACTCACGCCCGTGACTGCATTTCAGCTTTTGGATGATGGTGGTCCGGCTTGTCTGTTTGAAAGCGTCATCGGCGGTGAAAAGGTGGGGCGGTACAGTTTTTTAGCTGCAGGCCCCATTCGCAGATTCTCTGCCAAACGCAACCTGATTGAAGTCACCGAACTAGCTGATGGTAAGTGCTCACAAACAACGGCAGATGATCCGCTTGATGCATTTCGTACCCACTTTCACTTTCGAGTCGCTGAACTGAAGGGACTACCCCCCTTTGTCGGTGGTGCCATCGGTTATGCAGGTTACGACGTGGTCCGTTACGTTGAAAATCTTCCGAACCCACCTGCCGATGACCGGGACTTACCTGACCTCGACTTCGCCTTTTACCATACGCTCTGCGTGTTTGATCATGTCGAGAAAACGATTACCGTTGTCTCTTTAGCGGATTGCAGGGAGATAGATTCAGTACCTGAGGCTGAAATTGCTTATCACCATGCCATGCAATTGGTTGACCAGACAATCACAAGCTTGTCACGTGCGGCACCCGAACAACGATCTGCTTGGAATCCTGACCATTGGCGAAAAACCAGTGAGCAGAACCCACTCGAAATAACATCCAATTTTTCAAAAGAGTCGTTTGAAGACGCAGTCCGAAAATGTGTGGAATACATACGAGCAGGAGATATTTTCCAAGTTGTTCCAAGCCAAAGACTTTCTGTCCGTACGGAGGTGGACCCTTTCGAAATCTATCGTTCTCTGCGGGTTGTGAATCCCAGCCCTTTCATGTTCTACATGCGAACCCCCGATTGTGAACTAGTCGGATGTTCACCCGAAATAATGTGTCGGGTGAATGAACAAATCGTCACCGTACGCCCGCTTGCAGGTACACGCAAACGAGGGGAAACCACGCAAGAAGACAAGGCGTTAGAAAGCGAACTATTGGCTGACCCCAAGGAACGTGCGGAACATGTAATGTTGGTCGACTTGGGACGGAACGATGTGGGTCGAGTTGCACAATTCGGAACCATTGAACTCACTGAAGTAATGGTGGTCGAAAGATACAGTCATGTGATGCACATAAGCAGTGAGGTTCAAGGCAAATTGCGGGAAGATGTCGACTCCTTCGATGCCCTCAAAGCCTGCTTGCCGGCTGGCACTGTATCAGGTGCTCCCAAGGTCCGGGCCATGGAAGTGATCGATGCCATTGAGCCACACCGCCGCGGCCCCTACGGAGGTGCGGTTGGATACATCGACTACCGTGGCAATATGGATACCTGCATCGCATTGCGAACCATGGTGGTCAAGGATGGCGTGGTCCACGTCCAGGCTGGGTGTGGCGTTGTTGCTGATTCGGATCCAACGGCAGAATACGAAGAAACACTGAACAAGGCGAAGGCGTTGATTTCAGCGATCGAAATGACGATCCGGCGTGTGGATGCGTCAACAGATGGTGGCTGAAACTGGACACCGATAATTGGGCCATGCGACTTAGCAGGCCAAACTCCCAGGGCTTTGTTTCGGAGCAACGTGCCCACCACAGGTGGCAGTTGGTCTTAGAAACGTCGGTTGAAACCGCCATTGAGCAGAATCGTCTGAGCAGTCAGGAATGTATTGGCCGGATCTGCCGCGTAAATCACTGCTTTGGCTATGTCATCGACACTGCCCCATCGTCCCATCAACGATTGTCCCCTAGCCCGGTCATTCCAATAATCACTGGTGGATTCGCCCCACGAAGTTCGAATCCAGCCCGGTGCGATCGTGTTGACTCTCAAACGAGGACCGGATGCCTGAGCCAAGCTGTTAGCGAATGCCATCACGGCTGCCTTGACCGGGCCGAACATTTGGCCGGCATCCCCCTCCATCCCCTCGAGTGCCTGATCCCAACCAATGAAAACCATCGATGCAGGAAGAGAGCAGGAAGTCTGTTCAAACTGATTCATCAAGCGATCTGCGACGTTCCGCGATAACAGAATCGTTCCCGTGACGTCGACATCGAGCAAGTGACGCAACTTCTCTTCAAAATCCATCCCAGCCGAACTTCCGGTCAGTACGTCAGCCCCAGCGTTGTTGACCCACGTGTGAACTTCACCGAGTGATTGGAACGCACTTGCCACAAGAGTCCGACGCCCTTCGGGTGATGCTAGATCAGCCGCCAATAGAACCGGCTCGCAACCAACCTCGCGCAAGGCGTCAGCAGTCTCAACCGCTCCAGATTCATTCGCACGGTAGTGCACTAACACTTGCTCGACGCCAGCTTTCGCCAGAGCAATCGCAATCGCTCTTCCGATGCCGCTGGATGAACCAGTGACCACAGCCTTTGTGGTGTGAAATGATTTTGACACAAGCGTCTCATCTAACGAGAAATGGATCAATCTCTGGTCAACTCTACTCTAGACAACTCTAAATCACAGAGCTTTTGTTGTAACCGGGAGATGTGCCACAAACCGCATCCTTTTGAGAGCAACCCAGACTGCCTGATCACCGCTTTGCTCAAGACTTCTCGTATTCTTTCAGGAAGCCAACAAACTCGCGTCGATGCTGCTGCTCATCGGCGAGCAATGTGATACACAAGTCTTGCGTCACAAAATCAAAACCGTCACACAGACGAATGATCTTTTCGTACTGCGTGATAGCTGCTTCTTCTGCGTCAATCACTCCTTTAATGACAGCGACTACATCAGTCGTGTCGGCGGGGGGCTGCAGTGATGTCTGGACAGGTGCAAACTTGGTGCTACCCGGAATCACTCCATCGATCGTCTTGATTCGATTCGCAAGTTGAGTCGCGTGAGTGAGTTCCTCTGTGACGTCTGCGTTCAATGATTTCTTGATCTCTTCTGCCCGCACGCCATCTAAGTTAACACTGTTTGCAAGGTAATTAACGACGGTCTCCAATTCCATGAAATAGGACTTGATGAGTTCGTCGATGATGGCTTTGTTTTTTGTTTGATCGTCCACGTTGCTAGCTTTGTAAAGTTGGGAAAGGACAGTCACGTTCTCTTAACAGGATAGGAAGGAAGAACAGGTGCACGGAGGCGGCATCGCGAGCGGAAAGCCAAACACCGCACCTGAACGCGAAGTCGGCTACTCAGGCCGAACTGGGAAACACCCCCCGAACAGCTGTTCGCTCACTGGCAAATTGCCCATTTTCACGCCCCATCGCTCTCCTAAAGGTAATTTCCACGCCACTGGATGCTCGCTCTTGCTGATTTCTATGCAAAAAGGCTACTCTAGGGGCTTGAAAAATTACCTTTGAACGCCCGTTTGGACTTATTTTTCCTAATTCATCAATCTGTCGGTTGCATGGTTAGCAGCGTTTGCAGCCGAAGGTTCCCTTCAACTCTTCGGACAGTAGACTCAGATCGACTCATGATCGACGTCTCTTTGCGTGTCCCGCACGCGAGCCGTGTTTGGCCGATGGAGGGAAAGATTGTCGAGTCAGTCCAATCACGGGTGATACGAACTTATTAATAACTATCCACCGCTTCTATTGGCGGCCACGCATCACGCGAGGAAAAACCATAGTATGTCAGAATCGAAGACTGTTGCCAAAGCAGAAGTAGAGCAACACTTGGGCGAGCTCACTAAACCAGCAACCGACGTCGACATCGATGTCACTGAGACAAGTGAGTGGCTCGCATCCTTGGACTATGTCCTTAAGAGCAAGGGCCCTGACCGAGTACGTTTCCTGATCGAACAGATGCGAGATCGTGCAGCTGAGGAGGGAATCCAATCGGCCGAGGATACGAAGACGCCTTACGTCAATACGATTCCAGTCAAGGATCAGGCAGCTTTTCCTGGCAATCGAGAGATCGAACGGCGTATCAAGTCCATCGTCCGCTGGAATGCAATGGCGATGGTAGTGCGAGCAACCAATCGTGGTGGTGGCGTTGGTGGTCACATCAGCACATTTGCTTCCAGCGCGACCCTTTACGAGATTGGTTACAACCACTTTTTCAAGGGTCGTGGTGAGGATGGCTACTCTGGCGACACAATCTATTTCCAAGGTCACGCGTCACCCGGGATGTACAGCCGAGCTTTTTTGGAAGGCCGGCTGACGGAAGAAAACCTAGAAAATTTTCGTCGCGAATTATCACCTGGTGGTGGGCTATCCAGTTACCCGCACCCTTGGTTAATGCCAAATTTCTGGGAGTACCCAACGGTTTCGATGGGCTTGGGTCCGATCATGGCGATTTATCAGGCTCGCTTCAATGAATACCTATTGGACCGCGGGTTGAAAGATACATCGGGACAAAAGGTTTGGGCTTTCCTGGGCGATGGCGAATGCGATGAGCCAGAAACTCTGGGAGCGATTGGACTCGCAGCCAGAGAAAAACTCGACAATCTGATCTTCGTGATCAACTGCAACCTGCAGCGACTCGACGGACCGGTACGCGGCAACGCAAAGATCATTCAAGAGCTGGAATCAATCTTCCGCGGAGCGGGCTGGAATGTAATCAAGGTGATTTGGGGAGATGACTGGGATCACCTGTTAGCGAAAGACACGACTGGTCTGCTGGCCAAGCGGATGAACGAGGTCGTTGATGGACAATATCAAAAGTACACCGGCATGCCCGGAAGTTACATCCGTGAACACTTCTTTGGCAAATACCCCGAGCTGCTCAAACTTGTTGAGAACTATAGCGACGAGAAACTCGAAAAGATGCGTCGTGGCGGGCATGATCCAGAGAAAGTCTATGCTGCCTACAAGACAGCGACAGAGCTGAAAAACGGGAAACCGACCGTTATTCTGGCCAAAACAGTGAAGGGTTATGGACTGGGTGAAGCGGGCGAAGGTCGCAACGTTGCACATAACCAGAAAAAGATGAATGAGGAGGAACTACTTGAGTTCCGTACACGCTTTGGCATTCCAATCAGTGATGAAGAAGTAGGGAAGGCTCCCTTCTACAAACCGCCAGAGAACAGTCAGGAAGTCAAATACATGAAGGAACGGCGGGAGCTACTCGGTGGCCCCGTTCCCAGTCGCCCGACTGAGCACCCGACGATGGAGGTTCCAACTCTGGATGATTATCGCAAAGTCATCAAGAAACTTGAAAACAAGAATTTGAGTACGACGTTTGCGGTCGTCCAAACACTGATCGCATTGTGCCGTGACAAGAAGATTGGCAAATACATGGTACCGATCGTTCCGGATGAATCTCGGACCTTTGGCATGGAGGGCATGTTCCGGCAGTTCGGCATCTACGCGCACTCGGGACAGTTGTACGAACCCGTCGATTCCGAACTGGTGACGTATTACAAGGAAGCCCAGGATGGACAGATCTTGGAAGAGGGCATCACGGAAGCTGGCTCGATGAGCAGTTTCAATGCAGCTGGAACCGCTTACAGCAAGCACGGTATCAACATGATCCCGTTCTTCATCTACTACAGCATGTTTGGTTTCCAACGCATCGGAGACCTCATCTGGGCGGCCGCTGACATGCGAGCCAAGGGATTCCTGATTGGTGGAACTGCCGGCAGAACCTCACTCAATGGTGAGGGTCTTCAGCATCAAGATGGACACAGCCTGCTAAACGCAATCGCCTTTCCCACAGTTCGCTCTTACGATCCCGCTTTCGCTTATGAAGTGGTCGTGATCATCATGGAGGGGCTCAAGAAAATGTACCAGGAAGGTGAAGAATGCATCTACTACTTGATGTCAGAAAATGATCCATACGACCATCCTGAAATGCCCGAGGGGTGTGAAGATGGCATCATCAAGGGAATGTACCGATACAAGTCACACGACGTGGATAACGCCCGCGCACGGGTACAACTGTTTGGTAGCGGTGCGATCCTTAACAGTGCCCTCGCCGCTCAGGAAATCCTTGCCGAGAAATACCAGATCGCGAGTGATGTATGGAGTGTCACCAGTTATACGCAACTGCGGCGTGATGCCGCGACTTGCGAACGCTGGAACCTGTTGCACCCCACCGAAACGCCACGCAAGAGTTACCTCGAAGAAGTGCTTGACGGTGTCGAAGGGCCGTTCATTGCAGCCAGCGATTACGTCCGAGCGTTGGGCGAACAACTGGCACCTTACATTCCTGGTGACTACTACGTCCTGGGAACGGACGGCATGGGGCGAAGCGAGACGCGTGAGGCTCTGAGGCGGCACTTTGAAGTCGACGCCGAGTCCATCACGATTGCGACCCTCAGCCGACTTGCGAAAGCTGACGTGTTGACCCCAAAAGATGTCCAGGATGCGATCAGCGAATTAGGCTACGATGCTGAGAAAACTGATCCCTACTTTGCTTGATGATTGCTGTGTAGGCCACTACACACCGCTCAGAATTTCCGACTAACACTCCCACTGCGAAATCCCAGAAGCTTAATGTCTACTGAAGTAAACCTGCCCGAACTTGGCGACGGTATTGAGTCGGGTGATGTCCTTGAAATCTTTGTCGCCGTTGGTGACGTCATCACCGAAGGCCAAGACATCGTCGAGATGGAAACCGATAAAGCGACCGTTCCGGTACCAGCAAGTGTTGGCGGAAAAGTCACAAAGATCCTCGTCAATGAAGGCGATACCGTTGCTATCGGTGGTCCCATTCTGGAAGTGGAGGCGGCTGAAACAACTGCTGCAGCCACTCCTGAGCCCGCCAGCCCTGAGCCCGCCAGCCCTGAGCCCGCCAGCCCTGAGC
>NZHC01000058.1 GCA_002689655.1 Rhodopirellula sp. | reverse complement strand
GTGGATGAATGGATCGAGCTGCCCGTATCAAGTAGCAACCTGATTCTGGCAAGCTCACACTCAGCATGAACTTGTGAATGCCCGGACAACGTAACTTCGATTCGATCCTTGCTCCCGCCTGACACTCGTTTTTAAAGATTGTAGGACAACGAAAGGGGGTTGAAATGAAACGCAGGAAACTTGCTCCTGATTAATCGTAATCTCTCGGCGTTTCGTGCTTTTGCGGTGCAGTGTTTGTCAGTTTTATTTGGCGACATATCCGTGTTTCGTTCCAACCCGATTTGTTCATGTCGGCTGAAGTCAGGTTTCAAAACGTGACTTTCTAGGTGTCTTCCTGAAGGCTGTCACGATCAGCTGCTCTGTCCCCTACGAAATTTGAATCGGCTTGGCAAACCCAGCAGCCAAGAATGCGTAGCCCTAATGTTGCGGTGGCAACCGCAATCGTTGATGGAACGATGTACAGGAGCGAATAGGTGCACGCCCAGATCACGAATCCGATCCAACCAACCGACAAGAGAACCCCAAAAGGGGCAATGATTCCCATGACTGCCATGCGTTTGAAGAACGATATTTGAAACTTCTTTGGAACCAGAAATAGGCCCGCAGTCAACCAAGGTATTGCGACTAGCAAAGCCGTTGCTGCCACGGTCGCCTGCATGGAACGTGACATGTTACCAAGCGGTACGATCCATCTGGCAAGTGAAAAAACAATGCTGATCGGCAAAGAAATAGCCAGCAAATCCGTAATCGCTATCTTTGCGGGTAAGAGTGATTCAGATTCGTGAGCTGGAAGAAACGGCTGAAATATCAACCAGCCAATCACTCCGGATATCGCCAAGTACGGTAGTGCAAAAATCTCCAACATATTCAATCAATTGCACGTGCTCACGCCATGCCGTTCCACTCAAGATTGCCTGATAGGTCGTCGATTTCTCGTAGGATTCACAACGACGTTGCCCCGCCAGTTTCGGCGGCCTTTTATGTTGTAGGACGAAGGGAACCTGTCGCGGTACGAAACGCGAACTTGTTCAGCCACAATACTGAGCATTTGCGTCTTGTTTTCTGCGAGGGTCAGCCAAATTTCTTCCTAGGTCGGGTAATTCGGGCATGTCGTCCAGCAAGGACCGGCGCTTGATTTCAGAAAGGGGCACAGGTGGTAAGTCCTGAGATGCTAATCGGTCGTTCGTCTTACACTGATACATATTCCATAAAAAAATTCCGCAGCGAACATTTGTTAAATGTAAATCGCGAAACTCCAACTTAACTCGCAGTAGTAAATAAATCCGAGTCAAAGAAGTTCAGGCAGAGAATAGTTGCCCATGACCACCACATAAAGCATGACCGCGGTGGGAGAGCAATGAGTATCGCGGCGATTTCGGGGAGAACGAAGCCTGTTGCGAGATGTTTTCGATGTTGCTGCAGGGCCATGCACCCACGTTTGGCCTCTTTCAGAGGCTTGCAGTCGAGTTATGCAATCGCCGAAAGAACAAGAGACACCAGCATGCGGAAAGCCTTATTGAGCATACAAAAAGGGTTCGCCAGGGAGAGTAGGGAAATGTCGCCCTCTGCAAATGTTCGTGCCACGCTTTCCATGTGTAAATTTTTATCGCGGTGGGCACTACGACGCGTAGAAAAAATTGCCAAAGGGAGCGTTAGAAGAAACCAAAATGCTGCCCACACAGATATGATTGGAAAAGCTTTGAGAAAGTTATTTCGCAGTGTTTCAGCAGTGGCTTACGTAAGCGTTGGCTGAAGCCCTGATTCAATTCAAGAACGACCAGTCCGGAAAAGCCAACAGCGGTGAAAGTACAAGTATCGCTGCGAAAACCAGCCATAGTCCAGCGGTCCCGGAAAGCTGGCTTAATGGGGCAATGGATTTGAACTAGAGAAGCATCGGTGCGTAGATGCACCAGCAACCCAGTAGCGGCAGGATGAACACCGGATAGCGACGAAATACGGAGAATGCATGACCAATCATATTCAGGCCATCTCCGAAGGCTTGAACGAATGTCTGCGGACGTTCACCCTGAATATTATTGAATGGACTTGCTCTACCCGTCAATTTTGATGTGGTATGGGGATGAGACGTGTTGGCCTATTTTGCCAGTAATTATTCAGGCGGTGAAATTTTTGGGCCCTTTGAGCTTCTGTTTTTTTGGAAACGGATTACTTCCTCCCGTTTCCGTTGTGTTGATTTCAGGTGGGGTTTACCGGGGTGGCAAAGAAGTATCCGAGAAAGAAGGGATCGTCGTCATCAGCCATCTTAGTTTTTTAGTGATCCGCTTCCTCGTGATTCGCAGTCAGCTTGCCCTTGCAGGCACAGAAGAAGACACTCTAAGGCGATTTTTAACTGGGGGGCTGAATGCGCATGGCTGCCGATGAATTCAGCTCTAAGCTGATGACTCGGTTCATTTGAAAACGTCTTCATGACTTCATACGTGAATGAAGAATGGAATGCAATCGGCGACTCTTGATGTCAGTGCATAAAAAAACACCGTGAATCACGGTGTTTTTTAAGTCGGGCTGAGAGGATTCGAACCTCCGACCTTTTGACCCCCAGTCAAACGCGCTAACCAGGCTGCGCTACAGCCCGCCAGAGAAGACACCTGAAGGGCCTCTCCGTCAGTCTCAAAATGCTAACCAACGATCTCGATATTTGCTAGACGACGTTTTCTGTTCCGAAGGCAAAATCTGGACCCCCCGCGGGCAACTCGCTCAATCATTTTGTTCTCGCTCAGCATGACTCTTTGGTAGCCACCACTCAGATTATTGGGTTGTCACGTGGAAGATGACCCGTAACTCGCTTATCACTTAAGGCGCTGTGAACTACCGGTCCTTGACCTGATCGCTCAGGAAGGCAAGATTCTGCAGGCGTGGATCCGTGAATCGTCCCGGATCTACGCTTTGAAACTCTCGCATTCTCAGACTACTCGGATAAAAAAATGCTTTTTGCGGATCGTCTTGCCTTGGCCGTGCGTGAGTCCGGCTCGATCACCTGCGTTGGTCTTGATCCACGAAAAGCCCAGCTGCCAGCTCCACTTCGTGACTCGGTTGTTAATGATTCTGCAGACGAGTGGGCTGCGGCTTACACCCAGTTTTGCACAGAGATCATTGATGTGGTGGTAGGAAAAGTCGCGTGTGTGAAACCACAGGCGGCTTTTTTTGAACAGCTTGGCCCGGCTGGCATGGTCGCATTGGGGCAAGTCATTCAATATGCGAAAAAGGCTGGCTTGCTCGTCATTACTGACGGGAAACGTAACGATATCGGCAGCACCGCAACGGCCTACGCAGATGGGTATCTCGGTGAAAACAGCCCGTGGGGAAGCGATAGCTTGACTGTTAGCCCTTATCTGGGCGAAGACAGTCTCACGCCCTTTGTCGAAATGTGCGACAAGCGAGCAGCAGGAATCTTCGTACTTGTCAAAACTTCCAATCCGGGTGGTGGCTTGTTGCAGGATCGTTTGACTGAGGGGCAAACCGTCTATCAACGTGTTGCAGAGCTGGTCACCGAGTTCAATTCCAGTCGACTTGGCGAATCAGGCTACGGACCTGTGGGAACTGTGGTTGGTGCTACTTACCCCGAACAACTTGCCAAGTTGCGCCAGGCAATGCCGGGCAGTTGGATTCTTGTTCCCGGCTTTGGAGCCCAAGGAGGTGGAGCGGCCGATGTGCTTGTCGGGCTTGATGAGGACGGACTTGGCGCCGTGGTGAATAGTTCTCGCCACATTATTTTTGCCCATGCACGCGACGAATATCGTCAACGCTTGGGCGATGCCCGTTGGCAGGATGCTGTGGCTGAGGCAACGTCGGCGATGAATGCACAGCTGAGTCGCTGATGCTAGCAACAGCTATCCGATTTGTCTGTGCTCTTGATTCCATCTTGCCCTATTAAGTGGCTAGCCGTTATAGGCAAGTTTACTGCGGGCAGGCTCCTGTCCCACTTAGTGGAATCGATCAGGGAATGGAATCGATGCGTCTTTCAACGCTACTAATTGTCATGGCTACCTCAGCATTGGGTTGGGACGCTAATTTTGTATCTGCTCAGGGATTTGGTTTGCCAGGTGGAGGCAGCAATACGGTGTCTCCGACGAATGGTTTTCCCACAACAGGATTACCACCAGCCGCAACCGTACCGTCGACTGCAGCAACATCGACAGCAGCAACATCGACAGCAGCAACATCGACCCCGGGGCGAGTGAACTCAGGGCAGACTGCACTTCAAAGTTTGGGGCAATCGCCTGTCGCAACATCCGTTGCTGCAGATAAAACATTGCCTTCTGGTGCGGGCCAAAAGTATCGAAAATACGACCTGTCGCCTTACACAGGACATTTAAAACAGGTGGTTCGTCCCGAGCAGGCTGTGGTCGATTGGATCATTCGCGAAACGGGCAGCGACGCCTGGTTCAGTCCACCTTTTGGATTCCTCAACGCGGACCATAACACTCTGTCTGTCTATCACACTCCCGAGATGCATCAGGTGGTTGGTGAGGTGGTAGAAAAATTTGTGGCTGGTGATACGGAACCTCAGGTTCTGAGTGTCAAGGTTCTTAACGTGGGTAATCCGAACTGGCGTAACCGCGCTCATTTGTTGATGCAGCATGTGGGTGTTGATTCACCCGGTGTGCAGGCTTGGCTACTCAGTAAAGAAAATGCCGCTATGGTGATGAACCAACTTCGGCAGCGTACTGACACGCGGGTCAAGCAGGATTTAAATTTGGTCCTGCATAATGGGCAGACACAAAAGTTGACCAGTACTTTGGGTAAAAACTACGTTCGCAACATGCGACAGACTCCCACGGGTTGGCCGCCATACGAGCCGGAAACGGGTGAAATTCATGTCGGATACAAAGTTGAGATCAGTCCTTTGTTGAGCACCGATGGCAAAGTGATTGACTGCGTGATTAAGGCCGAAATCGATCAGCTCGACAAGTTATTGCCGGTAGACCTCGAATTGCCACTGCAGAACAATCAGGTCCATCGGGCTCAGATCGACGTGCCGCAGGTGGTAAGTTGGCGTTTGAATGAGCGATTCCGTTGGCCTTCAGATATGATCTTATTACTGTCTTGCGGAGTGGTTGCGAGCCCGGATGCGAAGCCGGCGTCGCCCATGTCGTTTCTGAACATGGATCTGCTGACAGGCACAACGACTGGGCGAGCTGATGCCTTGATGTTTATCCAGTTCAAGGGCCGAGCTTCGGCAAATCTGACCCATACAGGTCCAGCGATGCAGATGGCCTCTCCACAAAATCCCACCAGCCGCGGTCGTTATTGATCGAAATTGGGCTGGGCTGGTGTGGGGAATGCAGGTCATACTCGAAGCAGATTTAGGTGGATTTATTGGTCAGCTTCCAACGGGATGATGGTTGCCCCCCTGAAAGCCGATCGCCTGTCTGATTAGAATGCCACGCGTACTTGGCCTGTCGACCGGTTGATCCTGTCCACAGATCCTCCCCCACTTCTGGCCCGCTAGCTTCGCGATCCATGGATAAAAGCTCGTCTAAACGTGTCGTCATTACTGGATTGGGAGTTGTTAGTCCTTTAGGAAACGACCCCGATTCTTTGTTGAAATCGCTGCATGAAGGTAAAAGTGCGGTAGGCCCCTTCGCTGAATTGCCTTTGGGAGTGCTCTGCACCAATTTTGGCGCTGAGGCTAAAGGTTTTACGGGTGACATCTCAGATTATGGACCGATGGATAAAAAGCTGCAGCGAACGATTCGCAAAGGCAGTAAGGTGATGTGTCGTGAAATTGAAATGGGCGTTGCAGTTGCACAACTGGCGTTAAATGATGCCGGCTTGGATGTGGATTCGCGGGATCGCGATCGAACGGGTGTGGTTTACGGTTGTGACTACATCATGTCCCTGCCGGAAGAATTCGCCACTGGTATCCGCAAGTGCCTCGATGAAGCAGGAGAGTTCCAGTTCAGTGAATGGGGTCAGACAGGGAAACCAGAGGTAAACCCGTTGTGGCTTCTCAAATATCTCCCCAATATGCCGGCGAGTCATATCGCGATTTACAACGATCTGCGGGGGCCAAATAATTCAATTACGGTGCGCGAGGCATCACCGGGAGCCGCTTTGTCGGAGGCTTACTCGACCCTTGTTCGTGGGCATGCAGATGCCTTGGTCGTGGGTGCGACGGGATCACGGATACATCCCTTGCGAACTCTACACGCCTCGTTGCAGGAAAAACTTGCGGCCAATCAGGAAGACCCCACGGTTATGTCACGGCCGTTTGACAAGACACGTGATGGAAGTGTGGTCGGTGAAGGTGCGGCAGCAATGATCTGCGAAACGCTCACTCACGCTCAAGAGCGTGGTGCGAACATTCTTGCGGAAGTCGTCGGTTATGGAAGCAGTGCCGTTGGAAAAACTCCCGATGGTGATTTTCTCAAACAGGCATTTGTCAATGTTCTGATATCAGCACTGGGTGATGCAGATCCAAAATCCATTGGACACATCCACGCCCACGGGCTTGGCACTCAAGAGTGTGATCGTCAGGAAGCGGAAGCGATCCATGCCGTGTTTGGAGACTCAGTTGGGCAACCACCTGTAACCACTGCCAAAGGGCACATGGGCAATCTTGGAGCCGGCGGGGGGATGGTCGAGGTTGTGGCCAGCCTCAAGTCTTTGGGAGGAAGTCTGTTTCCCATCAGGAATCTATCTGAACTGGACTCAGATTGCCCCATCAATGTTTGTGCCTCAGGTGACGTTTCTGCTGGTGAGTCGTTCATCAATCTCAATATCACGCCTCAGGGACAGGCGTCTGCCACCCGCATTCAACGCTTTGCTCAATGAATGTTCCGGCTTGGTCGTATGATCAGATCGGAGATGGTCGATTTTTACATCAGTGAACCACGGCCGGTTTCACAGCGGCAACGCCAAACCTGTCCTCAGACAGGTTTTTGCGTTTGGATTTACACGTCCGCTTCAGGCGGGAGCTCCGAGTCTGTTTATGGGATCAACCAGAACATCCCCGTCATGGTGGCGGCTTGCGTGATCGCTCCGCGGACGCTGATTGGCACAGGTGGCTTGATCCATGGAGAGCAGTTACCTGGCCGGTAATAGCCCAGTGCATACTGACATTCCGAGGGGCAATGAACACCCATTTTGTATGGCAGCACCGCGATGTTCGCGAAGAAGTGGGCCGATTGGACAACCGGCTCAAGGATCGGTCCACGAGTGTGGCCATATCTTTCCAGATTCACATCCTCGAAGTACAGCGGATGATGGCAGAGATTGGATGCTTTCCATGTCATGGTTGAAGGAGTCCACTGTCGTGGGGTGTAAGCGACCTGTTCAATCAGGCATTCTTTGGGGAGTCCCCAATTCTCCGCGATGTAAGCGATATCACCTTCGCTGAGTTGGTTAATTGGCAACGCATCGTTCGAGCCATCGTTGGTCTCGATGACTGCTTTTTCATAAGCCAAGTCGTTTAGGCGACCAGTGACAATCGCATTCCCATTTCGATCGTGCCACGTTCGGATCGCCTGCTTTTCATCAAACTCTTCCTTCAAGCTCTGGTATCGTTTCTCATCCATTTCATCCGGTCGATAAGGAGGACTGATGTCGAGTGACACCTGATCGATTGTTTGAGAAGCGATCCGTGAACGAAAATCTTCGCATGAAAATGGTAGATCTTCCAAAACATCTCCACTTACCCCAAACCCTCGCCCCGAAGACTTGCCGCTGTTAAGGCGTTCTTTGTCGATTTGATCAGCGTTCCGCAGTTGCTCGCTGAACGTTGGAGGAGGTGGGGCGATCTCATCACGTAATGACGGATTGCCTGCCCTTGCAGGGTTGTTCTTTTGCTTATCTTGATCGGAAGGAGACCGCTCTTTCATGATCTCGCCAAGCGATGGACCAGACTTGGTTTTGGCGGGATTCGCGGTGGGTGGGGCGGAGGGAGTTGGCGCGACCGGCTCAGTTGGCAGGGGCAACGTCGGGGCTGCCTGCCGTGGCAGACTCGGTGGGGCTTCCAGGGGCACTCTCGGGACTGTTGGTGCTAACTGCAGTGATTCCGAGGGCGCTGGGGTCTCGATGGCTGGCGGCTTTGGCTCAGTTGGTGGTTTCACCACTTGCGGCGCTGACGCGGTCGGCGTGGTCGGTGCTGGCGGGTCTGCCGAGGGCAGCTCCAGTTGTGCGATATTTGATCGCAAGCCATTAGCAGGACGTAGTTCAAGCGGCATGCTTTCAGCACTGCGGTTCCCCAGGTGACTTGGCAGGCGGTTTGGCGAGTCTTCCTGAATGACTGTCATTGAGGTCGTGTTGGGAAGACTTAGCGATGTAGCCGGTTTGCTGTCCTGGCTTTCATTGAATGGATCCACGAAGTAGTTGGGGGCGGAGTTTGTGTTCCGCGCACGTCTCTCGTTCCAAGTAGCTCGGGTAATCCCCGACTTGGAGCCACTCGAAGATTCGCCCTGCACGCTTGCTGGATTTCCCGAGCGGCTGATCGAATGCAGCGTGGGTGCTTCTTTTGCAAGCTGTAGTCCTGCACTTGCTTGTCCGCGCCGGCTGCTGGAAGCTTGCGAGAATGAATTGCGTGATGTTGGTGTGCTTGTTAACTCGCCAGACACCTGTTGGATGCCGCTTTGTTTTTGTGCCGCGGGAGAGATGCGTCTTAGTTGCAGCGACGTTGCCTGAGGAGCGGACTCGATGGCAGTACTTTTTCGCCAACTCAGGTCGTGGTTCTTTTGCTCGGGATGGGCAGCGGAACGAGCGACAGCTTGAAACCCAGATTTCGTAATCGGCTGCAGTTGGCCGGCGTAGCTGAGTTTGGCAACTTGCTGGCCCGCTGGGGCTGGCTGTTGCGCCGCCGCACGGCTGACTATGCCCATGCTGGCGGAGGCACCCGCCAGAAAAAGAATGAGCTTAGCCAGCTTCGCCCGTTTGGACGTCAGGGCTGTAATTTGGTGCTTCTTGTGTGATCGCAATGTCATGCGGATGGTTCTCCCTAACCGTCGCGGCCGAGACTTGAATGAATTTGCCATCCCGTCTCAGTTCGTCAATCGTCCTTGTTCCCACGTAACCCATGCCTGCTCGCAATCCCCCGACCAATTGGTACAGATAATCGCTCAGAGGTCCTTTGAAAGGCACACGACCTTCGACACCCTCAGGAACGAGCTTGCCCGCCTCTGTGCCTTTCTGTCGGTACCGATCGCTGCTTCCTTTCACCATCGCACCCATCGAACCCATTCCTCGATAGGATTTGAAGGTCCTACCTTGGTACAGGATGACCTTGCCGGGACTCTCAGCCAGGCCTGCGAACAGACTGCCGATCATCACGGTGCTGGCACCGGCTGCGATTGCTTTCGTTATGTCGCCGCTGAAGCGGATCCCTCCGTCAGCGATGACTGGTATATTTCGTTCGTTCGCCACCTGAGCTGTTTTCAGGATGGCTGATATTTGCGGCACACCGATGCCGCTGATCACTCGCGTCGTGCAAATCGAGCCCGGTCCGATGCCAACTTTGATAGCATCTGCCCCCGCATCGACTAACGCTCGTGCTCCTTCAGCTGTAGCGACATTTCCCGCCACTACATCGATGTCCCAGTTTCTCTGTTGTTTAATTTCCTGAACGGTTTCGATCACGTTTTTGCTGTGTCCGTGGGCCGAATCCACCACCAGCAGGTCCACACCTTGCTGGATTAGTGCCTCGGCACGCTCGAAATCACTGACTCCCACCGCCGCTCCAACTCGCAATCTCCCTTGTGGATCTTTGCAGGCACGTGGAAAACGGTTCATCATGTCGATGTCGCGAATGGTAATCAGTCCCGTTAGTTTTCTATTTTCGTCAACCAGCAGAAGTTTCTCGACCCTTTTTGCCGTTAAAATCCGCTCAGCTTCCTCAAGCGTCACATTTCCTACTGCCGTCACCAGATTCTCACGGGTCATGACTTCGGAGACTGGGCGATCTGGGTCTTCTAGGAATCTCAGGTCGCGGCGGGTCAGGATACCTACGAGAGTCTGGTCTTGATGCACAATGGGGATGCCTGAGACGTTGGCTTCGTCCATCAGTTCGGCTGCCCGGCCGACCTTTTCCTCCGGGGACAGGGTGACGGGGTCGATGATAATGCCGTTGGCCGAACGCTTTACCTTCATCACCTGTTCGGTCTGACGAAGAGTCGACAGATTCTTATGGATGATGCCGAGGCCACCCTCTTTGGCCAGAGCGATGGCCATTTCTGATTCCGTGACCGTATCCATGGGAGCGGACAGGAACGGTATCTTCAGTCGAATCCGTCGCGTTAGATGCGAACTGACATCGACATCGCTGGGCACGACTTCGCTGTAGCGGGGTTCGAGCAGTACATCATCGAAAGTGACAGCGAGATCGCCAATTTTATCTGCCGACATGCGTCGAAATCCACTTACATGGGGTGAACGGGTAAAGTCGGCGATTATGCCCCATTCTTGCCTTGTTTAGTAGACGGTATGCCTCGTTCTTCGCGAACTTTGACGCGACTCAACGACTTTCGGATGGAGATTGCTCGAAGATGATCCCTTCTATCTTGGGCTAGGCTTGAATGCCTTGGGGTCAGCGGTGGAGCAACAGTAACGCGAGCTGGACCTCAACCAGGCCCTCTCTGAACCGATTTTCAGAAGTGGAGTACGTGTGGTGATCTGTCTGGTGGATTGGCACTTTAACCAGCGGGCAGGCGATTGGGCCGAGTCCAACCAATTCTGGCAAGCAGAACATTCCCTCGAGCATCACGTTTGGGCATCCACTCACCAACAGTCACCCACGATTCCATTGGACTGGCATTGGTAATATTAAAGTTACCCATCAATGCGACTGACTCAGGTTCAGTCATGCCATCGCCCATCATCGGTAAGACAATCTGTTCGCTTTCCCGGATCAAAACCCGCCTGGCAGGATCGACACGCGCTATCCACAGCGGGGACCGCCAGCGAATGACATTTTTATTACTGGCGTCTTGTCGTGTGTAGACAAGATACAACGCGTCGTCTCGAGTGAGCCAATGTTGTTGCGTTGTCGACATGCCGATTTTTTTACCGTCATCCCAACACCATGCTTGTTGCGTTTCGTAATCGATCCCATCGTTGCTGACGGCGACATAGCCATTGCCATCTTCGGCTCGTATTGTCATCAGGAATTGTTTTCGAAACCTCGTGATAGAGGGTTCCAGAAGTCCCCGCCCTGCCCAATTCCTCAGCGGTTGTCCCACTTGAGCAATTCGAAGTGTCTCGCCATCAAATGTGCATCGGACACCCGCAACCATACGGTTCCTTGATTCGGGACCGAAGGTGAATGACATCATGATGTCACCGTTGGGCATGACGACACGCTGCCCGCAGTTGTTGGAATAGATGAACGCCCCGCGGGGGTCATCCCACATCAGTTTTTTGCGTTCTGACCATGAACCATCTCGGCGCCGGACAGCATAGAGGGGAAACCGTGCCAGTTGGTCTTTGGTAGCAAATTTAGGACCACGGTAAAATACAACATGCCCCAGTGCAAGCGTGCTGTCAGTCGGTGGATGGTATTGAGGTGTGACATCGCATACGCCGGCCCAAAGTCCCTCGTTGCCATCAACTGGATCGCGACCCAACGATTCAATCGGAGATGGATCAGTCCAGCTTTTTCCCATGTCCATTGATTCACTCGCGTGCACCGGTCCAAAGTAATCAGAGCCTCCGATTTCCTGCAGCAGCATTAATGCATGCGTTCGTGTGTCCTTGAATTTGGGATCGAGCGGTAGCATGCAGGCGCGGGGGTGAAACCAAGTCGTGCCTTTGCCATCACGATTTCTCCAAAGCGTCTGTTTGGTGATTGACTTGATCAGAGATGGCGTGCGAGTCGAATTCCGGTCGCGGGATTCTGCCTGTGCTGCTGCAGGTAATCTTCCTGCAGCTAGAGATGTTCCTGCGATTGAAATGGATCTCAGTGCTCGCCGCCGTGTGAACAAGTTGCTTGCAGCGAAGCGTTCGTCGATGTTGGAGATCATCGACCGCCTATTACGTAACGTTGGGCCTGTCACAATTCAATACTCCAATGAGCCTGTGCCGCTATTGGCGAGCGATATCGATCGGTTGGGCTGAGGTGGGTCTGCAGGTCAGTTCGCCTTGCTGCACGGTCAGTCACTGACCCGCAGATGCGGTTCCGCGATAATTCTACCAGCCTAGTACATAAGCAAAGATCAGCGGAGCAACAATCGAAGCATCGCTTTGGATCATGAATTTTGGTGCCGATTCGGAAAGTTTGTACCACGTGATTTTCTCGTTGGGTACAGCGCCGCTATAGCCTCCATAACTGGTCACTGCATCACTGATCTGACAGAAGTAGCTCCAGAATGGCACATCTTTTTTGAGGTCCTGAATTAACATCGGTACAACACAGATTGGAAAGTCGCCTGCAATCCCGCCCCCAATTTGAAAGAAGCCAATAGGCCCCTCGATGGACTGTTCCTGATACCAGTTTGCCAAGCGTTCCATTTGCGTGGTTCCTGTCACGAATGCTTGGTGATTTGGAACCACGCCTTCGATGACTCGAGCTGTGTAGATGTTCCCCAGTGTCGAGTCTTCAAATCCGGGAACGAAGACAGGAATTCCCATGTCTTTAGCAGCAGCAAGCCAGCTGTGTTCTCTCGGAATCTGGTAATGCTGTACCAGATCCTCGTCGTCCAGCAGATCAAACATGTAGTCCACTGGGAAACGCGGGGTTCCTGCCTGAGCTGCTTCTTGCCAGCGAGTCAGTAAGCGACCCTCGATGTGTCGCATGACCGTTTCTGGAATGCAAGTGTCCGTCACCCGATTGAAGCCGGCATCACGAAGCTTGATTTCATCAGTGGCAGAAAGAGCACGCCAATTTTCAACGATGCGGTACTCGCTGTTTGCGACAAGGTTAAAGACGTCTTCCTCCAAGTTGGCTGCTGTACACGTAATGGCTTGTACTTTTTCCTGTCGGATCATTTCCGCCAACGAGATGCCTAGTTCTCCTGTGCTCATCGCACCCGCGAGCGTGACCATCATTCGGCCATTTTGCGAGTCAGAGACAAAGTCGCGATAGGAACGGGCTGCGGCAACCAGTTCTCGCGCATTGAAGTGGCGAAAGTGGGTTTCAAGGAAATGAGATACGTTCATGAACTGGATCTATCGAAATCGAGAGGTGTGTCAGCTGAATTGAAAATGCGAGGTAGCGGCGCAATTCGTACGGCTGGTTCAGGCGTCGGAAGATGTCACGATACAGCACCGCTCGCTCTGAGGTAGTTGGGCGACTCGATCAACCTTCGTAACCGGAGAGTTTATGCAAAATACGTTTGCCGCAGGAAGTTCCTTGTGTGACTCTCGAGGCTGGCCATGGGCACGATGCCAGTCATGCCCATGGTCCTGTGCACAGTTGCCAAGCTGCTTAGCCAAGTGGCTGCAAGGTGGGGGCAAAGGGATGAGAGCCGCAAGAAATGGAGGCTTGTGGGAAATCAGGGCCGAGGGTGACGTTGCGATTTTCTCGCTCACCTTTTTTCAGGAGCCAGTCGGGTTTTCAGGAGCCAGTCGGGTTTTCAGGAGCCAGTCGGGGCATGCTGTTCTGAGATGGTTTCACGGTAGCCGCCGCGTATCTCGACCTAGCTAGCGAAGCGTGCATCGTCAATTATTTCGAGACAGAATTCGGAAAGCGAGGGGTTTTGTGAAAGTTCGGGTGATTTCGATTTTACCGGGATGCCAGAAACCGAGTGCATTCTGGGGATTTTTAATTTTTTTCCCGTTATGGGAAAATTGTTTTTCCTTGGGGTCGATTTGCGGTGCCTTTCATTTCCTTGTCGAAAAAAAATGAAAAGTTTTTCTGGCGCACGCTCTGGTTGTGGGCATCCGGTGCTGGGTGACTTTGGAAGTTAATCGGATCCCGCGAAAAGCCGTTATTATCTTGCCAGTGCATTATTCGGGCCAGATCTCGAAAGGTGCCCTTTTCGGAAATTGGGTGATCTGTTAATTTTCCAGAGTGATCATCGGCGTGCTGTTGCGTTCTTCGTCTTTCTCTACTGCCAAACTGGCTCACTCGCCGCCCGGAGTGCCGCGACTGGAATCGGTAGAAATGTGTCCTTTCCCGCTCAGCAACAACCTTCGAGCGACAGGTGTGCGCTGAACTTGTAACCATTGCCGCTGTCCCGATCTGCGTGAACTAACGCGGGTCTGTACGAACCAATTGGCCTTCCACGGAGTTTTCCCAAACGATGGCAACCACGAGTCAACGTCGACTTGAGCCGACTACCGTCCGACATTTCGGAACCGGTCTCGGCACTTTCGAGCTTCCTGATCTTACTGCTCTTCAAACTGTTTCCTACGCAGCCTTCCTGCAAGCGGATGCTGATTCGAAGCAGCGTAAAGCACACGGTTTGGAGTCAGTGCTTCGCGAGATTTTCCCGATCAGCAGTTACGACGGAAATACAACGCTTGAGTATCTGCACTACGAGCTCGGGAAGCCTCGGTACACTAGCCAGGAATGTCGCCAGTTACGGCTGACTTATGGTCGGCCCCTGCGGATTTGGCTCCGATTGAACCGCGAGGAACCGCATGAGGAAGAGGTTTATCTCGGCGATCTTCCGATCATGATGGGAGGCGGGGAATTCATCATTAACGGTGCTGAACGTGTTGTCGTCAGCCAGTTGCATCGGAGTCCCGGTGTTGACTTCGTTCTTGAGCAGGACACGACCACTGACCGCAAGTTGCCAAGTTGCCGTGTCATTCCAGAACGCGGTTCGTGGATCGAGGTGAACGTTACCAAGAAAGACGCGCTTACCGTTCGAATCGACCAGAGTGGTAAGTTTGCAGCAACGACGTTGCTGCGAGCGATGGATCCGAGTCTTTCCACAGATGCCGATCTGCTGAACGCATTTTACGAGACGGGCACGGTAAAGATCAGCGGTGGACGCAGTGCTGCGAAAATCGAAGGCATGATCGCCGTGGATGATGTCGTCTACCCAAGCGACTCTGAGCGTGCCGGTGAAATCATTGTTGAAGCAGGCCATCGTATCACCAAGGATGTTTCCGAAACCATCTGTACTGCTGGCGTGAAGAGTATCGAAGCGATGGATTCTCCCAAGATTCCATTGATCTTCAATACACTCGCCGAGGACAACACGGCCAGTCACGAGGAGGCATTGCTGAGGATTTATCAGCGCCTTCGTCCTGGTAATCCACCGCAGCTGGAAAAAGCGAGAACGCTCTTCACCGAGAAGTTCTACGACGAGAATCGATATCGGCTCGGGAAAGTTGGGCGTTTCCGTCTTAACCGAAAGTTGGCGCTGGACGCCAAAGCGACCGAGATGACTCTTCGTCCAGCCGACATGATTTCAGCCATTCGCTATCTGATCGATCTTTTCGATACCGACAGCGACGCCGAAATCGATGACATCGACCATCTTGGGAACCGCCGCCTGCGTACGATTGATGAGTTGGCTAGTGAAGAATTGCGGAAAGGTTTCTTGAAGCTGCGTCGCACCGTTCAGGAGCGAATGAGCATCAAGGATGCGACGGATATGACTCCTCGGTCTTTGATTAACCCCAAGAGTGTTTCGGCTGCTATCGACTACTTCTTCGGTCGTGGTGAGCTTTCGCAGGTGGTTGACCAAACCAATCCCTTGAGTCAGTTGACGCATGAGCGTCGACTTTCAGCACTGGGGCCGGGAGGTTTGAATCGTAAGCGTGCGGGCTTCGAAGTTCGCGATGTGCACATTTCCCACTACGGCCGAATCTGTCCGATTGAGACACCTGAGGGTACCAATATTGGTCTGATCAGCTCGTTGGCAATCTATGCTGGCGTTGATGACTATGGTTTCCTGATCACTCCTTATCGGCGGATCAAAGGTGGAAAGGTTACAGATGAGACGGTCTGGTTGCGTGCTGATGAGGAAAGCGAATCCTACGTTGCTCCTGCTGATACCGAGGTCAGTAACGGTGATCTCGTTGCAGGACCCAATATGATTGCCCGTTTCCGCAGCGACTTCGAAATTGTCCAGCCGGAGCAGGTTGATTACATGGATGTTGCTCCTGCCCAAATGGTGGGTGTCTCAGCCGGATTGATCCCTTTCCTTGAACATGACGATGCGAACCGTGCACTGATGGGGTCCAACATGCAGCGGCAAGCTGTGCCGTTGCTAGTTGCTGAGCCACCGATTGTTGGAACGGGAATGGAGCGGGAAGTTGCTCGCAACAGCGCCATGGTTGTTCGCGCAAGACGGAAAGGTACGGTGACCTACTGTGATTCAACGCGAATCGAGATTGGTAGTGATCATTATGACATGAAAAAGTATCAGGGCCTCAATGAGCGTACTTGTCTTAATCAACGACCCATCATCAAATTGGGTGATAAGGTCGAGCGGAATCAGATCATTGCTGATGGTGCCGCCACTCGAAAAGGTGAGCTCGCATTGGGGCGAAATGTTCTCGTTGGCTTTATGTCCTTCGATGGTTTCAACTACGAGGATGCGATCATCATCAGCGAAGAGCTGGTGAGAAATGACACTTATACTTCAATCCACATCGAAGACTTTGATGTGGAGATTCGTGAAACCAAGTTGGGGCGTGAAGAGTTCACGCGCGATATCCCGAACGTGTCCGAAAAAGCTCTGCGTAATCTGGATGATACTGGAATCGTGCAGGTCGGAACCTATGTCAAACCCGGCGATATTCTGGTCGGCAAAGTCAGTCCGAAGAGCAAAACAGAACTGACACCTGAAGAGAAACTGTTGCACGCTATTTTTGGACGTGCGGGTGAGGATGTGAAGAACGATTCATTGGAGGTTCCATCTGGTATCGAAGGAATCGTCATTGATACTCACAAGTTCTCGCGTCGAATGAGTCTCTCGGAAGATGAGCGAAAGATCTTTGAGAAGGAACTGAAAGATGTCGAAACGGAAGGCAACGTCGAGATTGCCAGCACGTTTGAGGCCTTGATCCTCGAGCTTGAGGACGCTGCAGGTATCAAGTTCAAAGATGCGACTGGAACGCCTCTGGCCGACGGCCAGGATCCAAAGTTCGTTGCTGAGCGGGCCTGTTCTTTCCGCTTTGAGCACATCCTTGATCAGGTCAAGGACGAGGCGAAGCAAAAAGAGGTTGAGCGTATTTTCGCTCAGCAATGGGCGAACGTGGAAGTGTCCATCGATGTTCGTGACCGAAAACTGAATAGCATGAAACGGGGCGATGAGCTTCGTAGCGGTGTGCTTCAGATGGTCAAGGTTTACATCGCAACCAAACGTGTCATCAGTGTTGGCGACAAAATGGCTGGACGCCACGGTAACAAGGGTGTGATTGCGAAGATCCTTCCCATTGAAGACATGCCGTTCCTGCCAGATGGAACACCGATTCAAATTATGTTGAATCCACTTGGTGTTCCCAGTCGTATGAACGTGGGACAGATCCTCGAAACGCACTTGGGTTGGGCTGGTGCCAAGCTCGGCTTTCAGGCGATCACGCCCGTGTTTGATGGTGCAACCGAAAGTGACATCAACAAGTGTCTTGATGAGGCTGGGTTGCCCGCACACGGTAAGATTCGCTTGCGGGATGGTCGTACAGGTCGTCCGATGGAGCAGGAAACAACTGTCGGTTACATCTACATGTTGAAACTGCACCACCTTGTCGACGACAAGGTTCATGCAAGGAGCACCGGACCATACTCACTCATTACCCAGCAACCTCTCGGTGGTAAGGCCCGCTTCGGTGGACAACGCTTTGGCGAGATGGAGGTTTGGGCGTTGGAGGCTTATGGTGCCGCCTACATCCTGCAGGAACTCTTGACCGTCAAGAGTGATGACGTTGAAGGACGTACCAAAATTTACGAGTCCATGGTCAAGGGAGAAAACACGCTGGAGGCGGGAACGCCAGCCAGTTTCGACGTGTTGACTAATGAGATTCGAGGTCTTGCACTCAATATGCAGCTTGAGAAGCGACCTATCTAGGTCAGCCGCATCGGTTGCAAAACCCATCCGTAAATTAGGTTTTCAGAAAAATTGCCACGACTAGGGCAGAGCGAACAATGAATCATTTTCAGCACGGTTTGTCCTAGTCAGATATCACGCCAGAAGAGTCTCAGTCACGGAAACGGCCGCCACAGGCCGACCAGGAGCACAACAATATGTCGATTGGCGAATCCAGCAACTACGATCGCATCAACGATTACGCATCGGTTCGGATTTCACTGGCTCGTCCCCAGGACATCAAGAGCTGGTCATTCGGGGAAGTCAAAAAACCGGAAACGATCAACTACCGAACTTACCGTCCCGAGAAAGATGGCCTTTTCTGCGAACGCATTTTCGGACCTGAAAAGGACTGGGAGTGTGCCTGCGGCAAGTACCGCGGAATGAAGTACAAGGGCATGATCTGCGATCGCTGTGGTGTGAAAGTTACCCACAGTCGCGTTCGCCGTAAGCGAATGGGGCACATTGAACTTGCTGCTCCTGTGGTGCATATCTGGTTCTTCAAAGCAATGCCTTCCCGACTGGGGAACCTGCTGGATATGAAAACCAGCTCGCTTGAGAAAGTGATCTACTTCCAGGATTACGTTGTGATCGATCCCGGCACAACGGAGCTCGAGCCACAACAGTTGCTTACAGAAGAAGAGTATCGTGCGGCGCGCACGCAGTACGGTGAGGGGAGTTTCGAGGCGGACATGGGAGCTGAGGCCGTCCGGAAATTGCTCAATAAGCTTGATCTGGTTCAGTTGTCCGAGCGGTTGCGAGTCGAGCTTGATGAGACTGGCTCGAAGCAGAAGAAGAAAGACCTGATCAACCGGCTCAAAATCGTTGAGTCGATTCGTGACAGCGACAATCGTCCCGAGTGGATGGTGCTTGACGTGGTCCCAGTGATCCCGCCGGACTTGCGCCCTTTGGTTCTGCTCGATAGCGGTAACTTCGCAACCAGTGACCTTAATGATTTGTACCGTCGAATCATCAACCGAAATAATCGTTTGAGGAAGTTGGTTGACCTGAATGCACCGGAAGTCATTATCCGTAATGAGAAGCGGATGCTGCAGCAGTCAGTTGATGCTCTGTTCGATAACAATCGCTGCAAGCGACCCGTTTTGGGTTCATCGAACCGACCGCTGAAGTCCTTGACCGATATGATCAAGGGTAAGCAGGGGCGTTTCCGCGAAAACCTGCTGGGTAAACGAGTCGATTATTCTGCTCGAAGTGTGATTGTTGTTGGGCCGCGTTTGAAATTGCACCAATGCGGTCTGCCCAAGAAAATTGCACTTGAACTCTATCAACCGTTCATCATCCGACGACTGAAAGAACTCGGTCACGCCGATACGATCAAGTCGGCCAAGAAGATGCTGGAGCGTAAGGATGAGGAAGTCTGGGATATCCTTGAGCAAGTGATCACCAATCACCCTGTCTTGTTGAATCGTGCTCCCACGCTGCACCGCATGGGCATCCAGGCTTTTGAGCCAACGCTGGTTGAGGGTAACGCCATTCACCTGCATCCGTTGGTCTGCAAAGGATTCAACGCCGACTTCGATGGTGACCAGATGGCAGTTCACTTGCCACTGTCGATTGAAGCACAGGTCGAGTCGCACACGCTGATGATGAGCACCAATAACGTGTTCGCGCCTTCCAATGGCAAGCCGATCATGAGTCCGTCACAGGATATTGTGATGGGTTGTTATTACACTACCGTCGAAATGCCCGATCAGCGCGGCGAAGGTATGGTGTTTGCCGGGTATGACGAAGTTGATCTTGCATTTGCGCAGGGTGCATGTGCTCTGCATGCGAAGATCAAAATGCGTCTGCNCAAGTTCCNAAGNCTCAAAACCGATGNTGACTCAGGCCGTTATGGCGCTGTCATTGAGACGACGCCAGGACGCGTTCGGTTTAACGAAATGCTTCCGGATGGAATGGATTTTTACAATCAGGCGATGCGGAGTGGTGACTTGGCTGGTGCTATCAGTGACTGCTACCAACGTCTCGGTCGGCGTGCAACCATTCACTTGCTCGACGACATGATGCAANTGGGCTTCAGTGAGTCGACTCGCAGTGGTTTGTCTTTCGCAACCGATGACTTGGTCACGCCTGACACCAAGACCTCCTTTATCAAGAGCGCTGAGAAGGAAGTGATGAAGCTCAAGAAAAACTACGATCGTGGTTTGATGAGTGGACAGGAACGATACAACCACGTNTTGGACGAATGGACCAACGCACGTGAGGCGATCACCAAGGACATGATGGATGCCATGAAGAATGACATCCGTGAGGGTGGGTGGTACATCAACCCTGTGTTCTTGATGTCACACTCCGGTGCTCGGGGTGGTATCGAGCAAATTCGACAGCTTGCTGGTATGCGTGGGCTGATGGCCAAGCCAACCGGNGAGATTATCGAAACCCCCATTAAGGCGAACTTCCGAGAAGGTTTGTCGGTGTTGGAGTACTTCAGTTCGACGCACGGTGCTCGTAAAGGTCTCGCTGATACCGCTCTTAAGACGGCGGACAGTGGATATCTGACACGTAAGTTGGCCGACGTTGCACAAAACGTTGTGGTCACAATGGACGACTGTGGTACCACTCAGGGAATTACCAAGGGTGTGGTTTACCGTGGTGAGAAGGTCGAGGTCAGTCTGGTTGATTCGATCAATGGTCGTGTCAGTCGGCAGTCGATCGTGAATCCCGTCACGGACGAGGTGATCGTTTCGGAGAATGAAATGATCACACCTGAAATCGCTCGTAAGATCGAGGCGATGGGCCTCGAGAAGATTCAAGTTCGTACACCAATGACTTGTGATGCACCGCTNGGTGTTTGTCGTACTTGTTACGGAATGGACATGTCGACCNGTGCTTTGGTTGAAGAAGGGATGGCTGTTGGAATCATCGCTGCACAAAGCATTGGTGAGCCAGGTACCCAGTTGACCATGCGTACGTTCCACATCGGTGGTAGCGTGAGTAAGCAGTCCGTTGAATCGGATATCAAATCGAAAAAGGCTGGTGAGATTCGCCTGACCAGGATGCGGTCGGTTGAGAGCACTTCGGGTGAGCAAATTGTGCTGACTCGAAACGGTGAGATCGCACTCGTCGACGATCGGGGTCGTGAAATCGAATCGTATCCTGTTCCGACCGGTGCAACCTTGCGGGTGAAGGAAGGCAAGAAGGTCAAAGAGGGAACTGTCCTGTGCGAGTGGAACCCGTATTCGATCCCCATTCTTTCCGAGGTTCCCGGTAAGGTTCGCTTCGAAGATATCGTTGATGGCGAAACGATGCGGATTGAACGCGAAGCCAGCGGCAACATGCGAATGATGATCGTTGATCACAAAGGTGATCTTCATCCTCAAATTGTTGTCGAAGATATTTCCGGTGAAGAACGTAAGGCACTCGATGTTCAGTACCTGCCGGAACGTGCCATGATCATGGTCAAGGAAGGTGCTGATATTCTGCCCGGTACCGTGCTTGCTGAGATGCCACGTGATGCCGGTGGTGTTTCAGACATCACGGGTGGTCTACCGCGAGTGACTGAGATTTTCGAAGCTCGCAAGCCAAAGGATCCAGCTGTGATTGCTGAGGTTGATGGTGAAGTTGAGATTCTGAAAGAAAGAAAACGCGGTAAACGAACNATTATTGTTCGTAGCGAATCAGGAATNGAGCGTGAGCACCTTGTGCCCCACGGAAAGCACTTCCAAGTACACAGCGGTGATATCGTCAAAGCCGGTCAGGCTTTGGTCGATGGGCCACTGGTTCCACACGACATCCTGAGAGTCTCGGGTGAGGAAGCCGTGCAGCAATACTTGTTGCACGAGATTCAGCAGGTCTATCAGTCACAAAAGGTTGAGATCAACGATAAGCATTGCGAAATCATTATTGCTCGTATGCTGCGTAAAGTGAAAATCGAAACCTCCGGTGACACCANCCTTTTGCCCGGCCTGGTGATGGATCGATTCCAGTTCCGCAAGGCCAACGAAGAGCTCAGTGGTTGTATCAAAATCTCGAATCCTGGTGACAGTGACTACGCTAAGGACACGATCATTCCAAGAGAGGCGTTTGAGCAAACCAATGCTCAGATCGAAGCTCTCGGAGGTGCGATCGCTAAAGGCAAGCGGCCGAAAAGTGCAACCGCCAGCACTCAGTTGCTCGGTATCACCAAAGCGGCTGTGCAATCGGACAGCTTTATCAGTGCGGCTTCCTTCCAGGAAACCACGAAAGTACTCACGGAAGCAGCGTTGGCTGGAAAAGTCGACAAATTGGTGGGTCTGAAAGAGAACGTGATTCTTGGACACCTGATTCCGGCTGGTACTGGTTTCCGGATCTTCCAAGAGTCCGAGGTCAATTACCGACGTGAAGCTCTGGAAGAACTTGCCAGTGCACCTGTGCAGACTCTTGAGGATAGCTTTCCTCTGCTCAACGCTGAGCAAGGGACTGTTGCTGGTGAGGGTCAGATTGCTGAAATGCTCGGCATGGGAACTCCCGCCGCCGAGGCACCAGTCGCNGAGGCACCAGTCGCCGAAGCCCCAGTTGCAGAGGCACCAGTCGCCGAAGCCCCAGTTGCAGAGGCACCAGTCGCCGAAGCCCCAGTTGCAGAGGCNCCAGTTGCAGAGGCACCAGTTGCTGAGACACCAGTCACAGAAGCAGCACCCGAAACCGCTGATCCAACGGCGGGTCCTGACGATGTGACGCCCGGCGAAGGTCAGGTTTGAGTCCAGTCAGCCAAATGATTTAACATTAGGCGGTCGACCGAGAACGGTTGGCCGCCTTTTTTATTTAGGCTGTCGGTGTCACAGTGATTCCTCGTCCTTCTGTCGGGCGTAANGTTTCACCGGGATCACCTCCGCCCAGTACTCGNACACGCCCTTGAAGTTGACGGCGATAAACGCGTGTCAGTCGAATATGTTTGACTCGTCCGACTCGACGGATGCCAATGGAGACAGATGGTGCTTCATAGGAAATGGAAAGATCACTCGCATGTCGTTTCTACTGCCCGTTCAAGCAGGTTACCTGCAAAGATGTCTGGTGATGCAAGCTCTGCCTCTGCTTCAATTGGTTGAAAATAAATGGCNTNTTCTTCTGGCATGATGTGGCCTGGGTGAGAATTTCCAGAGAAGAAAACTCACAAAAACGCAGGCGATTACGTGTTGTCTGAAAATAGAGATGTGCCAGTGATGGAGAATCAGNTGAGGCGATGCAAAGAAAGGAGGGCGTTTTGCAGTCAGAAACATCNTTAAATTGCGATGCAGGATCGTCCGGAAGTCGATTCTTGCTTCATTGGTTGGCCAAGGGGAGCCTCATTCGAAGCTTGGCGAACTGTTTGTCGAGGATGCGGGGTTGTCGATTTTGGTTTCGGGCGGCAGCATGTCAGCATGAATAAGAACAAGCATCCGCACTCGCATCAGGATCCAACCGAGCCACGGACTCCGGAGTCCGTGTTGTGTCAATTTTTCGGGTTCGAATCTTTTCGGAAGCCACAANCCGAGATCATACGCCACGTTTGTGATGGTAAGCATGCGATGGTGGTGATGCCCACNGGAATGGGTAAGTCACTCTGTTATCAAATCCCTGCTCTGCTTTTGAAGCCTGGGTGCCAAGGCCTTGTGCTTGTGCTTTCGCCCTTGATCGCATTGATGCAAGATCAAGTTGACTCTTTGCAAGAAAGAGGTATCGATGCAGCGTTCATTAACTCGTCGCTTGGTCGTGAACAGCGATTGCAGCGATATGCTGAAGTTGCGGAGGGGAAGTACTGTCTTCTTTATGTGACTCCAGAACGGTTCAGGAAATCCGAGTTCCGGGAAGTACTGTCAAACCGTGAAGTTTCGTTGCTGGCAGTCGATGAAGCCCATTGTGTCAGCCAGTGGGGGCATGATTTTCGACCCGACTATTCGAGATTGGCTGAAATTCGACATTGGTTACATGAGCCCACCACGATCGCATTGACGGCAACGGCGACGGCTGAGTGTCGTACCGATATCTATCGACAGTTGGAAATTCCTGCGGATGAAATTCGCTTGTTTCACGAAGGAATTGATCGGCCCAATTTGAAGTTGGATGTACGTGAAGTATGGGANGAGATTGAAAAAATTGATGTGATTGAATCCACGCTTAACGACAAAAATTATCGTAACGGAAGCGTGATCATTTACTTTTCATTGATCAAAACTCTTGAGCGATTCAGTGATGCCTTACTTTCTCGCGGAATTGATCATGTCAATTACCATGGAGATTTGCCCCGCGATAAAAGACGTCGGATACAAAAAGCGTTCATGTCCGGGAAATCGGATGTGGTACTGGCNACCAACGCGTTTGGAATGGGGGTGGACAAAGAAGATATACGTATCGTGATGCATGCTGAAACACCAGGCTCGGTGGAATCGTATTATCAGGAAATCGGTCGTGCTGGACGAGATGGCAATCCAAGCCTATGTCTCTGGCTTTACGACCAGAATGATTTGATGACACAGATGCAGTTCATTGAGTGGGCAAACCCAGATGCGGATTTCTATTCCCGTGTGCTCACTCTGTTGTCTGAGCATCCAGAGGAGTGCCAAGGTTTCGGGTTAGATTGGATGAACGATCGGTTGCAACGAGTCAGTCGCCATGATCACCGTTTGGCGACCGCGATTTCGATGCTTGATCGACAAGGCGTGATCGCTGGTTCACGACCACCCGATTGTTTTCAGATTATTTCACAACCACCGGAAATGTTTCGAGACGACGAGTTTCTTGCCGATAAAAAGCGTCGGGATCAGGAACGACTTTATGGGATGGTCGAGCTGGCCTCAGAACAGCATGATCGCAAGGCTTTTTTGAATCGTTATTTCCTCGGCACTGCAGAAGATCATTCATAGTTCCATTTCATGATCCATGGATCTTCCATCGTCTTCTGCATCTGTTTTAGCTTGTTCTTGTATTTTTCCAGCACGTCCTGATGTCCGATGCTTTCGGCTAGATTCGTGGTTTCCTCCGGATCAGCGGCGATATCGAACAGTTCGAATTGCGGTCGGTGAATATATTCGCCAACCGTCTTATTGCCATAGTTTGCATNTTTGCCTAAGGCCCACTGGGCCTGCCAGCTACTGGCTGCCCAAAGGTCAGACGCAAATGGATAGGGTAGCGGATACGCGATATTCCAAATCAGTTTGTACTTGCTGTCACGGACGACACGCATGGGATAATACATTTGAATTTCGTGAAATGTATGAGAAGCAAAAATCGTGTCGTGGTGTTGTTTCTCAGGATTGCTGAGGCAGTGCAGCCATGACTTTCCGTGATAGGAATTGAATTTCTTTCCACCATTTCGATTTTCCTTCAGGGCTTCACCGCGATCTTTCCAGAACTGATCAGCATCGAGCGGATTCTTTGGGCCATTGGTTTCAGTATTCAAGCCCTTTCCGAAATCCAAGATGGTGGGAGTGATGTCAATGTGGCTGATGAANGCTTCGGATTCGACGCCTCGTTTTGCCTGATAGGGATCACGAACCACCATCGGNACACGCAGGCCGCCTTCGTAGACAGTCGTTTTGCCACCGGCGAACGCCATTCCATGATCACTTGTGAAGATGATCAATGTCTTGTCGTACAGATCTGCCTCCTTGAGAATCTGAACCAGGCGGGCAACACCTTGGTCAATTCGCGAGCATGACTGATAGTACTGTGCCAACTCTTCACGGGTTTCACCTGTGTCTGGAAGAAATGCTGGAATAGCGACTTNGGCAGGGTCATAAAACACTTCGTCAACATCGGGGTGGGATTGTCCGTTCGGTTTATTACCGAAAAGGTCAGGCTTGAGCTCCAGTTTGGAAGTCTTGTCGGTTCCGCCTCCGCGATGTGGGTCTGAGGTTGCGAAGTACAGGAAGAAAGGGCGATCGTCGTCACGATTAGTCAGGAAATCGCGGCTCGCTTCAGCCATCTGAACGGCATTGCGGCCATTGCCTCTCAGGCTGGTTTCGAAGTGATACACCGTTTCAGGTGCTACATGGTATTTGCCGATATTTCCGGTGCGATACCCGGCTCGCGCCATCACGCGAGGCAACGAGAGCGTGACCACGTTATGAAAAGACGAAAATTTGTGGAAGTGGTGCTGGTGACCAAATTGGCCATTGCGATGATTGTGTAGACCGCTCATCACCACACTGCGACTGGCACTGCAGGAAGCCGTGGTCGCAAATGCGTTGCGAAAGATGACACCGTCGCGAGCGACGGCATCAATTGCTGGTGTTTTCGCAATAGGATCCCCGTAACAACCCAGNGTCGGGCTCTCGTCGTCCGTGATGATGAACAGCACATTTCGCTCGGCAGCGCTGAGATTTGACTGAAAGACACATGAAGAAAAACAGATGGCGAGCAGTGGGAAAGTCAAGCGGTGGGACATGGTGTGTATCAGCATGATCGTTCTGGGGTGGTAGACTATACGTTCGTCGGGATGCATGAGCCTGCGGGATTCCGTCGCTGGATGTTGGATGACTGCAGGACCAGCAGGATGACACGCGGTCAGTACAGTTTAATGCGAATGAGCATGTGATGCAGAAGATGCAAACAATAACTTGGGCTGGAAATAGCTTCTGTCGAGCTGGAGGGACAGAAACGAGGTTGCATGTGGATGCTCGATTGGATGTCAGGCGTGAGGCGAGCAAATGGGTGGGCAGAAATCAGGTTCGGCGATGTTTGGCAAGATGGGTTGCCGCGTGCATTTGCCTGCTTGTTGGTGGCAACGAAGTTTTTGCTGCCGATCGCACCACTTTATTTATTCCGCTTGCTCCAGAGGTCAAGGGTTCTGGAGCCATTGACGGTTTATTTGCAGATGTTGCATTGGGTGGGCAGGCGTCCCCAGGTTGGACAGCTTATCGAAGACTTTGGCAAGCTCACCATGCTGATCCTGCCAATCCGNNGGTNCGGCGTTTTCTGGGATTGCCGTTGAAGGGGGACTTTGAATCGAGTGCAAAGCGGGGGCGGGGTGCGCCGCGTTGGCTTGGTTGGAAGTCGGGCTCGTATGCGCAGGTGGATACAGCACATTTCGTCCTCTATAGCAAAGCTGGTCGTGAAGCCAGTATGCGAGTCGCCGAAGATTTGGAGCGTTGTTACTGGGTTTGGACTCAAATGTTCTTTCCCTTGTGGGAATCAAGTGCACAGGTTTCTCTGGCGTTGAAAGAGATGGGCGATGATGAATCTGTCATCTCCTTTTTGGAGAGTAGCCCTCAACGCATCACGATTCGTCGAAAGTTGCGAGTGGTGTTGTGCAGCAATGCCGATGAGTACCGCAAAGTGCTTGGTGCGACTCCCGGAGTCGAGTTGTCAACAGGTTTTTATAGCGACAAGTACAAGACCGTTCTGTTGTTTGCTTCACAGAAGGACGACCCCGCGACACGTCGGCACGAACTGGTGCACCAACTTTTCCGCGAAGCCACACGCTCTGGTTTAGGACGCAGCATGCCAGCAGCCAAAGAAGATTTTTGGTTGATTGAGGGTATCGCTGGCTACTTTGAGTCACTGCATCTGGGGCCGGAAATCGCTACCGTCGGTGGCTGGGATTCATCGAGACTTCAATTCGCAAGATACCGTTTGTTGGTTGGAGGTGATTCGATGTCGATGGACGAGTTGAGGCAGGATGGCAGTGAGGCTGCNCAGGCACGTTCGGATATCACGCGTTGGTATGCGCATGCGATTCTGCGAACACATCAGTTAATCGACGATGGCAATGCTCGTGATCGGCAATGGGTTTATGATCAGCTTGCAACGCTTTACAAGATTAAGGCAGGAAGTATCTCGCTGGAACACGAATTGGATTGGAACCAATTGGATCGTTCAGTACGCAATTTTCTGACAGTCGATGATCAGCATCTCGCTGATAATCGTGTGCCTTATCCCATTCAGCAATTGTGTTTGGCCGGTTGCGAAGTAACGGAGGCAGGTTTGCAGACTATTCCCGTGTCGCCTTCACTGCAGTGGCTTGACCTCTCTCGCTTGCCAATTGGCAATGCTGCGGTTCAGCGTCTGGTTCCCGAACCAGATCAATTGGAACAGCTGAATCTGGAAGCAACGCAGATCGATTCAGGTTTGGGGAATTGGCTGCGGAAGGCTACAAAGCTGAATGAAGTGGACTTGAGTTGGACACAGGTGGGTGATGAAGCGATTCAAACGCTAGGTAGTGCGAGAAAAATTACGACGTTGTGGATGACTGGAACCCAGATTTCTGATCTATCGGTTGCTCCAATTCTCAAAATGAACGACTTGAAAAGTGTTGATGTGCAACGGACCAAGGTCAGCGGTGCGGGGGTTGAGCAATTGCAGGCTCGTGGATCCCAATTGGATGTCAACCCTTTGGAGTTGAGGACACAGTGAATGGTAAAAGAGTCGTGAATAGTGAGAATGAATCGCCCTACCCGGAGTTTTTTCCGGTGAGGCAGGATTTTCAGCAGCACGCAATTGCTGATATACCCGCGGCCGTGAATATGACTGCAGAAAAGTCTCCATTGGCGCAGATTCAAGCGGGGCAACGAGTGGCCATTGCTGTGGGTAGTCGCGGAATTGCAAACCTGAAAACCATCATTGCGAGTGTGGTTCAGCAAGTGAGCGATCGCGGCGGTCGGCCTGTGATCGTGCCGGCTATGGGGAGCCATGGTGGGGCAACTGCTGATGGCCAGGCAGCAGTGCTTGCTTCGTACGGCGTTACGCCAGAGCAGATCGGATGCCCAGTCGAAGCCAGCATGGACACTGTCTTGATCGGCACAACTTCAGATGGAGTGGATGTGCATTTTGATCGTATTGCCAGTGAAGCCGATCATGTGGTCGTGGTGAATCGAATCAAGCCCCACACGCGGTTAGCCGGAAGGTATGAAAGCGGTTTGATCAAAATGCTGATGATCGGGCTCGGAAAACATCGCGGTGCCTATCTGTATCACCAGGTGTTCCCCAGCTATGACCATCGCCTTGAATTGCTGGCACCAGAGATTGTCTCAATGATTGTGGAAAGTGTTTCCATTATCGCTGGCATCGCCGTTGTTGAGGATGCCTTTGAGAATACCTCGCATATCGAAGCGGTGGCGTCAGCAGACTTTCTGACCCGCGAACCCGAGTTATTGGAATTGGCTCGCAGCCGAATGCCGCGACTGCCTTTTGAGCATGCTGACTTATTGATCGTTGATCAAATAGGAAAAGAGATCAGTGGTTGTGGAATGGATACTAATGTAATCGGTCGAAAGACCAATGATCGTAGCGCTGCCCCCGACGAGTTTCCGAAAATACGGCAGATTTACGTACGATCTTTAACAGACAAAACAGCGGGTAATGGATGTGGAGTGGGAATTGCCGATTACGGTCACCGTCGAATGGTGAACGCAATCAATGAAGAAGTTACCCGAATCAATTGTGTTACCAGTGCTCATGTTACAGCCGGAGCCATCCCTATTACTTTTGATTCAGATCGGGACGTTTTGGATGCGGTGGTCTCGCAAACCCAGGTAGCGAGACGGTCGGATCTCAATTGGTTGTGGATTCGAGATACGCTTCAACTCAGCGAGATTGCGTGCAGTCGGAGTTACTGGGAGGCAGCTTGCCAGCGTTCTGACTTGGAATTGTTGGGTGAGCCGGCCCCCCTGCGTTTCGATGATTCCGGTGATTTTGCAAATCGCCTGTTTTCATGACTTTGGATTGCCATCCTTGTGAGTCGGGCATTTTTGACCACCAGAGCTGTTTTCGAGTTCAACAAGCACGTGGTGACCGCGACTGAGGATGGTTGGCTGTCAAAATAGATGCACGACTTTGACTTGTTGCCGGTGTATCTAAGATCCACGAACGATTATCGTTTGATACCGTTCACCTACCTGAAAGTTCGTCTTTAGAAATAGGATTCATGGATTCACTTTTCCCCGAGTCAACACTCCAACGTATCGAAAAGAGCGGCGTGATTGCGGTATTGGTCATTGATCAGCCTGAGGACGCAGTGCCTCTGGCACGAGCATTATTGGCCTGCGGCATTGATGCCATGGAATTAACGTTGCGTACAACTGCGGCGGTCGATGCCTTACGCGTTGTTCGTGAGCAGGTGCCAGAGATGCTCGCAGGGGTGGGGACCATTCTGAGTCCGCAACAATTGGAAGAAGTTGTGGATGCTGGTGCTGCTTTCGGAGTGGCACCCGGCTTGAATGTGAAGGTGGTGGAGCGAGCCAAGGAGCTTGGGCTGCCATTTGCTCCGGGGATCGCGACACCATCGGAGATTGAATTGGCTGTCGAACTTGGGTGTCGGGAGCTAAAGTTCTTTCCTGCGGAACCGAGCGGTGGAATCAAGTATCTTCGAAGTATGTATGCGCCGTACGCGCACCTTGGGCTCCAGTTTTTGCCACTGGGCGGTATCAATGCAGCTAACATGGCAGGCTATCTGTTCGACGCAGCGGTACCCGCGATTGGTGGATCCTGGTTGGCTCCTCGGAAAATGATTCAGGAACGCAATTGGTCAGTCGTCATTGACCACGCTACTGAGGCTCGACGTGTTATCAAGGAATTACGCAACAAATGAAATCGATCATTACATTTGGTGAAATCATGGGGCGGTTGACTCCACCTGGCTTCGTTCGCTTGGGGCAGGGATTGCCGGGCACCTTGGAAGTCACTTTTGCTGGGGCAGAAGCAAACGTTGCTGCTTCTCTTGCGTTCTTTGGTGCAGACGCCAAGTTTGTGACTGCACTTCCTCATAATGACCTCGCGGACGCGTGCATTGCATCGTTGCAAGCCACTGGCATGGCCTCGCACATTGTCCGCACAGACTATGGTCGCATGGGCCTCTACTTTCTCGAAAAGGGTGCCAATCAGAGACCAAGCCGTGTGATTTATGATCGAGATCATTCGGCGATCAGTCTGACGGAGCCGCAGGTTTACGACTGGTCCGGGATTTTTACTGATGGACAGTGGTTTCACGTTACCGGAATCACACCCGCAATTTCAAGCCAAGCTGCCGAGGCGACTGTGGCGGCAGTACGCGCAGCGAAGCAAGCTGGACTGACTGTTTCCTGTGACTTGAACTTTCGGGCAAAGCTTTGGCAATGGGAACCTGAAACCTCCAAGCGTGATTTGGCTAAACGAGTGATGTCCGAAGTGTTGACCAGCGTCGATGTACTGATCGCTAACGAAGAAGATTGCGGCGATGTGCTAGGGATACGTGGTGAACATGCGGATGTGCATTCCGGAAAATTAGATAGCGCGAGCTATCCTGAAGTTGCCCGACAGGTAGTTGCGGACTTTCCCAATATTGGAATCGTCGCCACTACCTTGCGTGAAAGTTTATCGGCGTCACACAACAATTGGGGAGCCATGTTGTATGCGGCTCAAAGTGAAACAGCAATCTTCTCGCCAAGGCGGAGTAGTGACTATGCACCTTATGAGATTCGCAATATTGTGGATCGTGTGGGCGGTGGAGATTCCTTTGCAGCGGGGCTGATTTTTGCTTTGACCAATCCAGATTATTCATCGTTGGAAGAAGCCTTGGATTTTGCTGTGGCGGCTTCCTGTTTAGCACATTCAATCGAAGGTGATTTCAATCATTCGAGTCGCGCTGAAGTCGATGCGTTGGCTGGTGGTTCGGGATCTGGGAGAGTTGTACGTTGATTAGCTATCAACGAGCATCGTCAAGTTCAATGTTCTGGCTAGCCAAATGCACATGGAAAAGGGTCTGCATCAAATGGTAGAAATTGTGATGGGCAGATTGTGTAAGTTCCTGTCTGCGTCCGTGCCTGTGTTGCTGATCGTGATGACTCTGAATGTTTCCTGGGCTGCGCGGCCCAACGTGTTGATCATCCTGACTGATGATCAGGGGTGGGGAGATCTGGGAATTCACGGAAACACAAATCTCTCCACGCCCAATCTTGATTCGATCGCCAGACAAGGTGCCTCCTTTCATAACTTTTATGTTTGTCAGGTTTGTGCGCCGACTCGTGCTGAGTTTTTGACCGGAAGGTACCATCCTCGCACCGGTGTTAGTGGCGTCAGTCAAGGCCAAGAACGTGTCAACGCAGATGAGACGACCTTGTCAAGTGTCTTCAAGGCAGCAGGCTACGCGACTGGAGCCTTCGGCAAATGGCACAACGGAACACAATCACCTCTTCATCCAAATGATCGCGGCTTTGACGAGTATTACGGTTTCACTTCTGGTCATTGGGGTCACTATTTCAGCCCCCCCCTCGACCACAATGGTGAGTTCGTTCGTGGTGATGGCTTCATTGTCGACGACCTGACCAATCATGCAATTGAATTCATTGAGGCAAATAGGACGCAGCCATTTCTGTGTTATGTGCCGTTGAATACGCCTCATTCACCGATGATGATCACCGATGAATTTTACGAAAAGTTCAGCAACGCGTTGCCGGCGATGCGCCATCGCGATCCAGATCGCGAGGATTTGCAGATGACGCGTGCCGCTTTGGCAATGGTGGAAAATATCGATTGGAATGTTGGCAGACTCCTGGGAACGCTTGATCGCCTGTCATTAGACAACAACACCATCGTCGTTTACTTCTCGGACAACGGCCCCAACTCATTTCGCTGGAATGGCGGAATGAAAGGCAAGAAAGGGTCCATTGATGAGGGGGGCTTGAGGTCACCTTTGTTTATACGTTGGCCGGGTAAGGTTCGTGCTGGAACTGAGATAGAGAAGATTGCCGGCGCGATTGACCTGCTGCCGACTCTGATGGATATGGCTGATGTTCATCAGCCTTTGCCAAAACCGATTGATGGACTTAGCCTGATGCCTTTGCTGAATGATCCCAACACCAACTGGACGTCACGTGAGTTATTTTCAATACTTCGTGGACGGGTGAGCGTGCGAAATCAGATGTTCCGCTTTGATGCTGAGGGGCGTCTGTTCAACATTGGATCAGACAGAGGGCAACGCCAGGATGTGAGTGCAAAATACCCGAAAATTGCGGTGGAACTGCAGAAGCTTGCCAGACAGTATCGCGAAGAGATGGATGTCGAGTTCGCGCGGAATCGCAATCGGCCATTTCACGTCGGGTTTGCATCATCAACGATGTTGCCGGCACGCGATGGACAGGAACACGGCGATGTGCAACGTAGCGTCAAGTCGCCCAATAATTCATTTTTCACCAAGTGGAAAAATAAAGACGCTTCCATTACATGGCATGTTGATGTGGCAAACGCGGGCGATTACGAAGTGATTGTGCGATACACCTGCGCTGCCGGGGACGAAGGGGTGACGATGCGGTTGACTGCAGAGTTGCGTGGCGAATCTGTGCGATTCACCTCAGCAACTGTGGTCGAAGTATTTGATCCACCGCTTTACGACAAGTCGAAGGAACGAGTCGAGAAATCACACTACTTCGTGAAAGATTTTCAGACGTTGCCGCTGGGGAATTTGCACTTGCCCGAAGGTGAATGCACGCTGCGACTTTCAGCGGATGAAATCATTGGAAAAAATGCGATCGATGTGCATTCGATCCAGTTGGTTCGGAAGTAGATTGTTGCAACGTTCTTTTCACTTCATCATCGAACGCGGGTGCACGAGCATCTATTGAAATAGAACACGTACCCACTGTTGTGGGTCAGGAATGACTGTAGCGGAACTTGATCCGCCACTTGTGAGTACCCGAGGTGAGATGAACCATGAGGCTCCCGGAGTGACAGGAAGCTCAGTGATATCTCGGCGTTCAATGGCCATTTCAATCGTCACGAGTGCGGTTTCACGATAAGTATCCAGATACCATGTGGGTTGCCACCTTGGATTCCCATCAATTGCATCGTGTGTGCGTCCAGATCCGGAAATCTGCAGCTCCATCGCGGTCAGTAAATCACGGTCCGTATCGATTCGCAACTGAATACGGTCCGACATGCTCAGGTCATGATCACGGTTGCTCTCAGGAAAGGTAGAGTCACTAGTATCAGCCTTAAGATTACTCGCAGGGGTTTGCATGGCGAAGTAAATGTAGTCTTCGTCATAGGCGATTCGAGTCCGGACGGATGAGTGATCAAAAGGTGTTGCGGATTCCCAGCATTCGTCCGTCAGCAGGCCATCAAGTTTGGGTGGGAATGAAGCACGATGGGCAACCGGTGTGCCAGACCCTTTCGGTAGCAATCGGCTCCACGGATTCGGTCTGGAATCAGCAAGGCGTTGAAGATTGGGAGAGAACTCATTGGCAACCTGCAGTCCCTCATGATCACCGCGTTCGCGGGCAGCTTCCTGAGCGAACAAAACCATGGGATGAAATTCCCACAGTAAGTCAACATTGACGTTCCTATCGACTAACCGGGGCGATTTGGTGATTTGGTACTGTTCAGGCTGGGGTACCACGAGTGGAGATGCGTTGGAGACTTGCCGGATATTTCCATCTGTGACTTGAAACGGTGAAACTGGAACCGCAGGATTTAAAGCGATATTGTTGGCAGCACCGTAGGGTTTGATGAGTGCGGAGCGGATCAACTTCCATTCATCACTTCTCAGGATAGCCTGCTTTCGCAATGCTGCCCAGCTTCCTGCAGAAGAGTTAGGGAACCGTGATGCGAATTGTTCGAGAGCTACCTCATGCAAAGCGAGGCGATTGCGAAATTTGCTAGGGTGAGTTGCTTGTACAATCGACCAAGCCACGCGGAATTGGTCCACTTTGGCTGTTTGGTCGAGCACACGTTTGATCGATTCATTAAATTTGGCAGTATCGTTGCTTTCCTTAACCAGTTGTTGCAGCCGATCCGTTTGTTGAAGTCTTGCCTTGAGTATTTGTAATTGGCGACGCGACGCGTCATTGACCTTTCCTGCCAGGCGATGACCCATCGGTAATGTAAGACCATTGGTGACTGATGACCCGCGTCGTTGATTGGGTGAAATGTCGTAGGGGTAGCGAAGCGTAGTTGATTTGATTTGTATGTCATTCGGAGACAGATAGTGCATCGCGTCAACGTGCAGGTCACCGGCGAGCGTGCCACTGTGGGATAGTAAAGCATCACGGTGCAGCGAGGTTCCGCCATTTCCATTGAACCCATGAACCGCAATGCGTTGAATTCCGGTTGATGCAGCAGCGTTTACGAATGCTTCACTTAAGGCCGTCGGTAGGGTTTCATCGAGAACGAGCACCGTGGGTCGGTGGATTCCAAGCCACGCTAACGCGGTCTGGTTAATGTCATCACCCCATTGGCCGATGGTATCTGCACCGGAACCACCAAGCATGATCGCAATTTGGTTGGCCAGCACATGATCGGGGGAACCTGCAGTGGACTCGTTGAGCGTTTCACGTACGAGAAGGCTGACGCGGTTCCGTGACTCCAGTGCTTCGCTTCCCAGCATTGACCATGCTGCCGTCTTTGCACTATCGGCAACAAAAAGAACGGAAGTGCGGCGCTTTTTTCCACGAGTCGCGACCCATGTTTTACCTTGGTCTCGAGTGAGCAGGATCATGCCATGATCACCAACAGTGCAGTAATCTGTGCGATTGATGCGACAGGCTCCACGGATCGCGACGGGGACCTTGGTGGCTTGAAACCACTGCATTAATTCATTCAGAGATGGTGACTTCGTGGTAGTTTGTGGGTGCGCTGTGACTGTTGATGCAGTGCGATTGTCTGTGGAATGGTCATTCCATGTTCTGCCACCATCACGACTGATCAGCCTGTTGGTCAGCACGGTATGCGACCAATCGCAACTCGCGAGGATGAATCCCTCGCTACTCTGTTCCAGCTTGTGAATACGTGTCAGCTCCTTGTCGTCAGCCCGTTGCCATGATTCACCACCATCCTCAGAAAGCAAGACTGCACCACGGCTGATGCCGGTAATGCGATCGTAGTTGCCACCCGCGACCACGGCGTTGTTCGTGTCGATCCAGACGACAGCCGATAAAGGGCAGTCCACACCGCTATTGATCAGCTGCCAAGATGCTCCGCCATCCACGGTTCGCAGTATCGTCCCACGATCGCCGCAGGCGAGTCCCGTTTCGGCTGTGACGAATGCAACTGAACGGAGAGTCGCATCTTCGCGAAGCGAGCTCGAGGCACTGTAGGGCGGTAAGCTTTCCGGGCCTTGTGACTGCTGACCCTGTGACTGCTGACCCCAACTTGGGCAGGTTGAAGTCAGGCAAAGAAAGACCCAAGCGATTCGTATCATGTAAGCCAGCCTTTGACGAGCATTGCGGTTAGCACCAGCGCCGTCCAACCAAGAAGCATGTTTGCAGCCACGTACAGGCCGCAAGCTAACCAACGTCCCTCGTCGGCTAAGGCTGCTGATTCACCCGCAAAGGTGGAAAATGTAGTCAAGCCACCGAGAAAACCGACCCGAATCAGTAATTGTGTACGTTCTGAGACACTGTTGGTGACGAGAACGACTTCTGCGAAACCGCCGATCGCAGCGCATCCGATCAGGTTGACGAGGGTCGTTCCAATCAATGTCGAACCCCCCGGAATTGCAATCGATGCGACCGTCATCAGGTAGCGACAGACGGAACCAACCGCACCACCGGTAGCCACAGTCAACAAATTGAGCCAAGTTGTCATAGGGAGAGGCCGTTTTCACCATTGCCTAAGTTTCGGCACGAACTTACTTTAACGCATAGATTCGAGGTTTTTGCCGGCGGCGTAAATGTCAGTTTCGGCCGAATCGCGAACCTGTTTTTTCGTCAGCTTGTCTGTCGAGCATTGTTCCGCACCTGATAAAGCATGCAAAGAAGCGTTTTTTGCCTGCTCTTTTTGTCTAAATTGCCCAGATTTTAATATTTAAAAGCATATGAGTACCGCGAAAGCAGCTACCGATTCCCAACTGATGACTGGCGCCGACATTTTGGTTAAATCATTGGTCGAGCATGGTGTTGATGTGCTTTTTGCATATCCCGGCGGTTGTAGTATGCCGATGCATCAGGCTTTAACGCGTTTTGGAGGGTCGATTCGCACGATTCTGCCCCGTCATGAGCAGGGCGGTGCGTTTGCTGCCCAAGGTTACTCTCGCAGCACCGGAAAAGTAGGCGTGGTAATGGCTACCAGCGGCCCTGGTGCTACGAACTTGGTCACGGCAATTGCAGACGCCAAACTCGACAGCGTGCCGCTTGTCTGTATTACCGGTCAAGTGCCCACAAAAGCGATCGGAAGTGATGCTTTTCAAGAGACGCCTATGGTTGAGGTGTGTCGTGGGATCACCAAGCATCATTATTTGGTGACAAAAGTCAGCGATTTGCCACGGATCATCAAGGAGGCCTTCCACCTAGCGCAAAGTGGGCGACCTGGCCCAGTGCTAATCGATATGCCTAAAGACGTTCAGCTTGGCGATTTGAATGACGTGGATATGGATCCGCCAATGGATTTGCCAGGCTATGAACCCGCTCCGCCGGCGGTTCCCAGTGAGACAATTCGCCAGATAGCGGCAGCGATCAAACTGGCCCGTCGGCCTGTCATCTATGCTGGAGGCGGCGTGATTCTTGGCGAAGCGAGCGAGGAACTCCGCCAATTTATTAATAAAACAGGGATTCCGGTCACTACCACCTTGATGGGAATCGGTGCGGTATCACCTGACCATGAGCGATCGTTGGATTGGCTCGGGATGCATGGTGCTGCCTATGCAAATTACGCAGTCAGGGACTGCGATCTTCTGATTGCTTTAGGGGTTCGGTTTGATGATCGTGTCACCGGTAAGGTCGAAGCATTTGCCAAAGATGCCAAGATTATCCACATCGACATTGATGGGTCTGAGCTGAACAAGAACAAGACGGCTCACATCCCCGTGCGTGCGGATGTGAAACAGGCTTTGACCGAGCTGAACAAAGTGATTCAAAAGCCGGAAATTAGCGATTGGCAAGAGCACTGTCAGCAATTAAAAGTCAAGTTTCCCCTGACTTATGACACAGAATTCGATGGTATCCTGCAGCAGCATGCAATCGAGGTTCTCAGCGATGTGACGGCCGATATGGACGCGTACATCGCCGTCGGTGTGGGGCAGCATCAGATGTGGGCGGCTCAGTTCTATAAGTTTCAACGCCCCCGTACGTGGCTCAGCAGCAGCGGATTGGGAACGATGGGTTTTGGCTTACCGGCAGCCATGGGCGTCCAAGCCGCGAACCCCAACTCGCTTGTCATCGATATTGATGGCGATGGAAGCTTCCAGATGAACATTCAGGAGCTGGCGACTTGTTTCTGTGAGGATCTGCCTGTCAAGGTCCTGCTGTTGAACAATCAACATCTCGGTATGGTGGTTCAGTGGGAGGATCGCTTCATGGGACGTAATCGTGCCCATACTTACTTGGGACCGATTCATCACGAAGAGGCGGCTGGCCCCAGTAACGCAGATCGTTTTACCTACGCGGAAGATCGATATCCTGATTTCGTTAAAATCGCCCAGGGATACGGTTGTGGAGCGGCAACGATTCGCGAAAAAGCTGATCTGGAACCAGCCATTCGTGAGATGATTACCCACAAAGGACCGTATTTGCTGGATGTTCAGGTGCCCTATCAGGAGCATGTGCTACCGATGATTCCAGGTGGAATGACTGTCGATGACATGATCTTGGAATAGATCAGCATGAGACTGATCAAGCGACTTATGAAGCCGGCGATCGATCAATTCGTGTGAACTCAGCGATTTGCGGCTCCGAATCCCAGCTTCGGCTCCGAATCCCAGCTTCGGCTCCGAATTCCAGCTTAGCCGTTCAGTGCACAGCTAAGGTCGGAGCCCAGCGTGCGGCTGGCCACAAGCAGTTTGCTCTGCTGGATTCAATGCACTCTTGCATCGCCCGAATTCAGGTACTTTCCCCTTGGATCGTAATCATGACGCGACGACCACTGGCATGGTTGCGATGTTCACAGAGGTAGATCCCCTGCCATGTACCGAGTTGTAGTCGGCCATCGCCGATCGGGATCATCACGCTGGCGCCCATCATTGATGCTTTCACATGGGCTGGCATATCGTCGCTTCCCTCGAGCGTGTGTACGTATGGAAGTATCTCAGGCACCGCGTGGTTCATTGCAGTCTCAAAGTCGATCCGAACGTCGGGGTCAGCATTTTCGTTGATCGTTAGTGATGCACTGGTGTGTTGGATGAAAACTTGCATCCATCCTACCCGGATGGAATCCAGCTCGGGCACTGCATCTACGATCTCACGGGTCACAAGATGGAACCCTCGGCGTACGGCTGGAAGCCGCAATGTTTTCTGAATCCACATGTTTGTTCCTGTTTAACAGGGTGTAATGTCACAAGAAAAATTTTTTTTTTGGGCTAGCATCGGCCACCTTGAGCTACCGTTTCATCTGGTGCTTTGGAGCATGGCTTTTCACTTGTTGGAACCCGGGTAGTCTAGAGGATCCGTGCCCAAGTCGTTCTTTCTCCCGTGGTGATCGGCCAATGTTGTTAATTTTCCCCTTGGTTCTTGGTGATCCGCGTGCAGACGATCTTGGCCCAACTCACTCCAAGCTGAGAGGGGGGAGATCGCGGGTGTTTTTCCGACCTTGGGGCTTCGTCGTCTACGTCACTCAGAGAGGTAGTTACCACAAATTTTCTTGACTCAGACGAAATCAGGTTAATAATCAATGCGTTGGAGACAGCTTGTGTTCCAAGGATGTCGAGCACCAAGACCAAGACCAAAAGCAATGGCCGATCGGTAGGACCTAAGGCCTCCAGAAGAAAATTGGATAATAGCAGTTATGAGTCAATGTAAGAACGTGTTTGAGGCCATCTTACGCTACGGGCATGATGAAGACTTCGTACCACAGAAGGATGAGAAGTTCAGTGCCACAGACGCACCTGCCGGCAGTGCAGATAAAATTGAGGTTCTCCGCCGTCGAGTTGAATTGGGCCAACCTTTGTGGCACACCACGGACCGCGTTGATTACAGCGGTTTGACGGGAGCGATCCGTCCACGCGAGTAGTTCTGTTGATCACATCGAAGCATGAACCCTGAGTCGTGAAGGCTTCAGGGTTTTTTTATGCGCGGGCACGCACAAGGGTGTGAAATCAGTGCGCGGGCACCCCGGGTTCATAGGCAATTAATGATGGCAATTGGAAAACCATTCTTGCCCGGCAGGTCGATCCGTCTCCAGATGTCTAAGGTGCAGATCGCCAGACAGAAATTGGCTGATTCGAAGATGCCAACAGACCTCGTTCCTGCGCCAGTTGGGAAAGTTTGCTCAAGGCTCCGCGTCCCGCATCTCCTAAGTCCAGAGTCCACTCATTCACATAGAGTTCCACGTGCTGCATGAGGACGTGGTCGTTGAACTCCTGGGCGTATTGCCGCATGGTCGGTAGTGCTGATTTACGGTTAGCCAAGCTATATTCGAGTGACTGTTGGATGATTGCTTGAACGCGGTCGAGTACATCAGGAGGCAGGGTCTGGTCAGCCACAAGGCCACCGAGTGGCAACGGGCATTTTGTGAGTTCTTCCCAGCGTGTCCCCAGATCTTCAACCAGTCCGAGTCCCTCGTCCTGCCACGTGAACCGCCCTTCATGGATACAAACACCAAAGTCTGCTTCACCGGCCTTGAGTTTTGGCATTATATCTGAGAATACGCAATGTTCGATTTGCGTCGAATTTGGGTAAAACAGATCGAATAGTAGTTTGGCCGTTGTATGTTTACCTGGGCAAAGCGTGAGTTGTGAATCCTCCGTTGGTTGCAAGCCTGGCTGTTTCGCTAACAGAAGTGGCCCGACACCAAAGCCGAGTGCAGACCCCGATGGCAGGACGCAGAATCGGTCACTCAGTGACAGAGCAGCATGGAAGCTCGTCTTGGCAACATCAAAACTGCCTTCGAAAAGACGCTGATTCAACTGTTGGATATCGAGTAAATCAACTTGAAATTCCAGGTCCTGCCAGTCCACCAAACGGTTCAGCAACGCATGGAAGGCAAAAGTATCATTGGGACATGTAGAGATACCCAGTCGGATAACGTTTCTGTGTTTTTGTTTACCGGGCATGGTATGAATCTTAATGTTGACTGACAATCAGGATGGTGAGGGCAACCAAGCACGATGCATGAGTTTGGTCGCGAGTTCGGCAGCCGCTTGAATCGCTTTCTCGATTTGCCATGCATCCCGATTTCGATCGCCAACTTCATTTGAGATGCCTCGGACGATCTGTAGGGGTACACCCGCCAGGTTGCAGGCCATGGCAACAGCATAGCCTTCCATGTCCTCGGCATTAGCGTCAGGGAATCTTCTTCGACGAGCTGCGGCGGTGGCGGCAGAGTCGGAGGCACTACAACAAGTCAGTAGAGTTCCCGAGTCTGGAATCCCATGAACGAAGCCCGAGTCCAGGGGCAGTGTGTCACCAATCTCTGGTTGAGCATCAACACCCTCGAATTGATGCCATCCAAGTTGTGAAGCACTCAGGAACGACTCGCCAACGCCAATGCCCACGCCATCGCAGCATGTTTGTGTAAAGCGGTGTGCTGAACCGAGAGGATAGCGTTTCGCGTCAAAGGTGCCGGCGATTCCAATCAATAGCACCCGATCAGGCTGGTACCTGGAAATAAGATTACCAGCTCGAGCAGCTGCAGCGATCGGACCAAATCCACACAACTGCATTGCAATTTCAGTGTGCTTGGGGGGATCAAGTACGTCCTGAAGCTGCTCCATTTCCATGGGAGTTGGTATGAGAATGAGGTTGGTCAAGTAAATTCAATCCAAGTTGTTAACAGGAGAAGCCAGTCGGTTTGAGCTTGGTATGCAGGTGCCGTCGCAGTCAAAATTAAAATCCACGCTGTAGCCCGGGCGTGATGTCAAGCTCCAGAGATGCAAACTCATTACGCTTGATTTTCTCCAATGCTATGGCTCCCATCACTGCATTGTCAGTGCATAGACTCATCGGCGCGATATTCACTTCGAAGCCGTCCAGTAAGGCACGATGCTTCAGTTGATCACGAAGGTATCCATTGGCTGCAACTCCACCACCGACAATCAACTGCTTGCATTGTAGTTTTTTGACAGCCCTCGCACTCTTGTGAACCAAAACCTCGACTGCTGCCGTTTCAAATGACGCGCATAGGTCCGCTTTGGTCTGCGAGGCAATCTCCACTTTGGAGAAGTCTTGATGGCCTGGACCGACGATGGCATAACGAAATGCGGTTTTGAGTCCACTGAAGCTGAAGTCAAAATTGTCAGCCTTCATGAGTGACCGTGGGAAATCGAACGCGGTTCGGTTACCACTTTGGGCCAGCTTGGATACCTCAGGGCCACCCGGGAAGCCCAGTTGCAGCATCGCACCCACTTTGTCGAATGCTTCGCCGACTGCGTCGTCAATGGTTCCACCCAGATAGGCTAAGTCAATCGGATTGTGGCAATGATAGAGGCTTGTATGACCACCGCTCACGACCAGACCGACGCAAGGATAAATGTTGCGATCGTTCGCAAGTTGGCAAGCGTACAAGTGAGCATGCAGGTGGTTTACAGCAACGAGAGGTTTTTCCCATGCCACGGCTAGTGTCTTTGCCGCAACCAATCCGACCAAGAGTGATCCCGCCAACCCGGGCCGATCTGCAACTGCGATCGCGGTGATTTCTCGATGAGTGATGTTAGCTTGCTTTAAGGTAGAATCGATCACAGGTAGGATGCGTTCAAGATGTGCGCGAGCGGCCACTTCTGGCACTACACCGCGAAATTTCTCGTGAAGAGCTTCCTGTGTCGCGATGCAATCGCCCAATATCTCGCCCGTTTCCGAAATCACGGCTGCGGCAGTTTCGTCACAGGTCGATTCGATGGTCAGGATGGGCATGCATCAAGATTCGCTTCCAGACCCCATTTTGACAAGGTGTCGCAAAGAATACCGGCGCCAGACAGCAATCATCACTTGCATTTGTGAGAGCCATCGGCCCCATGCTCGAGTGCCGCTGGATTCATTGACAATTTCAAATTCAGTCCGACTTCGAGACCGTGGCTATGCCAGAGATCGCATCTATAAATCTAGCACCAGGGAGCGGCGAGCGGCAGGCTTATCAGCTTGGACTGTTTTGGCGGTTAAATGATTTGCCAATCGCATGCATTTCAAAGCCGATCGCGGCCATGGTTGCCTGATCAAGCAAGTTACGACCATCGAAAAGAAATGAAGGACGATGCATGGAAGCGTGAACTTTTCCAAAGTCGATTGTTTTGAATTCATCCCATTCAGTCAGAACTGCGATCGCATGAGCACCATCGGCAGCTTCGTAGCAGTTTTTCGCAATGCTGACATTATTTTCGACTAGCCAACGATCTTTGTCCGTCAGGTGTCCACTCATATCAGTGCACGCCGCCATCAGTTCTTGGCGGATCTGTTTTTCGGGAACACGTGGATCGTGGATGCACAGTCGTGCACGTTCCCGTAATAGGTCACGGCAAACATAAATCGCTGCTGATTCGCGCGTGTCATTAGTGTCTTTTTTGAACGCGAATCCCCAAATACCAATTTTCTTGTCAGACACGGTGTTGAACATGGTCTTCACGATATCTTCCGAGAAACGACGCTTTTGATAGTCGTTCATCACAACGACCTGTTCCCAGTAATCAGCAACTTCACGCAGGCCAAAGTGCTCACAAAGGTAAACAAGATTTAAGATGTCTTTCTGAAAACAACTGCCCCCGAAGCCGATCGACGCTTTCAGGAACTTGGGGCCGATGCGGGAATCGCTTCCAATTGCTCTTGCCACTTCATCAATATCAGCACCCGTTGCCTCGCAAAGCGCTGACATGGCGTTGATGGAGGAGACACGCTGAGCCAGAAAAGCATTCGCGGTGAGTTTGGAAAGTTCACTGCTCCACAAATTCGTCGTCAAAATCTGCTCGCTTGGGATCCAACGGGCATAGACAGAACACAGAGTTTCGATCGCTGCCTCAGATTCACCTCCAATGAGTACGCGATCAGGGTTTAGAAGATCATCAATTGCTGTCCCTTCCGCAAGGAATTCTGGATTGCTCAAGACGTCAAATGAAGCACCGCTGCATTCGCTGCTGAGGATGCGTTTGACTGCTTCAGCAGTGCGGACTGGCAGCGTTGATTTTTCCACAACGATCTTGTGGCCAGTGGCATTCTTGGCGATTTGTCGGGCGCATTTCTCAATGAATTCCAGATTGGCCGCGCGGCCCGCACCAATTCCGAAGGTTTTCGTGGGTGTATTTACTGAAATGAAGATGATGTCGGCTTCTTGAATTGCGTCGTCCACGCGAGTCGAGAAGGTCAGGTTTTTGCCTCGTGCTTCCTTGACGACTTCCTCGAGGCCCGGCTCATAAATGGGCAGATGATCCGAATTCCATGCATCAATACGCTCTTGATTCAAATCAACAACGTGAACGGGGATGTCCGGACATTGTTTAGCGATCATCGCCATGGTGGGGCCACCAACGTAACCAGCACCAATGCAGCAAATCTTCATGTTTATCGGTCGAAAGAGGGCGGGAGCAGACGCTTCCATTTACGGCACAGCCAACTTCTCTGGCTAGGGCATTATCCGTTATCCCGCGCAGAGGACGTTCGAGTTTAGTCCGATTCAGCCCATTTGCAGCAGTCTGCAAAGACAGAATTGTTTTTTTCAGTGTACCGATGGGCGCGGAGCCAGTTAGGATTCGCACCGCAGCAGGGCTTGTGCAAGCTTCAGCCTCGGGATCAGGTTTCTGCTGGCAAAACTTGCTAAATCAACGCTGCTTTCGCTTGCGCGACACTTTTTTGCCGCGGAATGGGTCACCCTTGGCAATGTCGAGGGTTCACTAGCTTGTCTGTTTGTCCTCTTCTACCTTGGATGCCCCGGACAATTCCCTCTAATTTTGCTATTCTCTTGCAGCGAATGATGGCTTTCCAGAAGTTTTTTTTTGATAGGCGAGAGTGATGACCGGAGCGATGTGTCGTTGGGGATTTTTGAGTACGGCTGCGATAGCCCGAAAAAACTGGAAAGCTGTCCATCTTTGTGGAAATGCGAGAGTCTCTGCCGTTGCGAGTCGCTCGGTGGCCAAAGCCCAAGCATTCATTAATGAATGCATGGCCGAGGTTCCTCAGCAACACGAGGTATCTGCTGTAGGTTCTTATGCTGAATTGATCGAGCGAGAGGATGTGGATGCGATCTACATTCCACTGCCGACTGGTTTGCGGAAAGAATGGGTCTTGGCCGCAGCGAAAGCAGGCAAGCATGTGCTGGTTGAAAAGCCCGTTGCCAATAATCTGGAAGATGCGCAAGCCATGGTTGATGCCTGCGCAGAAGCGGGTGTTCAATTCATGGATGGCGTCATGTTTGATCACAGCAAAAGACTGGCTGACATCTGTGAATTACTGAAGAACGAAAGTGCTGTTGGTAAATTGCGAAGGATCAGCACCCACTTTTCTTTTAGCGGAGATAGTTCGTTTCAGCAGTCAAATATACGTACAGACTCCGTTCTGGAGCCTCATGGATGCTTGGGAGATTTAGGGTGGTACTGCATCCGAATGACACTTTGGGCAGCTGGTTTGCAAGTGCCAACTCACGTGACCGCGCGGACGATCACACCATTGCAGGGTAAGGATTCTGAGGGAGATGTGCCGGGTGAATTTTCTGCTGAGTTGTTGTTTCCGAACGGGTTGTCAGCCGCTTTTTATTGCTCATTTTTGACCAGCAACCAACAGACCGTTTTGCTATCCGGCAGCGATGGTTATTTGACCATCGATGACTTCGTCTTGCCGTTCTACGATGCTGAGGCTGCATGGACGGAACACGATCACGTATTGGACATTGATAATTGTCGTTGGAACTTCCGTCAGCACAGTGATCGCAAGGCCGTTCCCGAGTATGCCTCTGGTGAGCCAAATTCTTCTGAAGTAAATATGGTCAGGACGTTTGGGAATTGCGTCTTAGGCGATAAGGTGGATGCCAGCTATGCTGAGCTGACAATCAAGACACAGAAAATTCTTGATGCTTGTCGTCGTAGCGATGCAGCGGGTGGTGTTCAAATAGAGATCTAGAGCTCATGCCGGCTGGTGTGAGATAGCAAGTGTGATCCGATTTCGGGGAATGTAGCTGACATACTTCGGTCTGCACGTGTGGAATTCTGTGTACCATCCACCGCAGAACCACTTATACTGGTTGGGATATCGACGGCTTTTGAATGTCGGCGGATATCCGCCGGATTTTGAGGCTTTACTTGCCAAGCTTGTGGCGTTTGATTCACCTGCCGGACGCTGATCTCTGTAACTGTGCTGTACCTGTGCAGTAACTGTGCTGTACCTGAGTGTCGGTTTTAACACAAGCAGAGGATTGGTATTGTTGGTGTTCTGCAGACGCGAGCGTAGTGTCCTTCATGCACGATGAAATCTATCGCGACCCGAGCAAGGAAACGAGCTTACGGATCCAGAATGCCAAGGAAACGCTGCTAGAGCGTTCCAAGACAAGTCCGTCACCTTGGAAGGAAGGAGATTGTCTGGATGGGTTCCTGCTAGAGAAGAAGCTTGGAAGTGGTAGTAGCGGGGTCGTCTTTCGCGTTTTTGATACCACGACCGAACGGCGTTGTGCGCTGAAACTGTTGAAGAGTTCCTCGCCCGACGAACTTCTACGCAATAAGCTTGGGTTTCGGCGAATGATGCCGCTTGCTCACCCCAATCTACTGCGGGTGGATCGTATTTACCAACTCGGTTCCTACATCGCACTTTCGATGGACGAGGTGAAAGGTTTTACGTTAAGCGAGGCGATCAAAGAGTATCGTCAGCTTAATCCCGTGCAGGCGTACAGGCAGCTGCTTTCGTTGCTCCGAGATTTTGCGACCGGGCTTGATATGATGCATTCGAATGAATTGCTGCACCGAGATATCAAGCCGGACAATTTAATGGTGGATGAATCTGGGAGAGGGCGGATCATTGACTACGGTTTGGTGGAATCGTTTGGCTTGAATTGCAGGGTCGGTGTTGGAGGTAACTTTCTGGTCGGAACGCCTCACTTCTTTCCTCCGGAAGTCATTTGCACGCAGCAGTATTTGCCTGCGGGTGATATTTTTAGTCTGGGTATTTCGATGCTCGAGGCAATTTATGATTTGCAACCGGAATCAAAAGAGCAGCATTCAGGTTTCGAGCGATCACGAAAAAATCAGCGTGCTGATGCAGAACAGATTGAGGCGGCGATCCGAACGCTGCCTGATTCTGTTCCAGGTGTGATCCTGGATGCCTGCCGGGAAATGCTGGAGCAGGATCCGTGTGATCGTCCAACGGCAATGGGCCTATCACGCCTTGGGATGCCAGCAACGCACTCAGGCCCATGGCACAAACAGGAACCACTCATTGGCCGACGAATTGAATGTGGGAAATTGTTCAACTGGGTTGAGGATGTTTATAACGGTGAATTGGGCCGCTTCCACATCACCGCTCCAGCAGGTCTTGGCAAGACACGCTTACTTGATGAGGTCGTCGATTACATCGAAGGGAAAAAATGGGGGCAGGTGTTTCGGGCTCGATGTCGATTGCGTGAGGATCATCCACTGCAGGCGTTCGACCAGATTTGCGATGCTGTTGCGAATCGATACATGCTGGATGATCGCGAAGTGATGACATTGGATCCCGTCAGTGTAGAACTGTTAAAGGGTATGTTTCCGGTACTTGGAAATGTCTTGAAACCCAACATGCGAATCTCTCCGAACGAGAAATCTTCGATGGGCATGGACAAGTTCATTGCTGCGATCCGGTTGACCAAACAGTTGCGGCAAGTTGGGCCCCTATTCCTGGTTATTGATGATTCTCAATGGGCAGACCGCGACACCTTGAATCTGCTAGATCAATTGCAGTCTGCGGCTGGTGATGCCGGATTGGGAATCATTACTGCTTCTCTCGAAGAAAATGATCCCCAACGAGCGTTGGCAACCCATACATTCAATTTGAATCCGCTTAATCTCGAGGAGTCGCTTGCGATGATCAAGCGGACGACCGATCGTTGGAGTGTGGACATCAATGATGATATGCTCCATGAATTGGCGTTAGCCGCACAGGGAAGCCCATTTCGATTACAGCAGTTGACTGATGAATTACGCCCGGGCGGAGCGGTTGCAGATTTGACGGGTGACGGTGTGACGGCTTTGCCCAGTCTCAATCGTATTTGGAAACAGCGTTTAGAGCGGCTGAGTGACGATGCACGGGGAATTCTGACTTACGTTGTGACCGCAGGTGGTTATGTCTCCACTCAACAACTGGGAGAATTGACTTGCCAAGGCGAGGCTGTTGATGTCGCTATTTCTGAATTGTCCCAGCAGGGCCTTGTGATTGATGAGGCAACCGGTGGCGAGTGCATCACGATCTTTCATGATCGCGTGGCTGGGGAATTGATCGCGAACCTTCCAATGCAGGATGTGCAATTGGCGCATCACACTTGGGCCGCTTGGTTGATTGAGCAAGGAGCTGCTGGTCTGCTTGCGGCACGCATTGCCGGGCATCTGTTTGCTGCAAATAAGCCAGCACTTGCTGTTCCTCATGCAATCGCCGCCGCTCAGGACGCCGAGCGGCGACTCGCAATGACAGAAGCGGGAAGATGGTACGGGCGAGTCATTGCCCAAGTTGATGAAGCAGAGAAAGTCATATTTCTCCGCAAGGCTGCACGCTGTTATGCAGTTGCTACGCTGCCTGTCGAGGCATCTTTGTATTATCAGGAGTTATCAACACTCGTTGATGGGGATGAATCAATTGAGTGCCGCTTGATGGCGACCAGTTTGCTGCTCCGATGTGGACGATTGGAAACCATCGACGACCGGTTGTACGAGTTGGCAGTAATGCTGAACGTTCCTGTTCCCCAAAAGGCTCGAAAAAGTCTTTTTTTAACGCTCCAGGGATTCGGAAGATCGATTGTGGTCGAAGTGAAATTGCTGTTCGATTCCCTACGACGGCTTTTGCCTCGACGGAGCCAAGTAAAGCCACTACGGCATATCGATTTTGTTGATCCTGATTTGAGTGCTCGTAAATCAATCAAGCTGGAACGACAGCGTTTGCGAATGTGTATGATGCTCATACGCCCCATGATTTTCTTTGATCAAGTTTACTCTTGTGACTTGTGCATCTTGTATTCAAGACTGGCTAAGAAGTGTGGGAATAGGATTGAGGAGGTGGAAGCGCTGGTTGTTGAATCCACCTTCAATTGCTACGAGGTCGGAAAGATGCGTGATGAAGCGGAGAGTAAGCTCGCTTTGATCCGACCTGAGGTGGAACAGCTCCAAAGTCATCAGGCCTCAGCCGCATGGTGGTCAGGAATCGCGTATTCCCATGCCCTTTCCTGCCGATGGTCTCATGTTGTGCATCCGGCCCGTAACAGTTTTGAGGAATTTCAACACGTAGTTGAAGTAAGTGGGTTTGAGGGAGCTCATATGCTGTGGCTTGATGTTTGGTCCAATTGGTTTCTCGGAAATTGGAAGGAGATGTTTGAGATTACGACAGGTCGGTCTGATGATGCATTGAGACGCAGTGACTTTTTTCAGTTGGCACTGGTGATTGGTGGTTTCGGAAGAGGATCCTGGCTGGGGCGAGATCGCGTTGATGATGTCTTCAAGTTGCAAAGGCGTTGTGAAAATTTCGCGTCTGATTCCCCCACCCCCAATCTTTTTACAGTCTTTGATTATGTGGCGAGGATTCAGGAGTGCATCTACAACAAACAATTTTCAGATGGATGGCGAATTTACCAGCAACTCGATGGTAGTTTGCGGGAGTTCCCTCGTGCCAACTTGCAGCTTGCAAGGGTCTCAGCATTGACAGTGGGAACGTTGCTGGCGCTACACCAATACGCTCAAGAGCAAAATGGGGATTGGCTTAAACGTATCCGATCAATGACCGCAGAGCTGCGTCGTGAACGCATTCCTTTCACATTAATGTTGGCTGACTATTACGACGGATTGATGTTGTTGCAGGTCAGTCATCGTTCAGGTAGTGAGCAGGGGATGAGCGAATGCAGGGCGGCTCTTCGCTCTGCACGAACACAAGCGCAAGAGCAACATCTCTTGCCCTATGTGCTTGCGGCGGAAGATGCTTTGAACGAAGAAGCAATGGGGCAATCATCCGATCTGCTCGGTAGCCGCATGTTTCAGCATGGCGTTGTCAATCCACAAAGCTTCAGCAGACTCTATACGGTCAAACTTCGATAACTGAATTCTTCCGGGTCCACCCATGCGGGGGGGGTCGGGTCTGCGGCAGGACTGAAGTCGTCTGAACTGGACTTTAGGCGAATGGGATTGACCTCGATTCAGGACGGTTCGCTTTTGTCTTGCCTTGTGGCAATCATGGGACCCATGATGGGAGCTTGAGTGCGGTCAGGAGTATTTTTCCTTCATGATAGGCAGCGCACGGAACTTGGGTCCAGCGATCGCTCTGCATGATCAGCAGATCTAAAGCCTTGGCATTCACGTTAATCTGATTGATTCAGGGGAAAACAAGTCGATTCTCCCCTTGCCGATGATGTTTCCAACTCGCTAGCCTCTCTCGTAGGTGCCATGCTCTACGTTGGGTGACCGACGACTTATCTGTCCGTGACACTTTTGGCATCGCGTTTTCTCGCTCTAGTTCACCACGTAGTGACCCTCGCAACTTGTCCGGTTCTTCCACACCAAAATCGCTGAGTTCTGATTCATGGTCGGAGCGTCTCGCCCAACGATATCAGTGCATTTTTTCTCCTGCGCTGATCCATTGGTTCGATGCCGAGATCTGGCAACGCCATGGTTGTGGGGAATATTGTCGTGCTGTTGATCCGACTTTGTTGTTATCTGATGCTCCCGAGCCAATTTGGCCCGGTCTGATGAGCTGTGATCTGATTCCGTTGATCGGAAATACTTCTGGGGATTGGTTGTGTGTGCGTGTTGATGAGGACAGTAAGGCAAGCGAAGTCGTACAGTGGTACCACGGCGGTGGGGATTGGATTCCTTGGGGAAGAGACATCGCTCAGGCAATTGTTTTTGACGGTCTGATTGAGCGGATTTCAGCTGATTCACGACGTCATGCAATTCCCGCTATTGTTCCACGTTCGAATGAGCACGAGGAACAGGATGACGAACTGCTCAACTGGGCCTTCGGCCACATGCCTGATGGGTTGGTCGAGTCACTCAAGACAGCTGGCGATTCGGAGCAAGTGGCAGCTTGTTTGTTGAACGCCCAAGTATCTGAGGTTGCGATACATTGCGAATTGATTTTGAAAGCACTGTGCCATGCAGATGTAAAATCGTTGCAGCTTGCGATCGGGCTAGATGTAGAATCGTTGGGTAGAAACGAACTGACGGAGTGGGTATTTGATATTTCGAGGATTCCAGAGAAGCATCGTCAGCAGATCGTGTCTGGTAAGCACGCAGTGGAGTTGGTCGAGCAGAATTGGGATTCTGCAGCATTGCATGCCAAGGCGGTGACATTGCTGGCCCCACAACTTGCCTGGGGTTGGGACATTCTTGGTTATTGCGAAGAGCGGTCCGGTAATACTGCTCTGGCAGTTGATGCGTATTCCAAGGCTGCTCGTTGTTCAGTATTCACAGATCAGTCTGTTCGTTTCAACACACATTGGGCGACCGATGATGCATCCAAGTTCAGCATCGAGCGGATGCGCCAACTGGATGAGAGCACAATTGAAAAATCAGAGTATTTGTCGACGGTCTCTAAGGCAGGAAATGGCGATCGCAGAACGGCAGTGACCGATTATTGGAAGCAGCGAGCAGTCATGCACCTTGCAGCTGACGAGGCTTCCGAGGCATACGAATGTTCTATGGCGGCCGGTTGGGACCTCGGTGCCGGCCCGATCACCGTCTATGGTGAAATTCTTGAGCTAGCTCACAAGACTGCTACTCAGTCTGGACAGCGAGCGCGTGCCGAGTTGGCTGCAACTCACCGAAGGTGTCTGAATGATCGCTACGGGATCTGAGTCACTCATTTTGTCACCATTGGTTTCTATAACCAATGATTGTGAAGTTGCATGGTTAGCTCTCTTGCCCCGCGTAACGCAGGCTTCTGATAATGGCAGCTTGTACTTCAGACGCATCTACGCTGGTTGCAACTTCCATGTTGACGGGCCACTCGGGGCGAAGTCGCTGATCGAATATGGTGGTTCCGCTCGTTAGCGAACCACGATGCTCCACCTTGCCTCGCATGCTGGACCACTGGAAAAGGTCTGGCTCCAGCAACGCCATCAACGTGGTGGGATCGTAAAGTGAAATCAACTCACGCCCCAGATGCCTGTGTGCCATTCGAAAAGCAAAAGGCATGATCTTGTGAAGAAATGATCCAGCACGTGTAAAACGAGAGGGCAGCTTATTAAGCAATTCGACGCCAAACTGAACCTGATCAGTGACATCGAGGGGTACCAGGCTCTTAGTGGTTGCCGAATCGAATATTTGGTTTGCGCTAACAGGATCGTAAAACATGTTGCTTTCAGCCGTGGGGGATGCATTTCCCGGATGGCTGACAGAGCCTCCACTGATGACAAGATTATTGATCAATGGGATGGCAGTGGGGTCGCGTCGACAAAGGCGTGCCAGATTGGTGAGTGGGCCGAGGCATACAAGCGTGACAGAGTTGGGATTTTGGTGTACCAGCTCCGAAATTACTTTCTCGCTGGGGGTTTGGTGTTGCCGGCCTGAGGGCTCGAATTTGCATCCTCCCAAACCATCATTGCCGTGGAGCACATTATCATCTCCTACGGGAGGATTGTCGGCAGCAGTCGCTTTTCCAATCCTTGGATAGCGAGGTGGGTCGAGTTGGCCGACGATTCCGGTTACGTTCGTGGTTGCTTGGGATGCTTCGACAGTGCCTGCAGCGGCCGTGATCGCGAGCACTTCCAGGCGGGGGTCAAACAGGGCCATGGCAATCGCTACGGCATCGTCGATTCCTGGATCACAATCGATAATAATCTTGCGTGTCATAAGATCAGTTTAAGTTTCCATGGTTAGCACGACGACCCCGAAATCGACAGACGCTAATATTTCCTGACTGCAGATCATAGCGTCATTCAGAATTTCTCCACTTTGCCACTATTATCCAACCTTAAATCACGTTGCCATGAACTCAAGCCATTCCAATGATTCCCTGTTTCAGCAAGCAATTTCGTATGCCCAGCAAGGGAATGATCTGAGCGAAGAGCAAACTAGTGATCTGATCGATGCGATGCTACAAGGGGCTGCGGATGAGCAACAGGTTGCTGACTTGTTGCTGGCTCTCAAGGCGAAAGGTGAGGCTGTCAGTGAATTGGTGGGTGCCGCCAAGGCGATGCGACGCCATATGACCCGAATCCCCCATCACCATGATATGTTGCTTGATACTTGTGGTACTGGAGGCAGTGGTAGTGGAACATTCAATATCAGCACGGCTGTCGCCATGGTGGCCGCCTCCTGCGGTCTGCCTGTCGCCAAGCATGGTAATCGTAAGGCCACCAGCCTGACCGGGTCAGCTGATGTTCTGGAAGAACTCGGCGTAGGTATCGAGTCGGAAGCTGATGTTGTGGCTGAGCGATTGGACAAAATTGGCATCTGCTTTTGTTTCGCTGCCAAACTTCATCCTGCCATGCGGCATGTGGTTGGTGTGCGCCGTAAGCTTGGTGTCAAAACATTATTCAATCTGCTAGGCCCGTTATGCAATCCAGCAGGAGCAACCCATCAATTGCTGGGTACCTCCAGTGCAGACGCTCAGGGCAAGGTTGCTGCCGCAATTCGGCAACTTGGAACAAATCGGTCCTTCATTGTGTATGCAGAGGATGGCCAAGATGAGGTCTCACTTGATGGTACAACGACCGTGATCGACGTTGGTGATGGCCAGGAGACCTCTCAGCGATGGACAGCGAGTGATTTTGGATTACTGCCTGTCGGACACGAAGCTTTGTTGGCTCCGAATCCAGCGGCCAGCGCTGACATTATACGCAGGCTGTTTGCTGGTGAGCCGGGACCCTGCCGCGATACTGTCATTGCGGGCACTGCTGCAGCACTTCTCCTGACCGGAAAATCAGATTCCTTGCAAAAGGGCGCAAAGGTCGCTGGTGAAGCCATCGATCAAGGAGCAGCCGCAGACAAACTTGCTCAATTAGCAGGTGTCTGAGTGGTTGCCGGTGGGGAAGAGGTGGCTGTGTCTGGTGGTGGCCCACCACGGCCCCAGTTTTTGAACCACTCGGAAAGTGAAATTTTCAAGTCGTCCTGCTCTTTGTCGATCGACTTGTTGAGTTTACCGACCAGTTTCTCATTTTGCCGTTTTACCAGACGCTCAATCAGAATGTCTTCCAACAGCTCACCCCATTGTTCAGCAACATCACCACCGATCTTGCTGACACGATCCACTTCGAAATGTTTCATCACTAATTCTGCGTTCTGTACGCTGGGCGCAATCACCAAGCCTGGCGGGATTTCGCCGTAGTTCGCATGGAAGCCAACTAACAGCGTTGAGTTCAAGCGGATTCGTGCTTTGCCACGTACCGTCACACTGAAGAGTTTGACGCCCAAATTCCAACGTTGAACACGTGCTTCGAATTCCATGGGCGAAACGACCGATGATGTGATCGTCCAACTCTGCTCTCCAGTCGTTGTATCAATGTTTGGGCTCACATCTGTAATTTCGATGGCGGGAGGCACATCGGGAAGTGTCACTTCATATTTGATCCACCTTCCCTGTTCTAATTCTCGATACCTGCGATTGGTCCGAAGCTTGAATCCATCCATCCGCATCTTGACGCCTGCCCAAACGCGTTTCGTATCTCCCCAGTTTTTGTTACCACTCAGTTTTCGGGGGATGTGCTTGGAGGCTTTGGTGGCTAGCCACTGAACCGAATCTTTGGCTTGGTCTCTGGTCACTTGAAGTGTTTGAAGGTCGTTGTGGGTTTTAGGATTTTTTTGCGATGTTGAATCGGTTTGTGCCAGAGATGGTTGAGTTCCCAGTTGGCTCAATAGCAGAATCTGGAGACTGTGACAAATAATTCGATGATGCGATTGCATGGGGGTATCTCGAAATAGGGCTTCCATCGCAAGCAAAATCACCGACTTTCAATTTCAATTTTCCTTCGCACTCGTTGGGGTGGGCCATCATGTGCAGGGCGGTTCGCGAAGGCAATTTACAACGAAGACAGCGAAAACAGCTTGTGTCTATCGCAGGATGATCGGTGTTTGTCGATACCGCTGCCTGCTCTCATGCACAGAACATGCACCACGCGGGACAGTCGAGATGCCCGTTTTCGGCAACAAAATATCGGATTCTGGGACGGAGTTATGTGAGAGAATCAGCTGGCAAGCTGGGCTCGGTAGGAGCCTTGTCAGATGTCTGATGTTTGGACGGGAACGAATACGAGGACGAGGGTGGTTGGCCTCTCACTTTAAAATTAAACCTGCTCTCCCAACGCTCGCACTGAGACGTTGTCGGAAAGGTGTTCGCTGCTGCCCAAGAAGGTCGACGTTGCTGTCAGCGGCTGGCAAAGTCGAATGTGAAGGCTTTCGGCTGGCCTGAGTTCAGTTCAAGACTGATGCTTCAGTTGCCAGTGCCAGCAGCCACAATGCCCATGATCACCGGGTGCGTGATGCATGCGTTCAAGAGAGAGTCGCTGCAACGTTGGCAAGGTGTGCCACGCTTCGCCCATATCATCTACAGGCTGTTTCCCGCTTCGATTTCATTGACGAACCAAAGTTGCACATATCGGTCGACTTGACTTTGGAGTTCGCCATCTTCAGCCGCCAGCGAGACGGTGGGAGATATTTACGTGGTGATGTTGCTCAGGACCCAGGGGTGGCGGTTTCGCCATGCTGGTTGATTTGCTCAAAAGCCTTGAGAACTTGAAGACCGTTGGTTTGGCTTTTCTCGGGGTGAAACTGGGTCGCGAAGAGGTTGTCCTGTTGCACCATCGCACAAAACTTTCCTCCATAATCACACTCCAACGCGATGATGGACGGATCTGCTGGTCTCACGTAGTAGCTGTGAACGAAGTAGAAATGGCTATTTTCAGTTGTATTGGCGAGAAGGGGCACATCGGCTCGTTTTGTGACGGTGTTCCAACCCATGTGGGGCACCTTATAGCTTGATGGCAAATCGAAACGCACCACATCACCTCCCAGAATCCCCAGTCCTTCGTGTTCACCGTTTTCGAATCCACGCTCGAAGAGCAACTGCAGCCCGAGGCAAATGCCAAGAAAAGGGCGGTTGGAGCGAATGAAATCGACAATGGGTGTGGCGAGATTACGACGGTGAATTTCGGCCATCGCGTCACCAAAAGCACCTACTCCGGGTAGAATCAGTTTTTCTGCGGAAGCGATTTCCTGTGGTTCTGAGCTGATTTTTGCGTGACCTCCGACTCGTTCAATTCCTTTTTGAACGCTTCGAAGGTTGCCCATTTGGTAGTCGACAATGGTGATCATAGTAGCGGTTTAGCGTCGAAATCGGTCATGCACGGTAAGTCACTGCGACCATTAGCGTACCGAAAACCGGAAGAGACAGAACCCACCAAGCAGGTTCGTGGTCATCCCTAGCGGTCACGACGTTGGCAATTTGCCGTTCTCCGTCTAACATCGTGAGCAAACCATGCCGCAATTCTCTCTGGACCTCTCGAATGATGAGCCCGTCGCTTGAATCTCTCACTCGCTTGATGCAAATCTTGCAAGAGCGAGCCGAAAAACGTCCTCCTGGATCCTACACGACCAAGTTGATGGAGGGTGGCGCCGCGAAAATTGGTAGTAAGATTCGTGAAGAAGCTGAGGAACTGATCGAAGCAGCTGGCGAAACTGGCGACGAAGGCCGGCAGCATTTTATCTACGAAGCTGGCGATCTGCTCTATCACACCATGGTCTTGTTAGCGTGGCGTGGTGTGGATCTGCAGGAGATCGCTCAAGAGTTGGCTCGTCGCGAGGGAACCTCGGGACTGGTTGAAAAAGCAAGCCGTCGTGCTGAAAGTAACTCGATATCATCATCCTCTGAGAGTGAGTGAAGAATTTGGACTCTGGAAAAAACTTACGGATCGGCTTGCCTAGCAAAGGGCGTCTGAGCGAAATTGCTGGCGATCTGCTGAAGCAAGCCGGGCTGAGTTTCCGACGGCAAAGCCGGGGACTTTTTGCTCGTGTCAGTGGCTTGCCGGTAGAGTTGATTTTTCTACGTACTGATGACATTCCCACCCTTTGTGCCGAAGGGGCGATCGACATGGGGATCACCGGTAGTGACCTGTTGGAAGAATCAGGTGGCAGTGCTGAAGTTCGCATGAGGCTGGGCGTTGGACGCTGTCGATTAGCCATCTGTGTTCCTGACGATGCAAATCTGAATTCAGCCGCGGATCTGGATGGTAAACGCATCGCTACCAGCTTTCCAGCCATTACACAGCGATATCTGGCCAAACATCAAGCGAGTGCGCATCTCGTTTCCTTGTCAGGCTCGGTCGAAGTGATGATCCAGCTGGGCATCGCTGATGCCATTGTTGATCTTGTTGAAACGGGTAGCACATTAGCTGCGAATCGACTACGGATTCTTGAAGAAATCGATTCTTACGAAACTGTATTAATCCAAAATGACCGATGCAGGGATGCTGAGACTGCGGACCGAGTGGTGCGTCGTCTGGAGGGTGTGGTCATCGCTCGAGACTATTCGTTACTGGAGTACAACGTGCCTCGAAGCAAGCTCGAAGCCGCTGAGGCAATTACACCCGGTTTCAATTCGCCCACCGTTAATAAACTCGAAGATCCCGAGTGGTGTAGTGTGAGAGTCATGGTCAAACGTGGGGCTGTGATTGATGCCATGGAACGCCTTGAAACCGTGGGGGCTTCTGCGGTTATTGAAACTCCTATCTCCAATTGTCGCCTTTAAAATATTGCAGGAACGTTCGATGTCTGAACAAACTGAACTGCCCATCGAAGTCGATGTCGCAACGGTCAACGAGATGCAGAAACAACAGGAAGCGTTCTTGCTACTCGATGTTCGTGAGCAGAATGAGTATGACATTGCGAAAATCGAAGGGAGCGTTTTGCTGCCGATGAGTGAGTTGCGATTGCGGTTGGAAGAATTGGAACCTCATCAAGATTCACGCATTGTGGTGCATTGCCATCATGGTGGACGTAGTATGCAGGTCACACACGCTCTGCGAGAAAGGGGTTATGACCACGCACAGAATATGGCTGGGGGGATCGATGCCTGGAGTTTGCAGGTCGATTCCAGTGTGGCTCGCTACTAACCTGTCACAGGTCACACCGGGGGAGACTTCGGCAGGGCTTGATAGGGCGGGCGATTCTTGATTGGCTGGTGCTTGGCCGTCGCTTCCTGTTCGAGAAGCCAAGCTGATCTGAACGAGGAACATGATGTTCCCTTTCGATCGTAGTGATCTGCTATCTATCATCGACCGGGTTTTCTGGAGGTGCCTTTTGGTTACCGGCACGCCGGAACTCAGGCGAAGCCTTGGCATCTCTCTCGCAGTTACAGCGGCTAAGCAATTAACCAGCTCAGCNTGGAACGTTACGCGTTGATGTCTGCCACCCAGTACAGAACGCTAGCAGTTTGCTTGCCTTTGTCTGTCACTCACCAAGCTTTCACGCGGGATTTAATGACCCTCTGATGTCGCGTCCGCATGATTGAATGAAAAGAGTTGATCTATCTATAAATGCCGCAGGATGTCATTCGCAAACACGACGACCATCAGTACTAGCAATGCTAGAACGCCAGCCAAGGTGAGTCTGAATTCGAGTTGTTCATTAGCACGTTTTCCTGCCACAAGCTCATAAATCAGGAAGACCATGTGACCGCCATCCAAGGCTGGAATGGGCAGGAAGTTCAGGATTGCCAAGTTCATACTTAGCATGGTCAGGAACATCAGTTGAGGTGATATCCCCTTTTCAGCTTCGTTCTTGGCAATGTTGACAATTTCCAGTGGTCCACCCACGTGACGCAACTTGATTTTTCCACGTGGTAGCATTCGCAAGAAACGGATCACATCGTTGAATCTTCGATAGCCCTCCTTGATCCCGAGCGTGAGTGCTGACACAAGGGATGTCGCTTGCTGGATCGACTCTGTCGGTGTGAATGCAATGCCACGCTCGAATTGATTTCGATCATCACCACTGATCACGAGTGTTGATTCGATCACCTTGTTGCCTTTGGGGCGACTAGCAATCACCTTGAGCTTGGTGCCTTCCGGTAGCAACTGAATGGTTTCGATCAAGGCGTTAAGCGTTGAAATGGGAGTGATCGTCCAGCCCGTTTGCAGTTGTTCCATGATCATTTTGAAACGCTCGTCCTTCAACGCTTCATTGTCAGATAGTGAGCTTAATAGTCGTACTTCCTTGATTTCATCACCTGGCTGAAGCACCGCACTATCAGTTTCATCTTTCGCCGCATTCTTGGCTTCCGTGATCATTTTCGAGATCACGGGCTGAGGTTGATAAGCAAAGCCCACTGCATTGATCGCGATTTCGCCAGCGATGCTTTGATTGGGCGGTAGGGTTTGTGGAGAGTCCACTGGTGTGATGGCAAGTGCTACTGTTTTTGCGTCCTCACCATTGCCTCGCTTGACGGTGAGATTAATAGTGTTTTTGGCACCGACGAGATCAGTTGCCATTCCGTATGCGTCCGGATCCGTCGCGTCACCATAGCTTTGAATCACGTCGCCAACTTGCATGCCAGCTTTTGCAGCAGGGCCATTCTCGACCAATGCTACGATAGGGCCGATTGCGAATCTGACGCCAAGTGACTTGGAGGGTTGAGGTGGCAAGGCAACCGATTGCTCGCTGCCATCTGCACGTCGCAAAGTCAATTGGATTATTTTATTCGGGTTTGAATACAGGTAATCNAAGAATGGCGTCCCGGGCACCATCGCCTGATCATTGATGGGCGTTCCATCGTAGGAAATGATCGATGCCCCTCCGTCCTGTGCTGTGAAGGTCTGCGATGCAATGGTGCCTTGCAATGTGTAGGGGGTTGCGGCGAGCGTTGCGACATTCGGAATCGCGATCCCGATCATCCTCGCATCCTGCATTTCAGGACGAGATTGTGTTACCAATTCAAAATTGCGAGCGCCGTTTTCGTACTTGATTTCAACATCGATGGGTTTGTCCGGATTTTCTAATCCATCGGTCAAGATTTCCATTTTCATTTCACGGAAATGCATCTCTGGATCACTCCATGTGCCAACCGAGACGACTTTACCCCCAGGTTCGATTCCGGCTTGCCACGCTGGACCACCGGGTACAACGCCGCCGACAATTGCCGGGCTGTATGCCACTCCGTAGCCATAAGCGATCGCCGCGAATAGAACGCCTGTGATCACATTCATGACCACGCCTGCGCTGATGATGATCATTCGTTGCCAAACTGGCTTGGCTGGAAAGCTGCGTGGGTCAAGTTTCGGGGCAGCATGTTCTTCAGGTTCAGCACCTTCACTCTCGACCTGAATCCGTTTTGCCTCTTCTTCCTGTTTGCGCGGGTCATCATCTTGACCCAGCATTTTCACATAACCACCAAGAGGCACAATGCCGATGCCATACTCCGTTTCACCGTAACGGAACTTCCCCAACGTGCGTGGGAATTTGATGGGCCCCAGACGAATCGGGACATCGAATCCTACGTAGAATTTTTCACATTTCACACCAAATGTTTTGGCAGCGACGAAGTGGCCGAGCTCATGAACAAAAATGACCAGTCCAATCCCCAGTGCAACTCGCCCGTAGAGGGCGAATGATGAGAATAGAGAAACCAGAAAATTTGAGCTATCGTCTGCTGCCAACAGAAGATGAGTGGAGAGAAATTCGAGCAACATTCAGAATGCCTTGTTCAGGTTCAGGCGGGTGTCAGGTGTTGGTGAAGACTGGATCGTACGCAGTCACTACGCTGGTGCAGTACGCAAGATTATGTCATTTCGACCAGTTTTCAGGGATAGCAGGGGCGTTAAATTCNATCGGGGTCGAATTTGACCACGAAAAACAGGGTCCGGGCTGTCGCCAAGAGGTAGCTCTCACGAGACTCCGAATCGTTTGTGCAATTCTTTGCGTGCCCAGCGATCTAGCTCCAGCAGCCGATCAAGAGGTGGAGCTGACTCGTGAGAGTGATTTTCGAGCACTTCGCGGCATCCCAGAACAATGTCAGTAAACCTGATTTCTCCGGCGAGGAACAGGCCGACCGCCTCTTCATTTGCAGCATTCAGGACTGCACCCGCTGTGCCGCCAGCGGCCGCTACCTCGAAACCGAGTTCCAAGCCGGGGAAACGCTCTGGATCTGCTGGCTCAAGTGTAAGGTCCCACGGTTTAGTCCGATCAAATTCAGGACTTGGACACGGCAGACGTCGGGGGTAGGTCAAGGCGTACTGAATCGGCAATCGCATATCGGGTGGGCTCAACTGGGCAATCACTGAGCTATCCTCGAACTCCACCATCGAATGAATGATGGATTGGGGATGAACCACCACCTCGATTGCATCAGCGGGCAGATCAAATAGCCACCGAGCTTCGATGACCTCCAGTGCCTTATTGATCATGGTGGCNGAGTCGATGGTGATTTTTGGACCCATTTGCCAAGTCGGATGTGCCAACGCCGACTCGGGCGTTGCTGAATCCATTTGCTCGCGAGTCCATTTGCGGAATGGACCGCCGCTCGCCGTCAAAATCAATTTTTTGGGTTTGGATGCCGCCGCTTGGATGCACTGAAATATGGCTGAGTGCTCACTATCCACTGGCAAGAGCTCCGCACCACTTTTTTCGCAGCATCGACTGACCACTGGCCCCGCGACCACCAACGTTTCTTTGTTGGCAAGAGCGACGCGTTTTCCAGCCTCAACGGCCGCCATGGTGCTCTCGAGCCCCGCGCGACCTACGATGGCCGCCACCACAATGTCAACGGATTTGTCACTGGCTACGGACACCAAGGCATCAGGGCCATACTCGATTTGTGAACCAAGCCCGCGGAGTTGAGCTTCAGCGGGCCCCAAACCCTCAAAGCTTTTGTTATCCGAGAGCACAATTCGGTCTGGGGGATGTTCCAGGTCACCCGCCAGTTCTGCCAGCAAAGAGGTGTTTTTGTGTCCAGAAGCGGCAGTGACGTGCCAGCGGAAGTCAGGATCGACCCGATTGAGTTGGGTCACAACATCGATCGTTGCTGTCCCAATGCTGCCCGTCGCTCCCAGAACGGCTACGTTCTGACAGGTGCGTTTGTCCTCGGAATGGGTTCCGTCTTGGTTCAAAATAGCGTCCAGCGAGTGAGTTGGAGGGACCTTTATTTACGGAATCCCGTCATCGGCGTCTATCTGTCTGTTTTGATTCCCCTGTTTGCACCAAAGGACAGGGGATCTCCGCAGCTTGGGAAACTTATCACAACCGACTCTGTCTCACCGTTCATTTTGGCCATAAAATGGCCATTGAGTTTAAAAGTTGCTCGCGAGGAGCTCGTGCTGAACGAATGCCGGGGCCGGTGCTCGACCTTGCGATGCGACGCAGAGTTGGTGACTGATAAGCCAGATTTCCAAGTGGCTGGCCGTGATTCCGCTGATTTGCAGTGTTTTTCCTTTCGCTTTACCCCGCTTCGCTCCCGTCTGATTTTATTTGGGATTTCAACTTTTGGTACGACTCGACCCTATCTTGAAGCAATCGTCTCCCGGCTTGCCTTCGAGGAAGAATGATCGAAGAATGCAGGCCACGTTTATCGCTCCCGTAGGGCGTGAACTTCGTTGCTGGACTGTGAGTGACGCTATCAGGCGATCGGTTTGCCCGCAATTTTGCTCGCAAATCTGTAGTTTTGAGGCGGAAAGTTGTTCCACAGCCCCTTCTGGCGGGCAACGATAGGGAGCGGCGTATTGCAAGTCGAGTGCAAACGTCCTTCCAATATTGTTTAGCCATTTGCAGGCTGCACACATCCTGCCGGTGCCCGTAATACCCGCAAGAATTTAGCTGATGAGTGACGACAAGCAAAAAAATTCAAATGGTTCTGAGCCGAGAAGCGGCGGCAATGTCTGGTTCGTGTTGATCGCAATCGTATCGGCCGTGCTGCTAAGTGCGTTCTTGTTCGGCAGTAGTGATATGCGTTTGCGTTATCCAGACTTGATGAAATTGTTGGCTGCAATGGCCGAAGCCAGGCAGGCCGACAGCTCTCTGATGCCTCTCAATGATCGGAGCAATGCGGAGACTAACTCAAATGGTAAGGAAACGGGTGGCCAAGTTGAAAATGCTGCCAGATTAGAAGATGACGTGGATACTGGTCAAATCGGCGCTGCTGCAACAGAGACTGGTGCTGTGGGGGCTATTGGAAAAGGGACTATCGGACAGACACCAACTGTGGTTGCCGCGAAGCCTGAGGCGGATTCAGGCAAGTNTGGCTCGGCCAAGGATGGTTCAGGTGCGAAGGCAGTCATTCATCCCAAGGTGACGGTGATTGTTCCGTCGACAAAAAGCCCCGAGTATCAGGTGGAGTTCGGTNCTCTTGAGGATGTCAGGGTTGCTGATGGTGAGATTACTGGAAAAGTGGCTTATCGCGGTCGCGGGATCGATAACAAAGGTCCCGTCAGCAGTACTTACAAAGTGGTTGAGTTCAAAACAATTCGTGATACGAACAATGAAGCTGAGCACAAACGACTTGTCGAGTACCTCAATGCTTCCGGTGTGACGTGGGACAATGCACGACCAAGCCGTTTGTTCCGAGATCACTGGCCTGAACTTCTGATGATTGGCGTTCTTGTCATACTCGGAATCATCATGTTGCGGAGAATGGGGGGCGTGGGATCGCCGATGTCTTTTTCTCGGAGTCGTGGCAAGCTTTATGGGCAGGAAGATCTTGCGATCACGTTTGATGATGCTGCCGGGATCAACGAAGCCGTTCAAGAAGTTCGAGAGGTCGTGGACTTTCTGAAGAACAGCGATAAGTACAAATCCTTGGGAGGCCGCATTCCCAAGGGAGTTCTTCTGGTTGGACCTCCGGGTACAGGGAAAACTCTGTTAGCAAAGGCCATTGCTGGTGAGGCCGGTGTACCGTTCTTTAGCTTGTCAGGAAGCGATTTCGTTGAGATGTATGTTGGTGTCGGTGCAGCTCGCGTGAGAGATATGTTTCAGCAGGCGACCAATCGTGCGCCCTGTATCATTTTTATTGATGAACTCGATGCTCTGGGGAAAAGTCGAAGCGGGTCGACCGTGGGTGGGCATGATGAGCGTGAACAGACTCTCAATGCGTTGTTGGTAGAGATGGATGGCTTTGACTCGAACTCGGGTGTCATTGTTGTCGCTGCTACAAATCGCCCAGAAACACTCGACCCAGCTTTGTTACGTCCGGGACGATTCGATCGACATGTGCTGGTCGACCGCCCAGATATTGGTGGTCGTGAAGATATTCTTCGCGTGCACGTCAAAAACGTAAAACTGGACGAAAAAGTAGATTTAAAAGATATCGCATCGATCACTCCCGGTTTTGTCGGAGCAGATCTTGAGAACCTGGTTAACGAAGCTGCCTTGCTGGCAGCCAGAGCCGAAAAACGTGCCGTTGGGATTCACGAGTTCAATGAGGCCGTGGAACGTGTGACTGCCGGACTCGAAAAGAAAAACCGGGTGATGAACGAGGATGAGAAAATCCGCGTCGCGTACCACGAAGCGGGGCACGCACTTGTTGCCGCTGCGCTGCCCAATGCCGATCCGGTTCATAAGGTAAGCATCATTCCACGCGGACTCGCTGCGCTCGGATACACGATGCAACGGCCCGAGTCAGAGCGTTATCTGATGACCAAGTCTGAGTTGGAAAGCAACATGAAGGTGTTGCTGGCCGGAACATTGACTGAGGAAATGATTTTTCAGGACATCAGCACCGGTGCTCAAAATGACTTGGAGCGATGTACTGAAGTTGCCCGAAGTATTGTCATGGATTACGGCATGAGTCGGCTCGGGCGAATTAATTTCAGACGAAGCTCTAAATCTGCTTTCCTTGCTGGCGGTGGTGCGGATGGATTACAAATGTCGCATAGCGAGGATATGGCCAAGTTGATCGACAAAGAAGTGGCCAGGATCATTGAGGATGAACTGACCCAAACACGCGAAATCCTGGAGCAGCGACGGGAAGTGCTCGAAGCAGTGACACAGAAACTTCTCGAAGTTGAATCGATCAACACTGATGAGTTGGCAAAACTGATCGAGGACAATAGCAGCGGCCCATGGCTGGTGCCGGGAACTATCAAGCAGAAACCACGAGCACAAATTCGAAGTGATCAGGATGATTCTGGACTGGCCGTTGTCGACTAGCCGTCATTGATCGAGTGGATGCAGATCATGCGTCAGTGGATCGAGTGAATCCAGAGCCGGTGAAGGTAGGCAGGTCCTCATGATTGCATGCGCTAAACCAAGCCTGTTGACTGCCTGTCTTCCGAGTCCAATCGTCTTCGGTACCCGTTTTCAAGGTTCGAACATTTAAGGCTCAGTCAAACCAGAAGCGAAANCAGAAGCTGATTCTTTGTGGATACCGCTGTGATCAGTTTTCGGACATTGGCGCGGGATGCAGCAATACAATCAAGTGTTGATCGTGTGTCGTGACTGCGACATTTTTAAACGAGCGGCCTACGTACGGCAGTTTTCCGAGAAAGGGAACGCTTGTCTCGCTTCGGAAACTGCGAGTCGAAGTGACATGTGGGTCGACCAGCAAAGTCTGCCCATAAGCGAGGTTTGCTGTTGCTCTTGCTGTGGTGACCTGCAGGTGTGGGATTTGTACCCGCAAAGGATCCGTTCCAAGCCCATATAGAAAGTCTGTTCGTGTTTCGATCAAACGCCGTGAAACAATTTCGCAACCAATTTGAAAATGTTTCTTGGTTGAAATGGTTGGTGAGTCGATTCTGGCAATGATCCCAACACGGGTTCCCTCATCAATGTGTTGCAAGATCGGCCTGATTTCATCACCCTGCTTTTCGTGATTGACAACGAAGGGACGCTGAATCATGTCCGTCAATTCGATTTTGTTGTTGTTAAGAAGTAGCAGGTTGGGAGCATCCGCAATGATCGAGTTTCTCGAGGCTTCGGTCATTTTGAGAATGCCAGCCACTTCCGCAGTGGTTAGAACTGCCTGTGTCACCAAGGCAGTCGTTCTTGTAACCGCATCTGATTTAGTGGGGAAGTTGTTGAGTGTTTTGGAATTTGAATCCTGCGAATTCTCTAACGGTAGGTTGGTCGATGTGCGGAGTGTATCGGCTCCAAGTCCAGCGTAAATGGCCTCGCGCGTGGCCTGGTCAACTTCCATGAACTGGACTCTGATCCTTAGCTGGTGGGACGGTGGAGGCTGGGCGGGGATAGGTGTGTTAATTGAGGGTGGTGTTGTAAGCGACACCTGACGAACATTGCTCGGAGACTTCGTTTCATCGGGGTTGGTGATCGTTAATTGCCCCAAAGCGGGTAATCCCGATGCAACGGTGTACAAACAAGCCACTACCATTATTCGCATGATTGACGACTGTATATCTAACGGAGGATTGTCGAATTGGTGCAGAAAATTCAGGATTGCTCACGCTGTGCTTCCTTGACCCCGAAGCTTCCGTACCAAAGATGCCAAATTTCTGTCAATGCAGTTGCTCAAATGATGCGCAGGGATAGCAGTTTCACGAATTGCAGTGCGTCAATCGATGTATAGAAATTCGTTGCTATTGAATAGAGCTCGGCACAAGTCAGTTAAAGCGGTCAATGCAGGATTTCTGGAACCTTCTTGCTTGGCCATGGCAGTTTGCCTGAGAAGAAAATCATCGCAAGCCAATTCTTCTCGGCTGCTTGGAAGACGTGCAAATACACGTTGGAATATTTCACGTATCTGTGGCTTGGGGTTTTCTGGGTGTTGATCGCTGCAATGAGATGCTAGGCGCTTTGACAAATCCAACGTGAAGTCTGAGTTTAATAGCAGTAAAGACTGAAGTGCGGTTGTTGACGGAGTTCGTGTCGCGCAACTGCAATTCGCTGCCGGTCGGTCAAATGTCGCGAAGAGTGGATAACGCAGGTTGCGACGCGCAAAGATGTAGATGCTGCGTCGATAGTGCTCTGCTGTATCAGTGCTTGTCTTCCACTGGCCGGACTTCAATGTTTTGACCAGTGCTTGCGGTAGTGGAGGACTTATGCCGGGACCTTCGGCTTGGTGATTCAGCGTGCCACTCGCCAGCAACATGGCATCGCGAAGTGATTCAGCATCCAGTCGGCGACGAGGAAAGCGCGCCAACATGCGGTTATTAGGATCGGCAAATTTGGCGTCCTTCCATGCTTGGGCTACCACGGACGCCTCAGCGGCAGAGACTGACGGCTTGCTTTGGGTTCGGTAAGTTGCTGAGAGAACAATCTGTCGATGTAAATCTTTTAGACTCCAATCGTGATTCATCAGGCGACTTGCCATATGGTCCATTAATTTTGGATGCGATGGCTCTTCACCCATGACTCCAAAGTCGCTCGGTGTATTTGAGAGACCTGTTCCAAAATGATGTTGCCAAACTCGATTCACGATGGAACGGGCTGTGAGTGGATGCGTTGGATCAGTTAGCCAGCGAGCAAGTTGCACACGCGGGTGAAGCTTGGCAGTGACTTGAAGATCGGAAATATTGGCTATGCGTGGAAATGCAGCTGAAACGCTGGGGCCAGCCGTTTGCCAGTTGCCTCGTGGGTGAATTTGGCTGGCAGCATCAGGGTTTGCATTAGCTGTCAAAGTGCTGACGGATTGATTGGTTTTCAGCTTTACTGAACGATCAAAGAAAGCTCGCAAACGATAGAAATCTCCCTGGCTGATCGGATCGTATTTGTGGTTATGGCACTGAGCGCAGCCGATTTGCAGGCTTAGCAACGTTGATCCTGATGTTGCTGTGATTTCGTTCAATAGGACATGGCGACGTTCCTGTTGGGAATTGATATCGGGCATGTCAGGGCCAGAAAGTAAAAAGGCAGTTGCGATTTTCGACGACGGTTGCTGTGCGTCTTGTGCTGACAGAATATCACCAGCAAGTTGCAGGGTGATAAATCGGTTGTAGCCGAGGTCACTGTTCAGGGCGTTCACGATCCAATCACGATAACGCCAAGCGTTTTCACGAATTTTGTCGTGTTCGTATCCGTCGGTTTCTGCGAAACGGGCAAGGTCCAGCCAATGTTGGCCCCAGCGACGACCATAGTGGGGCGAGGCAAGCAGTCGCTCAACGAGACGTCGATAACTATCCGGACGATTATCATTCAGGTACTGCGACAACTCCGAAACAGTGGGTGGCAAACCAGTCAGGTCAAAACTCAGTCTGCGAATCAGTGTCCCGCGAGTTGCCTCGGGCACAGGGGATAACGAATGACTTTGCAGTTTGGACAGAATGAAATGGTCAATGGTGGTGCGGGGCCAGTCTGATTGGCCAGTATCGGGCGATGGGAAATCAGAGAGCTGTCGGTAGGCCCAGTGGCCACGGTCGATCTTGTCGATCTGCAATTCTTGTTCGATCACTTCTGCAAGCTCAGCATTTTTGGTTTTGTCCCCCTCAATCGCATCGTCTTGCTTTGCCGTTGAAACGGCATTTTCGGCTCCCCAAACCCCTGGCGATCCAGTCAGTACGAAACAGAGGACGAGTAAGCGAGTGCTCAGCGAAAATCGCTTGCGTTCAATCAACGGTCGGCGTGGTGGGAAGCTGGAACGAAGTAAAGCATGCTGACGCCGAATCATGTCAGTAGTCCTTTCACAATGTCAACTTCGGCGGGGCCGGTCAAACGCTCATCCAACCCGTTATGTGAGTAGACCAGCTTGCGGTGATCCATGCCCATCAAGTGCAATAATGTGGCGTGGAATTCATTCACATGAACGCGGTCTGTCTGAGCGCGTAAACCGATCGCGTCCGTTGCACCATAGGCGCGACCACCGCTGACCGAGGCTCCGGCGATCCAACCACTGTATCCCCATGGGTTATGGTCTCTTCCCTTACCCTGTTCGCTCATGGGCATCCGTCCAAATTCGCCACACCACACCACGAGCGTGTCTTCCAGCAACCCGCTCCGCTTCAGGTCTGTCAGCAATGCTGAGATGGGTTGATCTGTTTTTTTGCAGTAGTCACCGTGGTTGGTAGCTACATCCTTGTGAGCATCCCAGCCATTGGTATTGCCGGAGTACACTTGCACAAATCGGACACCACGCTCAAGCATGCGACGTGCTAGCAGGCAGCGTTGCCCAAAGTCCTGTGTGTTGGGGCGATCGATACCATATCGTGAAAGTGTGTCCGCTGTTTCGGTTGAAAAGTCGCATACCTCGGGTGCGGCACTCTGCATCCGGAAAGCCAACTCGTAAGCAGCAATTCGTGCTGATAGTTCCTCGTCATGTTCTCGGTCGAGAAGATGCTGTTCATTCAGATGTTGCAGGAAGTCAAGTGTTCCGCGCTGTTGGGAATCCGAGATGCCGGTGGGGGGAGTTAGGTTCAGGATGGGCGTTTTTCCAGGTCGCATCGCTGTGCCCTGATAGGTAGGTGGTAGAAAACCACTGCCCCAAGCAGAAGGGCCGCCCTTCAGCCCTCCTCCTGGATCTGGAAGTACAACAAAAGCAGGCATGTCCGCATTCTCACTGCCAAGGCCATATGCCAGCCAACTTCCAAAGCTGGGGTGACCCATCAGAATGCTACCCGTATTCATTTGATAGACCGATTGCGGATGGTTCACGCTGTCGCCATGCAAAGAACGAATTACACACAGGTCATCCGCATGTTTTGCCAGGTGGGGCATGAAATCGGAAATCGGTAGCCCTGATTTGCCTCGTGGCCGGAATGGCTTGATCGGGCCCAGCAAAGGATTTTTTGCTACCTTGCGGCGTGTCATCACATTGCCAAAACTGTCTGGTAGAGGTTGCCCCGCATACTTGGAAAGTTCTGGCTTGGGGTCAAATAGGTCAACATGGCTGGGCCCGCCATGCATGAATAGCCAGATCATTCGCTTGGCCCGTGGAACAAAGTGTGGCAGAAGCGTTTGCTTGGCCGGCTTGCTTTGGTCTGCCATCAGAAGCGATTGCAATGCCAACAAGCCAATGCCGCCGCCAGTGTGTTGCAATAGTATGCGCCGGTTGATGTTCAATTGCGGATCGATCAACTTTGGGGAGGCCGGTTTTCGTTTAAATCTGCAAGCTGCAAGCTGGGCAGCGTTGCAAACCGTACCGAGGAACTGATTGGATGGAGCAGGACCTACATGGTAAAGCGTGCTGCCCGGTCACGTCAATTTTCAAAAAAAATGATTTCATGCGGGCAAGACGAGAGCGTTTGCCTAACGAAACGGTTCGCGAGTTTGATAGCGTCCCGACTTCGTGCGTGATCGCTGGGGGCAATATCCATGCATGTAGCCATCAGGCCCCCGCTGAGCGAATTGCGTTTGTATGGGGCGACCAGGAAATTTGTATGGGGCGACCAGGAAAGTGGTGAACCGGATTTTCAGCTATCTGCCGTAACCTTTGTGTCAAAGTCGAAAGTGAGGCGTTTGTCCATTGAAGCTTGCCCAAGGCAAGGATTGTGCTGATGTAATCAGGTAAAGGGCAGTTGGCTCTGGACTTGCAAAGTGGCTGAATCGAAACGATTACGTAATGAGTTTCCCATGCATCAGGTTCTCGCTGCATCATTGATGAATTACCTGCGTGGCTGAGANGGATGGGTGATCCGCCACCTTTGGTCCACCGGAGCTTTGGTGGGGCGTCATCCCGTTTTATTGTCGACTTGAACGACTACCGCCATTTGTTGCTGGGATCAAAAAGTGGCCCGCTTCGTGAATGAGGTGGATTCCTGCTAAACTGCNGGCNGACCGCGAGNCGCTCGGCTTACATTTGCGGTTGGCTTGAACGTACCGANATCACAAGATGAATTTGTTATGACGCAATCACGCGACCCGTCGAAACTTCGTTCGCATCGCTGGTTTGGCCCAGATGATATGCGGTCCTTTGGTCACCGTTCGCGACTGAAGGCGATGGGATTTGATGACATTGATTACAAAGATCGTCCTGTCGTGGCGATCTTGAATACCTGGAGCGAACTGAATACCTGCCATTCCCACTTTCGTAATCGGGCAGATGAGGTGAAACGCGGGATTTTGCAATCAGGTGGATTTCCCGTNGAAGTCCCAGTAATGTCGTTGGGTGAGATGTTGATGAAGCCGACCACCATGTTGTATCGCAATCTGCTTGCGATGGAGGTCGAGGAGGTCTTGCGTTGCCATCCCATTGATGCCGCGGTGCTCATGGGCGGATGTGATAAGACTGTGCCGGCCATGTTGATGGGAGCGATCAGCGCCAACGTGCCTGCCATCTTCATGCCTGCTGGTCCCATGCTGACTGCNCGATGGAAAGAAGTCACCTTGGGAAGCGGAAGTGACGTATGGAAGTACTGGGACGAGCGATTGGCTGGTAATCTTTGTGATCAGGATTGGAAGGGGATCGAAAACTGTATCGGTCGTTCGGCTGGGACATGCATGACAATGGGGACGGCAAGCACGATGGCATGTGTGACTGAGGCCATGGGTTTCAGTTTGCCTGGGGCTGCCAATATCCCCGCGGTCGTTGCTGAGCATTCCCGTTTGGCAGTGCAGACGGGGNGGCGAGCAGTCGAGATGGCGTGGGAGGACTTGAAGCCATCAGATTTCATGAACGAAAAATCCATTGATAATGGCTTGATGACTTCATTGGCGATCGGCGGCAGCACCAACGCGATTGTACATCTGATTGCGATTGCAGGACGACTCGGAATCAACCTGTCCTTGGATCGGTTCGATGAACTGTCCCGAACGACCCCTGTATTGGCAGATATTCGACCAAGTGGACGATATCTGATGGAAGATTTTTTTAATGCAGGCAGTCTNAATGCAATGCTTGCTCGAATGACTGATCTGTTGAATGTTGACTGTTTGACTGTCAGTGGCACAACGCTTGCAGATCAGATCAAGGGTGCTGAGGTGATTGATAATGAAGTCATCAGAACTCGAGAAAATCCAGTCGCTGACGCTGGAGGAACCTGCTTGCTCAGAGGGAATCTTGCTCCCAATGGATGCGTGATCAAATCGGTCGCCGCCGATCCCGATCTTTTGCAGCATCGAGGTCGCGCTGTTGTTTTTGATAACTATCCTGCCATGAAGGATGGGATCCATGATCCTGATCTCGACGTCGATGAAAACAGCGTTCTAATTCTTCGCAGTGCTGGTCCGCTGGGAGCACCAGGTTTCCCGGAATGGGGAATGTTGCCGATTCCCAAGAAACTACTCGAAGCAGGTGTCAGGGATATGGTTCGCCTGAGTGACGCCCGCATGAGCGGTACCAGTTATGGCACTTGTGTCTTGCATATCGCACCCGAAAGTGCCGTGGGCGGGCCACTTGCTTTGGTGCAAAATGGTGATGAGATTGAAATCAATGTTCCCGAGCGTACGATCCATTGGCATGTCAGTGAAGAGGAAATCGCTAGGCGTCGTGCCGCGATGCCATCGCTGAAGCCCGTGCCAGAACGTGGCTACGAGCGTTTGTATGCAAAGCATGTCACACAAGCCGACTTGGGTTGTGACTTTGATTTCTTGACCGGACGCACGCCAAACGCTGAACCCAGTATTCACTGAGAGACCTTATTCACTGAGAGACGTGCTGGCGGTTCGTCGTCTGCTGCGAGCCCAAGTAAAAAAATTACGTCTGCGAATCGAAAAAATCAAAATAGAATTGACCTCACAAGTTTCCAAATTGGCNATCCATGAAAACTGCTCCCTTCTCTGCCACTCAATTGCGTGAGTCGGTCATTGCTGTTCCACCGTTAGCACGAAATGCATCGCTCGCGATCTGTGAGCAACAGAATCGGAAAATTATTCGATTTCTCGAAGCCGGTGGTATCCGCTCCCTTTTGTATGGTGGAAATGCGGTGCTGTATCATGCTCGTCTCTCAGAGTACGCCTCCTTGTTGCAGATGCTGGGGGATATCGCAGCACACGAAACGGTAGTCGTGCCATCGCTGGGGCCAGCTTTTGGTTTGGCAATGGACCAAGCTGAGATCCTTCGTGAACACGATTTTCCCACCGCTATGCTGTTGCCCTCACGCGACGCTGTCGACCAGATTGGCATTGCGACGGGGGTTCGGAAATTGGCTGAGGCTGTCGGCAAACCTTTGGTGCTCTATCTGAAGTTCGATCGCTGGTTGAAGCCTGAATTGATCAAGTCGCTTGAAGAGGATGGCGTCATCTCCTGGCTAAAATATGCTGTCGTCCGGGATGATCCCGCTCAAGATGATTATTTGAAAGAGGTGCTCGACGTCTTTCCTGCTGAGCGAATCGTCAGTGGAATTGGTGAACAGCCAGCGATCATTCACTTGCGGGATTTCGGCGTCGGTGGTTTTACCAGCGGTTGTGTCTGTGTGGCGCCAGTCAAGTCCATGCAAATGATGCACGCAATTCATGCTGGGGATTATGAAACGGCCGAAAAAATTCGCGAGTGGTTTTGCCCTCTCGAAGACCTTCGGAATGAAATCAATCCCATCAAAGTTTTGCATCGGGCAGTTGAGCTTGCCGCAATTGCAAACACTGGACCGATTCAACCCATGTTGAGTGATGTCACGTCAGAGAAGGCTGCCAAAATTCGAGAAGCATTGCACCAAATGCAATCATCTGCCTGATGTTGGAGCCCAGTTTGATGTTGGAGCCCAGTTTGATGTTGGAGCCCAGTTTGATGCTGGAGCCCAGTTGAAAAAGACCCTTGGACTATTCAGGACGAGGTGCCGTTTCAGAGTTTCCTCTCTGTCGCCATTGCCGAAACACGGTTTTGATTGGTGAGGCAAATGCGTAATAGCAGAATGCAATTGGTAAAGCCAGCCAATGTAATAAGAAGGCACCGATCAGGACGAATAAGGCCTGTCCAATCTGGTGAGGCGCACGACGCCCTCTTAGTAATTGCTGGAAGACATGCGGATATTGAAAACGCGACACCATCAGATAGGCGAGCGTGAGGGTCAAGGCTGCAACAAATATCTGTGAACCCAAAAGGAATTGCTCGGCTAGTTGCTTCCCCGTTTCGGAAGTTGTCTCGGTGGTGTAGGCAGTCAGTTCAGGCATGGCAATCACGAAAGCTGCGATCGTGCCCGCTGCCGCTGGGCTGGGAAGTCCCTCGAACCCGTCGTGTGGGTCATCGTCAGTCGTCTCGACGTTGAAGCGGGCAAGACGAATCAGCACGCACAGAGTAAACAGCGCGCCGATTGCCCATGTGACCTTTCGGGGTAAGCCGATTCCTTCGCTGTATTGCCAGACAATGACGGCAGGTGCTGTTCCAAATGTGATCGCATCACAAAGACTGTCCAGCTCTGCTCCAAATTGACTCTCCTGGCCGGCCATCCTTGCCGCTGAGCCATCGAGCGCGTCGAACAGCATGCCACCAAAAATCAGAATCCCCGCGACTAGCAACTGGTTTTCTAGTTCCCATTCAAGATTCGCGCTCATTGCGATTGAAATGGCAGCCAAACCACACACCGCATTGCCAAGCGTTAGCAGTGTGGGAAGAACTGCTAGAGTCAAGCGGCGTTTGCGTTTCTTCTTTCGTCGACGTTTGCGCCCTGGTATCGAGCCTGCCACGATCTCATCGATATCTCCATCCGCATTCTGAAGGTCTGCCCCGTCGGCCAATTTTCCTGAAGAATCATCGTCGATAGCTTGATCGGGCTTTGGATGAAGCTCGCGTTTCAGTTCACTCATGGAGTTTTCGCAGGTGCTGGGATGCGGTCATGCTGTTGGAGTCTCATGCATCAGGGCATTGACAACGACTGGCCGTCTGTACGCAGATTCGNCCAATCGCATGCCTGTTCCGTAACTCAAAGCATAACGTAGTCACGAAATACCGAAACAATGGTTTTCATGGATGCCGTCTGCAGACCCTGTTTCTTGTCCTGCCCAATCGCTATTGGTCCGAAAATAGCGATTGTTCAAACTGCTGAGGGGTAAGTGAGGGGCCTGAGGGGTAACTGAGGGGCCTGAGGAGGGTAACTGAGGGCGGCAGTCGGGGACTGGGTTACAGACCGAGATTCAGGCGGCTTGGACGTGACGGTCGAAATTGATGGGAATTGAGTCAAAGGTCGTGTTGCGCTATTCTGATGATTCAGCTCGCAGTGAAAGCTCATGAATTGATGGTAGATTCAAGGGATAGTTAGCACGACTCCTGTCAGATTTCGCTCGNCATCATTTGCACTCACTACGGAAAATTATCGGAATGATCACGCCTCGATACCTTCTGCCATTTGACTCCACGCGGGCAGTGCACCGGTTTGCCGATGTGTTGGTCATTGGTGGTGGTTTGGCAGGTTTGAGAGCAGCTAATGCAGTGGAGCCCAACCAGTCAGTGTTGGTCGTTACCAAGGATCAACTGCGAGAATCCAACAGTGTTTACGCGCAGGGTGGCATTGCAGGTGTTTTGGATCCTGACGACTGTTTTGACTCGCATGTGGCTGACACGCTGGCAGCGGGAGGTAATCTGTGCGATCAAACGATCGTTGATATGGTGATTCGAGAGGGGCCAAGACGAATTGAGGAACTGATTCGATGGGGAACAAAATTCGATCAGAGCGATGGTGAGATATCACTAGGACGCGAGGGTGGGCATAGTCGTGAACGTATCGTGCATGCGCGGGGTGATGCGACTGGACAAGAGGTCATGCGGGCAGTGATTAAACGCACGCGTGAACGTTCCAATATTGATATTTGGGAAAACGCATTCACGGTCGATCTATTGACTTATGAGGGCCGGTGCCGCGGAGCTGTGATCCTTAATGCAGGGCAACTGCCAATCATGGTTTGGGCCAAAGAGACCATTTTGTGTACCGGTGGAGCCGGTCAGGTGTTCCGCGAATCCACGAATCCCAGCGTGGCGACGGGAGATGGTTCGGCGCTGGCTTATCGCGCAGGTGTCGAATTGCGTGATATGGAATTTATTCAGTTTCACCCAACCGTGTTGTACATTGCGGGGGCTTCACGTTCCCTGATTACCGAGGCCGTACGTGGCGAGGGCGCTCATCTGGTCGACTGCAACGGAAAACGCTTCATGCCCGGCTACGATGAGCGGGCTGAGTTGGCACCACGCGATGTTGTCAGTCAGGCCATCATCAGGCAAATGACGAAGACCAGACATTCCAATGTGTTTTTAGATCTTTCCCATTTGGATACCAAGCATGTCACGATGCGCTTTCCAGGAATTGCCAAAGCGTGTTCGAAATTCGGTCTTGATATCACCGCTGATCGGATTCCTGTGCGGCCGGGTGCCCACTACGTGATCGGTGGAGTTTCGGTCGACCGCCAAGGCAGGACCAGTTTGCCCGGACTTTGGGCTGCAGGTGAGGTTACCAGTACTGGGCTGCATGGTGCCAATCGTCTGGCAAGTAATAGCTTGCTTGAGGGGCTGGTTTACGGAGCACATGCGGGGGAAGCGGCTACTCGTGCGGCTGCCGAAGTTCCAACCAATATGGTCGTGCCACGAATTCAACACCCCCCGCGGGCTTCCTACGAATCGTTCGATGTCGCTGACGTGCGAGTATCACTTAAAAGCTTGATGGGGAGACTGGCTGGCGTGGAACGCGATGCCAAGGGACTGCGGGAGGCGGCCGACTCAATTCGCTCGTTTGCAGCGTACGTGATGCCTCATCAGTTCGATGGTGTGGAAGGCTGGGAATTGCAAAATCTGTTGCTGACAGCATCCTGCATCGTTGATGCAGCGTTAGTGCGAGCTGAATCACGTGGGGTTCACTTCCGAAGTGACTTCCCGAAACCTGATGATCAGAACTGGCGACGCCATCTGTCCATGAAGATTGATGTGGATGGTGGGCACCCGAGGGTGGAGCCGATGTTGCGGACGGAAGAGTCCGTTGAAGTCGGCATTCCCACCAATCAGTAAAGGCGGGGCTTACTGCAATTTTCTGGTGGAAGTTTGACGTCAGTGCCTGTTGTTTCAGTAACGTTATTGCAACACACGAAAAGGAATTCGAGTGAAGAGAAGTAACGAGATGGAACGATTGGGGCAAGCCACAAAGACAATTTCCGATCGTCACGAAAGGCCGCTGATCCTGCGGTCAATGGCAGATCAACCTGTTGCCGAAATGACGCAACTCGAGCAATCGTTACTGATGGCTGAATTGGCAATGGTCTCCTATAACGACCCCGACGAAGCGCGGCGGGCTGCGGCGAGTCTCGGTTTTCCGGATCTCACCTTTTATGAGAGGGACGGTTCTCAGGCCTATCGTTTTCGTAATCAGCATGATTGCGTGATTGCTTGTCGAGGAACGGAGGCCAACGAATGGAACGACATCCGTGCCGATGTACGGGCGAGTAGTGTCTTGTCGGAAACCGTGGGACGCGTTCATCGCGGTTTCAAACGTGAGGTCGACGACCTGTGGCCAATGCTGGAAACTGCATTGATGTGTAACCGACAACCACTCTGGTTTTGCGGGCACTCTCTCGGTGGTGCGATGGCTACCATTTGTGCTGGACGTTGTCTGCTCTCCCATATCGACAGCAATCCCGAGCGACTCTTTTCCTTTGGCAGCCCGCGAGTCGGTAATCCGCGNTATACCCAGTACACCAAATTGGATCACCTGCGGTATGTCAACAACAACGATATCGTTACTCGGGTGCCCCCGGCATGGTTTGGCTATCAGCATTGTGGAAACGAGATNTATNTTGATCGGCGCGGGGAAATTCNGAAGTCCGGGTTTGCCGGCAAAACTCGTGATCGATGGATTGGCTTTTGGAGAGGACTTCTCANTGGAAAGATAGATCCATTTGAAGATCATTCCATTCACCAATACATCAAAGTGATTGGTCAGGCACGGGCTTGTGAAAGTCAGGCCGAATTGAGGAGCACAAAGAGCTGGGAAAANCTCAAATCTGGTCCACCCAGGCCAATGCACGAAAAGAAACAGTCGATTGCCCCTGACTTGTCCGTAAAGCGATAGACAACCAAAACGAAACAGGCGATGACTACAGAAAGCAGACGGGGCTCCGGAGTAACGAAGAAAAAGGGGATCGGCTGTACTGGTGNCGAAGCGAGATTTCGACGAAGTGGATGTTGGAAATCGCNGTGCTTNCCCTGTGATTATCAGCGATGAATCATGTTTCGAACCCAGACCTGTTGTCTGAATCGATTTTTGAGGGTTCAATCTGGTCTTCAGATGCATCACTGCGAGAGGATTCAATTTACACTCGATCCCAATTATTTCGCCTCGGTGTGCCTGCTGACACCCTCAGTGCGATACAACAGAGGTAGGTTGAACGCTGGTTCACTGCTCTCTTCCTTTGTTCATGCCTAAGACTGCTTGGCAAGCATTTGGTACGAGCGACTTTTCAAATATTTACCCATCTCGGTCACGAATTTTATGCACGCTCGAGAATCTGATCCGAAACCAGTCGAAGAGAACGAGGCGGTAACCTACGCCGAAATCGAGGGCGTCCAACTGAAACTCTCTCGTCCTTATACCTTTCCCGGGCAATGGATCGGTCAGCAAGAGATTCTGATGCAGTTGCTTGCATGTTGGATCACGGTCGATGATCTCGATTTGCCTCTTACTCCGCGATTGGTGGGTTCACCAGGCATCGGCAAGACGCAATTGGCGATTGCTGCAGCCCAAGCTCAGAAACGACCGCTGTACATTTATCAATGCACCGCGGATACCCGTCCCGAAGATTTGCTGGTCACACCAGTCCTAAGTCAGGGAGGTGAAATTTCCTATCATGCCTCGCCGCTTGTCTCGGCCATGATTGCTGGTGGCGTTTGCCTGCTGGACGAGGGAAATCGGATGAATGAAAAATCTTGGGCTTCCCTAGCTCCCCTTTTCGATGGCCGACGACTCGTCGAATCGATTGTTGCGGGAATCACCATACCGGCAGATCGTGAGTTCCGGGCCGCTGTGACAATGAATCAGGATGAGTCAACTTTCGAAATNCCCGACTATATTCTCAGCCGTTTGCAGCCCACCTTGGAGGTTGGCTTCCCAAACAAACAGGATGAAATGTCCATTTTGCAGTACCACTTACCGTTCGCGGAGCCGGAAATGCTGGCAATGACGGTGGAGTTTCTGCAGCAGTCCCATCAGTTGAAACTCGATTTTTCGCCGCGGGACGGCATCAATTTGCTGCGTTTTGCTATCAAACGGATGATTCAGGATCCTAGCCATCCGATCAGTCGGGATCAGGCGTGGCAGGAGGCACTGGAGAAGTGTTTGGGCGAGGAAGCTGTCGATTTGGAGCAACTGGCTCAACGCCGACGCCGGACGCTAGGGGGGGATGCCGTGCCGCTCGGTTTGGCAGATCTATTCTTTGATCCCCAAGATCCGCTGCATCCTGACGCGGATGACGACGATGAGGAAGATGATGAATAGTTCTGTTCAGACGGTCAGGCAGATTGCTTGAATGCCGTCAGGAATGCCTGCAATCCCCGTTTGACCGCCGGTTGCAAGGAACTTTCTTCATTTTCGACCGTCAAATGGTCCACATCGACCAACGAAATGTGTCAATTTATACCTCTGCAGAGGGGCTTGCTCGTAATTGGCATTGCATTGATCGCCGGCATTGTCGCTACGATCAGTCGCCATTTCAAATGATGTTGTCCCTGTGATAAAGAGAGAAGCGGCAAATGTTTGCGGGTTTTTTGGGTCTAACTATACTCGTCGACTGCGTTTCGGCTGATTCCATACAGATGGATTCTGCCGTACGTGGTCGGTCGCACATGACTCGTAACCTATTGCCAGCTCCCTTGTTCGTAGCGACTGATTTTCAACTACTAAACCCCATCACTGTCGTGTTTGCCGCCGATAATGCGGCGAAGACGCCAACGCCTGGAAGGTTCGGTCTATGACCTCGCGTAAGCGAAATAACTCCTCGACGTTCAACTTGAGTGCCCTCCGCGGTGCAGATTCTGATCGTTCGCCTGAGCATAAAGCCAAGTCAAGAAGGCAGACGCACAAAAAGCGACGCCAAAATATCCTCGAAACTCTTGAGGCGCGGCAATTGCTGGCTGCTGATGGTGGTCCGCAGTTGATCGGGATTCAGCCGAACACGGGCGAGGTGATTGTCGACAACTCGATTGTTCAGACTCGGCCCCGCGTTCTGACACTGCGATTCGATGAGGATCAACAGATTGATCCCAATACTTTGAGCGCGGTTCAGGTAACGCGTGCTGGAGAGGACAATCTGCTGGGGACAGAAGACGATGTCGCAATCGTGCCCGGCCTTGTCACTTTAGGCGAAGATGCGGACAACGAAGTTGTCGTCCGATTCTCTGAAGCGTTGGTGGATGACCTCTATAAAGTCGAAGTCGTTGGCTTTGACGATCCTTCGGCGGGCACGGTTGGTCTGAGAAACACGCGCGGCGAGTTATTGCAGACCGATGATCCGCAGCAGCGAGTCGATGTCACCCGTTTCGATCTGCGATTGGGAGCGCTCGTTGAATCAGTAGTCCCGCAGCCGGTGATTCGTTTGGCGGACGGAACACTGCGGCAGAATCGCGACGAGATTCTCGTGCACTTTAATGACGATCCGCTCTTTGTTGAAAACGATGAGGCTGGAAATCCTACTCTGCGATCGGCTGAAAATCCGCGTTTCTATCAATTGTTGCTGACGCAGGAGACGGTACGCACGTCTGACGATGCGCTTTACCAGCCTGAACAGGTTGTGTACGACGAAGCGACAAACACGGCACGGTTGATTTTCGCAACCGACCTTAATGAATTGCTGGATGATGATGATTCGAACGCTGGTGTCGGCTTGGCAGGTGGTACGTTCCGATTGCGAATAGGAACAGCAGTCAATGAACGTGTTGACTTGATCATCCCATTGGATGAACGCAGTGTTGCCCCGCTGGTGACGACTGACTTCGGGATACAAGGTTTGCTTGTGACCTTCCAATCCGTGGCCGTTGGTGAGTCCAACTCTGGCCGGATGGTGCGGTTTGAAGATTCGGGTGGTGGTGGTCTCAGTGTGACAACCGAACCAGGCGTCGGCGGCCTGGAAACCGTTGTTGTGGATTTTGGTGGGGGCACTCCGACAATTGCTGATTTGCAGACAGCGATCACGAATGATGTCCCAGCCTTGATCACGATGACAGTGGATCTTGGTGATGATAGTCAGCTTCTGCCAACGCGACTGATCGATGCGCCTGCATTGAGCTTGGTGGCTGTCGGTGAGACTCTGGAAACAGCGCTCAATGTGGGTGTGTTTGGCAACAGTGGCACCGATGGTGAGCTGACGAGTATCGTATATTCCGAGTCCATTGATCCGCAACCGTTTTTGATTGAGCCAATTGGGGGTGATGATGATCTGGGCCACAGCGAAACGGTTAGTCATATCAACGCTGACTTCGGGCCAGATTTGATAGCTGGTGTGACGGAAGTCGCCTACAACTTTCAGGGAATCTTTGCCACGGACGGTGGCCTATCGCACCTGAATCAAATCACAGAAACCGAAAAGGTTCGGATTCGCGAAGCGTTGAACCTTTGGGCTAGCGAATTAGGGATTCAGTTCCGAGAAACCGCAGATGAGGGCATTACATTTGCCTTCGGTGATAACAGCGAGTTGAACGCTGCAAGTGGTATTGATCCACAGAACATTGGTGTTCTGAACGCGACGCTGCGTATTGATCCAACGTTTGATGTTTCAGCGATGGTTTTCGACCGTTCTGCGACAATCGGCACTGATTATGGTGAGGATCTGACTCGCAAAGCGGTCGCCGGAATTGGCTTGCTGATCGGTTTGGAAAGAGCTTCGGACCTGTCCGCCTCGACAATCATGGCGATGAATGTGGGGTTCCTGAACGCCAGTATCAATGTACTCGGTGACAATGAGCCAGTTTTCCCGGGCAATACTGATGTGCTTCATGGGCAGTTTGTGCATCGCCCTGATAGCGTTGACATTGATCTCTACCGTTTCGAAGTCGATTTGGATGATCCGACTCAAACGGGGACTCTTACTGCTGAGACCTTTGCTGAGCGACTGGCAGATTCGAGCCTGCTTGACACAAGTTTGACTCTGTTCGAGGAACAGGCTGCCTCGATTACAACCGATTTCGGTTTAGGAATTGACCTGTCCGTCACCTTTACTTCATTGCTGCGTGGCCGACAGGGCAACGGTTCACGGATTTCGTTTGTGCAGACCGATCGTGGCGTGGGTGACACAGAGATCCGCGTACTTCGCGCACAGGATGCTTCGGGCGTTGATGTTTCCAATGGGATTCTTATAGATTTTCCAAGGTTGGGGGTGAATGTAACGGAGGTGCAAGCGAGTCATCTTATCGATGCGATCAACGACGACCCCTTCGCAAGTTCCATTTTCCGGGCGTCCATTCCGGTCGGTGATCCGGCGACCAACATCATTGATATTGATTTGGGGACATTCTCTCCGTTGAGGCTTGGTGGTGGTGGTTTGACTCGCATCCAAGTCAATGATGATTACTTTGGTGAGGACTCGCGCATTCGAGCCTCGTTGGGCGAAGGGGTTTACTACCTCGGTGTTGCTGCGAGTGGTAACGATCAATACGACCCGACAATCAGCGGAAGCGGTTATGGTGGACGGACGCAGGGTGCTTATGACCTGCATCTGAAGTTTGAACCACAGGTCGATGAGACCGATGTGATTCGTGACCGTGATGGAACGCGAATCGATGTGCCAGGGACCCCGATTGATGCTGATGGAGATGGAGTTCCGGGTGGTGTGCACAACTTCTGGTTCCAAACACGCGCTCTGGAGCGAATGATCGTCTTCGAGGGTGACGGCTCGACTATCGAAGAAGGCCAGACCATCACAATCATGGGTGGTTCTAACTTCTCACGAACGTACGAATTTGTGACGAATTTGGCCAATGTCAGACCGGGAAATATTGGTGTGCAATACGACCCCGTGGCTGATGCACTGGCCCTTGCGAATGCATTGCGATTTTCCATTGAGCAACAGGATTCGGTGACTGGCGTTTCCGCTTCGACATCGCAGCAGGAATACCAAGGTCAGTTAAGAGCAGTCTTAACGCTTTCTGGGGACCGAAGTGTTAGTCTTTCTCCGGATTTCCAAGGTGTCGACGTACTCGGACGTACACTGTTCGTAGATAAAAGTGCAGGCCCTGCTGCAGATGGAACCCTCTCGCAGCCCTTCAGCAATATCGGTAATCCAAGCCTTCCGAATGCATTCCGGTCGGCCTATTTTGGCGATATCGTGAGGATTGTTGGTAATGGTGGGTTGGATGCCAGTCTTCTGACAGAAGAAGATAACTTCAGTTACAAAATTGGAATCGCTGAGGTAGGTGGTAGCTCGCTGGAAGATGGTACCAGTATGAATGTGCCCCGTGGTGTGACCACGATGATTGATGCGGGCGCGATTTTCAAGTTACGCAATTCCTATATCAACGTCGGTAGTAGCACGACCCAGATCGATCGTAGTGGGGGTGCACTGCAGATTCTTGGAGCGCCAAGACACGTTCAGTTGAGTCTCTCAGGTGAAGCAATTGAGACCACGCTGATCGGAGATGAATCAGGTGATGGGGCCAATGGATTTGCAGACGGTAGCGTGATCTTTACAAGCATGCGTGATCGCGATGCCGATGCCAATGCATCAGGGTTCAGTCCCGAACCAGCAGCTGGTAATTGGGGTGGCATCATTTATCGCCGTGATGTTGATCGCGCCGAGGGAAGGCGTGATCTTGAAGATGATGGTGTTTTCTTGCAGACCGTCAACCATGCCGAAATTCGTTACGGTGGTGGTAGCAACGTCCTGATCGATTCAGTTCAGCAATTGGTCAACCCTGTTCAAATTGTGGACATGCGGCCGACAGTCAGTTTCAACGAAATCCGATTGAGTGCTGACTCAGCGATTAGCGCTGCTCCCAATAGCTTTGAAGAAACCAGCTATCAGGCTCCGCAATTCCAGCAAGGCGGAGCGTTTACCGCTGATTATGATCGTGTCGGTCCCGACATGTATCAAAACCTACTATTGAACAATAGTGTGAATGGTGTTTTCATTCGTGTTGCAACCACGCCCGTTGAAGCACCCAAAGAGTTCACTGTCGCGGCCCGTTTTGACGACACGGAATTGGTTCACTACGTTTCTGAGAACCTTGTCGTTGCCGGTTCGCCTGGCGGTTCAATTGAGGATGGTGTTACGCCTTCGATGGCTTTGGTTTCCGCACGACGGTTGTCGGGCGGCCCATTGGGTCCCATTGCCGTTCCCGTCGGTGATCCTCCAAATCCACCGGTCAGTTATGACTACAAAATGACATTTGTGGATGCCAATGGGTTTGAGTCTCTGGCAAGCGCAGATGTATTTACCTTTACTCTGACTGACCCAGATTCAGCCATTCAGTTGACCTCGTTGCCGGCAGTCCCGAATAACGGTCCGTACGTTTCGCGTCGGCTTTATCGATCTGAAGCCAGCCTCGATGATTACCGTCTGGTAGGCCGTCTTGATGCTTCTACTGTTCTGTTTACCGATGACTCAGCTGGCGGCGACGCAACACTGGATCTCACGCTTAATGGAATACGTGGACGTCTCGATGCATCGTTGGTGTTGGATCCAGCGGTAATTATGAAGCTTCGTGGTTCACGGATCGAGATGGGCCAGGGTACGCAACTACTTGCCGAGGGTAATCTGCAGAGCCCTATTGTGTTCACTAGTTCCTTGGACGATCGATTCGGTGCTGGCGGAACATTTGATACCAATAACGACAACAACCTCGAAACTTCGCCCGCGGCACCAGTCCGAGGTGATTGGGCTGGTATCTATGCCGGCCCCACTTCAAATGTCAGCTTCGACCACGTGCAGTTGTCCTATGCAGGTGGTATCAGCCTGCTCAATGGGGGGCTTGCCCGCGGATTCCTGCCGCTGGAATTGCAGCAGGCTGATGGACGAGTGACGAATTCCCGTTTCGAGTTCAATGATCAAGGGCAAGATGGTGCGGGGCCTGCGGGGCGATTCGGTCGCTTGGCGGTTACTGAATCCACCATCATGGTGCGGGGTTCACAACCCATCATTGTCGGTAACACTTTTGTGGATAACCGTGGATCCATCATTGATATCGATATTGAATCGATGGGTGGTAATTACCGCAAAGATATCGGACGTCAGACGGGTTCGATTGATCGTATCAGTGTGTTGGATGACAACTATGGTCCAATGATCAGGTTTAATCGCTATCTGAATGATGTAACATCCGGCTTGCAGTTGTCTGGCCTCGAAGTTCGAGCCGGTACAATTACGACTGAAACGACTTTCGATGATACAGATATTGCACATTTGCTTTTTGATAATATCGAAGTTGGAAATCTGCATAGCTCAGGTGGCTTGCGATTACTGAGTCGTCCCGATGAAAGTCTTGTGGTTAAGTTCATCGGACCCGGGACGGCGAACCTAGCGTCTTCTGGCACGGGAATTACGGTGACCGGAGCATTGGAAGGGATTGAAGACCGGGTTGGTGGTACCTTGCATGTCATCGGTATGCCAGGGGCACCGGTGATCATGACCAGCATGAATGACGACTCCGTTGGATCCGGGTTAAAGCCGGATGGATCGTCGTTTACCGATCACGACGGAGACGGTATCACGTCCCGTGGTAAGGCCAATGATTGGAACGGAATTGTTTTCGATGAGTTCAGTAATGACAGTAACTTTGCAGTCGTTCCTGAGCTTGAGCTTCTCACAGAGTCGGCTCCTGGCCTGAATGGGACGACCGCTAATGCTCAATTCTTGGGTGAGCTTGCAAAAGATGTATTAACGGCTGACACGGTCCGTCGCCTTGGTTTTGAGATTGATGGCTATCTAAGTGGTACGAACGACATCGATATTTACAGCTTCATTGGATCGCCAGGTTCTGAAGTTTGGGTCGATATTGATCGGTCGACGTTCACGCTTGATACGGTAGTCGAGTTGCTCGATGCCGATGGAAATGTTCTCGCAAGAAGCGACAATAGCGTCAATGAAACTGCGGAGACGAACCCAACACCTGTCACGGTGTTTGACGCGAGTTTAGAAGGGGTGACAACGTCGCTCCAAGCATCAGACGAGTTTTATTCCGAGCGGGATAATTTTGGAAACTTCGAAGATTTCGGCTCAGATAACCTTCGCGATGCTGGTTTGCACTTTCCACTTGCTGGAGATCGGACAGACCCCAATTCCAGAAGCGTTTATTTTGTCCGTGTGCGTAGCGCGGCTTTGAATCCGGACGACGCGAACAGTGGTTTGACCGGTGGCCAGTATCGTATGCAAATCCGCTTGACAGAAGAGCAGGCATTCCCGGGAAGTGTCGTGCGTTTTGCAAACATCAAGTACGCCAACAATGGGCTGCGAATTCAGGGTCTGATGGCCGATTCGCCCCTGTTAGGTGAGGCTCAGGAGAATGAGGCGGCAGCAGGCGATTTATTTGCTACAAACAGTTTTATGATCGGCGAAACGCTGGGTCAGGGCCCTCAGTACGTTGGCAATATCGTCAACAACCACAACATGGTCATTGGTACTGGAGGTGAATTGTCGAGCGGTTTTGATGTCGATTTGTATAATTTCGAAATCGACTTCGTCGGTAATGGCCCTGGCTTGCAATCTACCGTTCTGGATGTTGACTATGCTGACGGATACAACCGCCCGGACACCAATGTAAGTGTATTCTTTGATCGAGACGATAATAATCCGTTACCGGAACTCGTTTACTTCGGCCACGCCAGCAATGTGCTCGATGACTTAGATAGTCCGCTTGCCAACGATCCGGCTATTGAATCTTTGGTTCGAGGATCGATTGCAAATGGAGATCCGTTTGTCGGGCCGATGGTCTTGCCTGAAGGCAGCTATTACGTAGCCATCTCAACTGATGGTGTGGAGCCCGAAGTCCTCGAAAGTGCAATCCGTGAACCTATCAATTCGATACGACGGATCGCTGAGGATAGGATCGGCACTAACAACCCCGTATCTGGTTCACCAAATGTTGAACCCTATAGCACTGCAAGTTCTCCGGCAGTGGAACAACTTTTTGTTCCTAATGCCGCGAATACTTTTTTCCCGGGCACCCAATTTACCATTGTTCAGGATTCAGAACCAAATCATGGTAAACCGATGCATTTCGCTGACATTGGAGAGCCCTTTGTTATCCAGCCAAATCGAAGTATTTACCCGGAGGTTTTCTTTTCTGGAGTTCCAGAAGCTCAGAATTTTGTAACCTTCCCTCCCGGGGCGGATGAGAATGCTCCCAACACCAATCTAGGGTCATTTACGGACTTGGACTGGTCACTTGATGATGAGGATGAAATCGGTAACACCAATACATTACCGTTTGGTTCCTCGAATACGGCGACCAGCATTCCTCATGTGACTGTTTTGGGCGGATCTTTGACCGATGGCGCGGATTTCTTCACTTTAATTGTCGCTAGCCCATTCGCACGAGTGATTTTGGATGTGGACGGTGGTTGGGATATTAATGACGGAGCGTCACCAGATCCAGATAATCCGCTTCCTGCCGACTCCACTTCAGTTGATACAAAGTTGGTCATTTTGCGGCCGCAAACGGATCCTAATGCAACGGAATCTCTCGAGCTGTTCTTGGAAAACAGCACCTCATCAAGTGTTTTTGATGGGCGCGCTGGCAGTAATTCCGATTTGGATCCGTTCATTGAAACCTTTTTGCCAGGAGGCATCTACTTCGTTGGTGTGGTGGATGAAAGCGCGGAGCTTGAGTTCAGTGAAACGGGTGTAACTACGAGCATTGAAACACCTCCGGGTCGGTTTGCTGATTACCGGTTGCATGTTTCTATGGATCCAGAGAATCCCGCCAACTTGCTGCCGGAGCCCGGGGGTGGAAATAACGACGTGATTTCATATCCCAGAGACGCAACTGCTGGGATTTCGCGTTTGACCAGTGAAGCATTCGATCTGGCCGGCTATGCAAGAGAGGATCTGCCCACACTGTATATGAATCGGGTCTACGAACCCGCGGGCGGTGACGTGGCACGGCTCATCGTGCAAAGCGACCAGAGTCCTGATGATACTGTTGTTCATGTTTTTGACGAAGGAGACTGGGACCAGATTCTTGTTTCGCTAGAAGATTTTGCTGGTCATACGAACATCCAACTCAGTATCGATTACCAAACTAGCGGTGCTCCCTCCGCTGCGGCAGGTTTAAGGGTTGATGATGTCATCATTGGTTTCGCTGAACGGGGTGAAACCGTCTTTGAGGCGGCACGGGGTACAACACACGCCGGATTACCAACGGGCAATTCGGGTGAGTATCAATTAGAAGTACGACACAGCACTGATTTCGCCAGCGAGGCGGGCAACCTGATCGCTTTGGATGTTGATTTTGATACAAACGACCGGCAGAGTCGAAGTGTCACCATGGTAGCGCCGAACCCCACGGATGTTATCGATCAACAGACGTTTGTACTTGGCGATGGTGCGGTCAACCAGACATTCGAATTTGATACAGCAGGTGATGGCGTCCAGTTCGGTAATACAAGCCTAGATATCAACGGCTTCACGACAGCAGCGGAGGTGGCAGAAGCAATACGTGACGCGGTGAACTCGCAAAGCACGATTCTTGTGGAGGCATCCACATCTGGTGGTTACGACGGTACAGAGCCAACGGGTTCGTCGACGGACGCCCGTGTGGCATTGCACGGTGTGCGGACCGGTACCTTTGAGCCTGTTGCTTCTATCGCTGATGCGTCTGGTGCTATTAGTGAAGATGTCGATGGCAATCTTCTGATGCCCGTCATTCTTTACAACGGTTTGGGCGATAGCAACTTTGAAAGGTTGCAGGGTGTGGTCATTGTTGAGCACAACGAAATCAGTGATGTCCGCGGGGTCGGTATTTGGTCAGAGCCCGGTCAGAGGGAGACTGTTCCTGCACACGTAGCTGCGGCTGCTCAGCGATTTGGGGAAGAAGCTCCGCCAGTTGGACTTTCGCATCCAGGAGCTGTTCTGAATTTGCCAACCACAAATGACAGTGTTTTGGGTGGCCTTGCTCCTGGGATTTTGATCCAAAGCAACACGCTTGACTCCGCCGAATTTGCCGGTGTGAAAATTGCTGGGCAAAATGTGCCATGGATTATGGAGCTCCCGACGGGAGACTTCATCGCAGATGGCTCTACCTTCGGAATTACTGCAGCAGGGACATCCGTTACGTTCGAATTTGAAGAGATTGGTAAGGGAGATACTGACGGTATTGGGGGGGGAGTTTTCAATGGAGCGGACACATTTGGAGGTGACGGGTTTGGAGCGGGAAATGTTCCTGTGTATTATCGCCAGACAGATGATGCCAATGAGAATCCTCTCGATGGTTACCTCGACCGTGTTTCACAATACTCGTCGCTTGAGATGGTGCACGCCGTTCGGGAAGCCATCCAGGGAAGCAAACTCATGACCAACGGGATGAGTGAACTGGTCGAGGTGATGGTGGGTCCATCCCTGTTTACCCCAGGGCAAGCGGCTCTCTACATCGAGGGCGCGGAGGCGGTTGGAGGTGCTTTCCCGGCACCGATTTACGAAGCGCCTCAACCTTTTGCGAAAGTGGTGAACAATACCTTCTACGGTGATGACGGGACCGCGTCTAATTTTCCTGATGGTTACAAGCAGGATGCCTTGGATGGACCACATCAGGTAAGTAGCCTCGGTGTGGTGAATTTGGAACCAAACGATTTTCTTGCGGATGCCGTTGATACCCGCGTCGGTGGCAGCCATCGCGCCCCGTACACTCATTTGACAACTTTGGGTGATGGTAGCCCAGTGGGAGATCTCGGAGCTGCCGGTGATATTGATTTCTACCGTGTATTTCTTGAAACCGGTGACCGCTTAATCGCTGATGTTGATACCTTTGCAGGTGGTCCAGACACGGTAATGCGGGTCTTCAATAGCGCTGGAATTCCGCAGCAGTTTGAAAATGAGTCGGGCGAGCTTGTGACTATAAGCGTCAACGATATTGCACCAGATTATTTGGATCCATCAGATCCAACTGATTACCAGAACCAACAACCCGATTCCATTAACAATCGTGACTCTTTCGTTGATTTTACTGCCGTTGAGGCTGGGATTTATTACATCGGTATCAGTTCGGTTGGCAACGAGGATTATGACACACGTACCCTTTCGGGTCGTGTTGCAGGTGCAGATGTCGGAACAGGTATCTATCGCGTGACGATCGAAGCGTTAGCGTCACGTTCCTTCGTGATGGAGTTGGGCGCTGCTTCGGGGATTGATTTGAACGGCACGACTTACACTGTTACCCAAATCGAGGATATTCCGGATTGGCATCCACAACTTGCTGGCGGTGGTCCTGTCGATAATCGCGTAGTCTTTACGTTCGAAGGATTTGATGATTCGAACAGCCGAGCGCCTGACGTTATGCGGACCATTGCTGATCAAATCAATAGCTCTGTTTTCTCGCCCTTTGGTTTTGAGCCAATTCTTCCCAATACGAATTATGAAACCTTCGGAGACTCAAGAGTGAGTCCGCGAGGGGCAGTGCTGCCGGGGACCGCGCAAGCACTTGGCGGGCCGGATGGTGTGAATGCTGGTTTGCCCGCGACTCCCGGTTTGTTGTTGGTGCCCGATAAGAATACCGGTGGATTTGGGCATGTACCCGAAGGTGCAGCAGAGACATTCAGCGGGGCTTCCGGTTCAACCGAACAGTATGTCTTGATCGAGAATGTAGCGAAGATAGAACTTAGCCCGGAGGCGATTGCTGCCGGTCTTAGGTTGGCCCCCATTGATGATGGTGATCCACAAAATGGGCTCTTTGACTTCGATCGCATCGTCGAGGGCGATGCTGACCAGATCATCAAAGAGACCGGCTTGTTGATCACGAGCGGGGCTAGTCCAACAGCACTCAATAATGTTTTTCTGAATCTCGATGACAGTCTCGTGGAAATCGCGTCGAAGCCGCAGGAAGTTATCGTGGTGGGCAACGTGTTCCAGCATGCTGAGGGGCCTGTGGACGGGCAGTTCCCAAATGCGACGGGCTCCAATGGTAACGACGATTTCAATATCACCCTTGGTAATGATGAGGTTGCTCTCCAGTATCCGGAAGCCAACAACTTCCAACCGGCAGAGGGTTCGCGTTTGATTGATTCTTCAGTGAATTCCGTGGTTGAGCGTAGTGACATGGCAGCCTTGAAGAATTCAGTCGGGCTCGCGCCAAGTAATATTCTGGCACCGACTCTTGATGTCGGCGGTGTCTTGCGAGCTGACAATCCAAATTACGCGCCTCCCGGTGGAATTGGTGGACAGGTTTTTAAAGACCGTGGTTCTACAGAGTTAGCGGACTTTAATGGCCCAATCGCGATTGCGGAAACCGCCCGGGACAATGATGCGGAGGGTATTGATCAGGATCCTGCGATCAGCTTTATCAATTTGGAAGATGGTGTTTACCGTGAGTTCCGCATTCAATTAAGGGACAACGGTGATTCCTCTGATCCGTTCACCGGTATCGGAGTAGACGATAACACTGTTGTCGTTCCAGAAATTCCTGGACTTCGTGAATCAGGTGCGAATATCACGCTGATTGAAAATGACGAGTTATTGCAGGAAGGTATCGATTATACTTTCAACTACGATTCGACCCGGAACTTGATCACACTGACGCCACTGGCTGGTGTCTGGCAGAATGACCGCTCGTACCGAATCGAAATCAATAATGAAGATCGCGATGTTCTGGTTGCTCCTTCTAGCAACGTCATTCAGGATGGCGATCAGATGGAAGTCATCGATAGCAATGGTGGCCAAATCGTATTTGAGTTTGAGTCTGGTTATTCACTCTTGTTGCCCGAGCCAATCACATTGGTGGTTCCGCAAGCCGGAACCGAGATTGGTGGCGTGACCGATGGTGACTTCTTCCAACTCAATGATGGCGTTAATCCATCTGTCGTATTTGAATTCAACAACCCCGGCGATACGACTTTGCCGGGAGCTATTCCGATTGAATTGCCTATAACTCCAACACCAGAGGATGAGGCAGAAAAGCAGACTTTCCTTGAGGGAATAGCTGCATCCATTCGTGCAGCTATCCAAAACCAAGTTGACAATGGCCTTCTGGACCTCGATGTAGCCGGTGATGGCGTCCGCGTTGTTTTGGGGGCCGAACCAGGCGCAACCGCATCAACTGAAAATACTGACATACAGCAATTGCCAAGAACCCTTGCACTTCGCGTCCCGACTCAGGGGGTCAATGCCTTGGGTGGAATTGTTGATGGGGATACATTCCAGATCGACGTAGGTGGCGGACCGGTTACCTTCGAATTCGATACCGGCAATGGCATTGTCTCACCATTGAATAAGATTGTTTCG
>NZHC01000057.1 GCA_002689655.1 Rhodopirellula sp. | reverse complement strand
TCGGGTGGGAGCGCACCTGAGAACGGCTTCGCACAATTTCTGGAGACGCCGCGCTATTCAACCGGCTTCGTCGGTCTGTTTCAAACGATGGGCTATATGACGGAGACTCATATGCTAAAACCGTATCCAAAGCGAGTTGCAGCGACCCGTGCATTTTTTGACGCGGCGTTAAGCTTGTTAGCGACGGAAGGGAAGCAAATACAGCAATTGCGGAAACGAGATCGAGAGGCATATCGACATCAAGAAGTCGTACCGGTGGCATGGGAAGTGGATCGCAATCAGCCGTCGAGGCTTGAATTTTATGGTTATGAAGCAAGGCAAATTGCAAGTCGTGTGACGGGTGGGACGCGGCTGTTTTATGACAGAGAAAAGCCATTTGTCCGCAAAATTCCCTATTTTAATCAGTACAAAGTAAGCGAATCCGTGAAGCTGCCTGCCGGCTACTTGATTCCACGCGAATGGCATGACGTCATTGATTTAATGGAATTGAACCGCGTGGATACTCGGACAATGATGGAACCGACGAGTTTACCGGCAGAGGTATATCGAGTGGACAAGGTTGAAAGTCGCTCGGCACCCTATGAAGGTCACTTTTTTCATGACAAGGTAGAGCTGACCACTTTAAGAGAGGCGATCGTGCTGCGAACCGGGGATGTCGTTGTTCCAATAGCTCAGGCACATGCTCGATATGTAGTTGAGGCACTGGAGCCGAAAGCGATGGATTCGTTGTTTCGCTGGAATCGGTTTGATACTATCTTGCAGCAAAAGGAACATTTTTCTCCATACGTGTTTGAAAAGACAGCGGAGAGGATGCTAGCGGAGGATGAAGCGTTGCGATTGGAATTCAAGGCACGAAAAACTTCTGACGAGGAGTTTGCCGGAGACCGCAACGCACAGCTCGAATTCTTGTACAGACGATCGGGGAATTATGAGAAAGGACATCGAAGATACCCGGTCGCACGTCTGCTGCAGTTGCCCAAGTGAATAGGTCAGATTGCACTGTCTTGATAGAACGCAGTTGCCCCTGTTGGACTGTAACTGTGTTAAGATGAAAGCAGGAGAAGATATTCCGAAAAGAAACGGGTGGCGGCATCGCCTCGCCGGAACGCACTAGCGTTGAAGATGGACCTCCCGTAAGCGAATTGTCGCTTCTGTCACCGTTTTTAGACGCGTCTAACGCTGCGCTACTTGTCTCGGCGGTCGGACGCTTTTCGCCTCGCAGAAAATCTATTCCTGAAAGCCGAGTGTTATGTTTCTTTCGCGTCCTCGGATTCTGTTTTGGGTCATGTGTGTGTCCCTGGCTGCTGACTCGGGGTGGTTTGCATCGAACGCCGCCTTGAATGCTCAAGAGGAGCAGTCAAGTCGGTACGTACTACCCGAAAACGGTAGCGCGGTGATCTTTGTTTATGATCTGCAAAACGGGTTTACTCCTCCGCGTCAAAATAAAACGCCCATGCTTCTCATTCGAGCCAATGGGAAAATAGAAATGCCTTCGTTGTATGGAGAGGGACGCAACGTTAGAGGCAACCTGAGTGATACTGAACTGCAATCGTTTTTGAAACTTGTCATCGAAGACAACAAGTTCGGTGAGTATGATTCAAATCGCGTTCAAGGCAGGATCGAGGAAATTCGAGAGCGNCGACAAGTCCCGCAGATAGCGGATCTGCCGGATACAATTATCGAGTTGGAGATTCCGGGGCACAGCCAAAGNGTCCGACAGCCAGCAGTCGGGATGCNGTCAGAGTTTAGTGAGGTAACTGCGTTCCAGCAGTTGCTTGCTATTCGGAAAGCTGTGAATCTGCTGATGAGCGAAACGAGAGTGGGGGGCAAACAGGGGATAATGGATTTNCTCACCCGCATGAATACGAAGCTGAAAGAGGCGTATCCGGAGGTTGCTCCTTTGCAANTGAGCGATTTTAGTGGTTCGTATTTAAGGCAGGATGGCGCGATTTCNGCCACAATCTCACGCCCGGGCCGAGGGGCCAACGGAAAGCCCAACGGAACCTATGTCAACGGTACGGCTGTGATCGCACGAGGTAGTGATGAGCCAGAGATTACATTGCGTGTTAAGTTGAAGTGAGTCCTCGGGACGGCATGATTGAGTGTATGCTAGTGAGTAATCCGCAGGTAGCGCAAAACGCAGCGGGGAACTCTGCTGGCGGGTGATCGTTGGCTGTGTTGGCCGGAGTGAGCAGACGCGGGTTAGCTTTTGGCGTGCATCGTGAGTGTGGAAGAATGAAAGATATTAATGGTCGCGCCCGATGGTCGAGAGCCGTGTGCAGTTCTGCTNATGGCATCACGGGAGTCGTGGTGCTGGTTTTCTGCGTGGGTTCGACGAACCATCGAACACTTGGAAGCGATGTGATCGCAACGTCTCCACGCGATGATTTTGTAGCTACGGCACTTGATGGTGGGCGGATCGAGATTCGACGCATTTCATCCGGGGATGATCTGGTCACGATCCAGTTCGAGGGTGTGCCAGCGTTGCAAGAACGTCGGAGAAGCGCTGTGTCTTGGATTCCCTCTTGTGTCTTTTCTCCAAAGGGAACCACACTGGCTTCCTGTTGCGGTTATTTGCCGGTCAGTCTTTGGGACTTGANAACGGGNAAGTTACTGGCTGAATTCATGGATTGTGGGGTCGGGTATCGTTTGCGGTTTTCAGCAGATGGGTCACGACTCATCGGCAGTGGGATTGTGAACAAGGCTGGTCTTCAGCGAATTACCTTGTGGAATGTCAAAACGGGAGAAACGCTCAGGCAGTTAACTGTCGACAAGTCAATCATGGACGATAATTGGGACCGGAACAGTATCAGTCCTNGGTTCGCGAAGTCTGGGCCGATGCTGGTGATGGACGTCATCGACGGGCGTGAACGTTCGCTGAGGGTTTGGAATACCGCCTCCAATAAAGAAACGATGGTCGTGAAGACCGATCGGCTGTCACCGCCTGATTGGGTTATTTCCAGTGATGGAAAGTATTTGATCATGCGTGAATACGATCGTGACACCGATGGTATGAACGTAAAACGGCATCGAATTTATGAAATGGACTCCGGCGACCTCTCCAAGCAATGGGCTCCGAAACAGCAGAAGAATCACTGAGGCATCGGACTTGGCCATGCGGGTCCACCTCTTGTGTAGTTCCAAGATGGAGAGTTTGGCTTTGCTGCTACGATTGGTTCGGTCATTGTCCAGATGTTTCGAAGGATTAGAATGAAACATGTGGAACATAGGGGACGCAGAGTAGACGGAAGCTCACGCTCGGCTGTTTGGGTAGACGAGTGGCAAGCTTNCGTTTTGGGNTTGCAAATCGGTGATTCGTGCTTGGTTAGCTTGATTCGTGCNTGCGAATGCCGTCCATCCCGGGGCATGGTGCGACCGAAGGTGGNGTTGGCTGATTGTTTCATGAGGCAAACGTGCNANACGTGATGATCTCCATTTTGGGTTGGTTCCAATTTCCTCACAGTTTTTTAAAGTTGTTGAAAGTGCTTGATGTCTGAGACAAAAGTGAATTTGAGTCGTAGCTTCAGAACGAGCTTCGTCCGTGTTTGGCAAGTCGGGGTGTGTTTGCTTCTTGTTTCGCTCTGGTTGGTCAGGGCGGGTAAGGCTGAGCAGCCAAATGTGATTCTGATCATCTGNGATGACCTCAATGATTATGTGGANGGGTTTGGGGGGCATCCGCAAGCATTCACTCCCAACATGAAGCGGCTTGCCAGCAGTGGCGTAGCTTTCACGCAGGCGCACTGCAACATACCAATCTGCGGACCATCTCGAGCAAGCATGTTCACGGGTATCTACCCGCATCACTCAGGATGCTTTGGGTTCACCAACTGGGATGACTATGAAGTGTTGAAGAATTCACGGACGATGATGGATCATTTTCGAGCNCATGGNTATCAGACNTTAGGGACTGGGAAATTGATGCACCACATGGTGCGCGGTGAGTGGAAGTCTTTTGGGAACAGAGCAGATTACGGTCCATTTGCGTTTGATGGAGAAAAGAAGATTGCTCACCCGGATGTTCCGGCACCCTACCGTGACATAGGGGCAGTGGACGGGTCGTTTGGGCCGTTGGTCAATTTGCAGGGGAAGAAGACAGCGGCGGGCGTCTCATTGACGTGGCAGACAGGTGGCTGGGCGAAACAACGGACACTGCGTGTGACATCCCAACAGGATCGTGACGCGACTGCCGANGAACTTAACGGGCAGTGGGCNGTTGATCAGATCAGACAGCGTGCNGGAAANNNGGGGCANCAGCCTTTNTTTATGGGGGTTGGATTTATACGNCCCCANACNCCCTTGATTGTTCCAAAACGCTTCTTTGANCTTTTTCCGTTGGATGCGATTCAACTGCCGAAGATCCGAAAAGGGGATGTTGAGGACACTTTTTCTCGTACGGTGCGCGGGATCCCGGAGGGGGCAGATGGGCCACGCAGCGAGGATATGGGGACCCGTTTGTACAACACGCTTGTCGAGTCTTATCAGTCGGATGAAGAAGCGCTGCGGAACTTCATTCAAGCTTATCTTGCGAGTGTTGCTTCGGTTGATGAACAAATTGGAAAAATTTTGGACGCCCTCGAGCAGTCAGCACTGAGGGAAAACACAATCATAGTTTTGACGAGTGACCATGGATGGGGCATGGGAGAGAAAAATTACCTCTACAAGAATTCACTTTGGCAAGAGAGCACGCGGGTACCTTTGATCATACGCGTCCCCGGTTTGACGCCCTCGGGTGCAGAGTCCGCCGAACCGGTTTCGTTGGTCGATATTTATCCAACGCTTCTGGATCTATGTACCCTTCCGGCCGATACTCGGAAGAACGCAAAGGGACATGGGTTGGATGGGCACAGCCTGAGACCGTTGCTTGCGCATCCCGCCAACGGGACATGGGGCGGACCCAGTTCAGCGCTCACCGCTCTCTACAAATGGAGAACGAAGTATGATCCATCGCAAGAGAGCTATTCGTTGAGAAGCAAAACGCACCGCTACATACGTTACGAGAATGGGCGTGAGGAGTTCTACGACACCCGCAAGGATCCGCATGAGTGGACTAATGTGGTTGGTGATTCCTCGTATAGGGAAAAATTGGCTGTCTATCGGACACAGCTGATGTCGCGAATCCCCGCGTCTGGGGATGAAATTCCCAGACAACCAATATTCAAGCCGAAGCAGAACGCTGGCCAGAAGTTAGGGGTAAAAGCAGGGGAAAGAAATGCAACTGCGAAGTCCCCCGCTTCGGGGGCAGAGGCTTGGAAAAACCGGTACTTCTTAAAGCACCCTGAGGCTGACAACGATCGGGACGGTAAACTCAGTTGGCCGGAGTACAAGTCTTTTCGAACAAATCACGATCCTCCATCCGCGGGACGGTGAAAAGCCCAGTTTGTGTGTGCGTATTTTGTAGCCGCTTCGGTTATCATGTAATTGCTACGACGCGTCCCGTTCTTTCCAGTTTTTGTAAGTCGAAACGACACTCATGAGCTTTACTTTTTGGCAGAACTTGATGGCTTGTGCACTCATCGGCGCACCCATCAGTCTTCATGCGAACGAGGTTCTTTACGAGCGTGACATCGCTCCCATCCTCGAAGAGCATTGTTTGCATTGCCATGGCGAGGATGAGCAGGAGTCGGGCTTGCGACTTGATCGACGCGCAGCAATGTTGCGTGGCGGAGAGTCAGGTTTGGCGGCGTTGGTTGCTGGCGATGCAGAAAACAGCTATCTGATTGAGGTGATTAATCACCTTGATAAAGAGATGGCAATGCCCCCCGATGAGGACAAAATTCCGGAAGAACAGATTACATTGTTGACCACATGGGTTAAACAAGGAGCGGTTTGGCCCGGACAGATGAAGGCAGTGGCAAGGGAAAAGTCGGGCCATTGGTCTTTTCAGCCTGTCCAACGCCCAACGGTTCCTAATCTCGACAAGCGCGTTGGCAACCCAATTGACGCGTTCCTGGGCCAAAAGCTGGTGGAGAAGAAACTGACATTTTCCGCGAAGGCGGATCCGCGGACTCTCCTGCGACGAGCGTCGATCGTCTTAACGGGTTTGCCGCCGACCCCCGCAGTGACAGCGCAATTCGCGTCGGACTGGGACAGTCGCGGAAACGACGCTTACACCGATGCGGTTGAGCGTTTGCTTGCTTCACCTCACTTCGGCGAGCGGTGGGCACAACATTGGTTGGACGTGATCCGGTGGGCAGAAACCAACGGTAGCGAAAGCAATATGTACCGGAAGAACGCATGGATCTATCGTGATTACGTGATCCGAGCCTTCAATGATGACAAACCCTATGATCAGTTTCTGTTCGAGCAGATTGCAGGCGATACCATCGGCCAGGGGGATGCCACTGGGTATCTGGTTTCAGGATCTCATGTACCGGTAGCGACCGTAGGGCANGAACCCAGCGCCCGCCGGCAGGCACGCGCAGATCGAATGGACGAAATCCTGCAAACGGTAGGTGCTTCCGCCATGGGCGTGACCATCGGGTGTGCACGGTGTCACAACCACAAGTTTGATCCAATTTCGATTCAGGATTATTACTCGATGTCTGCCGTGTTCCAGGATGTTGAGTTCGGCAGTCGATTTCCAGAATTGGCACCGGACCACCCGCGTCGAGTGCGTGGTAAAGAAGTGTATGATCAGATTGCTGCGGTGCATCGCCAGCTTGAGGAGATGGGAGCGTGGGAGGAAAATTGGACGGGTTATCGTGAGTTCCATGTCCCGCTGACCCGGACCAATAAAGTACGGATTACCTTCAACTGGAATGGCGTGCGGTTGGACGAGTTGGAAATCTTTGGGCCGAAAGATCGNCAGTTCAATCTGGCGCTGGCTGCTAACGGTGCGACAACCTACAGCCCCCCAGAAATGGANGTNGTCCGNGCCCAAATCGAGCGGGTCAATGACGGTGAGTACGGGACGCAGGCGTGGGGCGTGAAGGCCCCNCCCAAGTCGAAACTCAAGCCCTTCATTGAGATCACGTTTGCGGAGGTTGCAGAATTTAAGCGGATACGTCTGAGTACCAATCGGGAAGACTACCTGGAGACAGACTACTTGGAAGGTCTTCATCGCTTCAACTTTGGCGGCTATACCGTGGAGGCGATCGGCGAAGACGGAGAGTGGCACACGGTGGCCGTCAGCATGTCCTCCGACTTACAAAACAAACGCCATCCGAAAAGGGTGCCACTACTCGAACAGTTGCAGGAATTGATCGCAATTGTAAGTGAAGAGGGGCCAACGCCCAGTTTTGTCGCTCGATTCATCAAGCCCCGTCCCACTCATGTGCTGGCGCGTGGAAGTCCCGAGAACCCGCGTGAACTTGTATCACCCGCTGGTTTAATGGAGCTCAACGGCGTCTTGCGATTGCCAGATAACAGTTCAGGGCGTGTTCGCAGAACGGAATTTGCCAAGTGGCTGACGGACACTGCGAACCCTCTGACACCTCGTGTGGCCGTGAACCGGATCTGGCACCATGTNTTTGGTCGCGGGATCGTTACCACCACGAGCGATTTTGGTTCCGCAGGCGCAGCGCCAACGCATCCGGCACTGCTCGATTGGTTATCAGCTGAACTGATGCAACCTACGGTTGATGCTGATGTTAGCGACTCAGTGACAGAGCCGTGGTCCGTAAAACATATGGTTCGACTGATGGTATTGTCCGATGCGTTTCAGCAGCAGAGTGTACCACGGGCGCACGCACTCAAGACAGATGCAAGTTCAGCGTTGTTGTGGAGGTTCCCTCCNAAACGACTTGANGCCGAAGTGATTCGTGACGGAATTCTGCNAGCNTCGGGAAAACTNGGCGCANCGGTNGGAGGNCGCAGTTATCGGATTCACAACGTAAAAAAACGCTACTCACAATGGCGAGTAGTCAATAACTNTGGACCCGAGACGTGGCGTNGGATGATTTACCAAGAACGCATGCGGCGGGTCGACGATCAGATNTTTACAGCGTTCGACTTTCCTGATTGTGGTCAGGTGCGGGCGCGTCGGCCTGTTTCAACTACTCCGTTGCAAGCACTCAATCTAATGAATAGCGAGTTTGTGATGGAACAGTCCAAGTTCATTGCGGCACGGGCGCGGAAGAACGCGGGTGGAACCACCAAGGCGGCGGTTGCTGATTGCTTCGATCTGATTCTCGGACGTGAGCCCACCGCGGCTGAACTCATCGCCTGTGAAAAAGTGATGAACTCTGACAGCCTAGATATCGTCTGCCGTGCACTGATTAACTCCAACGAATTTGCCTTCCTACCCTGATTCANGCTATGTCAAATCCTGAAAAGTTATCCCGGCATGGAAGAAGCATGNTGAACCGTCGGCATTTCCTGGGAACCGCAGGCCTTTCCACGATGAGCTTGGGGTTGACTAGTTTATTGAGTCAAGACGGTCTGCTGGCGGGCGAAACGAATGCCGCTGCAGGTGGCGTTGCGCCGATTCGTCCGGAAATCGACACGAGTCAGCCTTATGCCGCAAGGGATGCGCACTTTGATGTTCCTGCCCAACAAGTNCTTGTCATTTACTGCCCCGGAGCTGTNAGTCATGTAGACACATTCGACTANAAGCCGGCATTAGTGAAATTGCACGGGCAGAAACCGCCGGGACTTCCAGCGGTTACCTTTGAGGGACCGTCAGGAAATATTGCCAAGCCGTTTTGGGAATTCAGGCCACGCGGCGAGTCGGGGAAGATGGTGTCCGATCTGTTGCCAAATCTCGGCAATCAGGTGGATGACTTTTGCTTCTTTCATGCACTGTCCACGGACACAAGTGCACANCCGCAGGGCGAAAATTTCATGAACACCGGTTTTACGATGGAGGGGTTTCCGTCTTTTGGTTCCTGGGTTACTTACGCGTTGGGAACAGAGAATCAAGAACTGCCGGCATTCGTGGCAATCAACGATCCGCGGGGATTGGCNCGCAGCGGCAAGAACAACTTTGGAAACGGATTTCTGCCTGCGGCGTATCAAGGGACCGATTTCACGGCCTCGAATCCTCCTAATAATCTCAACCGCCCGGCATCGATCTCGCCCGACACCGATGAGCGGACCGTCAACCTTTTGACCCAGCTCAATGCAGGCCATCTCGAAAAGTACCCCGGGGATGCGAACCTTGCAGGCCGAATCGCCAGCTACGAACTGGCTGGGAAAATGCAAACNTCNGTGCCTGACGTGATGGATTTGTCCGGGGAAACCGAGGCGACGTTGAAAGCTTATGGCGTAGAAGGTGGAAGTGAATTGCGAGGAAAATACGCAAAAAACTGTCTTCTTGCACGGCGGTTATTGGAAAAGGGGGTCAGGGTCGTGCAATTGTTTAATGGCAGCGATCCTTCCGGTGGGAATGGAATTACAAATTGGGATTCACATTCCAACATCGCAGACACGCATGCCATGCAGGCAGAGATCATGGATCAACCCACTGCGGCACTGATCGCGGATCTCAAACAGCGAGGTATGCTTGAGAATACATTGGTGGTTTGGGCTAGCGAATTCGGCCGTATGCCGTTTCTACAGGCAAATGGAAGCGGCAGAGACCATAACCCCGGTGCGTTTACCTGTTTTCTTGCGGGTGCCGGTGTGAAGTCAGGCTTCAGTTATGGAGAGAGCGACGAGTTTGGGTTCAAGGCAGCGGTGAACAAAACCACTGTTTATGACTTCAATGCAACTTTGTTGCACCTGATGGGATTGGACCATGAAAGACTGACGTTCTATCACAATGGCCTTGAGAGACGGCTCACCAACGTTCATGGGCACGTCATCAAAGATGTCCTCGCCTGATTGGCTGAACGTGGTGGTTTTGTACTGGTAGGCCTTGCGATGCAAGTTGTCATCAAGGCAGCGAACCGCCTCTTCGCCTGCCATTTTAAAGATCTGCGTAGACGTGGTGGTATCCAAATCAATTTGCCGCCGACTACAGGGAGCGCGTGAGTGGACTAACCTGCAGGACTTATGCCGCTAACCCCATGAGTAGGTGGTTGGTCCAAGCATCGTCAGATGCGAATAGAGGTGGTTGCAAGAATACTGGGCCAAACCAGGTTGTTCTGAAAAAGGGCGGGGCCGCATACTGCTTGATCAAATAGCAAACGGAAGGCTCTTCAAGCCGATCCACAGTTGGGAACGCTGTCAGGAACACCCTTCAGATAGTGATCGCCGTTCTCTAACAGCCTGTTGGACAGGCTGCTTCAGTTCGGGCTGAGACGCGGGAGCGTGTATATGAGTCAGCTTGCGGGGACCCGTGGCTTACCTGCCCAGTTTAGCGGTGACTTCACGCTGAATTTGCGTGAGTCCAGCAATGTCCTGTGCCGACATTACTTCACCCTTGCGCTTTTTAGCAATGTAAGTTTGCAGAGCCTCGTAGACCGAGGCCTGGTAGGAGAACCTGCTTTCGAACCATGGACCCCACGTTTTATCGTCCTTGTGCGTCTCGGACAGCTCCGATAAAGCAGTCTGATTTAACCCGTGATAATAAGAAAATTGACGGTAGGTTTTTTCGTCCCAGGAGTTCAGAAGCATTTCCTTATATAGAGCAACCGTTGCCATGAACTGGAACGATGATGCATTGCTTAGCGCTTGCAATGTCTTGGTATCTGCCGCGAACTTAGTATTCGGTGGTGTAACCTGCGTGGTCCCATGTGGATCGACGTCCTCGCCTTTGTCTTTTTGAATGACCATGCCGTTTGGCAGTAGCGGCACGTAAACCATCAAGTTGCCCGCTTTGGTATTTGAATCAGAATTCTTGTCCGACTCGTGTTTCGCTGTGTAGACGGTAACGATGTCACCTTTCATGGGAATCGGTACATGGCCTTGTGGGCCAACAAAACCAATCAGCCCGGATTGATTGCCGCCAAGAGGCTGCCACGCCTGCACCTTCACTTGCGACGCAACCTTCACTGACTTGTATTTCAGTACTTTGATCACACCCATCGTGATGGTGTAGGTTCGGTCTTTAAACTCTGTTTTATCGTCAAAGCGAGTGGAAGGAGCCTCTGTTTCAGTGACGGAAAAAACTTTCCCAACGAAGATGTCTTCAGCCTTGTCCTGCAGTTGAGCGGGGCTGAGTGGGGCAATCGCTGCAGTTGCTCGGGTGGGGATGGCAACAAGCGGAAACAGTAGGCCAATTAGGAAAAATTGAGAAAGCAACTTAGGCATTGAAATCTTTTCAAATGAGCAAGATGGGTGACGAGGGGAGCGTTTAGGCCAAAAAGGGAACCAATGGCTAGTGCGAAGGGTTTGCTTGGCATGACGCGTCGGGTCCGACAGTTTTAGTGGGTACTGCAAAGGCGGTAACCAGAAAATGAAAACGTGATGTAAAGGAAACTTAACCACCCTGCAGCATTTCAGAAATAACACAAAGGGATGGATTCATGAAGAACAGGAAAAAACTTGCAACAGCGATCAATATCTGAGTCAAGACAAGGGCTTGAATGAATCGGTGAGTGCAGGGCAAGTTAGATGAAGTGCACAAGTGGCCGACCTTACGCAGACCATCCCCAAAGGGGCACCTCGGCCATTGCACGCAGACAGAAATGCATTCATACGTCTCTTCAGCGATCCCATTTGAGTTTGACGCGTTTGCGGAGATAATGCCGCGGAAACAGGAGTTTCATTATTTTGCGGCGATACGCCCATGCAGCAAGACGCCATGCTCCCTTTCCGCTGCGAGCGACCTCGAGATATTTTAACATTCTCGCGGAATTTTCGGAGGGAGCGAGCGACATACACGTTTGCAAGTGGTGCTCCGCACTCTCAAAATCACGTTCTCTTATACGTGCCTGCCCGAGAATCAGATGCGCGAGGAAATTTTCCGGATCGAGTTGTAGCAAATCCAAGCTCAGTTCCGTTTTTTTTGCTTGATCCTTTCCCTTGTATGCGTGATACAGTTCGATGGTCCTAAGTTCTTCAGATTCGGGGTGTAAATGAACCGCCTGCTGGATCGTCTTTTCTGTGCGTTCACGGCTCGCGAAGATGGCATACAGTCGACATTGCGCGGCGTGCAGCCCAGGTTCATGGGGCATGTCCTGCAACAGGTCCATGATGAGTTTGTCCGCCTCTGCAAAATTCGCGTCCTGATAATGCAGGTTAAATAATCCGATTCTCGCAACGACGTCGGATGCATCAATCGCCAAGGAATCATGAAACAAGTCTCGGGCCTCGTCGGTTCGCCCGTCGCGTAGACACACGAATCCTTTGGAGGCGATTGCCAATGATGAATCGGGTTCAGACGCGAGCGCTGTGTCTGAGACCGAATCTAAATGTTGCCACCATCCATTTGTGAGTAACACATTTAATTGCTGCTCAGGTAAACTCATGCTGGGTTGATCGGCTCAGAGTGGGTGAGTAATGGTCACGACTCAAATGAATGTTGCTATCGTGTGAAACATCGAAAAGACGGTTTCATGGAACGAGCCCGTTGGCATCATTAGCGGTCTCGCAGGTTGCCAGATACGAGGATGTCTGAAACAGGGATTACTTTCTTCGGGTTTCAGCTTAGCCGTGTGTTCTGTGTCTTCCATTGTACAGAACCACACCCTCGTCAGGGTATTGATGCTCGAAGCATTCATGGGCAGCCTTGTCGTCCCGCTTCTGCTTCTGGGCTGTTTACCCGCAGTTTTCGCCTCCGATTGTGAAGACCCTGTGCACACATGAGGATGTCAGTTGCGGTGAAAGGGAAACAGAGAAGCCATGGCCGCATGTCGGTTCCCGATGACCATTTTGGGCACGATCCGAGGAAATGCTGGCTGTTGGTTCATTCGTTTGCGTGGTGTTTTGGGGATGTCCCATGACGGGCGTTTGATTCCATTCCAAAAGAAAACCTGAAGCCGACGATGTGTCGGCTTCAGGCAATCATGCATGAGGCTCGCAGGCGAGTCCCTGAGGGCTGGGAGTGACCTTCTGTTCTTATCGACGTCTTACTTCGATCACGTATCTCATCAGGTCATTGAATTCCTGACGGCTCTTCAGTTGCTTCACGAGATTTGCAGGCATCAGAGACGTTTTTGAATCCTTGACTTGCTCAATGTCATCCTGTGGAATGACAACTGGCTTTGGGTTGGCCACGTTCCTGAGAACAAGTTCGGCGTCGTTTTCCGACACTCTGATACCTGTGAAAATCTGGCCATCAACAGTTAATACACTAACCTGTGCATACTCTTTCTCGATCAATTCAGCGGGTCGAAGAATCGAGTCAACCAGTTGCTCATTGGTCAAACGAGTTTTCAGTTCTGACAACGCTGGGCCCAGTCTCGCGACTCGACCCGGCGGGTCATGACAGGCGTAGCATGCAGCGGCTGACTCGTAAAAGAGCTTCTTTCCACGTAAGGCATTGCCTTTTGCAATGGCTTCAGCAGCAATGTCGCTGGTGGCTTGGCTCATCAGTTCTGTTTCAAGCTGATCGTTGGAAAACTCGACCTCAGGTTGCTTGTCAACTTCTGCCATCAGTTCAAGTTCGAGGGGGTGCTGCTTGGTCAGTTCGTCCGGTGTCCAAACCGTGAATCGATCCTTTGTTTCAGAACGGATTCGGCGGACTGCGGACGCATCAACCGGTTCTGCCTGATTTCCCCAGCTGTTGCGAACGAAAGTCAGCACGGCTGCCAGTTCTTCGTCGTTCAACAGATCTCGGAAGGCTGTCATTGGGGGTACGCCCCGTGCAGGGTCATAGGTCTTGCCGTTGACGCGGATTTTACCGTGAAGTCCATGCAGTGCCAGCTTGATTAGTCTTTCCTGGTTGCCATTAACCCAAGGGCTGTTTAGCAAGGAGGGATAGACGTTTGCATTACCCTTGCCGTGAGCAAGGTGGCAGGTTGAGCAATGGGACTCTCGCTGGTAAACCACTGACCCCAGTTGGTAAGCATCTTTGTTTTTCCCTTTCAGGTGGCTGGGAGTGTCGAATTTAACAAACTCCAGTTCGGCTGGTGCCGCAAAACCGCTTGCACCAGACTCGACCTTGTACCACAAATGCTTGACTGTCTTTGCGGCATTTGCTGCATGGGGAACGTGGGACGCCAGCAGAGTATCAAGCAGGTCTTCGTTGACAACGCCATGCTGCTGATGCAGCCAAAGTGCTTCCAGCAGGTGATGGGCTTCAGTCTCGTTGTCGGGGTCGAAGTCCCTGGACCACTTCTGCGCCGCAGCAGTCACTGCGTCTGAATCCCGTGCACTTAGCTCCACACGTGTCCGGTGGCGCACACCATCGACGGGATGCTTCAGGTTTTCCAACAGCGCCTCAATGGGCTCACCCGCGATTTTGACTGGTGCTTGTAGGGGCCTGTCCTTCGCGGTCAGGCGAAAGATGCGGCCGTGCTTGTGATCTCGATTGGGGTCTCGGATATTGTGCTGCATGTGGCCAATGATGGCATTGTGCCAATCGGCAACGTACAGTGCTCCATCCTCCCCAATGATCGCGTCGGTGGGCCGGAAGTTGCGGTCAGAACTATTGAGTAACTCGATGCCTGGTGTGCCCCAGACCTCACCGAGCTTTCGATTCTTGCTTCCGTCAACACTTCCACCACCCTTGATTTTTACGTCGACAGCGGCAACGAGCTTGTTACCGTTGAAGAATTCGATCTTGCCGTTGTTGAAACGATTCTCGAAACCTTTTCTATTCCACACTCGAAATTCTGAGATTTGAACAGGGGCAGGGAAATTACCTTTCATCCATGGGTTCTTCTCTTTGTTGGTGTGGGCAAAATTACCTTTGTTGCCATCAACAAGCAGCGATGCGGGATAAGCGCCGTTCTGATAGTCACTCGACAACGCAAGGTCTGCGGTCTTAGCAATGTTCTTCTTGCCGCTTATGACCTCTATTTCAGAGATGTTCATCTCTTGGAGTCCATTCACGCTGAGCTTGAAACCGGTGATCTTGGATCCCTTCAGTGCCGGGTGATTGACTTTGATTAAGCCGCCACCTTGGGTGATCGAGAGGTTCTCGGGAACATCAACGGTGGCTGTTTTGGGCTCGGGTGCGTTTCCCCCACGATCGAGGCTGTACTGCTTGATTCCCAAGAAGCCAATTGTATTACAGATCAGAAAGTCATCTTGTAGTTCCTCTGGGAAATGCTGAGATGACAGGATCTCGTTTGCTGCGACCGGGCGGAACTCTTTCGTCAACAGGGTATGCATTTTGAATCCATTTCCTTCAGGGCGAACCTGATAGGACCGCCCCCCCGTTCCGTCATTGGCATAGCAGTAGCCCCACTTGTCGAAACTGGTTCCGTGGGGGTTGGGGCTATTTCCCGCATGCGGGGTGATCGCGAATGTGCGTGGATTAAAACGATACATCCCTGAGGAGCCGATATTCAGATTGGGCGTCCAAGGCGTTTCGTGGTTGTGAACAAGGAAAATCCCGCTTTGCCAATAAATCCCACCATCTGGCCCCATGACCAAATTATTGGCTGCATGATGGGTGTCAGCGGTTCCAAGACCTTGCAGCAATGGATAGCGAACGTCGGCTTTGTCATCGCCGTCCGTATCTTTCAAAAACAGGAGATCGGGACCTGAGGTAACGATGACACCTCCACCCCAAAATTCAAATCCAAGCGGATTATGGACGTGTGCGAAAATCTTTCGCTTGTCAGCGACACCATCGCCATCTGTGTCTTCAAAGATCATCAAGCTGTCGTTCATCTGCTTGCCTGGTTCCCACTTGGGGTACGTGTTCCAGCTTGCAGCCCAAAGGCGGCCTTTTCCGTCCACCTGCAGTTGCACCGGGTTTGCTAGATCAGGGAACTGTTCTTCAGAGGCGAAGACGTTCAACTCATATCCGTCGGGAACTGCGATCTTCGCCCGCGACTCCTCTGCGGAAAGATAGTCAATGCTGCCCTCTTTCGCTGCACTTGAACTGGCGCTGCCGCCACCAACGTTCGAGATCACTTTGACGGGGGGAGGTACGTTGCTGTCGTCAATTTTGTACGGTCTGTTCGTTGCGGCGGCCCAAATCGCTTTGTCTCGGTTCGCGGTCATGACATCCAGCATCACCAACTCGTGCTTGAGAACGTCCGCGTTGCTTTGCCCATCGACAAACTTGAGCCCTGAACGTCCGCCCCAAATGTCATTACCGTCCGTTGCATGATAGCGGTTGTGCCAATGCCAGTTCTTGTCCTCGACTGCCTGATAGAGAGCAGGACTCGCTTGGACAGTACTGCCGGTCAACGCCGCGGAGATGATATTTGATAGTCCACGGTATCCATTGGCATTCAGGTGGATGCCATTGAGTGTAAAACGATCGTTGCTACTGCGGTAAAGCTCTAAAGATGGGTTGAAAAGGTCAACAAACGCGTGGTCGGTTTGCTCGGCAGCAAGTCTGGTTGCCTCGGTGTAAAGAGCAAGGTTCTCATTCAGCTCGATTCCATCAGGGAGATGCCGGTCGCCCTTGTTCTCGTAAGCGATAGGGCTAAACAGCACAAACCTCAGGTCAACACCCTTCTCTTTTCGCAACGCTGAATAACGCTCAACCAGTTTGACTAGTTCGCCTTGATAGGCTGTCGCTCCGGCTGGTCCGGCAAATGATTCGTTGTAACCGTAAAAAACAAATACAACGGAGGGACCTACATGCTGAAGGTATTCCGCGTCATTTGTGAAGCCTTTGTTTCTAGGCCGTTTGTTAACCATGTCACCTGCAAAGCTCATGTTGCGAAAGCTGATCCGCTTTTCTGCCAACTGGGCTTGCAGGTTTGCCTCGACCCACGGGTCGTGTTGCATGCGGTCCGCAAGGCCATTTCCGTAGACAGCAATCACGTCGTTAGCCCGGAACATGAATGGTTCAGCGGCGTTTAATGATGCCAATGCAACGAGGTGGGCTGCGGCAAATAGCACGACGAGAAGTCTGAGGGGATACTTCAGATGATGGATTCCACTGAGGTTCATACGCTTCTTCTTCTGCTCTGAGGGGGGGGATTTCACTGGGCGGTTTCGGTCGCTGATTACCCAAGGCTTTGCAGCGGCAGTCGGTGGGTGAAACGGGTGCAGGCCAGCGGCCTCACGCCCATCTTCAAATAATTATAATCGGAAACGTTAATGGTTGAGAATCCGACATTCGATGAGATTGCTCGTGCGAACAGCCCCTTAAAAATGAAAGTCTACTGGTTGGGTACGCTCACATAAGCATAACAGAACCACGCAGAATCTGCTCGCCTGATCAGAGCAAAGCGGTAAATCAGATCAGAGCAAAGCGGTAAATCAGCGTCTTTCCGAACCAGTGCAAAATCAGACCAAATACACACGGCAGTTAGCCGGCTTTTGGATTCATGTAGATCGCGGCAAGAAAGACAAATTCGATTGCAGTTTTTGTGTTAACCGCAGGGGGCGATTCCTGCATTAATCGCGGTAGCCTGTTGTTCATTGCATTTTCCAAACGCAAAAACGCCAGGATTGACGGTGCCGAGTGGCATCGCTTCAAACGCCAACCTCCGCGGAGCGTTCTGCTCCACGGTGTATCGAGCATGAGGTTATTCGATCAACTGTGTGGGTGGTGGGTAATTTCGGTGAGCCGACGTCGAGTTGTTTTGACGCCATGACAGGGAAGCAGGTCATCTTATTGAGACGGCATCTCAACCGGCAACAAGGTGTCGGAGCATTACTCTCAGCTAACGGAGGTCGTGAGTGGCAAACGTTGGAGTTCAACAGAATACGTGCCCTTAATCAAGGACGTTCGGTCGGCAATGCTGGCTGGGGCGCTTGAGTGATGCGTTTAGCAGGAACATTGCTCTCCTGGCTTCACGACTCGGTCGCGTGGAGCGTAGGGGTAACCGGGCTTATCGACTAACGCGGTCTACGAGTTATCTCGCTAGCTGTACCGTCGACGAATCCATTTGGGGGGTGCCTGCGCGAGTGGGGTAAAAAAGTGGTTTCAAGGGGGATTTGACTCTTGCCGATAGTAACCAGCGAGAGTCCAATAATTGGATATTGTTACATACACCAAGTTCTGGAGCTGAGCTCATGAAGAGAAACGCAGTGCTATTGCAAGTAGCGTTACTNGCGTTGGTAGGCTGCACGGGGGCGACCACCCCTGTTGCGACACCAACCGTTGATAACGAGGTATCCGCGGTAGCGGATGCAGCGGCGGATAACTCTGACATCGCTACGCTTGTTAGCCTCAAAGTGCCGAATATGCACTGAGGTGGTTGTGCCGCCTCGGTCCGAGGCGATCTGACCAAAATCCCCGGTGTTGTCAACATCACGACAGACATCGCGGGTCGCAACTGCACTTTTGAGCTCACTGATCCCAGTGTTGACTACAAGGCAGAGTTGAAGAAGTACGCTGAAACGAATAGTCACCTTGCCGACTACACGATTCAGTAAGCAACTCCAAAGGCGCCACAAATTTCTAAATTTATAACGCCCACNGGTGATGAGCCGTGGGCGTTTTTTTTATTCGCATCTGGGGGTCGTGCGAAGGTCAGCCAATGCTCTGGCGTTTTCGGCGCTTGATACCGAAGTGGTAAGCTACCCCGCTAAGTTGGTAGTCCGTAAGCTACCGTGCAATCTAAGAGTTAGAGAGAATGCGCCATTGAACAGTTCGGTCGGCCCCACTTGGCTCGTCTCACGCTAGAGAGTTTGTGTTTGACGGGCACCGGGAAAATGCTTTCTGCAGAAGCCCCAACGTTGCGACCACAATCGCTGTTGCGCAATTGTTAGTCAAATTTGTTCCGGCAACATCTGGTGTAACTTGCGGGTAAAGTGTTGCGGTCGGAGATAGTGATGATTGACAGTGAAGGTGTTGGAAAGTCGAAACCGAATTTGTTTTGTAGCGGCAAAATGCAGGTGCTAGTCCGATTGCCGTTACTGTCATGTGCTTGATGCTCTGCACCGAACCGGCTGTTTTCGCCCTAGCGACGAACCCCTGTTCCCGAAGCGAGGGACAACCGCGGGAAAAGAGTGTCAGAAAAAACTGTAAAATAGCCTCAGTTAAAAAAGGCGTTCGATTTTCAGAAAGACTTGCTTGCGTAACAGCACTGGGATCACTACCAATTAGCGTGCTGGCTGAAGTCGTCAATCGCAAGGGTTAGAAAAACCACGCAGGTTCGGCGTTGTCAAAACCNCTTTTTCCCGACAATGCCGTTGACGTTTGTCAGGACAGTCGAACTGACTGAAGATGATCGCTGGCAGTCTGTTAGGTGCTAGAGGAAAATGATCCTCGTTCATTCTCCATGCCGCTGTGCTTCGCCGGTTGTGGGTGGTTCTGTAAGTGACTGAATTGTGATGGGATTTTCTGAGAGCCTGAGCGGGTTAGAATCATGAATAGGGAACGACAAGCACGTCCAACCGAGGCAAGGTGATTGGGCTAATTTTGATTGAATTTCGCTTAAAAATACGAGGGTACGACATGCTGAGATACAGTTGTTTACTTTGGTTATGTGTCGTGGGATTGAGGGTCTTCTCACCCATCGCAAATGCGAAACCATCAGAGCTAGCGCAGAAACCGAACGTGTTGTTTCTGGCCGTGGATGATATGAATGACTGGATCGGTTGTCTCGATTCGAAAACAAAGGCACTCACGCCTAATTTCGATCGACTTGCGGCTCGAGGTGTCTGCTTTTCCAACGCGCACACGGCTGGTGTCTTTTGTGCGCCCAGTCGGGCAGCGATCTTCACGGGGCAGTTTGCGTCCACAACAGGATGCTATCGCACAGCCAATTATTTCAAAAACCGTCCTGAAATTGATCCGTTACAACTAAGTTTTTCAACCGCGGGGTACAAGACGCTTGGCGCCGGGAAGTTGTTTCATCATCCGGTTGGGGCAATCGATGTTCGTGGCTGGGATGAGTTTTTTTTGCGTACTCAGAGGCAAAGAGAGAACGGTTGGGCATTGGATTCATGGGGTCAGGGTACTCCTTTTCCCCAACCTTTTCCGAACAGTATTTTTAACCGCGGCGAGGAGATCACGGGCGGCTTGTTTCTGGAATGGGGAGCCATTCCAAACGACAAAGAAGAAACAATGGCTGACTCGCAACGAGTCAATTGGGCTGTCCAGCAACTGAGTCAACAGCACGATCAACCGTTCTTTCTCGGCGTGGGGATTTATGCGCCGCACTTTCCCAACTACTGCCCCCAAAAATACTTCGATTTGTACGACCCGGCTGACATGCAGTTGCCAGAGTACAAAGCGAACGACTTGGAGGACCTGCCGCCGAAGATTAAGAAAATGAAAACGGCGCGTTCACGCATCCACCAGAAACTGGAAAAGCTGGAGGCAGTCGATGATGCTATCCATGGCTATTTGGCGTGCATTAGTTATGCAGATGCGATGATGGGGAGGGTATTGGACGCGTTAGACAATAGTCCGTACGCCGAAAATACAATTGTGGTGCTTTGGAGTGACCACGGTTATCACCACGGCGAGAAAGGTGACTGGGGCAAGCATACGCTGTGGGAACGTACTTCCAATGTTCCNTTCATCTGGGCCGGACCCGGTATCGCCAAAGGGGCAAAGACCGATCTGTCAGTCAGCTTGATTGATATGTATCCCACGTTTGTAGAAATGTGTGGGCTCAGTTCGCCGAGCCAAACACTTGAGGGTGCGTCGCTTGCCTCGATGTTGAAGGATCCAGAATCTGCTTCGGATCGAAATGTCTTTTTGCCGCACATGAATCCCGGCGAGTATGCCATCATCAATCGTGATTGGCGTTACATCAAGTATGGCAATGATGGAGATGAACTTTACGACGTTCAGGCAGATCCATACGAATGGCACAACCTCGCGGGCGATGATCGGTACGCAGGCGTGATCTCGCAATTGAGGGAGAGTGCCCCACGAGTATTCGCCCCACCTGAGCCATCCATGAATGCCCGCAAAGATCTTGTTATTCAGGGCGATGCGTATCATTGGCAGAAAGGCGCGGGGAACTATACACCTCCACCAAAACATCTGCCTTACACCAGCGTCGGCAATGCTCCGAGTCAGAAAACTTCGGTTCCGCACATCGATGGGGCTGTTGGCAATAGCGGCCGCAACCAGACGAAAAACGTGTTACTTATCGTCTGTGACGATCTGAATACCCATGTTGCCCCATCCGGGTATTCGCCCATCCTGACTCCAGCGATGGATGCCTTTGCCTCGCAGGCTATGACGTTTGATCGAGCATTTTGTCAGTATCCCGTCTGTGGACCATCGCGTGCGTCGATGCTTAGCGGTCTGTATCCGCAGTCGACCGGCATTTTGAATAATACTGATGATATACGCAATGAACGCCCCAACACGATCACGATGCCGCAGTGGTTTCGCGAGCATGGGTTTTGGACTGCCAGCGTGGGAAAGGTTTTCCACTCTCCACGCCATGAGCATGGAGAAAAGGCGTGGGATGAGTTCCATCGGTTTGAAAACGACGAACTGGAGGTGGTGAAAGCAGCTCGCATCGAATTTGAGTCAGTGCATGGCTCTGTCGAAGACGGCCCCAATCGGCGTAAGTGGAAAGCATTGAAAAAACAGGTCTCCGCGTCTTTGAATGCGCAGACACCGCCCGGTTATGGTGAAAGTGGGCTCACCGATGAACAGCACAAGGATGGTAAAAATGCGAGGCAGGTGGCGAAATGGTTGTCGGAAAAGAGCCACGGAGATAAGCCTTTCTTCATTGCCTGCGGGATCCAGAAACCGCACGTGCCGTTCCTCGCACCTGGGAAGTATTTTGACCTTTATCCGCTAGATTCCCTACGATACAAGCCTGATAGGCCTGATCTTTGGAAGACGCTGCCGAGTCTCGCTCAATCAAAACGTTACGAAGCGTTCGGGTTTCAATTAGGGGTTGAGAACGATCGACTACGAAGAGAATACATGCAGGCCTATCATGCATGCATCAGTTTTATCGACGCTCAGATCCAAATCGTGTTTGATGCCGTCAAGCAGAGCGGTCANTGGGAAGACACCACCATCATCCTGACCTCAGATCATGGTTACCATCTTGGGGACCATTTTCTTTGGGGGAAAGTGACGTTATTTGACATTGGTGCGAAGGTACCATTCATGGTTCGAGCACCGGGTTTAACTAGTGAGGGGGCACACTCCCAGGCAATGGTGGAGTTGATTGATATTTTCCCAACGCTTACCCATTTGACGGGAATCGACACCCCAGAGCAGTTACAGGGAAATTCTCTTCGACCCTTGCTGGGGCACTCTGAGCGACTTGGAAAAAAGAAATATGCGTATAGTGTCGTTACTCGGGGATCCAAAATCGGGTTTGCCTTGCGGAACCAGCGTTGGCGATACGGAAAGTGGCCAGATGGCGAAGAACTTTACAATTTGAATGTCGATCCAGAAGAGAAAAGGAATCTGGCACAACTCCCGCAGCTGAAGACACGACTGGAGGAATTTCGCGTGATCCTTGCGGAAGTACAAAAGCGTGCATCCGCGAATCGTGAACTCTTGCAGCAGGGGCAACAGGAAAACCAATCTTCGCTTTCAGTCCCAACTGAATGAGCAACGTGCGGNAGCCGTTGTATGATACGAATGCCGACCGATAACAATCCCCCGCACCATTTTCGTTAAGGGCTAGTCAGAAACCGATGCAGAAACTCTTTATCACCACGCTGTTATGCGTGCTCACTTCGCCCTTGTTGGCAGCAGAACGATCGCCCAACATTATCTACATCATGGCCGACGACCTTGGGTACGGTGATCTTTCCTGTTTTGGACAGACGAAATTCAAGACACCCAACATTGATCGGTTGGCCGCTGAGGGCGTCACCTTTACCGATTACTACGCGGGCTCGACGGTGTGCGCGCCAACCCGTTGTGTTTTGATGACCGGGTTACACACGGGACACGCCTTCGTTCGTGGAAATCGAGAGGTCCAACCCGAGGGACAAGCACCGATGCCTGCTGACATTGTCACTCTTCCAAGAAGGCTNAAGGATGCCGGTTATACCACGGGCATGTTTGGCAAGTGGGGGCTTGGAGCTCCCGGCTCAGCCAGCGATCCCTCAAGCCATTTTGACGAGTTCTTTGGTTACAACTGTCAGCGACAGGCGCACACGTTCTATCCAACCCACTTGTGGCACAACGATAAAAAAGTGCTGATGGAAGAAGGCACTTACTCGGCTGATCTGATTAACGATGAGTTGCTTGAGTTTGTAAAAAACAATAAGGATAAATCGTTCTTCGCATATGTCCCCTTCACTATTCCACACGCTGCAATGCACGTACCCGAGGATGATCACGCTCCCTTCCGAGAAAAGTGGCCACAGTTCGATAGCAAAATTGGTAAGTACCAAGGACCATTGGTGGTTAATCCGATCGCTGCTTTCGCTGGAATGATGACACGAATGGATCGACATGTCGGTGAGTTGCTTGATCTGCTGAAAGAGCTTGGTATCGATGACAATACAATCGTCTCGTTTACGAGCGACAATGGCCCCCACATGGAAGGCGGGCACGACCCCAAGTTTTTCGATTCCAATGGTTCGTTGCGGGGTCATAAACGCGATCTCTANGAAGGCGGCATCCGTGTCCCATTTCTGGCTCGTTGGCCCGGAAGAATCAAACCAGGAACTGTTTGTAATATCCCGGTAGCGATGTGGGATGTGATGCCAACGTGCATGGAGATTGCCGGAGTCGATGCACCCAAGGCGATCGACGGAATTAGTTATCTACCTGCTCTNTTGGGAAACGAAGCAGAGCAACCTCGTCATGACTATCTGTACTGGGCGTTTTATGAGCGCGGTGGCAAGCAAGCTGTCCGTTGGGGACAATGGAAGGGCGTTCGCAACAATGTTGGTAAAAATCCTGACTCAACGCTCGAACTNTATAACCTCGCCAACGATCTCGGTGAGGTTGACAATGTGGCCGCAAAACATCCTGAGATTGTGCAACGTATTGATGGTTACATGCGGGATGCCTATAGCCCTTCAGATTTATGGTCTTTTGGAAACAATAAAAAGAAGAAGCGTTGAGGCAGCCACTTAGAATTCTCAAGCGGTTTTCACCACACTGAACCTCGGATCTCGCAGCCAACATCAAGGATGCAAACGATTGCTGCCCACCTCGAATGGGACACAGGAGAGTTTCTCTACGCTTCATCGAGCCACCCGATCAAGTGTTTTGATGGGTGGTTGCATGCAACGCTCTGGATTCTGGACTTTGGACTTTGGACTTTGGACTTTGGTAAAATATCGGCAGAAAAGAAGCGAGTGGTGTGGGAACTGGGCCGCGAGTGATCGNCGGTTCGTCAATTGATCTCGTAAAATGAGTGTACCCATGAAAGGTAGTTCTCTTTTTTGGCCAGCGGTACCGGGTTGTGCAGGGGCCGCTTACGGCTGGCTTATTTCATCCAGTGATTTTTTTGCCTCGATGTTCTTAGGGGCAGTTGGATTGATTGCGGGAACTGTGGGGGGGATTCTCGTTTCGGGGTTACACACGGGGCTTAAGGTGGATGTGAAAAAGACCAGCGTGGCTGGTCTTGTTGGTGCATTGCTAGGNGTTGTGGTGGGGGGATATCTGGGTGTGACCAGCGGATTCGGTACCTGGATGATTGCTACCTTCAATCCGGGCTTGCCAGAGATGGATTTTCGGGACTCATTTGGTTTTATTGGTGGAGTCTTTATCGGCTCGGTGGTGGGAGCGATCGCGATGGCCGGATTGGTTAGTTTCGTTCAGTGGAAACGTTCGGGGAAGGCAGTAAGCAAGTAGAGATGGTGATAGACAGGATCCGTACATAAGTTCTCGTCCGTGTTTTGTCGGCGTTAATTAGCACCGCGTGTTCGCTTGCCCGTTGCAAGATGCTGTATGATGGAAGTGAGTGAGCGGCAGTTTCGTCACTGCGTTTTCACGTTCAGCACTTTCTACTGTATCCCCGATCAAAGATCAGACATGAAGCCATTTCAATTGACTCCTTTCGTTGTGTTTGGACTGCTTGTGGTTCAGCCGTTGTCCGCAGAAAACTGGGGTTCATGGCGAGGCCCAACGCAAAATGGGATTTCAAACGAGACTGATCTGCCGAAGTCCTGGTCCGCTGAATCGAATGTGAAATGGCGTTCAAAGTTACCCGGCCCCGCAGGGGCGACCCCCGTTGTTTGGGATGACAAGATCTTTCTGACAAGCACTTCAGGCACCGATTTGGTGCTGCTTTGTTTTGGTACAGACGGGAAGCAACGCTGGAGTCGTTTGATTGGACAAGGAAACAAGGCTGCACGCGGTGACGAGGGCAACTCAGCAAGCCCATCGCCAATCACTGATGGGGTGCACGTATGGGCCTTCATTGGCACTGGGAAACTGGTTTGTTACACCGTGGATGGTTCGTTGGTATGGGACGCGGATCTCCAAGAACGCTATGGGAAATTCGATATCGCGTTTGGCATGTCGGCAACACCTGTTTTGTACCAGGGCCGTCTGTTTGTGCAATTGATCCATGGTGATGGAAAGCCTGACACCCAGGAAGCAATGGTCGTTGCTGTGGATGCATCCACAGGTCAGCCTTTGTGGGCCACTGAAAGGGTCACCGGCGCGTCGCGCGAGAACGAACATTCATACGCGTCGCCAATGTTATACGATTTCGGCGGAGTGTCGTATCTGATTACGCATGGCGCGGATTATACAGTTGCGTATTCACTCGAGGATGGGAAAGAAAAATGGCGGTTGGGTGGACTGAATCCTCAGGGGAAGAGTTACCATCCAACGTTGCGTTTTGTATCCTCCCCTGCAGCAGCTGACGGAATCGTGGTTTGCCCAACTGCGAAGAATGGCCCTGTGTTTGCAATCGACGCGTCGAAAACAGGAGATTTAACGGACAGCAAAGCCGTCTTGTGGGTGCGTGATGATAACACTCCCGATGTTCCTTCGCCCATCATCCACGATGATCTCGTCTACTTGTGTCGAGAGAATGGAATGCTTTTGGTATTGGACCGGAAGACTGGCGAACAGGTTTACATGGAGCGAACCCACAGTCATCGACACCGAGCGTCACCTGTGCTCGCCGACGGGCACATTTATTTGACTGCTCGCGATGGCAAAGTGACTGTGGTGAAGACAGGTCGCGAGTTCAAAATCGTTGCACAAAACGATACGGAGGAAACAACCTCAGCGTCGCCTGTGATCTCGAATGGCGTGATCTATATTCGCACATTCGATGCGTTGTGGGCGATCGAGTGAGGTTTGCTGGCCGTTATCGACCGACTGTTGATAGTGGGAGGGATCGTCAGTAGCGTTTCGTTGGGGTGCCCGCCATCATAACGTGGACGCCCTGGCAATGATGAAAGACCACTCGTCGGAGGGTCGGCGACATAGTCCGGTCGGCGCTAGTTGAATATTCTTACAAAAAAATCATACACACCGAAGAGGAGCAACAGTGTTAAGAGTCTGGTTCGCAGTTGGCGTGATGGGGTGTCTAGGATTGGTGATGAATAACGCTTCGGCTCAACAAGCATCAAGTGAAAGACAAGGCATGGAGGATTCAACCGCTGAGCAATGGGGTGAGTTGGTTTTAAAGGGAGTCGACACCGAGTTTCCGACCAAGCTCTCGTTGATGTACACAAGTGAAACTCAGATTCGCAGGCCCAGAAATCATTTTCCTGCCTTTTTTGGATGTTTCGATTGGCACAGCAGCGTGCATGGGCATTGGGTTCTGGTGCGATTGCTGAGGAAATACCCCAAGATTGAAAACGCAGACCGTCTGCGTGCAGCACTCAAAAATCATTTAACAGCTGAGAAGCTAGCTAAAGAGGCGGAGTTTTTTGCACGTGATGAACAAAAGACTTTTGAACGAATGTACGGATGGGCTTGGCTGCTTCGCTTAGTCATGGAGCTTGATTCATGGGAAGACAGCGATGCAAAGCTTTGGAGGCAGAATCTCGCTCCGTTGGAACAGGTACTGGTTCAGAGAATTGAGCACTATTTGCCGAGGCTAAGCTATCCGATTCGGATCGGACAGCATACGGATACGGCATTCGCGTTGGGGCAAATTCACGATTACGCTGTCGCGATGGAGCTGAAACCACTGGAACGCTTGGTCAACGAGCGTTCCAAAGATTTTTATGGCGATGATTTGGCCTTTCCTGTCCATTATGAGCCGTCAGGGCATGATTTCTTTTCTTCATGCTGGAACGAAGCGGATTTAATGCGAAGGGTTCTGCCTCAGGATGAGTTCGAGTCATGGTTTTCAAAGTTTCTACCACAACTTGCAACTCAGCTCACGGATGGGACCATTTCACCTGTTGTGGTCAGCGATGTGACAGACCCAAAGATCGTTCATCTTGCTGGACTCAATCTTAGTCGTGCTTGGTGCCTACAGTCCGTGGCAGCTGCCCTTCCTCGCAAACATTCCCTTGTAAACGCCTTGAGTCAGAGCGCCCAAAGACATCTCGACGCCGGATTGCAATACATCAACAGCGGGCATTACGAAGGGGATCATTGGTTGGCAACGTTTGGCCTTTACGCGGTGGAAAGGATAGCGGTTGAAAACTGAGGCATTTAGCGAGGCTTTGCCACCTCAATTGCGAACTCCTGAAATGCGGTGTTTTCCCCACCGGACACGGCCGTGACTGGTTGTGTTCTCCATAGAATCCATCGGTAGGTACCAAGCGACTTTCGGTCGCTTGCCCGCAGTGCGGCTGCAGTAAATTGGTGCAGCGAGCCGATAGCCGAAATGCTGCCAATCGGAAGGAAGTCTGCTGGATCCCAGCCAGGATCCTTTGTTGCCGCGCTGCCGTAAAGCATGAGTGATTGCGTTCCCCTTGCATTCATGCCATAGGACCAGCTGGTCAGTTGTGCGATGGGTGTCAAACTGCCCAAATCTGTTTTGTAACAGCCATCCTGAACGCCGTTAGCGAATACAGGACCATAGTTTGGCGCGAGTTGTTTGTCAGACAAAGCCGCCAAAGGTTCGTTGTTAGTGGCGGGGTGTGCGAATGTGACAGGGTGCTGATGGTTCGGAACAGGAAGGTGTTTGAGGCGTGCAGCGGTGTTGGCACTGTCGACTATCAAGGTTGGATAGTCGGCGACAACTTCGGTTTGCGCGCGTTGCTCACGAACGAACGTTACATGAGCAGCGTTGCCGTCCAAAGTTTCGACTTGTTCGAGGAAAGTCGCCACATCGCGAACCCCCTTCCGGTTGACGGTTTGGATCACATCATCGACCTGAAATGGGGACCGAATGTTTGGATTCATGCGAGTGATAGCTAGCCCACCTTGCTCACGACTCACGCCAAATGCTGAAAACTGTTCACCTGTGAGTGGACGAAGTGTCATTCCTAGCCAAAGTACTTCGGCGTTGTTCTTCGGGCGTCGTGAAACTGACCGTTTGGACTCGTCAGAAGGCACTGGGAACTGAGGTTTTTTTGCAATGGCCTTCAGTGATTCACTGCGCACCCCAAATTGGTCCATTGGAAAGTTTTTAAAACCAATTGTCAGGGCCATTGATTCGGGGGAAACCCGATAATCTCCGTTGGCTGGGTCAAGAAACTGAGGGTCACCAACAACGGAGTGTTGATCACATCCGTGCTTTTTGTACTTCTCTTTTGCTGTGAGACTGCTAAAGAGATTGTAATCGACCTTCGCGCCCCATTTCCCTTTGGGCATCCCACCCGCCGGACGATAGGCTCCCATCCAGATATTGCGTTCGATACGATCCATGCTGTTGTCGTACCAGACATGGGGATGCAAAGTGTTATTGATCGCGATGTTGTTGTAAACGTTCCGGTAAAACCCCTCTCGTAGTTTAAGTCCACCCTGCAGGAACAGATTGTTGTAGATCTCATAGTGTGATGAACCGTCGTCCAAATCGACGTCCCAGCCTCGATCACACCGCCAACGACTGTTTCGGATAATAGTGGGATCCGTATCCAACTTTGACAGGGAGGGTAATTCTGCCGGAGGCGCGTTCTTCAGATGCCAGAAACGGTCCCTTCCCCATGAGTTGAAACTACCGTGATCTCCTGTTTCTCGGACCGTATTGAAGACGTCGCAATGTTCAATCACATGTCCACCAAACGTGCCTTCGCTGATATTGATGCCAGCACGCCCCATGTCATAGATCGAGCAATGACGGAGGTTGATTCGACGGGACATCGAGATTTGTACACCAGTGGCTTGCTTTTCGACCACGCTCATGTTGTGGATCAGGCAATCGTCAACGATGCAATCTGACGGAAATTGCCTGCCGACTGGGCCTTTCTGAGTGTCAATATGGTTGTAATCGTTGGTTTCACGATATTCAAATTTCGGGCTTCGGACACTGCTTGGGTCTCCCACAAAGCAGATGCCACTTGCGCCACAATCATGAAGGTGGCATCCAGAGATGTTGATGTGACGGTTGTACTTATTGACGAAAATTCCGTTCCCGCCGAGTTGATCAAATTCGCAATTCTGTAGTCCGCAATTTTCAGCATTTTGGAAAACGATCGCACCACCGCGATAGATGGTCCAATCACTTCGCAATAGGGGTTCGCGGGTTTCCATGAACGTGCGGGCAGTGTGGCGGAAAGTCAAGCCATGCAGGGACACATGCTGAACCGGTTCACCGGGCAGCCCTTTAAATTCGACAAGGTGCTTTAGTCGTGCCGCCTCAACCAGGGCTGACGGAAGTGTATTTGCGTTGACGGGCATGAAATGAAGAAGGTCGGATCCAGAATCCAAAAACCATTCACCTGGTGAATCGAGTTCTTCCCTTATATTTTCAACCATCCGGTGATTCGGGTGCATGCCCATTTGTCGATTATTTTGCCATCCTCCTTCATACACCACCTCGCCGTCAGAATTTTTGCCCGTAATTCGGTAATGGTAGCCACCCCAGTGGTGACGGTGCATGGCGTGAATGAATCCGCCCGCTGGATTCTCCCATGTGTCCGCGCGTTTTTTTGAAAATGCATCAGCTGATGCGCCGTTGTAGGGGCTTGAGTTCGGATCGTAGTTTGGGAAACGCGCGAGGATTTGTCGTTTGCCGTTGATGAACAACTGGTCAAATATCAGCTCAGGCTGAATGCCTGTCTGGTAGGTGCCGCCGTCAATGCGTTCCCAAGTTGGCGTCAACTGGATGCCTCCGCTGATAACGACTTTCTCTCCCGAATATGATGTGTAGACAATCGGTGCAGAAGCGGTCCCCGAGTCTCTTCCATCCAGCTGAAATGGTTTGGGTAAGTAGTAGGTCCCTTCACGCAAATGTACGCTGATTGCCTTGCGGCCGCGATCTGGTGCTGCTCGTACTTTCGCTTGTGCGCCCCACAGGGTTCGGAATGGTTCCCCGATAGTTCCGGGCCCTGCGTCACTCCCGTTGGGGGAAACGTAAAAGTCCGCGGCAGAACAACAGGAAAGGCAGACGCTGAGCGCGAACAAGCTAGTCAAAAGTCGATGGTTCATTGGCCAACTGAGGATTTGAGTTCAATAGGAAAAGATTGGCTGCAAAAACAAGGAGTTACCCAACCCACAAGTACTCGAAGTGCCGACCGAACTGGTGCAATACGAACGAATTGAGATTTGTCATGGTGCTGCAATGTGTAAGAAGAAAGACGCCTAATTAGGGCAACGGCAAAGGAGGAAGCTACGGAGACGCACGTTTGAGGTTTGACTTGTGAATGTTGGGCTGGCCTTCATTTTGTTTCTCGAGCGAAGTACTTAGATTCCTGACGGGAGCGATAGGTAAGTGTTTGTTTGGCTTCATGGCCCAAATGGAAGTAGCTTTGCCGTTCATCTGTTGGAGGTGGAACTGGATTTCGGGACTTGCCGGAGAAGTAACTGGTGCAGATCAGGTCTGTATTGTTGAAAATTCCAACTCTTCTGCCGCTGTTGTCTCAGCTTAGGCAGATCGATGATGGCTTGGGGGTATGTCTCGGAGCGATGTGCAGTCGGTGCAATGATTTGGTTGCTATCATCCGCGATCATGGTTCCGCTTCCGTAGGCTTGGTCGGTGACGATCATGGAGACATGCCTCTGACATATAATATTGAGGATGTAGTCTTGCACTTCTTCGCGTCGCCCATTGTTCCAAATGAGCATTTGATCACCCTTCAATGAAGGGATTCGTGGGGGCTCTGAACACCACCGGTCCTAACCCGTCACGATTCCTACCGTGCCAAAATATACCTCGAACACCGGTGAACTTTCTCTTGTTTCCATCGTTCGTTCGGGATCATTCTCAAGAAACCAATGCCGGGTTTTCTCCGCAGGGGGTTTGGAGCACGCTGGTGTGCCTTGGAAGGTGTCCACAGCAGCGTGTGTTCTGTGGTACCTGCATAAAACACTGCCGTGGCGATTGAAAATGAACGCAGTGTTGGCATATGTGCCGACTTTAGCTACCTCCCAGCATCCAATGCTGACTTAAATGTTGTTCGCTTTGCCTTGTCTGCGATGACTCACCTTTCGACTCCAGGAACGATAATGTGGCCCAGTACATATTCGGGAAAGACGACGAGTTCCGCACTGTCCATTGCTACCTTGTCGATATACACGTCAACTTAATCTGGAGGTCGATAGTTTGGACGCGGCATGTCTCACTTGCCATCGTCTGTTATTTGTACAGCCGCAACGTTGACGTGTGTTGGTTTTTTCGATCGCGGACTTATACCTGGCGTTTGAACTGCCGCATGAACCAAAACGACAATCATCCGTGTGATGTTGGCGAGTCCAAAGAGAGGCATAGATTATAGGTTGATGTGGGTTGTCATTGTTCTGGAAAAAGCGCTCATAGTCCTACGTGTGAAGTTATCAGGACGTCAATTAGTTTCATATCGCTATTGCATTTCCGGGGTGGAGGGAAATGTAGCGAAGCTTACTACGTGTGATGCTGTGGCGGACGGGAATATCGTCGTCCTGATTTTAAGCCTCCCCGATGTTGTCAAGCAGTGTCTTCCACGCCAGTCTTTCCGCTTCCGGTGACAAACGATTTCTTAATCCGACACTTGCCCTGCACAATGCCACATAGAAGGCGTGATCGCTCTCGACTCTGTGAATCAATTTCGCAAGCTCCACGGCGTTGCCGCGACTGAATAACCCGGGGTGTTCTGCGCCAAGAATCCCTACCGCCGCCGTTATTCGGGTCGACAAGATAGGGATTCCCAGGGCGGACGCCTCTGAGAAAACGCTGGGTGCGCCCTCATGGTGGGAGGTTAACACGGTGACTTGACTATTGGCTAGTAATTGAATGGCGTCGTGATGTGGAATTGCGCCTATCCAGTCATAGCGTGAACAGGTTTCATTCCAGTTCATGGCACGGGTCCGCCAGAACGCGTTTGTCGCTTCTCCGGCGTGTGTCACTTGGACGTTGGAAGATGGTGGCAACAATTCGAGGGCGCGAATGATGAGGTAGGGATCCTTTACTTCTCTGAGGTGTGCCAAAAGTGATATCCTGAAGTCCGCCTGACGAATCTGCCCTTTGAGAATGGGCAGTGTGCTCGACTGGTAGATCACGTTACATTTTCGCCTTAAGCCCGGTTTCAGTTTCTTGAGACCCTCGGGCTCAAGCAACACGAGCCGATCAGCGATGTTGATACTGTCGGTAACCGGGCAAGAGTCATGTGACTCACTCTTCAGGTCGATGTGTAAATCAGTACCCGTTAACGCAACAATGATCTTTCCTCGTGGGGCTGTGATGCGGAATCTTTTGATCTGCTCAGCACTCCGTCGCGCATGGAGGGCAATCAGTGCATCGTAGGAGCTAGTCACCACCGAATCAAATTCAGAGGGATCTACAGCGCGGACGGTATGCCCCAAATCTAAAAGAATGCGTGTCCAACGCAGGGCAGTAATCCAGTTTCCCCGTGTGCTGCCTCGAGGAAGGGGAACATGCAGCAGTAGTCTCATGGGCAATGCCTCAAAACGCGAACTAGCCGTTGTCAGTAAATCCTAACGACGCGACCTCCCGCTGTTTTTTCTTTTTCAGGTCGACACGGTAACAAATCGCCACCGAGTTGTTGTTTCACTCGTATTGCCGAACTACCTCGGGTGAACCCCGTCACCCTGTTCAGCCAGGTGCGTGGAAAGGCACCGCACCGTCCATCTGAACACGTGCTCAACCACGTCGCGAGTGTGATGATAACACTTTCAGCGAGCGTCGTATCAAGTTCTGCCGGCGATCTAAGAAGAGTAGTAAACCGGGTAATAAATGCGATTTTAGCGAGAACGGAAAATATTGCTGCAGAGCACTTCGGTGACTGTCGTCCTGAGGCCAAAGTTATCCGCCTTTACCCTGTTCAGAATCTCATCGATTTCATACCGGTCCACTCTTTCCATTTTTCTTCCAGTGGAATAGGCAAGGAGAGATGTAATAAAACTTCGAGCGAAGATGTCGCCCCGCGATTGGATAAGGACACGTTTGAATTCATCGAAATTCGCAAATTTCTCTCCAGTGGTCAGTTGTCCTGAAGTGTCGATGGGTAGCCTTGTAGGCTTGTGTTTCGTGCCGGGATATTTGGACCGCCAGCGACCGATGGGACCGAAGTGCTCGAGTGGGAACCCGAGGGGATCGATCTTGCGATGGCACAAGTTGCAAGCTTGATCCTCGCGATGAATCGAGAGTTTTTCGCGAATCGTTTTGGCAGCACTGACGTCAGAATCAATGGAGGGCACTTCATCGGGAGGTGGGGGTGGTGGGGTGCCAAGAATATTCTCAAGTATCCATGCACCTCTGGTCACCGGTGATGTGTCGACGCCGTTGGCACTTACTGTCAAGACGCTCGCCATTCCAAGCAATCCTCCACGGCGTTGGTTGTCACGTAGATCAACCCATTGAAAACCATCGGACTGCCGAAGTGTGTCGAGGATGGGTAATTGGTAAAGCTTTGCCAATGGCTTATCAACGAACGTATGGTCGGAGTCCAGAAATTCCATGAGGGATGCGTTACGCTCTAACATGTCTTGAAAAAATAGCTGTGTCTCTCGCTTCATGGACTTGGGGAGGTTTTCTGCATAAAACGAGTTTGCCGTTTTCCGAGGGGGTGGCTGATCGCCTAAATCACGCAAATTAAGCCAGCTATCAATAAAACCGCTCACAAATGCAGAGGAACGGGAATCGCTGAGCATACGCTCAATCTGCATAGTGAGTTGGGGTGCGGTTTCTAGTAGATTATCGGCAGCCTTTTGGAAAAGCTCTGTATCTGGCGGCGCGGCCCACAACGCGTAAGACAGTCGCGTTGCCAAGTCATGCGGATGAAGTGTTGTTTCAGACTCTTCTGTTATTTCACTGAAGTATAAGAAAGAGGGCGAGCAAAGGATCATTTTGATGGTGGATAAGGCTGCGTCACGGGGTAGCATGTCCTGTTCGAGCAAGCTTTCGTAGAACTCATGGATGCGACGACTATCATTTGCGGTTAGCGGTCGTCGGTAGGCTTTTTTCGCGAACTCAGTGACCTGGTTTTTTGCGTGGTCGGCTTGGAAACCCGTCGGACCAAATACAGCTCGCTGTTCCTTGCTGCCTCCGGGTTCCGACATCGGACCTCTGATCTTGATTTCACCAATCCGAATGTGGGGAAGTGCACCTTCACGCAGCAAGGTGGTTCTGCTAACCCCTTCTTTGGGGGCCTTGAATTCATCCTTGTAACGTCGGTTCGTCTCGATAACCGATGCTCGAGACTCATAGGGACCATTGGGGAAAATGAAACGAGGGGTTTGGCCAGCCTCAAGCCACACGCGAAATGTAATCCACTCCGGTTGGTGATCGGGCACTGTTGCTACTGCCAGCACAGGCTCGACCGGTTGGGGATAATGGATGTGTCCCTTCGTGATATCACCAGGAACGACTGCGATTTGAAACGGCTCTGAGAAATCAATGCGGAAGATCTTTGGATCGTAGTGTGTGTCGCGGTGTAATGCTTGAGCGAGGCACTGAATTTCGTAAAGGCCTGAAACGGGCACGCCGACGAGGAAATCTTCGATGTGCGCATATCCCCCCTGTCGCGTGTCCGTGTTGGGTTGTTCGTAAAGACACAGGAACTTATTCTTAAGAACGCTTTTGTGTGAGCCAGCTAGCTCTTCATATTGTTGGAAATTTTCGGTGAAGTGCCAGGTTCTCTCTGCAATCACGGGCTTTGCCAAGCGTAGATCGACAAGCCGGGAGGCCGCTTGAAAGTATTCATCCATCAGGAAGCCAGATGTGATTAAAGAATCACCGATGGTGTCGATATGGTTGGTGGTACCATCCTTTGGGAAATTTGCAGTCAGACCGAGGGTATCCACACGGCGATCGAACAACGCCGCGAGGGTATTTTCGTACTCGCGATTCGAAAGGCGACGCATCACCGTTCTTGCCCCGGTCGAGTCAAAAGTATCGCGTGCATCTGCAATACCTCGGCGAAGCGTTTCGATAGTTGCGATCCGCTGCTGTTCTGACGGTTGGGATGCCTCGGGTGGGGGCATCAACCTGAGCGTCAGTTGGTCAACAATCTCATCGGCAGTAATCAGCTGTTGCACCGTTTTGATCGGCAGACTGAAGGTATCAAAGTTGCGTTCGCCTTCCTCGGTTTCTTTGCTATGGCAATCGATGCAAAACTGTTGTACGAAGCGGGCACCTTGATCTTCGTACGCGGCATTTTTGTCTGGGGTTGCGGCGTAGGACAGTGCCGCGTGTACGCTTAACAGCCCAGTTAGGACGCGTCGCAGAAATGTCTGGACGATGGCAAACCCATGTGCATAAGGTGCACATGGCAGGTTTGTGGCCCCGCTCACGAATATGACCCGGTGCTGGTTCCAAACGAGTCTGTTTCGATACCGCTTCGCCGTGCGATGTCGACAAAGAGATTACTTAAGGGCGTCTTGCGAACGCCTTTGGGTTCCAACTTCTTGAACTCACCGGTTTCGTACCCACCCCCTGCGAGGATAATAGGCAGGTCGGTGTTCGTGTGCGCACTACCGTTCCCCATCCCGCTCCCAAATAGCACAGCCGTCGTATCAAGCAATGATCCATGGTCCGACGTCATCCCTGAGATCCGTGCAAGAAACTTTGAAAACTGGTCCACTTGGTAAGTTTCCAAAGTAAGCAAATTCGCGATCACATCTTCATCATTACCGTGGTGTGACATGCTGTGGTACGACTTATTGATGCCCATATTTTGCGGCAGGAAACTGCCACCAATTTCCAGCGTTGCCACGCGTGTCGAATCGGTTTGCAACGCTAAGGCAATTAGCTCGTAGAGGATGGGCAAATCATCCACAGTGTTTGTATTCGCCGGCTTTTCGAATGGGGCGACTGGTTTCGGTTTATCAGTCCACGTTTTGCGGGTCTGTAGTCTTCTCTCAACGTCGCGTATTGAGCTGAAGTACTCGTCTAATTTGTTTCGGTCTTCGCTGTTTATTCTCTTAGCTAGGTCCCCGGCTTCAGCAGTGACTGAGTCCAGGATCGAAGCTTGCAAACTGGCGTCGCGTAGCTTCCGTGTTCGCTGTGTCGCGGTGTCAGCCACAAACAGTTTGTCGAATAATTCAGCGGGGCCGGTAATGGGTGGAACACGGACACCGGATCTTGTCCATGACAGTTGACATCCACCATGGATGCCCCCTTCCGAGCCGACTGTCAGTGAGGGAAATCTGGTGTCTCCTCCGATCGAATCTGCAATGTATTGATCAAGGGTGATGTTGCCGTCATGGCGATTCTTGGATTCATGATGCAGGACACCTGACAGAAATGTGTGAACAGCAAAGTGCCCGCCCCTGAGACCATGGTCAAGGCCACGATACACGGTGAACTTCTCTCGCTGAGAGTTCAGGGGCGTTAACAGCGTCGTGTTGTCGTAGGTTTTGCCTGCGTCTTCTGGGAAAAAGCTCTTTTGTTGAAAACCGAGCAGATTGCCGATCGCAACAAACCGACGCGGTTGCCCTGTAGAAGCGTCTGTCGACTCGTTGGATTTCGCGACTATCTCCCCACCTGCGGCCAACGAAGCAAGAGAAGGTATTAGCAGTGAGCCAGTCACGGACTGCAACACGAACCGACGGCGTTGTAAATGTCTAGTATTTTGCATACCTTATTTTAACCCGTTCGCACCCTAATTCCAACGCCAACTGATGGACAATGCCGGTTTGGCTCACTCGTGGTCACTCTCGCGTCGATTTCAACTGAAAATGCGGCGGCACCACATCGTCCGAGAAAACCACGTAGGCTAAATGCAACGACGTTTGAATTGTCCGTTGAGGTCAATCGCAACTCGTTTCTGCCGTTGCCAGGGACGGTGTCAGTGCTCGGCGGGGGGATCTAATGGAAATGCGAAGTTGAGTGGCTTCGTGAACACGCCTCGCGGGGATGTGGTGATGTAGTGCACCGGTTGACGCTGCTGGGCGTAGCTGCTTCGCGACCCTTCAGGGGTTTGCATTCTCTGCTAATGCCGATGTACAAAACCTTTCCGCCCAGTGTGTGCGTTGTTTGCTACCAGCCTTATCCAGACTACGGAAAGCTGGATTCCCTGCGTGATAAAGGTGAGACTCACAAGGATTTGTGGCGGTGAGTTCTTCGGCATTGCGCGCAAATCTCGCCCAAACGAGGCTTCAGAATAGGTAGTTTAACTGAACACAATCGTGGCGTTGTTTGATCAGCGAGTTTTCGTAGCAGCCGTTTGCGTGTGACGGGTATGTTTGCAAGCAGAACAGTCGGGTAGACTAGCGGCAGACACTGCAATGACGGGTAGTATTAAAAACTGTTCGATCGGTTAGGGATAAAAGCGGTTAATTACGCGTGGTCTGTTCATCTGTTTAGCGGCCTCGCTGTGTTCTGTTCTCATGTGTTTAGGACAACTTTTGATGCGTAGCTTCTGCAGCGTACTACTGCCGGTTCTCATCTCAATCGCGGGAGCAATGGGCATTCTGGCGTTCCCTGTTACAAGCTTGGCCCGCACGGCGAGCAGCGGACTGCAGCAAGAAGGGTATCAAAAAGATGAGTCGGGTGACCAAGGTGGCGGGAGCAAACCACCGGCGAGTGATCGTGTTACTGAAAGCACCCGTGATGCTGCTGCGGCAACACCTGCTAAAGGAGAAGAAGGCACTGAAAAAACGGTTCAGATCGGTGATGGAAACACAACACCCTTCAAAGTTGGGCGAATTGTGTTCCCCACTTACGACTTTAAGATGGCCAACAAACGTCTTTTCTACGGACTTTATCTACCTCAAGATTTCGATGAATCCAAAACGTACCCCCTTGTGGTTGTGCTGCATGGTCTGGGTGGTAGTCCCGGGCAGATCCTTGCTTATCCGGGACTTACCAAATACGCGGATCGTGAGGGTTACATTTTAGTAGCACCTATGGGGTATAACGCACGCGGATGGTACGGGAGTCGGGGAAAGGGAGGCGGTAGGGGCTCAGATCCGAGGAACCTTGGTGAGTTGAGCGAACAGGACGTGCTGGAAGTGCTGAAGTTAACGCGAAGAAATTTTCAGATAGATCCAGACAGAATCTATTTATTTGGGCATTCTATGGGAGGGGGCGGTTCGATGCACTTGGCAATGACCTACCCTAAAATCTGGGCCGCGATGGCGGTCATCGCGCCAGCGGCTTACGGGAGTCGTGACAGGCTTGCAAAGGCAAAGGATATTCCGGCTTACGTCGTCCAAGGCGACCAAGATCGATTGGTATCCGTTCGGCAAACTCGACTGTGGGTCGATAAAATGAAAGAACTCGGGATGAAGCATGAGTACATTGAAGTGAAAAATGGCGGACATGTTTTTCTGGCTTGGCAACATTTCGATGGCATTTTCTCTTTCTTTGCCGGGAACACGAAGTCCAAGCAGCCAACATTGCCCAAATGATTCGGCGTTGGATTCTTTGCACCATCCTGCAGGTCGGTCACCTGTCCGCCTGTGGCTGAAGGCCAGCTTGTGGCGTTACGTTGTCCCGACCACCGCTACGTTCACGCTAGATCAATCCGTAGGGTACATAACCCATAGCTCAGGACGGCCAACATTGCAGTGAACAGCACGCACTAGGATGCCCATGCATGCCCATGACAGAAAGAGGGTCATCCTCGCAGCATGCCACGCGATTGGGGTACGCGCAGCAATTTGCCCCCGTCTTCTTGCGACGCTTGGTACAGGATGGAAGATCGCCTCGATCATCGGAGGTCGTTCTGGTTCATCGTCTTGTAGTTGGTCGAACTTGGTGAGTGAACGAGTCAAAGATTCAGCAGGCACTCCACGACGAATTACCTTGCTATCGATCGAAAATGACGCTTGGCGGCTTAAACTCGGCAGAACCAATAAGCCTAAAAAGCTCCACAGAGTGAATCCGAGACACGTTGTCGCGAGCTCCGCCACACTCGCGACACCAGCCCCAGGCAAGAATGCTGACAAGTTGAACCCGAACAAGACCCACGCGAGTGCGACCATCAAGCCTCTGGTCCGGCTGCCGTCGTCTATCGCCTCTAACCTCCTGGCGATGGTTGCCGCGAGTTCGTCGGTGGATAGTCTCCCTAACATTCCCACTGGCAGCACAACTTTTTCACACCAAGGCAACCCCACGATCCCTCCCGTAAAGCCCGGGTCTTGATGCGATAAGAATACAAGCCTTCGACCCTTCCAGCCTAATGTTGTAACGAGTCGTGTTGCTGCCTCCACTTGCTCGTGATCCGCGGTCCCTAGCTGGTTGATTTCGCCGAGCGCGCCAGTCAAACGACCAAGCCGTAATTGGAATGCGAGAAGTAGAAGACATAAGGCTGCGAGACCGACCGACGCGCCCAGCGAACCACCCCAACGTCCCAGACTTAAGAGCACGACGCTTGCGATCATAAAGAAAGCAGATTGCGTTGACGTCCCCCGTGTCCAACTCATCAAAAACGCCTTACCGGCGATTTTGCGAGGCCCTCGCAAATTCGGGAACAAATACCCACCCAAAAAATCCAGCGGCATCATAAAAACAACAAAAACTGCAAGAATCGACCCCAGAGCGATGAGGTCAGCGCTGGACCATGTCAAATCAGTTGGTAGAAGACTCAGAGGAAGTCGCATCAACAGAAGACCGAGAGCAAGGAGTACGATTAGACCGACCCCCGACATCCCTAGCCACAGCCGTGAACGAGCATAAGACATTTCATTCTCCACCACCCTTCAACCGTTGGGTGGGACTCTTTGCCGACTATCTCTGTTTTAGGACGCGTTTGACTTGAGCTGTTCTAACTGTTTCCCTACCGCCTCTGCCTCAGCCCGCTTCAGATCGCTTTTCTTCCGGTTAACGGTTGAAAGTTCATAAGCTTCCTTCATTAGGCTGGAATATTTTTGTTGCAATTTCTCTTCGCGATTTCCAAAACCAAACATGACAACCCTCGTAGTAAGTTAGTGACGCTGCATTATCAGCATCAGTCAAGCCCGATTTTTCCCTGCGCCGGCTGCTGAATTTGCTCGCATAGTTTGCTGCCAACACCTCAGTCTCATTGAGAACATAAAAAACACTTGATTGAGGCTCCCGATCTTAATTTGGGCATAAGGCTAGGGGTGTTTCGTTTACTCACAAACAATGCTGCCCCGTCGTTTTTAAACGCAGGCATCTGTTGACAAAGATCATGCGTTGGAGTTCGCACCCAAACGCAAGATTTGTTCAGTGGATATGAACTGCGATGCCATGTTTGCTGTGTGCTGATGATGAGTGAAGACGATCACTTGTGTTTTTCGAGACAGGGTCTTCATTAACTTGAAAAATGCTTTCGAGCGGGATTCATCGAATGTCATCAATACATCATCGAGGATCAACGGCATAGGAGCGTGATGCTCAAGATGAATATCGATGGCGGCCATTCGAAGGGCAAGATAAAGCTGGTCTCGGGTTCCCTCCGACAAGGCTTGGGTGTTAAGGCTATCAGGCGTTGCGACAGATTCCTCGATGGTGTCACGAAGGGCCACGAGATGAATTTGATCGGGGTCACCATCATCCTGTTGCGCCCCAACCCCACTGAAGGCTCCGTTTGTCAGAGTGCTGAAAAATTCTGACGTCTTTTCGATCATTGGGCCTTGGGTCTTTTTGCGGTACGCCTCTACCTGAGCACGCAGAAACGCGATTGAATGTTGCAGCCGTATAAACCGCTCGCTTTGCGTAATGACCGTTGCGAGGGCGTTCGCGGAAAATTGCTTCGCGACTGCAGCTTCATCGGTTGCCTTTTCTAACTTCGCCCGAGCTTTCCTTGCATCGTTCAACACATCGCGTGCACTGTCTCTGAGAGCTTGAAGACCTTCAATCTCCTCAGCTAACGTTCTCACCTCTATCTGTAAAGAATCACTCTCTTCTGCCTCTGCTTCCTTAATAAGGGCATCAACCCCCATGGAACCAGCCAAATTGTTTAGGGCGGCCTTGGTTAGTTCTAATTTTTGACGAAGCCGCTGCTGATTTTCAAACTGAGTGATCGCATCAGGGAGACCTTCGGGAAAGTCGACATTGGCTTCCGTCATGAGTTGTTGGATCTGCAAGGTTGCAGCATCCTTTGCTCGTTCCTTGGCCCTCAGGATTTCCTTGACTTGTACAATGTCGCGTATAAGTGTCTCATGCTCTGTTCTTCGAACCTGGGCAGATGCCAGCAGATCGGCGAGACGCTTTTCCGTAATTTGTGGATTCGCAGGATCTAGTGAGGCAGAGTCAGGGAGATGCCGACTGCGATACTTCTCGAGGTCTTCTGTGTAGCTTTCAATCCGTCGGGTGATTGACGCAACTTGTTCGACGCAGGCTGATATATCTCGGTCAGTTGCATGTGCCGTGTGTCTGGCCTCGAGTTGGTTCAGTGCGACGTTCCTTAAAGCTGTGTTATTAATCTGGAATTCAGAAAGCGATGCTGTCCAATCATCTATTGCACTCGCAAGTTTCTGTTCAGCTTGGGTGAACGCTTCTCTTTGAGCTGACAAATCTGAATTAGACGCTTCGATATCGACGCGGATCGCTTTTCGTTCACCATTGACGGACTCAGCTTCACTAAGTCTGTTGCTGAGACAAGTGGCCAGAATTGTGTAACTCTCACCATTACGCTGAAGACTTTTCCGCAAAGCGTCACACAATTCTTCTTCTTTTGCCCGATTTGCTTGCAGCTTTTTCTCTAGGCTCGACATTTCGGCGTCAAGGTTGAGCCAGGTATCCCAGTGAACAAGCCACGCGTTGAGCTCGATGGGGATGAAGTGCCGGCCAGGTAAAAAGCTTGAGTGTTGTCGCCACTTCGTTTCAAAAACTGTCTGCGTGTCTTTAATGCGAGCTACGGTTTGTTCTACCTGTTTCTGCTTCTCGGCATTACTCGTTAGTCGGCGTTGAAGTGTAGTCAGTTTGCCAATCATTTCCGCATGATCACGAAGGGTATCTGCGATTTGGTCGCTTTCGACAATCTTCCGCGACAGAGCTTCAGCCTCACCTGTCTCCACCGCCTTCTTGTCGATCAGTTTCTGTGACAGTTGATTCCAGTACTCGTCCCTCGCCGTACGGGCATCCACAAGATCATTTTTGGTGACGACGGCAACATTATCCGACCCTGCTCTGATCTCAGCTTCGATCTCAACAGCCGATGTCTTCAGGTCATCCAGCATTTGTTGAGCAAGTCGTAGGTCTTCCTTGATTCTGTTCTCGTCTTTCTGAAACTGTTCCACCACAGTGAGTGCTGGCACCTGTAGCTTACGGGCTTCATCAGCACTGAGGTACCCAATTCCTAGCTGGTTGGTCAATTGTTGTAACGAGATTTCTCTGTCGTCACGCTGATCTTGCCACGTTAGAGCAACTTTGCTGTTTTTGTTGTGTTCCTCAACCTCTGAGCTCAATGCACGCAATGAGTCGTTAATTTTAGCCTCCCCGAGGGCGGCCAATTTCTGCTGTTGCTTTGCCAGTGCGCTGGTGGTCCCGTTGAAATCATGTCGTGCTTGGTCGCGTTTTCGTTCTACAATCGCAATCGACTCGACCAATTGTTTGATCCCGTGCAATTGCTTTTTTCCGACATTTGGCAAGGCACTCAAGGTTTCTCGATCTTTTAATTCCATGCTCTGCAACTGCAATTGTTGCTCGTGCTGCAGTTGTCTAAGCTTGCCCTGAAGTGTTTCGAGATTCTGAAGGTCGTTCAGGTGCTGTGTGATTGTTTGGTGCAGGGAATCTAGTTCAGGTGCGTCACGGACGATGTTTTCGAACGGCGTGATCTCAACGAGACGAGCTTGCTTGCTGAGCAAACTCGTCTCATGCTCACTGATGAGTGCGGTTGCGTTTGCGAGGGTTGAGTTCGCTTCGGTGACGCGCGCTGGGAAGTCAGAGGGGAGGTGCGGAAGTGTGATTGTTGCCAACGCGGCATGCGTCGTCTGCAAGGCGTGTATTAGAGGTATCGCCTTTAAGAGGCTCTGTACCCGGGTTTGACGCATGCGACACTTGTTAAGTTGCTCGTCCTTGCTGTCAAATTCACGTTGTGCAGAATCGATCTCTTGGTTTAATCTTTTCCACTCTGCTGTCGACAATGAGTTCGCTCTTAATTCTTTTTCATGTTTCTTCACTGCGGCATAGGCGGTGACAATGGTGTTGGCTTTGCGGCCATTTCCTGCAAACAGCTTGTCCGCTTCTGCCTGAAGTTTCTGAATCGCGGATTCGATTGGTGCGCCACCGGCACTGGCCGCAAACAGCAGTGCACCGAGTTCGCCCTGCGATGACAAGAGACTGTCTGCTCCACTACGCAACGTTTCGGTGCTGAGGCCAAACATTTGGCTGAAGAATTCTGGACTGACTGATCCACAGAACGCCTTCAGTCTTCCCTCGTCAATTGAGTTTTGCTTTGCATCCAATAAGGTGCCAACATTGCCTTTTTTTCTTAGGAACGTGAGGCTCTGGGCACCATCACTGACGGTAGCACCGATTCTGAGTTTTTTGTACTCATGAAGGAAATCGTCATCCGTTGACGCAGGAAAGCCGTACAACAGATGGTGTATCCCTCTTAATAGCGAGCTTTTTCCAGCTTCGTTTGGACCGTAAATCACATGCAAGTCATGTGACGATGGTTCGAAGTCGTAGGAACAGGACGTGAACGGCCCAAAGGCTGGAATGTTGAGTGAGTCGAAACGCATGAGGTTCGTGTGGGCTGCGTTGGGGGCGGGTACTATTCGGCCGAATCTGATGTTGCAATTGCCTGAAGCACGATGGCACTGATCTCGTCACGCATGGTCTGCCTTTCTGGCTCACTCTGCGGTTTTAAACTTGATTGCAAGGCTCGCGTTGCCTCAGCGGGAATTTTTCTCACCAAGGTCTCCACGGCAGCAGGCAAGCTGTTGGGGTCGAACGCTTTGAGAGCGTCGAGCACAAAGGCTGTCAAATCATCTTGCTTGGCTAGCTCTTCTGGATTAATCAATGTACGGGTTTTGAGACGCAGATCCTCAATCCAGATCAGTTCCGCATCAATGTCTAGCCCAATGCTTTGGCACTCCGCCCGGAAACGACTGTGCTCCGCGTGTAACAGCTCATGCAACTCAGTATTACCCGTGAGTGTGAACCTGACCGCCAGTAAACGCCCATCCGCGTCTGTGAATGCAGCGTTGAGTCGGTTGCGAATCGCTTCAAGGACTTGATGTTCGGTGATCATTCCGCTGCAATCAATAGCTAAGTTCTCCCAGCGTACACTATCAAGCGCAACAAACTCGCATTTTGATGTTTCCATGTCATCGTCGACCGTAACCAGATAGCATCCTTTTGGACCCGTTTCTTTCACATGGCGGCCCTGAGTGTTTCCAGAGTAAACCACATGGGGGTGTTTGTGATGAATTTCGCGGATGTGTATGTGCCCAAGTGCCCAGTAGTCGTATCCATGCGCAACGAGTTGAGGAAGACTACTAGGCGCATAATTGCCGTGCCCTTCTCGATCACCAAGATTGGTATGTAGCAAACCGATGTTGTAACGATTGTCAGTGGGGCCGGGGTAATTCTCGGCAAGGTTTTCGGTGACCGATTGTGTAGCGAATCCTTGACCGTGAACACTCACCGGCAGCGTCGGATGGTGAACCGTCTCTGCCTGCTTGGTTGATAACACGTGGACGTTGTCCTGCAACTTCAGACTTTTGGTGACGCGTGACTCGGCATCGTGATTTCCGTAGATCAAATAGACTGGGATTTGTTGCGATTCAAGCCGACGCATCTCATTGTTGAACGAGATGCCGGTGCCAAAGTCTTTCCAGTCCCCATCGTACAAATCGCCGGCAATCAAAACGAAGTCTACCGCTTCAGTAATCGCAAAATCGACCAGACGAGTCAAAGCCGCACGCGTGGCAACACGAATGGTTTCCGTCGGTGCCTCATCGTGTTGCGATAACCCTGTTAAAGGGCTATCGAGGTGAATGTCAGCTGCATGAAGGAATGTAAACATGGTTTCAAACGAGCTTAGGGATCAATTGAAAGACGGAGGTTTGGCGCAGTCAACTGGGTATGTTCAGTCGAGCGGGGGTGACTTGGGACCCGAACTAAAAGCGTTGTCAGCTTTTAACGGTAGTGATGCACAATGCGACTTGCTTTGCAAGCATTGAAAGTAGGCGATGGGATAGCTTCCTCAGAAAGCCAATCTGACAGCAGAACAACAAGCAGTATACGCAATGGTTCCCTGATGGGCAGTGACGTGACTGCTGGCAGCACGGAAAACCCTGTCCCATGTAGCAGAATGATCAAGGCGTCACCATGAAGCACGCACTACCCGCAAACGGAGGGAATTCTCGGCAGGCATGTCAAGTGTCAGTTGGGTTGAGAGCCCATGGGAAGGTCGGCAGAACCTGCAAATGCTAAACCGATCGGGTGCGTCAGCCGGTACTCGGTGCAGTGGGAACGCAATCTAGAAAGCGCTGGCTTAGATGACCGTGTCTATACGGGATTCTGGCGTGGAGCGATGGTGCATGTTTGACGACGTCTAATCTGGCGTCATAGCGTGTTCCACGTTGACACCTTTATCCAAGGTGCATGCACGCGCGACGACAGTGCATGCTTTTCTTCCCAAGTGAACGCGTGCGAAGCACGCTCCTTTGCTAAATTGGGATGGTTCCCTGACTGTTCCGATGAAGTGCATAATGAGGCGACGTCATGCATCGAACGCAGATTCTGAACGCAATTCGGAATGGGCCTGAGAGCGTTTTTTTCCCATCTACTATCCAACCACGCGGTGATTTCCATGGACAGAGCTGAGAAGTTTTTAGCCGCCAAAACGTTTGCGGTAGCCGGTGCATCCAACCAACAGCACAAATATGGGAACAAAGTTTTCCGAGCGCTTCTTCTAAGTGAACGCGACACCTTCCCGTTGAACCCAAACCAGTCCGTCATTGAGGGGCATCAAGCGTACGCCAGCCTAAAAGACCTTCCGGTTGTGCCCGAGTCACTTTCGATCATTACACCACCGCAAGCGACGCGCCAGGTGGTCGCCGAAGCAATCTCTGTCGGTGTCAAACACATCTGGATGCAGCCTGGTGCAGAAGATCAAAAAGCATCCGAATCCGCGCGACGTGCAGGGATCGAGGTGATCGACGATGGCAGGTGTGTACTGGTCCTGTTGGCATGGCAGTGACGTACATCAGTCCTATCGGCGTGAAGTCGTTTTCGTACAACCTTACCAACCGTGAAGGAAACGTTGCTTTTGGGGCAACAACCCCTGGTATGCGATATTGGCAGTAGTGGGACATCGATTTGAGGAGGATCCTCTGCTTAGTGTGATGGGCGTCAGTTCGTTCAACCAAAAGTCTGTTGTTCATCTCGTAGGAATCATCAAGTTCTTTGGTGTGGGCAGAAATTTACACGCGAGTCAGCCCGATCGCGTCCTAAGGCTCAGGGCGAGCAACTGTCTTCAATAGGTACAAAGAACTCGCGGGGATTTGCGATTGGGTATCAGCGAGACTGTTATCATGTGCATTCATGAAACTGGTCTTGGGTTTAGCAGCAAGTGGGACACCTGATGTTGAGAATGCAATTGCTTTGCGGTGCTTTGTTCCTGCCTATAGCGGGTGCTGCTGGGTCCTTGTATGCCCAAACAGAGGTAGTATCGCAGGTGAATCCCGATCGGGAGGCTGGGCACTCAGCTGTTCGAAGGCTTGAGGGGAATGCCGCAGAGGCAAATGGGGATTTTCCTTTGGCAGATGCCGAAAGCCAAGGAGTTCATCCTGATGCCTTGACTCGTTTGAGTAATCTTATCAGGGGGTTCCTTGACGCTGACGAGATCGTTGGAGCGGAACTGTTAATCATAAAAAATCGGTACACGATCCTGCACGAAGCGTTTGGAGTCGACGGGCGATTACGCAACGAGCCGATGAAAAAAAATACAATTTTCAGCATTCGCTCAATGACGAAACCGTTGGTAGGGGTTTTGACGCAGATGATGATTGATGAGGGTGTCTTGCAGTTGAGTGCTCCGGTAGCAAAGTACATACCGGCGTTTGATAACACCGTCTCCCGTAAGATTACGGTACAGCAACTGCTAACGCATCGTAGTGGCCTTCCAATGAGGTCTCCTGGGCGTCTGTGGTCGGACTATGGCAGCTACAAAAGTGTTCAGGAGCTAGCTGCATACTGGGGAAACTACGGACCTCTGCTTTTCGAGCCGGGAACCGATTATCACTATGCCGATGCGAATGTCGACACGTTGGCTGCTGTCATCGAAACCGTTACAGGTAACGCGGCTGAAGAGTTGATTCAACGGAGATTACTTAATCCCCTAGGCATGGAGGACACAATTCCTCTGCTGCGAGAAGGAGATGTGCGAGTGAATCGGGTGGCGACCAAATATGCAGGAGGTCGGGGGGGCTGGCGACCGTTTTGGAGCTGGAACGGTAAGCCGTATTTTGCATTCCCCATGTTCGCACAGGGGTTTTACTCAACCACCTCCGACTATGCGTGTTTTCTGGCGATGCTGCTCGATGGAGGCGAGTTTGCAGAACAGCGTCTGCTGTCGCAGGAGGCGGTGAGGCGAGTACTTACGCCGGTTTCTGAGACCACAATGCCGACAGGTGTTGCACGAGTATCGTCTTCGTACGGCCAATTGATGCATCTTTACAATGACCGCGATGAACTCATCGTCTTCGGTCACAGCGGCTCGGACGGAACCTACGCGTGGGTTTGGCCGGGTGAAGATTTGATCGTGCTATATTTTACGCAATCCAGAGGTAGCAACACGATGGCCCGCATGGAAGCCGTTCTCGATACCTTGCTCGGCCGGCCAGTCGGTCACCGTTCAGGCCCGTAGAATCCCGCAGTGCCGGCAACGATCGCCTCGATCAACATCGCATCGCGTCATTAGTTGTGCAAGCGGTGGTCGTTTAGTAGCCTCTGGCGACTGCGTTGCCCTTGGCATACTTCTTTGCTTTCACTGGTAAGTGGTCATGCTTTAGGCAATTCACGCCTAACCCCTACTTGAGAGCTCAGGACCCATCATGCAAACATCTTCTGCGGATACTGACATGGCGGGGCGCCAGCAGGATGGCTTCCGTTTCATTGTTGCTGCCTTTTGCTTTGTACTCGTGCTGGTCAATTACCTTGATCGTGTCGTGATTTCATTCGCGATCAAGCCGATCGAGGCCGATTTGAGTATTGAAGATGGTGCATTCGGCCTTTTAATGTCGGCGTTTGCTGTGGGCACATTGGCCACCAACGGAGTTTCTGGGTTTTTGCTGGACCGTTACGGCGTCAAAACGGTCTGGGGGGTCGCCTTGCTCATTTGGTCCGTATTTATGATCCTGCAGGGATTTGTGCAGGTCTTCTGGGTGTTCCTTGTGTTACGTGTTCTGATGGGTATGGGCGAAGGTGCGAATTTCCCAGCAATGAATCGGGCACTCGTAGACTGGGTGCGGCCCGACAAACTCGGGCGATTTACTTCGGCAGCCTTGCTGGGCGTTCCGTTGGCACTGTTACTTGGAGGTATTATTCTCGCCCCGATCATCTTGACCTTGGGCTGGCGTGGCTGCTTTCTCTGCCTTGGTAGCGTTGGGGCGGTATTGGGGATCGTGTTTCTGATGTTTTACAGGCAGCCACCCAGAATTAATTCTGTGAATACGAGAGATTTTGCCGAGAACGACCCTGGTAACAAACTGCCACTTCGTGAAGTGTTTTTAAATCCAACGCTGCTGGCGACTGCCTGGTCGTTCTTTGGTTTTGGCTGGGTTTTGTTTTTTGGGTTAACGTGGTTGCCTGGTTATCTTGAGCAGACATTCGACATGAAGCTGAAATCGGTTGGCTATTTCAGCACGCTTCCTTGGGCCTTGGCATTGATCTTGATGCCGATTGCCGGTTGGCTATCGGACTACATCATGCGGCGAACTGGCCGCACCAGAGCTGCCCGGGTTCATCTGATTTGGATTTGCCAGATAGCAGCCGTCATCTTTTTCGTTCCCGTGATGCTGGTGGAGTCAGCGACTTGGGCTGTTGTTTTTGTGTCGATTGGAATTGGGTTCTCGATGGCGCCCAATAGTCCCTACTACTCAATCTGTGCGGATTTATTTCCGCAACGCACGGGTGTGGCCACCGGATATATTGTGACGTTCTTTTCGCTTTCCGGAATTGTTTGCCCTACAATCACGGGCTGGCTTGCACAAGGAAGCGGAGGATTCACGATGGCATTCAGCGCGTTGTGTGTGGTCGTGGGATCGGCCGCGATAGGCATGCTGGTTGTTGCGAAAGATCGGAGCAAGGCTGAAACTTGAGTCACGACCGACTATTGACGTTAAGCTGGAACACTAACAGCAACGGATGGTCATTGCGGATGTACAGCGGAGACATAAAAAAAACGTCGGACACTTGGTGTCCGACGCCGCGATAGGTCACAAGTTCCAGATGAACTATTTTGTATCTACGCCAGCAGGTGCTGGCTTCGCCTTCTTCTGCCTTGGGATCAATACGGTGTCAATCACGTGAATGACGCCGTTTTTGCAATTGACGTCCGCCTTAACGACCTTGGCTTTTCCAATTCGCACGGTACCATCTTTGACGCGTACAGTGACTGACTTGCCTGCCGCGGTTTTCGCTCTCTTGCCGTCTAGTTTGACGACATCCTTTGCCATCACTTTTCCAGGCACTACGTGATATTTGAGGATGGCTACAAGCTTGTCCTTGTTCTCCGGTTTAACCAGATCTGCAACGGTACCTTCTGGCAGTTTGGCAAAGGCTGCCTCTGTTGGAGCGAACACAGTGAACGGGCCATCACCTGAAAGGGTCTCAACAAGTGCAGCAGCTTTGACAGCCGCAACAAGCGTTGCAAAGTCTTTGTTTGCAACAGCGTTTTCAACAATGGTTTTGTCGCACGTGCCACATCCGGCAAGTGCGTTCTGGGTGCCTGCCGCCAAAACGACGAATCCGGCAGCAAATGCCAACAATGCTTTTCTCATCTGTATTCCCATGTTTGTTCCGACCCGCCTCAAACAGGTCACGCTATGAAGATTGTCATGCTGCAGAAAGCCTCTTTTGTCTCGGGACTGACTCAGCAACCTGAACACTTTCACCGTTGGAGCTTGCATTGGCAAGTCCTTAGACGCGTCGGTTCACGTATTTTCAACTAAACAAACCGGTTGCTCCCTGGAAACGTCTGAATTCGAGTGGTTTCATACCGATAGAGTGCTAGTTTTGCCTCTGCTGCAGGCCGAGGCGGCCGCAATGGATGCTCTCCAAAGGTATCGCATCGCAGAGGCCGTCTACACCACACGGTTTCATGTGGCGTTTCCGTGCCTCGCATCTGGCACACCTGTCTATCTAGCCAGTCCACAGAACGCCTGGCCCCCTGGACGGTTCAGTGTTTTTGAAAAGCTGGACGACCCATACAACAAATGAATCACCGCAGATGTCTCGTACTGGCGCAACCGTTTCCTGAACTTCTTTAGCACCTATGCCAAGCCATCCGTTGACCAATACGACCCCGCAATGCCCTCATTAAAGCAGGTAGCCTTACCTTTCACTACAAACTGCAGCGAGTGGTGTCGACCCTGAGCTCGCTTAGTTCCACAAAGCTGGAACCGTCGGTGGATCTTAGTTGTTGGGTGATCCCAAATTGAAGGCTATGAGTCTTGTGCGAGCGAATACCGAATCGCATTGAATGCCCGGAGAACACAACCAAGTAGGGCCTTCAGCCTGCACGTGTTATCAAACAGATTTAAGGCCTTCATGCTGTGAAATATGTAGCGATCTCTCAGTAAAATAGTTCGCGCACTCCATCGTAATTCCTCGCTACACCTACAACCTCGCCGAAAAAACTCGCATTTCGGAGTTGCAACACGATTTCTGATTGCGTTGGGAAGTTCGATAATTACGCTCGGAATAGGCCCCCGTGCAATCCACAGAAGTCCAGCCTTTCAAAGTGATCAGTTGAACGAGAAAAACGTAATTATCATCGGCGGAGGTCCGTCAGGGCTTACCGCTGCCTTGGATCTTGTGGATGCGAACGTGCCGGTTGCCGTCCTAGAGCGAAACGCAATTGTTGGAGGGATTGCACGCACAGAGACATACAAAGGATTCCATTTCGACATGGGTGGCCACCGCTTCTTCTCGAAGTCCATTGAGGTAAACAACTTTTGGGAGCGAATTCTCTCCGACCGGTTTCTGACGAGGCCACGGCAGTCCCGAATCTACTATCGAGGGAAATTCTTTAATTACCCATTAAAAGCGGTTGACACTTTCCTGAAACTGGGTGCTGTCAATTCGTTTTTGATTCTGATCAGTTGTTTACGATGGAAGGCCTTTCCTTACAAAGAAGAAGCCACCTTTGAACAGTGGGTTACGAATCGATTTGGTAAAAGGTTGTTTAAGACGTTCTTCGAATCGTACACAGAAAAAGTCTGGGGAATTCCCTGTAACAAATTAAGTGCGGACTGGGCAGCACAACGCATCAAGGGTTTGTCACTAAAAACTGTGATCCTGACAACGTGCGGACTTCGGAAAACAAACATCAAATCTCTGATTGAAACGTTCAAATATCCAGAGAAGGGTCCCGGCATGATGTGGGAGGAGGTCGCCAATCGTATAAATCAAAGAGGGGGACAAGTCAGAACAGAAGCAAAAGTTACTGCGATCTATTGCAATGGATCGACGGTCGAGTCCGTTGAGGTTGCTGAAGGCACTGCCCCTGCGATAAAAGTGGCCGCAACCGACTTCATTTCCAGCATGCCCTTGTCTGAACTTGTTCTTAAAATGGAGCCTTCAGCTCCACCCGAAGTCAGGACGGCAGCTGAGGCTCTAAAGTACCGCGATTTTCTAACGGTCTGTTTGATCCTTGATTCCAAGAAGATTTTTACAGACAACTGGATTTACATTCATGATCCCTCTGTGAAAGTGGGCCGAATTCAAAATTACAGAAACTGGAGTCCGATGATGGTTCCAAATGAGCACCAGACTAGCCTCGGATTAGAATATTTTTGCAATGAGGGTGATGAGCTTTGGAACATGGCCGACGCGGACCTCATCGAGTTAGGCATTGAGGAATTGACGCAACTTGGATTAACGAGGCGAACGTCACTTAGTGACGGGTGTGTATTCCGGGTCGATAAGTCCTACCCGGTTTATGATGAGACCTACAAAGAATCGTTGTCCATCTTGCAAGAATTTATTGAGAGTTTTGACAACCTGCAGACCATCGGGCGGAACGGCCTCCATCGGTACAATAACCAAGACCATGCAATGATCACCGGCATGATCGCTGCTCGTAATGTTCTTGAACCCGAGAGAGGGGACGTGTGGAGTGTCAATGAGGATCGACAATATCATGAGACTGCCAGAGCTGAAAGCTAGTCTCAATGCTGAGAATGGATGAAGCGACCACCTTTAAGGTGGGGGGACTGTCCGCGTGCATTCGCAGTGACTTCATCTGTTTTATCGTGATACGAATGTTAGTTGTTTCACACGTGGGGCCGCTGGTGGTTTTCCGGGTACGGTCATGTAGGGACTCGCAGTCTCTGTCCATTTTTTAGTAGAGCGAATGTCAGCACTTACAACCCCAAAGAGTCGCGACAGTACCATCTCGGTAACGGTCGTTGTCCCAACGCACAACAGTGCCGCATACTTGTCGGCTTGCCTGCAGTGCCTTCGAAAATCAGTTGGGTGTAGCTATGAACTCATAGTGGTTGATGATTGCTCCACCGACAAGACGCGGGAAATTGCTTTGCGTTTTAACGCCCGTGTAATAACATTGCCGAAAAAAAGCGGGCCAGCCACGGCGCGAAACCGTGCGGTGCCAGAGTGTCGTAGCGACATTTTGGTTTTCATCGATTCCGATGTTCTTGTGCGCGAAAATACCCTGCAGCAGCTCAGGGAGAAGTTAGAAGACGATTCTTTGGCTGCAGTGTTTGGCTCGTACGATCAACGCCCCAAAGTAAGGACTTTTGTCTCCGTATATAAGAACCTGATGCACCACTTCTTTCATCAGCGTGCGGGGGGAAACGTGGAGACATTCTGGTCAGGATGTGGTGCCATCAGAACAGCAGTGTTCAAGGAAGTTGGCGGATTCAACGAGAATTTTCCGCATCCGAGTATTGAAGATATCGAATTGGGGATGAGGCTATCAGAGCAGGGACATTCCATTTTACTGTCGCCGGATATTCAGGCTCAGCATACAAAGCGTTGGACACTTCTGAAGTTAATTTATACGGATGTGTTTCGTCGAGGGATTCCTTGGACCCGTCTGATGTTTTGCCGCGACGGATTAAAAGACAACCTGAACACACAGTGGGGGCAAAGGTTCAGTGTAATGATTGCGGGCGTTTTGTTGCTCGTTACCGGAATCATTTCCTTGCAACGTCCGGCTTGTGCACTCATGCCAGCTATCTTGGTGGCATTTCTGTTAGCCACAGATTTTATTTCAAGCCTAGTAGGGCTTACAGGCGTGGTTGTTAATGCATCCGCGGCAATTCTGGTTGTTGCGGCTTTGCTCTGCCTTGTGTGGGAGCCTCTTACACTCAGTATTTTGTTCCTTGCGGTCGTGATCTGGGGAATCAATCTACCGAGTTTGTTGTTTTTATGTAGAGCTGAGGGCTCTTCGTTTGCAGTTATGAGTCTTCCGCTGCATTTACTGTACTTTTTTTACTGCGGAGTTGCGTTTGCCGGAGGCGTGTTGTTGCACTGGATGAAAATACCGCTCTTAAAGACACAGCACCGCGAGAAAACTCTGGAACCCACAAATTAGAATGATGGTCTTTTCTTGGCTGCGAGCGAAACTCACCTGGCGCGAATTGAAAGATTCGGTATCCAAAATACGAAAGCGGCCCCGGTAATCGTGCTGGTCCCCTGCCGCACCTTGTTCAACGCAATCAGCACCTTCCGAGATTTAGCGAGGCTGATCCCCAAAACGCGATAGCCGGGACCATGAAACGATGATGAATTCCGATTAAATAGCTATGAACACTGACACGATCACCAGCGTTGCACCTCCAAACTCTGAAAAGAGCCACGCTCAGTGTCTGTCTCAATTGGATGGTTTGGGGAGCCAATGGGTTGTGTTGTTGACCTGTTGGTTTTTCACTCTAGCGTATCATTCGGGAAACGACGGAATCTGGTACCAAGGGGATTCGCCGCGGCATGTGATGAATTCGATTTTCTACATGGATCTAATTGCACAGGGTAACAACGGCCTCAGGCAATTTTCCTATGAGTATTATGCGAGGTATCCGGCTATTACGCCGCACCGCTATCCCCCATTTTTGTACTTGGTTACGGCCACCTGCTTTTCACTGTTTGGGATTAGTTGCTTTATTGCAAAAATGGTAGTTCAGTTATTTGGATTGCTCCTAGGGAGTTATACCCTGCTCGCGTTACGGCGTTGGATCGCGCCGCAAGCGGGATTGGTAGCGGGGTTTGTACTTCTGATGCCCGGGTGCATGACATGGTCAGGAGCAGTCATGCTGAATCTGCCCGCGACTGCGTTAGCCGTCGCGTGCCTGTATCATCTTCGATGTTATTTAGAGGAGCCTGATGCCGAAGATGCCCCCAATCAATTTTGCATCGCCGTAATTTATGGAACCCTTAGTGTTGCGACGCATCCTGTTGTTGGCGTGGTGTTTCCTATTTCTCTGGCGTGGCTGGTCATGGACCGCCGGTGGAGATGGTTGCTTAGTAGACGCGTGCAGGTTGTGCTCGCTGTGAGCATTCTCGTGTCCGTCACACTCTTTGGTCTGCTCTACAGTTTCAGTGAACAACAATTCTCACAGACTGGTGTTACGACTGCTCGGCTCGCAAAGTCATTTTGGCCAGTGTATTATTTCGAGGCAGTGCCGGAACTCATCTCATGGCCGCTCCTAATCACCGCCAGTTTGGGCATTGCCCACAGCTTGAGAGATGCTCGATACCGAAGAGATGGGATTCGAGTTCTTCTCGCCTCCGCAGTAACGTTGTTCATGCTCTCTTCCATCTGGGCGAAAGATGTAAGGTATATGTTGTGGGCGTGCCCTGCGGCGACGTACTTCGCAGCAATGGCCGTTGTGAAAATTCGTGACTCGAGGCGGTTTAACTGCAAGCCTCGTTTCTGTGCCAGCGTAAGTTTGATCTGTGTTGCCTCGTTGTTTACTTACCTTGGTGTAGTTGGCTGGAGTAGCGGCCTCAAGTCAGTAAATGATTTCGCCGACGTTGCAGATTTTGTTGTTGACGCGTCGCCAAATGAGCCGGTTCTTTACCATGGTGTATATGACGGATCTTTTGTTTGCTACTTGAGATTGCAAGATGAGCGAAATCGGCAGCAGGCGATTCTTGTACGCAATCTACCGCTGGGACTCGATAAAGTGTGGCAAGTTGGGGCTTCACGGATGTCCAGACGCGGTATACGGATCAAGCAGCCGCGGTCCCAGTTAGCGCCTCGCAAGCTTCTTGAATCTCTTCGTGAAACCAATTGCCGGCTATTGATCTTGGAGCAAATGAAGAGACATGAGGCGGACTCCATTTGCCGAGCCGTCGAATGGCTGGCCGATGCGGGAGAAGTGAAGGCTCTTCGACGCTTGCACATCAATATGCGATCTTCACAGATCGTGATTACTGTCTATGAGATCGCTGAAGACGCGGAGATCGAGCCGCAGCCAACGATAAAGCCATTTCCGTTAAAGGTGGGCGACAAAGAGTATCACCCTGTGCTCTTGTCCCCGAGTCAATTTCATTAGGGATGCGACTTCCTAAATAGATAATTAGAACGTAGTAAACTTTCAGAACGTACAAAGCATCCAGTTTTAAAACTTTCGTGCGACAATAACCTTAAATCATGCATTTTAAAACACCAGCGTGGCCACTCCTGCATATCGTGAAGCAGCACGGGAAAATGGTGTTCATTGTAGTGTTTACGGCTTTGGCCGCTTCCGGAGTGGAAGGTGTGGGAGCGGCGATGCTCATTCCTTTACTCGATGACTGGAAGTCAGACGGAGGACGAATGACAGGGTCTACTTTCTGGGCGAGTCTGAGTGTCTACTTCACAAGCCTTCCTGTTGTAACTCGTGTACGTTTGATTGCGATTGGTTTACTGATCGTTTCGTCGGTACAGGCGTTGCTCAGATATGCTGAAAGCATTACAGCTCTTAAGTTGATGTTGAGCGTCGAGCGTAGATTGAAAGTGTTGACTACCAGGCAGGTGTTTAGCCTCCCGTGTAGTTATTTCCAAAAGAACGATTCTTCCGATGCTTTCAATCTCCTCATGAGTGAGACGAAGCAAGCTGCGGGGATTGTGCCCCTAGTTGCGAACATGCTCGCCGCGTGTTCCATCATGGCGGTTTACTCGGTTTTGCTTTTTCTTTTATCATGGCAACTCACGGTGTTCGCTGTCTTGCTGTTGCTTGCATTCGCATGGTTGACTCGTTCGTTGAGCTCGCAGAAGCTGATGGAGACGGCACGTTCAGCCATCTCTTCTCGCAAACAGCTTCGGAAAGTGGTAATCGAGGGGCTTTCACTAAGAAAACTTTCGCATCTGCACGCGCAGCAAAGCACGAGCGTAACGCGAATTGGTATGGCGATCGATGAGTCACTCAACTGGCACTTCCAAAGCGGAAAGCTTGTTTGTAGGTCGATGCCTTTGTTCACTATCATATCCATCTTTGGGTTTGTAATATTGATTCTTGTTGGAACAGCCATCCTGCCAACGCAAACTCCAGTTTGGCTAACCCGGATTACGGTATTCATTGTGATCGTATTTAGGCTGCTGATTCCCGCCAAAAGACTTCATCGTGGTTGTTCCCAGATTCGGCTTCTCTACCCATCTTTGACATCTGTATTAGCATTCATTGATACGTCAAATAAACCTTATTTGGTGAATGGAACAATTGTTTTCAAGCACCTAAAGGAAGGCATCCGGTTCGAAAACGTTGCCTTTAGTTATGCAGAGGACCGAAAGCGTGTGCTCAACAATCTGGATGTGCGTATTCCGAAGGGCCAGACTGTTGGTATCGTGGGAAAGTCGGGGTGCGGGAAATCGACGCTGATTAGTTTGCTAGGCCGCCTTTATGATCCTAGCGAAGGTTGCATTAAAATAGACGGCATCGATTTAAGAGAGTTAACGGTTGAATCTTGGCGAAAAAAAATAGCCATCGTCGGACAAGATGCCGTGCTATACAACGACACCATTCTTGCAAACATCAGATTTGCAAAACCAGAGGTGACAGACGACGAACTTTACCATGTGATTCGTCTCGCGCAATTAGAAAGTCTGATCGCGGATCTACCAGAAGGGTACTCGACACTGTTAGGAGAAAGCGGACTGCGGCTTTCCGGCGGGCAGAGGCAGCGCATTGCTATTGCTAGAGCTCTGTTGACTAGGCCAGAAGTCCTTATCCTGGACGAAGCAACCAGTGGTCTAGACTCGGCCACCGAGGTAGCAGTCCAGAATGCGATAAACTCATTCACTGGCGATCAGACACTCATTTTGGTGTCTCATCGGATATCTACCATACGAGATGCAGACCTAATTCTTGTACTCGAAGACGGGCAGATTAAAGAGTCGGGCTCACACGATGAGCTTTCAGCACTCCGCGGGGCATACTGGGAACACATTCAGTCCCATAACCCTGTTGGCTGAGAGACGCACGCTAGCACGCCGCCGTGTCGGTTTTAGGTTTCGACGGCGAGTCCATTGGCGTTGAGCGTCTTCGGGAGAAGCCCGGCCCGAGTTGGTGCTACGTACCTCCGCTTGACTGAGGCTGAGCCGCCAACGCTGAATATCAAAATTTCCAAATAGGTTAAACACAAGTTGTTTGGCATATCTGATCAGTTCTAAATGGCAACTCGACATGCAGACGAGTGATGTGCGTGTTTCCCCACTCGATTCGCGGTTCCGATTCATGCAGTTGGATCCGACATTTTTGAACAAATCCCGGAAAACTCGCTGCGTGTGCTCACAACATCGTTCTTGTTAATGTGGATTTGGGTTGTTTCGAGCGGAGCGCAGAGCTTGTGGCAAAGGAAACGACAAGGCGACTGATGTCGCACGAGTGGGTTGCTGTACTGTGCGACACGCGCGCTCTTGAAACGGGGAAGACCGTACCTTGTTTAGGTCGCGAGTTGAATCTTTGTATTGAATCACGCGAAGTCCGGTGGTGAATTGAATTCAGCACGCGACGTTTACCAGCTTGCTTACTGTTTAGGTAAAAGTGTCAATTAGCTCCCGCGTATGTGTCACTCGACGGAGTTGATTGGTGTTTCTGCCTGCCGCGCGTCTCGCAAAAGCTTAGGTCGATTTGCTGCAAAACCAAGCAATCCAATGGTTCACAACAAGAACTCCACGCACCCCTCGCCTTAAGGGCAATTGCAGTTGCTTTAGGAGGTTTTAATGCGGCGGGGTTGTTCGCAGTTAACGGAATCCTCGGAAATGAGTACCTGAGGTCTTGCGTGAACGATCAACACGATCTTAACTTATTGTAAGGCGGAAGGCGTTGATTTTCGATAATCGTGACTTGATGTAGGGTGTCGATTAAAGATGAAGAAAAACTGTTGGCTGCTGATGCTAGCCGCAAGCTGTCTGCCCGGCTGTTATTTGGTGTATGCCGCGTACACACAGGTTTCCTCAGACGCGGGAAATCGGTTTGTGTCGCTGCGAGACGTGGTGACGGAAGAATTTGGTGCTTCAGGGGAGATGAGGCCGATCTGGTTTAAAGGCTATGGGATCAGTGTCAGCGTTGTTCCAAAAGATCCGATAATGTTTGGCGAACCTGAGGTTGGTGCTCGATTTGTCACGAACGGCTCAAACCCTAAAGAGCAGATCAACAGCAAAAGCATGCAGAGCGTAGCGAATACCGGTGTGTTACAGATCGCTCCGGTTTCTCACCTGGAGGCGGCTAAGCCGTTCAGGATCAGCCTGCCCCGAATGCCCCATGAGCAACAGCCGTTGACAGGAGGCGGGATCGAATCGCCACCCTCGTGTAGGAAGAAGGTGAGCACGTCACGCCAAGGGCTCTTGCCGAGACTCTTTGGGCCGTAATGTTGCGAACAAGGGCAAACGCGATATGGGGGACTTTCGGTTTTCCTGAGTCAGTGCAACCCGTTGTCACATGTATTTTGTAAATAGTTGAAGTTGAATTTGCCGAGACCGTTTTAGGATAACGAGATGAAACGTTTTTGTTGGTTGTTCGTAAGTTGGGCTGCTGCCCTGCCCTTGGTGAGTGGTTGGCTTGCTTTAGTTTTCTTGCTCTTTGGATGTCTAGTGGGCGTCGTGGAGTTGGAAGTGGTCCCGGGAGGAGTCACTGTCGAGTGGGAGAGTTCACGCGGTGTCTGGAAAGTGACGACCTAGCATCTAAGCCAGGTCTAAAACGTCGGCCGCATCATCGAACTTTTCTTTGTTGACCTGCCTTGTGGTCAAGTCATTCCGTCTCGTTGCTGTATTCCTGACTTGGACTTGCACATGTTGCATGCTTGTTTGCGGAAGCCTCCAAAGGTGGTGGGTTGGTGACTTTCGGGACGTTAGGCGTTGATGCGCAATTAGTTTCGGATTGCGTACAGGTATTTGTCGGTTCGGATGTAGAGCGTCTGGTCAATGACTGCTGGGGTTGCAGCGATACCAGATTCAAAAGTGTTTTTCGCTATGATGCGCGCCTTTCCGTCGACGACTGAAACAAACATCACGGCTCCACGTGCAGCAGCGATCATGATGTGGTCACCAATAGCAATCGGCGTCGCGTAGTATTCGCCTCCAACTCCCATACGCATCGGACGCTGCATCTCACCGGTTTCAAGGTCCCAGCTGGTGAGCAGTCCTCCCTTTTTCAAACAGTACACGCGTTTCTTGTAGATCAATGGTGAGGATACATAGGGCAGGTTTTTGGTCGACTCCCACAGCACGTGTGTATCCGTGATATCACCGCGTCCTCCAGGCTTGATTGCGACGAGAAGATTGCGACCGGCTGCTGGCTTTGAATCGAAGAAACCTTGTAGCTCAGGCATGTCCCATGTGTCGGATTTATCGTGGTCAATGAAACGAAAAGCATCAAGAAAGCGGCTTGCCGGCAACTCACTACGCGAGATGTACCCGTCGGCATCCTGGTCAAACCTCTTCATGAAAGCAGCCGCGTTACTGGACTCAAGTTCGGTCAATTGCACATCACTTGCGAATCCAGCACGCGTGCGTTCTTCGCCGCCCACATTGGCCGTCGTCCACGCACCAAACACCAAGCGATCGTCGTTCGCCACTGGTGAAGGGCAAATGAAGGCCGGTAGGCCCGTCACGGTCCAGAGTTGCTCCCCGGTTTCCGGGTCGTATCCATCAAGCGATCCTGAGCCGGCGACAACAAGTTCAGTCGTGTCAGCGCGTTCCCATAGGTAAGGAGTTGAGTAACTGGCAGCAAACCCGCTGCGTTGCGCGGACCACTGGACTTTGCCGGACTTGGCGTCCAAACAAAACAAAGCTGAGTATTGGGACGTATCTCGGAGGAAGAAGACATTTCCGCCAGACAGGATCGGAGAGCTACCGCTGCCGAATGCATCGGATCGATTCTGAAATTTGCGTCGCCAGAGTTCCTTACCCAGCATGTCATGTGCTATCAGACCAAACGTTCCGAAGCTGGAAATCAGTTGTTCTCCATTACAACAGCTTGTCGCTGCTGCCGGAGTACAGTCGTCGTGCTGGTAGTCCTCTTCAAATTCACAACGCAACTCATCTCGCCATAGTTCCACGCCCGTGAGTCGGTTGTAACACAATACCGAAAGGGTTTTCCCGTCCATTCCAGTAAGGAATAGTTTATTTCCCCAAATGATCGGGGAAGAGCTGCCCTCAGGGACTGGACGTTTCCATTGAGTGTTCGTTTTAGTGAATTGGTGAGGAACCTGTTGAGCGCTCGCGATAGCATGCCCCTTGGGGCCGCGGAACTGTGGCCACTGTTTTGCTGAGTCTGGATTTTCTGCTGACGCGGATGACACTGCGGACAAAGCAAGCATTAATATCGATGAGTAGGGTTCTCGCATTTTTTAATCATTGTTGGAGTGGCGGACGGGTGGAACAGAAGTCGGGTTTCAGAGGCGACAAGGGGATAAGGGTTTTGTTCTGCTTTCGGTCGTTCGTGACGCCCGGTTTGTTAGTTACCAAACCGCACTAGATTCATCCATAATTGGTAAAAGCCTTGAAGGGCTCAGTCAGTCGCAAGTAAGTCACCGACCCAATTCTTGGGAGATTAACAGCCACTACTTGCTGAGCAGTTTTGGGAGGTGGAGAACTAACTTGTGATGTTCGTTGGAATATTTTCCCAATGGAGGCAAACTTATGACATATCAGTGCGTTTCGGTGAAATTACGAAAACACCACGCTGTATCTAATGACGCATACCGAACATCTGGTCGTTTTTACTCCTGGAAAACTTGCATTTGAAGCCCAGGAGTCTCAAAACGAACACAACGTTCAGCCGCTCGCCCTTGCCCATCGTTTAATGGCAAACCTAAAGATACTCACCTCATGGATTAACAATTCAAAGCGGTGTGATGTAGCGTTGGAAACGGGTTGCAAGGCTGTTTCGTGAACTCCTTGACCTATTAGATTCCCGTGCCAGCAGTCAACTGTGCTGCGTTAATGGGTGTGGATTGCGCGCCAAAAACTGATCCAGATGGTATGAGAGTCTAAAGCCCAAAAACGGGCGAGGAGACTCTTAGATGAAGAAGCGAAATAAGCGACATAGCCCAGAGCAGATCGTCAAGAAACTGCGTGATGCTGAAGTGATGCTCAATGGCGGAAAGAGCATCGAGGAAGTTCTTAAGACTTTGTAAGTCAGCGAAGCAACATTCCATCGATGGCGTAATCAGTACGGAGGCATGAAGAGTAAAGAAGCCAGAAGACAGAAAGACCTTGAAGGAGAGAACGCTCGCCTCAAGCGACTTCTGGCCGAAGCAGAGCTTGATAAGTCGATGCTAAAGGAAGCACTTCGGGGAAACGACTAAGCCCGACACAGACACGCGAGACCGTTAAGCGACTACGACGGAAATTCTCGGTCTCTGAACGTCGGGCATGTCGAGGAATTGGGTTCTCGCGAACCAGTTTCCGTTACCGTCGTCGTGAGAAGAGTGACGAGGCGTGTCTCCGCAAGCGCTTACATGAACTGGCTCGGCAGCGTCCGCGATTTGGTTATCGTCAGATGACCAGGTTGCTTCGCCTTGAGGGGTTTCAAGTCAGCTTCAAACGCGTGTATCGCATTTGGAAAGCAGAAGGCCTGAAAGTACGTCAAAAGCGTAAGAAAAAGCGAGCACAGGGCAATTCAAAGAATGCTTGCCACCGCTTGAGGGCGGAGCGAATCAATCCCATCTGGAGCTGGGACTTTATCTCGATCGTACGACGAGTGGTCACTCCCTAAAGTGGCTCTCAATCGTTGATGAATACACACGGCGTTGTATCATGCTAGACGTGGGACGAAGTATGACCAGTGAAGATGTAATCAATCGCCTAGCGGAGTTGTTCGCGATGTATGGAGTTCCCGAGTGTATTCGGAGTGATAACGGCCCTGAGTTCGTTGCCAAGGCAATTCAGATATGGCTGAGCTTGCTGGAGATCAAGACACTCTACCTAGCACCTGCGAGTCCATGGCAAAATGGATACGCCGAGAGCTTCCACAGTCACCTACGGGAGGAGTTGTTAAATATGGAATAATTCGACAGTGCGCGGCACGCTCGCGCCCATGCGGCAGCTTGGCGGGAGGACTATAACGGCTATCGACCACACAGTTCTCTTTCTGGCCTGCCTCCGGATGAGTTCGCGCGTCGGTGTGCTGATTCCGTTCCGGCTACGCCTCCACTCCATCAGCACACCGAAACCCTAGCTATTACCCAAACCGAACTCTCTTAACACTTGGATTAAAAACGGGGGCGTTCCAATTGGCCCTGTCGCAACTGCCGAGCCAGTCCAGCATTTTTCATCCTGTTATCTGGATACTAGCTGACCATCGCTGCAATCAGTTCCGGTTGCAGCTGAGCAGGATTCGCGTTGATCTCTCCCTGTAACTGATCCAGAATACCTTGATTAAAAGCGGTTACCTGGTTCGCGATGACGTCGCGTCCACAATCCACGGCTTTTCCGAACCGGATTCGCCACTTCAGAAGTCCGATGGCGGTACAAGTAAACGGAATAACCGCAGCGTCAGCAATTTCAGATAATGTCGCCACTCCCTTTGCACTCAATAATCGGCCTCCCAAAAAGTCTCCAGCGAGGCTCCGTTTGTTTGTGTTGGTGTCCGCGAGTAACAGCAAAAGATTCCCCCGTCCACGTAGGACATCGCGAATACCCCAAAGATCATTCGGCGATAAAACACCAGGAACAAGCTCCAGTCCCCAAAGACGATCTCGTACCTCGACCGCAGACGTTTCAGCTTTGCCCACTGTTTTAATTCGCATTGGGTACATTCCAGAGCCTTCTACAGCTTCAGTGTCTGAAACGAAGCCTGCAATCACACCGGCTATACCCTCCATCAGTATTCAACTCCAGGATTTGTCAAAAGCCCCCGACGCATTGTCCTGCCCGCCCAAAGAAAAAAAATGAGCCGGCAAAATCAGGTAGGTTGCGAATTACAGCACTAGCAACGGTCCGATGAGGTGTGCTTATCACTTCAGGTCAAACCCGGACGAAATGGCTTCTCGATGTTGGAACTCCCGCTTCAACGATAAGCTTCATTTCTGCCTCTGAGCGGAGCGAATTTCCTGCAATTAGAGTTATCCGAACTGACACTCAGGAAACCTCGTCATGAAATCTATCAGCGTTCAAGGTTTTCAGATCAGACCCAGTGTCATTCAACCAGTATGGGTCATGCGCAATCGGAAACCTTACAAAAGATGCATCCCATGCTGATTCGCAGCCAACCACTCGAATCTGAAAAGTAGGCCACGTAGAATAAACTGCGATCATGCGTTTACCCGGGAAGGCAACGGCACCACTAGGCGGACATACTTCCGCCTATGCTCGCAGAGTCGGTTCACCGATTACCTGAACAATTACACTCATGCAATTGGCCTGCAGCGATTTCAACAGGGGCTCTATTTCGCGAACGCGGGCTCGATACCCATCTCGCGAAGCAGCTCGCCGTTTCCTTCCACCTCGTCAAGCACCCATAGCGTGTAACGCACGTCCAGCAAAATACTCCGCACACCCGCATCGAAGACATAATCACCGTAGAGCGAGTCCGTGTTGCCATCAAACAGCAAACCTATGAGCTCACCACGGGCGTTCAACGCCGCTGACCCAGAGTTCCCGCCTGTTGTGTCAACGTTGGCGAGAAAATTAAGCGGCAAATCACCGTAGAATGCATCTCCATACGGCCCGTAACCTCTCTTCTTAGCGCGTTCGTAGGCCGAGATCCAGCGAGCAGGCACCTCAAAGTCCCGCTTAGCCGGTTGATGCTCGTCATCGATCAGTTGCCGCAGGTTCGTGAAAGCTGGAACGAACTTGACACTCTCCCCGTCCTGCTTGGTGTACCCACCAACCTGACCAAACGTGATTCTCAACGTCGAATTCGCATCAGGAGCCATCACTTGCCCTCGACTCTCCTGAAACTGTCGCAGCATTTCAATGTAAAGCGGTGAAATAACTAGCGCTTCACCTGACTTCGCTTTGCTATGTTGTTCGGCAGCAAGTAGATCGGGCTCGGCGAGCATCGCAAGCTGAATCAGTTGATCATCACTCGTTTTCAAATCCGCATACGTCGCTGAGTCAAAGAGGCCCACCCGGGTCTCCACATCCTCGAGTTTGGTCGAATCAAGCACGGTCTCTATTTTTTCGCGAATACCGGCCTCGGTTCGCGTGTTACCGAGCCAACCGTCGAGGAATGCGGGATTCGTTCCTTCAGCTTCGATCAAGCGTTTCAGAAAGTGTGTCGTCACTTCAACCGCGATAGCGCGGTCATAAGTAGTTTGCATTTGCCGCAGTTCGTCCTGCAAATTTTCATAGTCGCGTTCTTGATAACCTGGCAAGCGGTCCTGATCAGATTTCTGCTTCTCCTTCGCAACCCGCACCAGCGTCATTGCCGAGCTCAGGATTCCATTAAAATAGCCGCTGAACAAACGGCTGGTGAAGGCGCGTTTCTGCCAGTTCTCTTCATACTTTGTCTGAATGCGATTCATCTCAGCAATCACGGGAGCGTATTTTTCAGCCCGTATTCTATCTGCTTGCACCCAAACGCGGAGAGCCTCCTCGAACCCTTCTTTTCTACCGAGATAATCGATACTGTCGAGGATTTGTAAAGCTTCACGGTTGTTTTTCAGATAGTTCTCGATGCCAAAAAGTGGCGGTTGTACCTTGGTTGCCAGAACCTCATTGCGGCTTTCAAGCTCCCGGAATACCGCTCGGATCTTGGCAAGGTAATCGATAGTAAAGGGCATCGAACGCCCCACTGTATCGCGCGCCTCAGCGAACGTCGTAGCGCGGTTCGTCCGGCCGGGATAGCCGGCAACAAAAATCAAGTCCTCAGGAACGAGCCCCTCACCACCATGGGACACGGGAATGATATTCTTCGGCTTGTAAGGGATGTTTTCCGGTGCGTGGTCCGCTGTCTCACCATCAGGTCCGGTGTAAACTCTCAAGAATGCGAAGTCGCCCACATGCCTTGGAAACTCCCAGTTGCGTTCGTCCCCGCCGAAATAGCCAACCGCCTTGGGAGGGGCATACACCATTCGCAGGTCCTTGAGTTTACGTTTGCGAATCAACATGAAGGTCTCACCGCGAAAGAAGCTCTTCACTTCCGCTCGAACGCTGGGGTCAGTCTCTGCCTCCTTAAGAATCTGTTTCTGACGCCGCTCGAGCTCCTCAAATCGTTGCAACGGGTCGGTAATATCCGCAAGACCCTCCGTCATCCGTTCAGTCACATTCGTTTGCTCGAACGTTATGAAAGCACGCGATTCAGGGCCAGTGAAACGCTCGCCCCCCTTTCTGGCATCATACCCGTCACGCATGTAGTCGATATCAGCCTCAATCGGCGGCAAGCCTTGGGAGGCTCGTGTTTCGTTCATTCGTTGTAAAGCCGCTTTGTCCTGTTCAGTCATGTAAGACAAATACGCTTCGACACAGTGATGATTGGTAATGATCAGTCCGCTCTTGGATACAAATGACGCTGAGCATCCTCCAAGACTCACAATCGCCTCCAACGTGCTGGAAGTTGGGTCTGCCAACTCGCTAGGGTCGATCTCGAGACCAAGAGCACGCAGATGCCCTTCCATTAAAGGAATCTGCTCTGGCAACCACATTCCCCCGGTAGGCGGAAACATATCAGGCTCCTGTGACATCACAGTGAAAGGCGTGAATACACAACAAAGGGTTAAAATCTTCCATAGTTTTGATACAAACACGGTAATCGGCTTCCAAAGATTATTGATCAAGAAAATGTTATGGGGTCAGTCCTCGGCATCGCTTCGGGTGAAGCAAACGATTGCCTTTGAAGGTTATTCGCGCATTACTTCATCGGATCTCGCATTCGAATGTGTTTCTCTGTCAAAGGCAATGGGAAAAGGATAGGAGGGGCAAGGCAACGGCCGCGGGTGCAACGGCGAAATCGATCGTGTGGTGGTTAACCTGACTCGTTTTACTTTTCCAAACCTTTGTCCCTACAACCGCAGAGTGCACAAGTCTGCTTAAAGCTACCAAGTGCCAGCAGCACTATTGAAGTGGTTCACACCCACCCACGTGTGGGTTCTCCAACCGTTCCATTTCAACCGGGTAATTATCCATTGACATCGTATAGCAGTCTTCAAATCGCGGACGCATGAAGTCTTCGATGTCAGGATCATGAGTTGGCTGAATAATGAATTCGCTGCCATCGGGGACACTGCGTATGTGCCCTTCCTCAATTACGATTTCGCCACCCTTGATGACATATCTTGGATAACTGAACATTCGAGCCACATCGACGTCTTGTTCATAAATCGCGATATCAGCATCACAGCCTAAGCCAAGATTTCCCTTGCGAGACAATCCCAGAGCTTTGGCAGGCCCAGCCGAGATCAAGGTCGCAACCTCGTAGAGTGTGTATTCCCGATCAAGCTCCGGCAGCGAAATTCGGCTCTTGATGTTGTCAGGCAACTTTTTGAGACATTCACGCCGAAAATCAGCACACATCAACAACTGGATAATTTCCGGGTACCGCCAAAAGCAGCCACCATTGGGATGGTCCGTGGACAAGAACACCTGCCACGGACTATTGATCAGCAACATCAACTCCAGCCCGACCGCCCACTGAACCGCGTTCACAATATTGCTTGGCTTATAGGAATAGGGGACAATTCCACAACCTGTTTCATTCTCAATGTCAACATTGCCCCATTTCCGCCCAGTCAGCTCATAAAGCAGGTACTGCCATGGGCCGTCTGCCGATATCGTCACCGTGTCACCAAACAGCACCGCGCCCGCGTCAGTTGTGATTTGGGGATTCGCATTGAAGAATTCAGCTAGTTGCGCAGTTTCCGACCGCATGCTATCCCAGTCATCACCGCCATAAGCATGAAACTGTGAGTGAGCGATATGAGTCCGCTCGCCTTCCAAATGCTTCAGGGTTTCCATCGTCGTTGAGATATTCCCCGGTGCTCCCAAGTTGTTGCAGTGCAAGTGCATTGGATGTGGCAGGCCTAGTTCATTGCAGATTCGGGACAGTTGGGAAACGATTTTTCCGGGCGTGAGCGTCTTGTATCCCTCAATGGCTGAATTCACCTGCTTGGCATCTTTCCCCCATTTCCATGCAGCGACACCACCTGGGTTGACCGCCTTGACCCCGTAGGATTTTGCCGCATTGATGTACCAAGCAACGATATCTTTGGCCCGGTCGTAGTTCCCTGCTTCAAGCTGGTCCAACATGATCTCGTTGTTGGCCATTAAAACCAAGCTGGTCTTGTCCAAGATGGGAATATCTCTGAGCTCTTCATGGGTGTGCCGAGCCGACATTACTGGCACTGCGGCCTCATTGACCGTGGTCCAACCCATACCTGCATATAAATAGCCTGTGGCGAACGTAGTCGGGGCCATTCCCCCCAAACCCGAGCGGCGAGTACGTGAACTTATGAAAGCTTGAGTCCAACGATGATCTTCTGGCGTCATTGCTCGAGCGAAGTTGATAGCGCCACCGGCCACATGCGTGTGCGCATCTACACCTCCGGGAAAAACAATCATTCCAGACGCATCGATAACACGACCGCCGGATACCGACTTGACGAACTTACCATGGTCGTCGATACACAGTTCTCGGATCTCACCGTCAATTTTGTTTGCGGGGTCAAACACCTTTCCGCCAACAATTCGAAGCATATCTTATCCTCCATGAAGAGAAAGTTGCTTGAGTTAATTCTTGCAAACTTCACTTGGTCCGAACACTCGCTCGCCCACATGTTCGACAGCACCAGTTTTGGGAACCATCTTCCGCAAAAAA
>NZHC01000056.1 GCA_002689655.1 Rhodopirellula sp. | reverse complement strand
CGTATTTCACGCTGAAGTGCTTCCAGCACTTCCCCATAGCGCCATTACGTTGCTACAACTTTCGCAAAATCCAGAATCCGGACCCGCGGAATTCACGAAACCGATCGAAGCCGATCCGGGTTTGATGGGGCAGGTACTGAAATTCGTCAACAGCTCATACTTTGGGTTTAGCCGAGAAATCATGAGCGTTCAGCAGGGACTGACTCTCGTTGGAACGCGGGCGATCACCAACTTCGCATTGTGGAATGCGGTGTTCAGCGTTATCCCCAATCCCAAGTTTGGCCCTTTCGATTTGAAAGCTCTATGGCAAGACTCTCTTCGACGAGCATTATTCGCACGCGGGCTTGGACGCACACTGAAATTGAGCAATGCGGAAGACTTGTTCGCTGGTGCTTTGCTCCAAGACATGGCGATTCCTCTGCTGCTTAAAGAACTGCCCGAGCAATACGAAATCCTGGTGGAACGTCGTGTCGAAGAGGGTTGCCGCTTGAGTGGTTTAGAGAAGGAAATGTTTGGCTGGGATCACGCTGATGCTTCCGCCATGCTCGCGCAACAATGGAACTTACCTGAAGAATTCGTTGCCCTGATCGCGCAGCACACGAAACTGGACGAATTGCTTGAAGCGGGTCCAGAGCAACACGGCCTCGCATGTGTTGCATTGGCCTCACTACTTCCTTCCTGTAGCGATGATGGTTGGGATGAATACGAAATGTTCATGAGTGGCTATCGCCAGCTAACCGAGCGAAGCGCTGTTATCTTACGAGAAGCGTTTGAACAAGTAGACGCCGACACCACCGAATTTGCGCCGATACTACGNCTTCCTCTTCCGAAGATCGCTCTTGTCGACTACCTCCGCAACTGATTCAATCTCGCTGTCGCAGATCTCAATGCGACGTGTCCCCAAGCCCTCACTTTTTTGAAGGACACAGTCCCCAAACGACGTGAGCCATACTTTCCTGCAAGACGGTGCTACCCACGGCCGCCTTCGCAACAAGTCTCGCAAATGGTGTGACATCGCTCGCATTGCAGCTTGCCACGTATTTCAATCAATGTCTGCCCACGACAGACCGGACAGACACGAGTCCCCTCAGCGCCTCGATCACATGATGACTCGACTCTGTTCTCCCGATCCATCGTTTTATCACTCATTTTTGATTTCCATAGATATGTCAGGATAAACTTGCCTGCCTAAAACCAGCCAAACACACACTACCTAAATTCACAGTTGAGCGATTGCTAAGCTTCTGTTGATCTACCCAAAACACGCATCGAATAATCATTTCTGAATCTAGCCATATCATCGCGTCGCCCCATCACAATCACAATCTCCCCCGCTGAAAATTTTTCTCCAAGTCAGGATTGAATCTTATTTCTTTGGATGCTGACCAAACGGCAACGAACAATAGTCCATGTCGCCGATGTGCTTCTGTCTGCTGGACACTCTGGCCGACCAATCGACTATTTTTATTAACCAGTACTTCGTCAATATCAAAGTCCTGATTACTACCTTCGTTCACCAACTTAATCAGATGTGCAGTGGATGGCCTAGTGGTCATACGCTCCCTCTGTCGTGCACCGACGACGGTCGGCATGACAATCGTATCAGCCTCGGCTTGCAACAATTTTTTTCCGTGCTCTCAAGCTCTACCCGCGCGATGATCCGTATCTTCTTGTTCAAATCTCTTGCTGCCAGAGTAATGAACACAAACTCTACGTCATTGGGAAAGGTACTCACCAACGTGCTTACATTCGACACACCAACTTCGGAAAGAGTTTCTTCCTCTCTGGCATCACCCGAAACCCAGCCCAAGCCCGCCTGACTGGCTTCATTAATCGCATCTGAATCCTGATCAATGACAACGATCTCTACCCCTTGCGACTGCAATTCCACGGCGAGTTTCTTTCCCATCCGGCCAAATCCACAAAGGATGGTATGGTCGCGAAGTCGCAAAATTTCCTTTTTTCATTCGACGCTCCCCCAACACGTTTTCCAATTCACCTTCGACAATCAGCTGAAATAGGCAAGCGAAGGTGGAAACAGATGCAGAAAATCCCAGGAGGGTCACCAGAGCAGCCAACGCTTGGATGCGAGGTGGTAACTGTGAAGTTTCTCCGTAGCCAACAGTGAAGCTGGTGATCACCACCATCCAAACGACTGCGATCCAGTCGTAATCACCGGCGAAGGGATAGCCAAGAAAGGCAAGGATAAACACAGCAGCGAGCACGTATCCACCCAGTCGAATTCGCTCCAGCGGTATTCGCATCTAGCGTTACCAGTATCCCGGGGCAGTAGTACCAGTCGATTCCGGTTCGTCAATATCAGCATCAGTCAGCAGGTATGATCAATCATCATTGCGTGAGCACAGGAGCATACGACTCCATAAATCGGATACTGAATCGCGTACCAACATGTTCGATGGAAACAACGGCCAGCTTGAAAAAGGCGATCACCCAGCGCGCATGTTTGCGTACAAAAAAACAAACACCTGCTTTTCAGCAGGTGTTTTTAAATTAATCAGCCACTCTTGATAACCACGAATGCTCAACCATCGAACATGACATGGGAATCTGAATTCAGTGAATGCTATTACTTATGGCTATTGTGACAAGCTTTGCAATTAGCAGCCTTTTTCAACATATCGCCGGCCTTTTCATCACCTTTCACAGCAGCTTCGCTGGCCTTCACCAAGGCACCAGTCAGTTTTTTCCAACTCTCTGCATCGCCTTTCTTCGGCTTGTTCTTGCTAAGTGCAACCAGCATCCCATGTAACTGTTTCGTCTCAGCATCCGAGGCACCTCCGCCGGCAACCTTCTTGAGCAGGGGCCCTTTGAAAGCCTTCTTCATGACATCCTTGGTACTGTACTTTGCAGCTGAATCATCGTCAGCGGCCCGTGTTGGCATCGCAACGAGGCAAACCATAACTAATACCCCGGAGGAAAGGGCGGCAACTCTAGCAGACATAACTGAGCTCTTGTGTTCGTCTTGTGGAAGTGATGAAAGACCGTAATTGTCGGCCATGATTGTGATAAGATAATGCATCGTCAACCAGCCTGCCACAAGCTGAGATCAGTCACAGAAAAAATCAGGAAGCACGTCAATCAGTCACTCGAGAGCCGATCATCATGCCGAAAAAACAGATTTGACTGCGAAAAGGCTGATAAAATCCATGGAAAGTTCCGGAAGAGAAGTGCTGTGACGCAAGCCGACAGCCTGCCTAAGAGCAAGGTCCCCAGTTCGCATTGCCCCCATACCCTCAGGAATTCGACAGCAACCCTTTTCAGGCAGGGCGATGATTTAGTCGCTGCCGGCGAACAGCAACAGGCAAAATGAATTAATGATCGGAATTAATGATCGGAATTAATGATCGGAATTAATGATCATTGTCCAACAGCAGGCTGGCGAGATGCTTCCTGCTGGTTCGAAGACGACGGGCAATGGTGCGATCACTCAGTGACATCTGCTCACTGATCTCAGTCAATGTGAAGCCTTGAATACGCAAGATTAGAATCTCACGGTCTGAAGGTCTTAATTTTTGCATCGTTTCACGTACGCAGATATTCAAGAATTCATCTGTCGAAACATCGATCGCTTCAACATCGGCCATCGTCTGCAAAGAAACCAATCGCTCAATATCGCGACGTTGAGCATGATGATGCAGTGCTCTCCTACGCAGCTTGGTCAATGAAATAACGGCGAGAAGGTTCCATAGTGTGGACCCCGGCTCCAACTCGTAATTGCCTTCTTGCACACCATGGAACATGCTTCGAAAAACCGACTGGACAATGTCCTCGACATCCGTTGAAGCACGCAATTTGGCGCCCAATTTCGCATCCACCAGACCGAAGACCCTTTGGACATAACGCTCGTAAAGAACGTGCGCCGCATCCTGATCTCCCTCTTTCACTCGTGCTGCCAGTGAGTGGTCAGTCGAGGCAAGCTTGCCAGCCCTGGATTTGCTTGAAGTCACAATTTTTCACGCGGGTATGGAAGTACATTAATGGACAATTCCGTTCACACAGGATTTCCCGCCACCCCCAAATAACCCACCATCATTACGGTTGTTCCAAGAGGTGAGATTACACCGGTAGCGTTGGCGACCAGCGTCATGCTTATCACCTTCAAGCAGCACCAGCAGGAACGCTTTGATGCATGCACTTGTGAACATCCAAGTCGTCATCTGAACATCCACTTTTCAAGCATCTGCAGTTAATCATTCAAAATTAAAAGTTGTACAGAACACCACAATACCAACGCACAAAAGTGTTTTGGTTTGGAGGTCGCAACAAGTAGGTTGAGTACTTTTCGGTGACAAAACCAGACAGCTAATTTGTAATTTTCGAAAAAAAAATCAAATCCAATACCCTGCCACCCAAAAAGACTGGCCGCTGACGAGCAATTTACAATCCACCTGATGTGCATGAAGGAAAAAATCAGCGGTTGGCTTCACTGCAATTCTGCACCAACCGCAGCAACCAGTGCTCTATGAAATGATTACACTATTGGTTATCGCAAACGTGTGCTTACTGCAAACGCAGACGATTACCGCGTGACCCACCAAACGCCTTTCCGGCCTGTGCCGCTCTTCCGAATTCCCTCGTGCCGTAGCCTCCCATGAACGACAAGCATCCCCCAGTGTCCATCTCGCGTCGAAAATTCAACCAAACCGCTAGCACCACGATGGGTGCCCTTGCTGGATTCCACTTTTTCCCTGCGTTGTCAGATAATAAATTGGGAAAACCGACGGTCGTTGGGATTGGTGCTGGCGGTAAAGGCACAGCGGACATCAACGGTGCCAGCAAGGCTGGATTTCAGGTCATTGGCCTGGTCGACGTGATTGACTCCAACAAGCTTGGCAAAGTAGAGGGCCGCCTTCGCAAGATGGGGCAAACAAGACAACAGTTTCCAGACGCAAAATTCTTCACGGACTATCGTGAAATGTTCTCGGAGATGGGTGACCAAGTTGATGCTGTCACCGTGTCAACACCGGACCACCACCACTACCACGCCTCCGCTTTGGCCATGCAAGGTGGCAAGCATGTCTACTGTCAAAAACCGTTAACGCACGGGACTTGGGAAGCAAGACAGTTAAATCAATTGGCAAAGCAAACTGGCGTGAAGACGCAGATGGGAAATCAAGCACATGCCAATGATCACATGAGGCGTTGTGTGGAACTGGTCCGTGCGGGCGTCATTGGCAAGGTCAAAGCAATTCACGCTTGGACGAACCGTCCGATCTGGCCGCAAGGCTTTGCGAACCCACCTTCACCGGAGCCCGTTCCTGTTGGTATTGACTGGGAACAATGGGTCGGCCCCGCTCCCTGGGTCGACTACAGCCCGCGGATCGCGCCCTTTGCCTGGCGTGGATGGTGGGACTACGGGACCGGTGCTCTTGGTGATATGGCATGCCATATCATGGACCTTGGGTACTGGTCCATGCAGCCTGATGATGGTGCCGCGTTAGCCCCGCAAGCTGTTAGCGCGAAGCAAAATGGGGCGACGGAGTTTTCGCCCCCCATCAACTCCATCATCACGTGGGACTTTGGCCAGAGTCAGCATTCAGCCAAAAATGGTTTCCAGTTTTTCTGGTACGACGGTTATGTCGACGCAAAATTCGACCGCGAAAATTGGCAACTTGCCAAAAATGGAAACGAGTACAATCATCCCAGCGAAGAGATCCTTGAGGGCATGGATTTTTCAAAATACGGCAGCGTCATCGTTGGTGAACAGGGCAAACTTTTCTTCAATCGGAGCCGAAACAATTGGGTGCTGAAAACATCCAATAAGATCGATGGATTTGAGTGGCCGGAAATCACTCTGCCGCGGGCCAGAGATCAGGACAACTATAAGGAATGGTTCGATGCCGTCGAAGGAAAGATCCCGCAAAGTGAATCAAACTTTGGGCTCGCGGGTCCGATGACGGAAACAATCTTGTTGGGCGTAATCGCGCAACGAAACCCTGGGACACGATTGGAGTGGGACCCTGAATCGATGCAGATCAAAGGACACCCTGAACTTCAAACCCAAATCCAGCGTGAATACCGTCAAAGCTGGAACCCCAAAGCGTAACAATCAGCTGTTACAGGATTTGCCAGAGCATCAAAATCAGCTTAACAAATCGTTTCGCCACAACGAGATGGCATTGCGCGGCACAAACCGCATGGGTGACGATCTGAGACCTAGGCTCTCTCAAAAACTTGTTTTGTTGAGAGTTCCCGTCACACGCATTCCCTTAGCGATTTACCAAATTGGTAGATCTGCAACGCTTGCAAACATTCAACGCTTGATGCACCGACCGGCGTCTTCAGGCTCGGCCGAGCCTAGCTTCCGACACGGGGCTGGCGAAGAAAATCGGTTACCGTCGTCTGCTCCGGCTCTTCTTCTGGCCACGGACTCAGAAGCTTACCCCAGAATCCGGGCTTCTTCTTCACTGGAGTGGTCTTCACTGCAGATTTCGAAGAGGTGGTGAAGAATCTCACGGGATTCAGGTTTTTGGGGCTCAAAGCAGTCTTGGTTTTTGACCAACTATTGGAAGCCGTTTTACCTACCTGATCAAATAAGCCATCCTTCTTTTCGTTGATCTTCGTCTGCTCTGCTTTGCTGGGCAACAAACTTTTGAAGTTGGGCATCTTAAGTTGTGGTATTTTCCAATTCAATGGATTCATCGCGCTGGCAGCCTGACCGAATCCTGAAGACTCTTCTGGCGCATCAGCATGCACATTGCCCAAACTGGTAAACATCACGAGGGAGAGTGTGGCGATTGAAATCGCAACAAATCTTACTGGCGTTTTCATGAATTCATTCTCCTTATGTCACTCAAGCCCGCCCCGTTCCAATCAGCATTGTCCGGGTGGTACGTATATGTTTGTCTGAGGCTATCGCACTTTCTATCGAATTCACGCAAGATCATTTCCGCAATAAATCACAATCTGCGTCGGCTTTGTGGCGTGAAACTCGTCGACACGTTTTGGCGATCCACTTCCAACTCAGCCCGCTAAGTCCAAGTATGCGGGGTATCGGTGTAAGATCTAACCAGAATGGCAAATTCGCTGGTTCGCTGGGTACTAAGACCCGTTCACGCGGTAGTTAAGCCTTCTCCCAGGCTCTCAAACGTTGGGGTGCTTAGACGCTGGGGTGCCTAAACGTTACAGTAAGGTAATGTTTGATGTCTTCCCTGCTAAACCTCGTCCCCAGTCCACGTTCAAGTATGGTCTCCCCTGCTTCGCACGCTGGCGGGGCCGACGAGCTTATCGATCACAATTGATGTTTGTGATGATCTGTTCGGTATCTTGGTCACATGCCCAAGAGCCACCTCCAGCAGAACCCCCGGTCCCAATTCCGCTTGCACAGGATGAGACAGCAACAGCATTCATGGACGCCGTCGAGGCGCACATGGAATATGTCACCGAACACTCTTATGACCAGCTTGGCCCGCGAATCACCCCCATGTGGTTATCGACCATCGACCTACGCAGCAATGGGCTACCATCCCCTTTGATGCCAAGATCGCCACGTTGGAATGGAAGTTTCCTATCAGCACCAGGCGCGAGCCTGTATTGGGATCAGCCAACGCTACTAGCCGCATTCGAGCTATCCAAGCGCACTGGCTGCAAATGCTACAGCGATGCGGCCTCTAACTACATCACAAGTTTCTTGACTGCGTGTGCAACTTCAAAACACACTTCATGCATTGACCCCCGCTTTTATTACGATGTCAAAAAGGAGGAGTCGGTCGACAACACAGCAACTCTCGCTACCTGTACCCCTTATACCCCAGCATGGGAAACCGCTTGGGCTACAGACAAGAAACTTGCAAGACAACAGATTCAAGCGTTCATCCACTCCTTGACAGTTGCAACCTCCTCGACCGACTCGGTCAACCACGCAAAAAACACTGCAACTGGAACACCAAACCTAACCATCGAAAACGAGGCGGCCCTGATCGCCTCACTATGCTGGCTTGCACAACAAGACACTGTCCAACAGAAGTCACTGATCCAACAGGCTCTCTCGTTAGCGCAACTGCGAATCGCCCGCCGCAACCGCAGGACCGATCTGGTACCGACCGAATTCAATTTTCCCGACAAAGTCAACGACACCTCCTCGATCACAATTGGCGCGTGGGCAAGTGTTTTATTTTGGGCAGCTGATCTAACTGGCGAAATGGAATTCGAGACAATCGCAGTGGAGACACTTCGTAGTTGGCTGACTTTCGGATTCGATTCACAACAGCGGCTTTACTACTACCAAGTCAAATGTAGGACGGGACTCCCTGTTGAGAAACTGGCTCCGGAAAACCGTTCAAAAGATTTCCCCGCTTCCAGTCCCCACCAGATCAATATTTTTGAGCACGCTGGTCGACCGGCACACCAGTCCCCCCTCCGGATGGCAGAAGCATGCTTATCACTACACGCAACGACAGGTGACCAATTCAGTAAAGAAGCAGCTGAACAATGGGTCAACATTATCAAACAACAACTGCCAAAAAACAAATTGCAAAGGGGTTATGCCGACGATTATGGCAGAACAATCCACTTTCTCGTGCGTGCAAGCGAAGTCCTGAAAAACCCTGGTTACCGCACGCTAGCTCGTGACATTGCCCACGATGCAATGGAACAACTCTATGTCTCCAAAATGGGAATGTTTCGCAGTCATCCCGGTGAGAACCGCTGCGATTCTGCCGATGGCCCCGGCCTTCTGCTGCTGGCACTCATGTACTTGGAGGGCAATGACCCCACTCTAAAAAGCTCGTTACAGTTTTAGAGTTCCGAGGGGTCTTTTAGAGCTCCGAGGGGTCGCAGCCTTTGCCAACAAAAATCATCATTGTGAAAGCTGATACTCCACACGAAAGAAACCACATGTGGTTCGAAGATCTATTTGGATTCACCGAGCATTCCCCAGCACAAGTGCAAGAAAATCTATCTTTGGAGGGAACACAATTGACCTCGCGAGCCAACAACAGGTCATTTGAATGCGTGACATTGGAAATCCCCACACTCGATGACCTGAGACTCAGCACGGCTGATCTCGCAAACCAAACAACTGATCGAACAACATTAATGCAAATTGTAGGGGATGTGCAAGAACTGCACGCATCAGCAGAGAATCGCAAGGCGATGTTCCAGGTCTCGTCACAATTCAACCTACTAGAAATGGCTGCCCCGCATGCCGTCCCTGAGGATAGTGTTGGAATCTATGAGCACGACTACACACAAGGCCCCGCCTGTGCAATTGCGGAAGGCGCCGGAACAGTATTTCGCAACTACCTGGTTCCACTCTAGAATCAAACAGGGCAAAGTAAAAGCCGTCAGGTCGACTGTCTGACTGACCTTGGGAAGTCACTCGGAAATGAGTCCCAAAAAATTTGGCAGATGCAAAATGGCTACGCCTTCGCATCCCGGACCGGGTTACGCCTCATTGCCGAACACCTAGCAAAGGTGGATACAAAATCAATCGATTCACTTCGTTCCAAGTTGCGTGTTGGCATCATGTGGAATACTCAAGTTACCTTTGCAAAGTCCACCAGTAATTCCAGCCTACCCCTAAACATGGAGCCGCAGATACCTCAACTCGTATCCCAAGTTTGTTGCTCTGCTGCCCCCGTCTCGTACTCTTCTGAGCCAGCACCAGGATGGGAACCTTTTGCCCAGCTGATACTCGAAGCGACCTATGAGGCCGCCCTGAGTGCAGCTGTCCTGAGCAGGGCTAGAAACGAATCGAACATTCTGTTCTTAATCATGATTGGTAGCGGAGCCTTTGGTAATCATCCGGAGTGGATCATCGATGCAATACGACGCATCTTACGTGAGCATGAGCATAGCGGTCTCGATGTCCGAATGGTCAGCCACCGCAATCCCAACCCCATGCTTGATTCGCTGGCCAGTGAATTATAGGTCATTGCTACTCATGAACCTGGAATACTCGGCAAACGATGGCCGCCGAAAGTCATTTTAAAGTTCATTACTTCGTTGAAAATCCATCTTCAACCTTTCCATGTTGACCAATTCATTCAGATGCAGTGGGGGTTGTGAGCGTGGAAGATGCAGACTCTCAATACCCAGTCCTGCATTATCGCGATTCCTCTGCCGGGACTTCCTGAGAATCTGCCAAGGTCTCTTGCAAACGCCCTAACCGCCATGAAACAAAAAGCCAAATCACAACCACAGGAAGCAAGCAAAGATTAAGAGTCCTCAACCCCAGTCCGGCAAGACCGGTGAAAGCGGAAGCCGAAGCAGCATCACTACCACGCAGCACCACCGTATCGATAAAACCCTTGGCTTTGTACTTATCTTCTCGCTTCACCACGGTAAAAAGCACTTCGCGAGCCGGCACAGTGATCCCATAACCCGCCGAGCGGCCAATCACTACGGCGACAACCATCACCTGCAAACTCGAATTGAAAGCGAGTGCGGAAAAGCTACCGAGATAAATCGCTGGCAACACCATGAGAGCAACAGCAACGCCACCAAACCGCAATATGAGACTGGAAAGAAATACCTGAGCCACCAGTGTTAAGATCTGTGTTGCGAGATCAATATTTGCAAACAGTTGTGTCCGATCTGATTCCGTGGGCAGGGCTGCTTTTACGATCGCTGCCTGCTCAAAGTACATCTGAGTGCCACAAAACTGCACAAAGAAGATGAAGATNCAGATAAGCTGCAGGTAGGGAGATCGCAAAATATGGGTCAAAGCATTCAACCAACCGCTACGGGAGGGTGCAACAGTTTCTTCCGATTCAACTACATCTGACTGACTTTCAGCTTGTGTCAACACTGCGGCTTGCCTCTCGAGCATCCAAGCGCAGATTAGTCCCAATTCAATCACAACAANCGGCAACAAAACAAACTGATCTTTCGTCAGCAGCTTAGCCAATTGACTAGTCAGCAAGGATCCAACCAAGGCTCCTGCCGTCCCGCCAGCTGCAATGAATCCGAACAGCCGTTTTGCCTGACTACTGGAAAACAGGTCAGCTAAAACACTCCAGAACACCGTCGTTGCAAAAACGCCGAAAAAACTTATCCAGACAAACAAGATCCATGCTGTCCATGCTTGAACAACCTCTGAATCACTCCTTAGAAACCCCCAAAAAATCACGAGGCACATTGCGAACGCTTGGTAAACCACCCGGACGAGCCACCGACGGGACAGTGCATTCACAAGAAGCCCATACGCAGGCACCGCCGCCAACATGGTCAAAAAAGATGCATAAAACAAATATTTCAGATCGCCAGCCTCAACCAAACTGCCAAGCGTCTCACGCACAGGACGTATTACAAAGTATCCCAGCAGAAGACAGAACAGCCAAGCAGTAGCAAGAAGGACGCTGGTTCCTTCTCCCTCGTGGACGCGTGACATCCATCGTTTATGGAAAGAACCTTCGACCATTCTGTGCACAGCCTCCCATTGTGTTCCGCAACATTTTCCACCGCCTCAAAGATCTCAGTCACCCCATCAGGAGCCTCCGAATCATTCTGGAATTATCTTGACATCGGCAGGCGGCTTCAGACCACGCACCAACCAGCTTACCTGCGTCTCTGATCTTTCCCGCAGCAATGCATCAAACAGGGCATTCGCCGCGTCACGCCGCAACTGTGCTTGATCGGTCAAGTCTTCAAACTTCAGATTGCCAGCCTCAACGCGATGCAACAGCAGCAAGTGGATCCCCAACGGACTCTGAATCGCTGCACTGACCTCTCCTGTCTTCATTTTCCTGATTGCTGTCATCAAACTACCCGGCAAGTCACCATCTTTTTGCACCCAGCCCACCTTTCCGCCATCAGACGCAGATGCAGACTCACTATGCTCAATCGCAGCATCGTAAAATGCCTGCTGCGGTGTTTCGCTGACTCGAATCTGATCTGCCAATTCGTTGACGTTTGCTAAAGTTGCACGCCATGAAGCCGCGTCACTCTTATCCGCCATGACAAAGATCTGAGAAACTTCCCAACGCCCACCAGCATACTGATCACGACGAAGATTAAAAAAATTCTTAAGATTGGCTTCACTCAAACGGCTTTTCAAGTACTGCCCCCAAGCCAATCGCCAACGCAGGTCCGTTACCAGCGATTTTTCATCAGCCATTCGGTCAGAGGCCTGTTTCTGAAGACTGCTGCCACGGCGTCGCAGGTCTGATGCCAACGCTGCAATCTGGCGTTTCAGCATAGCTTCAAGGGTTGCCCCACCTTTCGCCTCCAGTGACTTCATCGCGAGGTGCCGCCGAACGATCAGAGTTGCGGTCGCCTGCCGAACCTCTGCACCAACACGCTGCAAATCGTTCGCTTGCAGACGTTCTGTCAGCACCAGATTCAATTCACCAAAAAACACCGGCTCGCCGTCAATGGCCGCAATGGGATCCCCAGGCTCCAGGTCATCCCCGGCAGCGAAACAACCAACGCGAGGAGAAAATAAAACATAAATTAATATTGCATACTTAAAACATTTATTCACGGTAGTGGAATGTCCTGTATCACGAATGGCACTTCATTGGGCACGATTGAGGTNGGCGACCGATACACAAACGTCGACTCATCTGCGTCATCGCCAAGATCAAAACGGTAAGCGACGCCAACACCAGATTCGGTTTGTCGATAGACCTCAAAACCAAGTCGTTCTGTTTTCGTGCCATCTTTAAGTCGGACGTAGACTTCGTTCTGAAAGATCCAGGAGCGGTGACTTTCCAGTGCGCGCCCAGCCTTATCAAGTTCAACGGCAACCCGTATTTCATAGAGCGGACCATCACGACGAACCGACTCCAACTGCACCGTCATCGAGTCGATTTTCTGTTTGCCATTGGGCTGAGCCAGAGGAAGTTCAAATGACTTGTCTTCACCGGGTAACAGAGCATTGACAACCCCTGACAGCGACGAGATTTTTGAAGGCTGGCCAGCTGGCAATTGCAACGGTAAATACACTTCGCTGAACGCAATCGCCGCATTGGTTGTAACAGGAATATTCCCACCCGACTGCTGTGGTTTTAAAATAGCGCCATCGTTCAGCTTTCCGGACAACTGTGCGACAGGTATGGTCAGACCAATGGGAGTCAAACGCGGCTCCCAACTAACTTCAACAACAACATTCAGGCTATTGAGTTCAGACTGTCGTAGATTACGACGAGACGCCACCGAGGTGGGCTCTAGCCGATAGACACCGACATACGCCGCGGAATCGACACGCGAGGGTCGCTTGCCGGACCGCGGATCCAACCTCAATGTCTCACTGTCACCGCCATAAAAGTTGACATCAAGATTCGCCTGATCCAAAACGATGTCAACCGCATGCCAAAAAGCAAGAGGTGCCGCAACGGAATTCACTGGAGTTGATGTATCGGAATCATGTTCAAACTCGATTCCGCTGGCAAGGCTGATAGCAGCTAACGCATCACCGAGGTTCGCTACCTTATCAAGTTTAATTCGAGTTGACTTTGTATCCACATCGGCCCTCGCGCGAGCAGCCTTCAAAGCCTTACGAACTCGCTCGAGACGTTCCGATTTTTCAATCGAAACCACAGCATCCTCTTGGGGCAAGTACTTCAACGCGTCAGGACCTGCCCCGAGTAAAGCTCTTTCCGCTTCCTTGCGAACTCGCAACGTAGGCGAATCGAGTTCATCAACCCACTCAAGCACATCCGCCCTAAACGCGCGGCGTGCAGCTTCGGTGTCGACTTCCTTTCCATTTGGCTCACCGGCACCAATCTGCTTCACATCCTCGAATGCGTCCTGCGCAAGCCCCTGAGGTACAAACACCGGAGGCACAGTCGCAAGGATAACCAGAACGATAACGAGCCGACCTAGCTTGAAATCCATTCTCCAGAAACGGCACTGAAGTCCTGCATTGACAGCCGTCACGGTCCTTCTGAACCAAACAACACGCATGGAAGAATACCCGGAAAGCGAGGAATCGAAATATAACCCGGGTTCCAACCCGGAGCGTCTGAATTTTAACCTAGCCATGAGGTATCCGGAGAACCAAAGTCAATTTTCCAAAATACATTTCCATGCGTTCGACTCGCCCCAACATTTACTAAATCACAACGGTTTTGCTTCTGATCACTTGTTCCAACCGATTTTATGATGGGCAAACCAGCGAGGTGGTAGAGTTTTCCGCCTTGGGGAAAATCCAAAAGGGGATTTTGCTTGTCGACCTTGCAGATGAACTAATCATTTTGGGCCGTGACGGGTGGATCCACTCACTCGACCCCAAACCCCCAAAGCCAATCTGTCAACGGATCGAAAATGAAACATTCACAGCCGCATCGGCTGGCGAGATGCGTAATCGACTGCGACGCGAATTTAGGCCCGACTACGAGGTTGTTTCCACCACGAATTTCTTGGTGATTCAATCCTGCGGGCGAGGTGAACGTTGGCCGAAAGTGTTTGAGCAAGCACATCGCTCTTTTATCAGCTACATGACCAAACGCGGTGTCAAAATCCGCAATGGTAATTTCCCCATGGTCGCTATCATCTTTCCTGACGAATCGGTTATGCGACATGAGTTTGACCGACTGCACATCGATGTGGGCCGCGTTGCAGGCCTGTATTCAGTCAACACCAACCGCGTCATGACACATGAGGGCACCCGAACCAGTTCAGTCATGGCAACCGTCAGGCATGAAGCAGCACACCAGTCGGCATTTAATTCTGGAGCACATAGCCGGATCAACGATACACCACGCTGGATCACAGAGGGTATTGGCCAAATGTTTGAGCCAGCCGCGATGACGGATCCGAGAGGAGCCTCACACCTCGCGGAACGCGTCAATCAGGAAAGCCTTCGGTATCTGCGTCAAAACGTCTCTGCAACTGGTTCAGGCCGTTTTGTACAGACCGCCATAACACTGGTCAGTAACGACATGATGTTCAAAGACGAGAAGCACATCAACGAGGCGTACGCTGTCGCATGGGGCCTGATGTTTTACCTCGCGGAAAGGCACCCCAAGGCATTTGGGCAACTACTCAACAAGACCGCCAGCCGCCGACCATTTCAACCCTACCAACACCGTGAACGCATGGTCGACTTCGAACAGATTGTTGACATGCACACCGTTGAATTCAGCAGAAAAACATTGCGTTTTCTGGAAGCACTCTAGTGCTATCTTTCCTGCCCCAAACCAAAACCTCCTGCTCCCGAGCATTCCGTTCTAACCCAANAGCGTTTCCAAGCAAAGCAAATCCACTGAATGCTTTCAGTACCCAGCAAGGGAACGAGCGAATTGCTTGTCGTAAATGGAGCACGGCCTCACAAATCAGAGGACTTCGTCAGCCGAAGATCGGGGCGTTGCAATCATCGAACATTGCCCACGAACCCATGCATCCCAGGAGTCCCCATCAGGGTCGCAACATGCCGCTCCTGATTTCGACTCAAGTCACCTTGATTCAGGTACACTCGCGGTTGCCCTTATCTGACCCGAGAAAAAGCCTGGCGTGGACGGCGGCAAACCGGGCACAGCCCCCGCGTGAGAACAATCCTTGGCCAACTGCCATCCCTCTTCACCGTACTTCCACAGCGCATAACCATAAATTTCTCCACGGGCTGCATTCAAATCAACAAAAAGCGGATCAGCCTCCGGAAAACTTCCAACTGGCTTTGGCATAGCACCGTTCCTTCCGTGAATTTTTAAAGCTTCGCAACAGATATCAGACGCTGCGGGCAAAGCCTAATAAACGAAATTGCATGGGTCAAAACTTTCCTGAATATTTTCACAAGTAAATCAGTGCAATCGCAATCACGNAACACGCTGGCAGCGAATCACCACAAAAGACTTTACACTACAAAGCATCAATGAAATTTTCTACCCAGTGATTTCCTCGAGGAGCATTGTTTTCATGAAAGTAGTCGTGCTAACCGGCGCAGGCATCTCGGCAGAATCTGGCATCCCGACATTTCGCAGCGCCGATGGACTGTGGGAAGGTCACCGTCTGGAGGACGTCGCGACCCCCATAGCATTCCAGCAAAACCCCGAACTGGTCCACCAATTCTACAACGCGCGTCGGCGGCACCTACTTCAAGCCCACATCCTTCCCAATGCGGCACATATCGCGTTAGCAGATTATGAGGCGACCCACGATGATGACTTTCTGCTGATCACGCAAAATGTCGACAACTTGCACTTCGTTGCTGGCAGTCAAAACATTCTTCCCATGCATGGTCAGCTCATGGAAGCCAGATGCACCGAAACGAACAAAGTGATCCCTTGGTGTGAAGATCTCACCCCGCATACACCTGACCCGGAAACGCCATCACGTCGCGGCCGCTTGAGGCCGAATGTGGTCTGGTTTGGCGAAACGCCGTATGGAATGGAAGAGATTCAACGGGCAGCCCAGAATGCCGATCTGTTTCTTGCGGTCGGCACGTCAGCGGTTGTCTACCCGGCGGCAGGCATCGTTGAGCAAACACCAAGCTATTGCCGGCGTGTAGAAATCAACCTGGACGCGACGCCCCAGTCAAAAGTGTTCACGGAAACGATCCGTGGCCCTGCTTCCATCGAGGTTCCGGAATTCCTGCAGCGTTTGCAAACAGAAGAAAACAAACAGACTCGCTCTGATTAGCAACGACAGATGAGTGGCTGCTAAAAGCGATTCGAAATTGATTCAAAGAAGCATAAGTTAAGGCTGACCCACAAATCGCAGTCGAATCCCGATGGCAGTCGAATCAGGGAACCAAAAACGACACACATCAGTCAATATTCAATTGAATCTTCATCGCCGCTGGCAACATTCTGGCGGTCATGAAATATTTCACGGGATCGATATGGCCGATAACGCGAGTCCGAAGGCTGCGCGACAATTACTTTCCCTGCCGGAGTAGGTTCCACAATTCGCATCACTTGGCTATCCACCTGTGGAACTTCCATCGGCTGAACGTTGAGCACTTTCCCTTTACTGCCGGAGCAACCACCGTCGCACGAATCACATCCAGAGTTTCCGTCGTGGTAACCGCCCGCACATCCCGGGTCACCACAGCCGTCGCACCCCATGGGAGTGGCTCGATAACCCCACAAACTTGGAAACCCAACGAATACAGATCTGCACTCACCACAAGATTGCCCGTTNTAGTTCCCANCGCCATCGCAGGGATCGCAACGCTCTGCTGGATGATTGATCCAAGGATCGACATACAACTCGCCGCAACCGTCGCACTGATCACATCCCGCGCAGGTGCTAGTGAATGCTAACGGTCCACCAACTCCGTTGGGACAAATCATGGGCCGCGTACAGCAACCGGTAAAGCTGATTAGGGCCACAAAAAGTGATGCAAACCCAATTCGATATACCAAGGACATGATCATTAATCCCCCGTGATTGATCGTGCGTGAACAAAATCGTTATCGACGACGCAAACCGAAAAGTTGAATATTTCTATTCAATCGTTAAAACTTGCATACTCACCAAGCAGAACTGTGAAACTCCCACCACGTAAAGCCGAATGCCCAACTTCATCTCTCTTTGCCACAAGCCCCTGAGCGTCTGTACTTGGCAGGCTGCACTGCTCTTTTTCTGGATCCAATTTCCATCATTAGTACCGTACGGTTCCCCTGTCTGCCACGCACAATCAAATCACAAGTTGCCAAACATTGTTTTGATTTTCAGCGATGATCAAGGGATGCATGACGTCAGTTGTTATGGGAGCGAAATCCCAACTCCTGAAATTGACAAAATTGCGGAGGAGGGGATGCGATTTACGCAGTTCTATGCCGCAAGCAGCATTTGCACACCTTCCAGATACGGACTTTTAACCGGGCGTTACCCACACCATTCCCAGGACAATCTCTTGGGGGCCTTAATGTTTTTAGAGGAACACGATCAAGATCGCGGCATACGGGAACAGGAATCAACTTATGTAGAGCAACTCAGAAAAGTGGGCTACCAGACAGCACTGGTAGGCAAGTGGCACCTCGGGCACGGAACGCACGAATTCTGGCCCACGCAACACGGATTCGATTCCTTCTTCGGGCATACTGGCGGATGCGTGGACTTTTTCACACTGAGGTACGGAAATCGTCCAGACTGGTATCGCAATCAAAAGCTCGTTGAGACTGAAGGATATGCCACAGATGTAATCACGAACGAAGCAATAGAAATCCTCAATCATCCGCGAAAGGATAATCAACCGCTCTACCTTCATATCGCCTACAACGCACCTCATTTCGGAAAACGCTGGAACGAGGAGAAACAAGCTCCCGAAAACATCATGCAACCCAAACCGGATGACTTAGAAAAAGCGAGTGACATCAAAGAATCATTACGGAGATCATTCGCAGCAAAAGTAATTGGCATGGACAAAAGTATTGGCAAGCTGCTGAACGAAATAGACCGACTCGGCATGAAAGACAATACCTTGGTTATTTTCATGACAGATCATGGCGGCGACCCTAAATACGGAGGTTCCAACCTGCCATTCCGAGGAGGAAAAGCCACTCTCTTTGAAGGTGGCATACGAGTGCCCTGCGTTGCAAGATGGCCAGGCAAAATCAAGGCTGGCGGTGTTTCTGACCAACTTTGTGGAGCGATCGATATTCACGCAACTTTTTCAGATCTCACAGATCTCGAACAAGATGACACCGATGGCATATCGATGCTGCCCGCACTTCTTGGAAAAAGTACCGCTACAAGGAGAACCTTGATTTGGAAAACAGGAAGCCACGAAAGCCTTCAACGGAAGTCATGGGCAGCAGTTCGGCAAGACGACTGGAAGTGGGTCAAGCAACCGGGCCAACATGCAATGCTGTTTGACTTACAGCACGATCCGCATGAAACCCACGACCTGACAGCGACTCATGCAGATGTAGCGCAACGCTTAAAACAGTTAGCCGATTGAATAAAGTGGACAGAAAATTACCCCGATTAAATACCTTGATCGAGGATGGTGATTGCCTCAGCGATGGGGCCCCACGGAACGCCTCAGTGTTTAAATCACGAACGAGTGCTAACAACGAACAACAAGGTGCCAGACTAGTAGCACCGTAGGATCGATCCCAAGACCTCCAACAGAGAAGTCCGTGGGGCAAGCTCGTCGCCAGAACGCTTTCATCGATCATTCAAAATGACGAATCCTGATTCGTCTCCAGACTGTGTCCACCGTGTCGACTGCTTTTTTCGACGCACACTCGATTTTGGCCACTCGCAATTTCGAAATGAGTACCACGATGCCGATCGATCAATACCGACCGATTGATTCCGGCTGACCAAGAAAAAGCAACCGGTCGTTACAAGCTCCAACATCAAAGCGGCCGAACCGAAACCTCACCCGCAAAGCCAATTGTCCATGACTGGCNACTGCATGCCTTCCATCACTAAAGCAGCCATGATCACCACTCTGCAAGAACCTCAATAACCTCCCTCTTTCACAGTTAAACACGGTGAAGGGTTGTTGCAGAATGAGCTTCTCGCACCTTTCGCACTTCTCGAGCAATCTGGAGTATCGGAATTACTAATCCGTTACGACGAAATCGCTCCACATCTGAGAAAAACACCCTTATCAGACGCCCGTAAGCACCGGATCTGCGTTTTTTAACGATTTTTCGGAAAAATCCGACCCGATNCCTTGATTACCCATAGCCCCTAAATAACCTAGCCCCACGCTCGGTTTGCGGTGTCTTGCATCGCCTGCCTTCCACACACACGGGGTAATTTCGTCATGCATCACCCGCTTTTTGCAGTGATCTTGATTTATTTTCTTCATTTGAGCCAGCTAACATGCCCGGCGGCCGCTGCGATTATTACCTTTGGCAGCGGCTCCAATGAGTTCAGTGTTGAGTTTGTTGACATTGGACATTCTGGGAATGCTGATGATGTTACCGGCAATCCAGTTGCTGCGGGTCAAGTCGCGTATAGCTATCGGATCGCAAAACACGAAACCAGCTGGGATATGGTGAATGCGTTCAACGCATCGCAGTCTCTTCAGATTACTCAAGATTCGCGAGACCCCGGAAAGCCCAGCACCCGGATCGACTGGAATGAAGCAGCCCGTTTTGTCAACTGGCTTAACACCAGCAAGGGTTATCAAGCAGCGTACAGGTTCGACACGGACGACATCGACGATAACCTCACCGTATGGAACTCATCTGAAGCTTGGCAACTTGGGGGAGAGAACCTCTTCCGCCACAAGAACGCAAAGTACTGGTTACCGAGCGTCGACGAGTGGTACAANGCCGCCTACTATGACCCTGTCACAGCGTCCTATAACAACTACCCGACCCTCTCCGGGAACGCGCCATACTCCGTCAGTTCAGGTACTACGGTAAACACTGCCGTTTACAACCAAAGCTTTCTGCGCGGTCCCGCGAGTATCACTGAGGCAGGTGGCTTGAGCGCATATGGCGTAATGGGCTTAGGCGGGAACGCGTTGGAATGGAATGAAACAAGTAGTGACTTGGCAAACAGCTCAGGTGATTCTGCGCGAATCTATCGGGGTGGCCGCTGGAACTCGCGTTCCACACTTCTTCATTCTAGTTCCGCATTTCAGGCCAATGCTACCTCCACATTGACTGGCTTGGGTTTCCGAGTTGCGGGCTCCATCATCGTCGGGGGTTCTTCAAATTCGAATGCCGTTGTCCCTGAACCAAACTCGCTTGCGATCTGGAGCATCGTCAGCATTTGTATGCTTACCTTACGCAGACGGATAAAAAGCAGGTCTCGATGCATTTCCAGTCACACTCCTTCAGTCATTCAAGCCTAGCAAAACTCCACTTCGGTTCTATTTTGTCTGCAGTTGTAAGGGAATAGCATTTAAAACATCCCACGAAGCGAATACTTTTACCGCCTCCCTTCCTAGCCTCTGGCTTCTCTCTTGGGCCCAACGGAAAGCCTCACATGAGCGTCTCAAGCCAACCACAACGCCTATCCCAAGAAGCGAGAAGCAACGGTATCTGCAAATAGGATTCCCCGCTCAGACAGCCTGATCCAGGTCGGCGACGGCTTCACCAAGAGTTCTTCGTCCAGTGATTGATTGATTGCATCAAGACAGAGTTCTTCTAGCGGAACACCAGTCTCAGATTCAAGCACTTCAAGATCAATTCCTGCGATCATCCGGATACCAAATGCCGCTCTTTCTCGGGCGTACTGTTCGCGTGTGATCACCTCCTGTTCTACGGTCGGGCTATCCATGCACTCCATGCGTCTCAGATAAGTCGTTGTGCTCCTGTGATTCACTTCCCTCCGACCGTCAACAAATCTTGCTGCTCCCGGGCCAGCTGCATACCAGCCAAGCCCTTTCCAATAAGCCAAATTGTGCTGACACTGCNAACCTTCGCGTGCAAAACTCGAAATTTCGTAATGACGAAACCCTGCACCGGACAACTCCTGTCGAGCAGCCTGATACATGTCGACTTCGCTGCTTTCAGTGGCAGCAGACAAATCACCTCGAGCTCTTCGGGACCAGAAAGACGTACCTTTTTCAAAGGTCAACGCATACGTCGAAATATGGTTTACAGGCAGACCACTGACGACAGCCAAATCACTCTTCCAATCGGCGAGGGTTTCGCCAGGTGCGGCAAAGATCAGGTCGATAGAAACATTATCGATTACATTTGCTACTGCCTGCACGGCGTTGGCCGCAGTTTCTGGGGAATGCCCTCTCTCAAGCATTTTCAGTTTATCTATATTGAAAGACTGAACACCTAAACTGATCCGATTCACTCCATGGTCGTGAAGCATTGCCACTTTATCGCGAGTGACATCTTCCGGATTGGCTTCCATCGACCATTCGCAATGGTCGGACAATTGAAAATGTCCCCGTACAATTTGCAGGAACCGCTGCAACTGCTGGGCATCAAAATGCGTGGGCGTACCTCCACCAACGAACAGAGTGTCGATTGCTGGAGTATCCAATCGGCACAACTCGAGATCAATTGCTTTGAGATAGCGTTCGATCAAATCATCTCGATCGGCCACAACACTGAAGTTACAATAACCGCACCGATGACGGCAAAACGGCACATGAATGTAAGCTGCTCGAGGCAAGGGCCAAGATTCAGTGGCCAAGTGCATCACAACCAGAGCTTCAATCGGCCGTTCAAACCATCCGGCAAAGCTTTTTGCACAAACCGTCTCACCTGAGCAAGGTTGTAACGCGTGCTGAGATGGGAAGCGATGATGAGCTCATTATTGAAACGTTCCGCACGCTGACGGTAATCATCGATATGCATGTGACCATGCTTGTGGATTTTTTCCTTACGATGCTCTGGCGCAACGAAAGTCATTTCACTGATGAGAATTTTAGCATCGAAAAACACCGGATTTTCATCGAGGCCTCGTGGATTGGTATCACCGGTATAAGCAACAACTGGGACACGCGTCTCTGTGGTCACTTCGGTTCCGGATTTTTTCAGATCTCGGATTTCCGGGCCGCTCAAATTCCGAAATTCGGGCTTGAGTTTGTGCCGTCGATGGTGGACCACGAAACCGACAGAATCAATGGTATGTCGCGTCGGCAAAGCTGTCACCACAAACTCTCGGCTAATATCGGTTTCGTCACCGGGCAATAAGCCAACCAATTCACATGGCATTGAACCCCTGTCGAGTCTCTTGAAATTTTGGAGCATGTCCCATGCTGTATCGACGGCCGAATCGGGCAAGTAGATCACCGGCGGATCCATTTTCATCATCCGCCGTCGGGAAACATACGCTGGCAGTGCAGCAATGTGATCAAGATGAGCATGGGAAATGAACAGGGTCGGTGTGCCCATAAAGTCCCAGGGCTGCACACCAACATCGAACAATAATTTCAATTCATTGACCCGCCAACACGTCTGCACAGCAGCGCGGGAATAGCCCTCGATGGTAAGACCATCGTGTTGGTGCTTCAGGCAAGGAACATTTTCAACCATGGATCAATTACAGGCGCAAGTAGATTTATTCATTGTTCGGAATGTTACTGAAAGAATCCCGCTAAGGAAATGAGCGGAAGATTACCTGACGCTTTTATTCTGGTTAGCGGAGGGTCGCAGGTCGCCGCTAAAACGAAAACCGCTGAACAAAAAGCACCAAAGGAGAGAGAAAACCTGATGAATTCACTCAACGAGGCCTGCCGGGCATATTGGAGGCTTCAAATTCTTCTGCGCCGTAGTTATCGACTTCATTGACGTTAAGCTTACTGGAGTAGTCATCTGTGCGAACGACAAAAATGTCCCCATGCACATCCTGCTCGACCGCGGCCCCATGATGCCGCGTCAATTCAAGCGTCGCCAAAAACCAGCCAATCAGAGAAGACTTGTGAATTCCTCCGTCGACGAAATCCATCAAGGGCAAACGGTCAGCATCATGTAGTCGATGGTGAATCTGTTGCATGTACACATGAATCGGGGTGTCATCGTAGATTACCTCTGCCTGAGGTGGCCCCCCAGCCTCACGCATGATTCTTCCAAACGCACTGACCAAGTCCCAAATTTCCAAGTCAACCAGCGGTTGGTCACCAGGATCAACCCGTCTAGTTGGCAGGTCGTCGGACATTCGTTCGTAGCGTTGCTGCCACNTNGNNCCCATNTCNTCAAGAATCGCCGCNGCGTCACGGATTTCCTTGTACTGCANCAACCGNTCNACCAACTCGGTTTGAGGGTCGGTAATTTCTTCTTCCGCGTTATCTTCGACAATTTTTGGTAATACAGCCTGACTCTTGAGCTCAACCAATGTGCTTGCCAAGTCAATGAACTCGCCAACATCACCAAGATCCAGCTCTTTCAAAATGTCAATGTATTCCAGATACTGATTAACCAGAGAAGCGAGGGACATTTCAGTAATGCTGACTTCGTGACGGCGCACCAGATAAAGAAGCAGATCAAGTGGCCCGCGGTAAGCCGGTAGTTCAATTCGAAAGGCCATGCAAGATTTTCTCGATAGAGCAAAGACCGCAGCGATCAGATTGGGCGAAAAGCGACGCCAGGAACCTTCCCGGTGGGGTACTTAGCCAAGTCATTAATTCTTGAAAGATCACGCTCGTCGCTCAGTTCAGCGCGAACACTGAGTGTGATTTCGGTGTCTGTGTCCATCATACCCAAAACGTGAGCATCGCTTTTTTGTGCCACCGGTGTCCAGTTCAGACCGCACAATCCGAAAAAAAGGAAGTTCAACGAGGTGAATCAGGCATGCTGGGACAGTCAGGTTCGTTGCCCTCAACGCCTCTTGACGGCGAAAGCAGAGGTCGCGAACCGCCGCCAGCATTCGGATTTTAAGGCAGGGCATCAAGTGGTCGCAAATCGCTACCCTTGCTGGATTTAAGTCCCAAAATTATGATGCTCCCTTACCGGTTGGCTCGCCAACCCCATATTCCAATCCCACCCCTTACAAAATCTCGGCTTTTTCGATGCCCAACACTGTCCAGCGACACGTTCTCTCAGCACTTGTGCAGAACGTGCCCGGGGTCCTTGCCCACATTTCTGGCATGCTCGCCTCGCGTGGCTACAACATCGACTCTTTAGCAGTCGGTGAAACTGAAGACACTCACTTGTCACGCATGACATTTGTCGTTGTCGGCGACGACTCAGTATTGGAACAAGTTGGCAAGCAATTGGAAAAAATCGTTACCGTCGTACAAGTTGTTGACGTCAGCAGTCAGGATTACGTGGAACGTGATCTCCTGCTGATGAAGGTCAAGGCACCTGCGGGTAAAACCCGCAGCGAAATTAGGGAGCTGGTGGATATTTTCCGCGGCAAGATCGTAGATGTGGGACCAGAAGAAATCATGGTTGAGATCAGCGGTCGTGAGAATAAGGTTCAGGCCTTCATCGAACGAATGCGTCCATATGGAATCAGTGACCTGGTCCGTACTGGTCGCATTGCGATGGTCCGCAGCGCAAGTGATCAACAGGCGTGCATCCGGTCTGACAACCGAGCTGCGTCCTAACCCGAGAAGAGGTCACAGCAGTTAGCACTGCTGTGACCGCCCGAAAGGGACTCAACCGAGGTCCGTGTCCTCGAACAGCGACACCGCTGACATGTTGATTCACGATCCCAAGCGATCACAGACCGGCAACCAACAAAACAGCTAGCCTGCCCGGCATAAGTCGAGACAGGTTTAGTCACAGAAACAAGCCCCTCCTTTTTGAAAGTACAGAACAAAATGCCTGCTACCATCTACTACGAAAACGATGCCGACCTTTCCCACTTAAAAGGTAAGACCGTAGCCATTCTTGGCTATGGCTCCCAAGGTCACGCGCAAGCACAAAACCTCCGTGACAGCGGTTGTAATGTCGTGATTGGTCAGCGGGCTGGATCAGCAAACTATGACTTGGCTGTCTCGCACGGTTTCGAACCAATGTCATTGGCTGATGCAACCAAAGCTGCGGACGTCATTAATATCCTGCTTCCGGATGAAGTGCAGGGCGATATTTTCCGAAGTGAAATCCGGGACAACCTATCGCCCGGAAACGTTCTGATGTGCTCGCATGGCTTCAACATTCATTTCGGTCAGATCGAAGCCCCAGCCGGAATTGATACCTTGTTGGTCGCACCGAAAGGGCCGGGACACCTCGTCCGCAGCGAGTACGAAAAAGGCGGTGGAGTCCCATGCTTGATCGCACTTGGTGACGGTGCTGCTGAATCAACCAAACAAATTGGTCTCGCCTATGCCAAGGGCATTGGCGGAACGCGTGGTGGAGTCATCGAAACAAGCTTTGCCGAGGAAACGGAAACCGATCTATTCGGTGAGCAAGTCGTCCTCTGCGGTGGCGTCAGTGAATTGGTCAAAGCTGGATTCGAAACGCTCGTGGAAGCGGGTTACCAGCCTGAAATGGCTTACTTCGAATGCATGCACGAATTGAAGCTAATCGTTGACCTGCTGTACGAAGGCGGGCTGAGCTACATGCGTTACAGCATCAGCAATACGGCTGAGTACGGCGACTACGTCAGCGGCCCACGAATCATCACCGATGAGACGAAAGCGGAAATGAAACGGATCCTTAACGAAATTCAATGCGGTGAATTTGCCCGCAAATGGATTTCTGAGAATCGAGCTGGGGCCCCGTTCTTCAAAGCGACACGACGCCGGGAACGCCAGCATGGTGTCGAGCAAATTGGCTTGGGATTGCGTCGCATGATGAATTGGATCGACGAAAAAGAAGTTTGATACACCGTTGCCTCGCACTCATTTGCCCCTGCAAAGAACGAACGCAGCTCACCATCGAGCGGATTGGCATGGCATTCGTAACCAATTGTCCATCCACACCCATGGAATCAACAAGCTGATTTGCGAACAACACCCCTGCAATTACTGACTGCGGCATCAACGCGGACGTCTTCCGATCGTCCCGATGCCGCAACTGGGCAAATAGCCGGTGCACACGCCAAGTCGATAGGCTTACTTCGCGGCAGAGCGATCTGAAGGGGCAGGGCATTCCCTTTTCGGCCCACGACAAATGGTGCCCGAATGAGGAGGAATTCCACGGAAAAAAGCCTGCTATTCGATGGGGTGGTTTGTATCCCGCAGCGATGGCCGCTAGACTTCAAACTCGGTCGTACGCGAGCGGGATGTCGTTCCTGCCGGACCCCACCTAACTTCCTGCCCAAAGAAAAAAAATGGCATTCCAGTCCAAACGGCGCCGCAACTTGATTCGCGTCAATTTCATGGTATTGATCGGTTTCCTACTTCTCACACCACAGGCAATGGCACAAGCTCCCGCTGATGCTCAAGCCCCAGAGAAAGCAGAGCAGGGGACTGATCCATTTGCAGTCCCTGAGGGTGCCACCGCGGAAGAGCTGATGAAGTTCATCGCTTCGGTGAAGCAAAAGCGGGGTCGTACGATGGAATCTGTCACCAAAGCAGCCACCTCCGCTGTCGCGGGGGCTGAAGCAATCCGACAGCTCAAAGACGTCCCTGAGCCAATGCAGCTCGCTGCCATCCGAGAGGAAATTGCCGCACTTACATTCTTGAGTCGGATGAATCCTGCCATGAAGACCAAGATGACCAACTTGATGAAAGAACTGGAAACGAGCTCCAACCCTACGTTGGCTCGCCTTGGCAAGATGGAAGCATTCAAAAGTAAAATTGCGAGCGCCGGAAGGGGCACAGCAGAAGAACAGAAAGTAATTATCGGCGAGTTCAAAACGATGGTCGGAGACAAGGGCCTCGATCGTGAAAGCTACTCTCTGGGCACTACCTTGGCACGTTCATTGTCGTCCAACGCTGAATTGGCAGCATCTTTCTACGATCAACTTGCCGACATGATGCTCGCGTCCAAAGACGAAGCGATCAAATCTCGAGCTGACAATACCCGCGGTGCTGCACGTCGCATGCGTCTAATGGGTAACGAAATGGAGATCACAGGAACCATCACAACAGGCGAAGAATTTGATTGGGCATCCTACCGTGGCAAGACCGTGCTTGTTGACTTCTGGGCCAGCTGGTGTGGTCCTTGCCGAGCCGAAGTCCCAAACATGAAAGAACAACTTGCACTTTACGGTGAACAAGGCTTCGCGATTGTTGGTATCAATCTCGATAACACCCTTGATGCCTGTGACAAGTATGTTGCACAAGAAAACCTCGACTGGCCAAACCTGTTCAGCAAGAAAGAAGGTGAGCAGGGATGGAACAACCCGCTTGTTCAGTACTACGGAGTCTCCGGCATTCCAACTGCAATTCTCGTTGACAAGGAAGGAAAAGTGGTTTCCCTTCGTGCTCGCGGCCAAGAGCTAAATCGACTGCTGAAGGAACTGCTTGGCGAGCCACAGGGCAAAGTCGAAACAGCAGCCGAGTAATTCTCTGTTATGAAAAATCCCGTTGCTGCCTTGGTAAAGCTGACCGCGATGCTACTGGTTGCGTTGATACCAACGAGCCACTTGATCGCGGCAGCAGAGCGAGACACTGACGGCTCTCTGTCTGAAGACTCCGAGCCCAAAAACTCAGAATCCGCATCCAAGGTAGCTTACGAGGAAGTTCGTTCCGTCAGAAAAACGGTCGAGCGAGCCATCCCTTATCTTGAACATGCCGGAGAGGCTTGGATCGAAAAACGACAATGTGTTTCTTGCCATCAAGTTCCATTCATGCTTTGGAGCTTATCTGCAGCTGATGCACAGGGCTACACGATCAATCGCTCCCGTCTGAAAAAGTGGACGGGGTGGTCGACGGAGGTCCGTAATTTTGTCAAACCGGCTCAGAAACAAGACCAGGAAGCCGCCTCAACGCTGGCGGCGAACATTGATACACTCAATTTCTTACTGCTAGGCTTGCCAGCCACAACCCAAGCTGTGACCGATGGGACCTCAGCCCAAGCGGAGACCAATGCAGGACGTATCTCCGCGGCGTGGCGAAAAACTTTTGTCAAGGCTCTCGTCGAAAACCAACATGATCAAGGGGCGTGGACACCATGCGGACAGTTGCCTGCCCAGAAACGCCCTGTTGAAGAAACAACACAGGTCACCACCGCTTGGACTCTGCTAGCTCTCAATAGCCACCACGCTACCGCTGAGCGGGAGCAACAGGCTCTCGCATCACTGCAAAACACCAACCCGGTTTCAACGGAGTGGTGGGCAGTACATTTGCTACTTGCCGAGAAACGGCGGGATATGAATCCCGATGCTCTTTGCACCGCTCTGATTGAAAAGCAGCAGCCTGACGGTGGGTGGGGCTGGCTGACATCTGACCCCAGCGATGCTTTGGCGACCGGCATCGCAATTTATGCCTTGAGTTGCCATGACGCCGATCAAAACAAAGCCGCGATCTCAAGAGCGGTTGCATATCTGATTTCAAGTCAAACATCAGATGGATCATGGAAGGTGCCGGGCACCAAGAAAACAACTCGCAACAAGCCGACGCCTACATCAAGCTATTGGGGAACTGCATGGGCGGTCCTTGGACTCTTGAGAATCGAATCCCGAGACCGATGAGTTGTTGTGTTTGAAGTGAACGTGATTTTGTGATTGAAGCTGGAATCAAAACACATGGAGACGTAGCGTCTTGACTGGCATGCGATCAATACGTTGCCAGCAGAGGGCGACGAACCATCGAAAGCCTGATTTTAGAAAAGCAGATCTTCGGAATTGCTGCTTTGCGGCTCTGAATCAGCGTTGGGCACCCCCGCTTTGAAGTGCCGGCGACAGACCGACAGGTAGCGTTCGTTGCCCCCGATTTGCACCTGCCGCCCATCCTTGATCGCACGACCATCAGCATCAATCCTCAGCACCATCGTCGCCTTACTTCCACAGTGGCAGATAGTTTTGACTTCAACCAAGCTGTCTGCCCATGCCAGTAAATATTGGCTTCCCTCAAATAGTTCACCGCGAAAATCCGTCCGTAGCCCATACGCTAGCACGGGAATGTTGTGATCGTCACACAGGTCACTGAGTTGCCGCACCTGAGACTGCGTAAGAAACTGAGCCTCGTCAACCAAGATGCACGCGATCTTCTCTTTTTCATGGAAACGCAGCGCCATCGTCAGCAGGTTATCACTGATCGTAAAGGTTCGCGCGTCAGCTTCGATACCAATACGAGAGGTCACTTTTCCGACCTGAAACCGATCGTCTAATTCGGGAGAAAGAATCAAAGTCTGCATTCCACGCTCACGATAGTTGTAGCTGGACTGCAGCAGAATCGTAGACTTCCCTGCATTCATCGATGAATAATAGAAATACAGTTTTGCCATCAGCACTCAACTCAGATCACTGGTAGAACAAAAATCGGTCAACAGTGGCATTCTGCAAACCCACACAGTAATGTTAACGCACATCATGAGCGAGTTTGATCCACACTCCAAGGTCCTGCGATGAAAGTCCGAGTATTTACTGTTGTTTCTATTCTGACCAGCCTGGTAACAGCCTCTTCCGCAGAGGAGGATTGGAAAAAGCACGTCCTGCAGGAAGGCAAACGCAGCTTAACCACGATTGCGGGCGACTTTAGCGGAGACGGATTAACGGACGTCATTGCAGAAGTTGGCAGTAGCACGCTGTTGTTTGTTGCGCCTGATTGGCAACAGATTGTTCTCGACGACCACAGTGAAGACCGAGGCTATATTCACAGCGAATGTTTCGACATTGATGATGATGGTGATCTTGACTACATCGGCGCGAGGTACAATCCGGGATTGATCACGTGGCTGGAACAACCCGAACAAGGAGCATCGCAACGTTGGAAAAAGAGGATAATTTCAAATACAGTCCACGGAATCCATGGACTGATGAAAGGTGATATCAACAAGGATGGAATGCCCGATCTGCTGGCGACCAGTGCTCAACCCACGGCGCCCTACCCTGAGTCACTGGTGTGGTTTTCGCCCCCCCCTCACGCCAAGAATGCCACCCGATGGCAACCCAACATTCTCGCGAAACATGATGCTCCGGGGCTGACTCATTACATCGGAGTTGGCGATGTCAACGATGATGGACGGCTCGATGCTGCCACAGGAGCGAAGGGGGGCCCCACAGCGACATCGGCGGGTGATTGGTTTGCCTGGTGGGAAGCACCAGCACAACCGCAGCAAGTTTGGAAAAAACACATGATCAGTGATCAGGAACCGGGAGCAACCAACATTCATCCAGCCGATGTCAATGGTGATGGCAGGCTCGACTTCATTGCATCACGTGGCCATGGCAAGGGAGTGATCTGGTTCGAGGCTCCGCTATGGACGTGCCACGAGATTGACGCCAACCTGAAAGAACCCCATTGCCTCGCAGCTGTCGACATGGACTCGGATGGTGATATTGATGCAGCCACCTGCGGCTACGGAGACCAAATCGTCATGTGGTATGAAAATGACGGCAAAGGCGATTTCACGCCCCACCTCGTCGGCAAAAAGCAGGAAGCTTATGACATTCGCACCGTCGATCTTGATGCGGATGGTGACCTTGATCTGCTAATAGCAGGGCGAGCCAGCAACAACGTTGTCTGGTACGAAAATCCTCGTCAGTAACTGTCGTTAGTAAGGTGTTCCGCAGCTCACGCATGGGCTGACAGTATTCGCAGCTGTCGCTGTGTCCAAAAGAGTAGTTTAAAGCCCATCGCACCAGCTCGCAGTGCTCCGTTCTGAAGCAGGCACGGCTTGCTTCTGAAGCAGGCACGCTAGGCAAATGTCTATTGCAGTGCCTGCATCTGTTTTTCGGTCAATTCACTGATTCCCTGCTTTGCCAGTCTCAGCAACTCAGCTAACTGCTGGTCATCGAAAGTTGCCTCTTCGCCGGTACCTTGGATTTCCACAAAGCGGCCGCCCCCGGTCATGATGACATTCATGTCCACGTCAGCTGCCGAATCGAGTTGATAATCAAGATCCAGCACGACGTCATCACCGATCACCCCGCAACTGACGGCCGCAACGGAATCGGTCAGCGGACCGTCACCAATTTTCGAGTCAGGCATCAACTGCGACACTGCTTGCGCAAGCGCGATGAAGCCTCCGGTGATGGATGCGGTACGAGTACCTCCGTCTGCTTGCAGAACATCACAGTCGACGGTAATCATTTGCTCACCCAGCTTTTGGAGATCAATGATCGCACGCAAGCTACGTCCTATCAAACGCTGAATCTCTGTGGTCCTTCCATCAATTTTTCCACCACGGTCACGTCGCTTCCGCGGGCTCGTGCTGCCAGGCAACATATTATATTCAGCCGTAACCCATCCTTTCCCTTTGCCCTCGAGCCAGGGCGGCACGGATGCTTCGATGGAAGCGGTACAAAGAACGATTGTGCGTCCACAGCGATAAAGAACACTGGCAGGATTAGAATCAAGGTAGCCACGTTGTATTTCAACATCGCGAAGTTGGTCGTGTGAACGCATGCGTACAAATCTCTTCGGGAAAAAAACTAAAAAGCTGCATCAGTGACATTTTGCTCAATCCATGAAGGATTGAGCAGCCAAACAAGAAGACCTTTCTGGGCATGCATTCGATTGCCTGCTTGCACGATCACATCACTTTGATCGCTATCAATCACCGCATCCGTAATTTCTTCACCACGGACGGCGGGCAGACAATGCAGGACACGAGCATGCTGCGGCGCCGCCGACATCAACCGACTGTTGACCTGATATTCAGAGAACGCTTTTCTACGTTCTGCCATTTCAGCTTCCTGCCCCATGCTGGTCCAAACGTCAGTGTAAATGGCGTCAGCATCCGCAACGGCAATTGTTGCTTCCGGCACCGTACTGATTCTGGCATTTGGATACTGTTCAAAAACTTTCTCCATCCATGCGCTATCCATCTCGTACTCGGCAGGACACGAAAGTGTGAAACGCATATCCAACATAGCGCAGACCAAAGCGAGTGATTGCGCCACATTGTTTCCATCACCAACAAAAACCAGATGTTTGTCAGCGACCGTACCAAAGGCGTTATGGACAGTCATCACGTCCGCCAGAGCTTGGCATGGGTGGCACAAGTCCGTCAGACCATTGATGACAGGAAGCGAGTTGTAACTTGCCAGCTGCTCAACTTTTGCATGGGATTTTGCACGACAAACCACTGCATCCACGAACTGACCGAGGACCTGCGTAAAGTCCGAAGCCGACTCACGCTTTCCCCAGCCCACATCCTCACCAAGAAACAGGCTTGACCCACCCAATTGCGCGATGCCAGTTTCAAAACTGACTCGTGTACGCAGACTCGGCTTTTCAAACAAAAGCGCGAGTACACGACGTTCTAGCACTGGCGGTCGATCGCCAGCAGTCAACCTCGTTTTCAAAACATTTGCCGTAGCAAGCAGGGACCGCAAATCCCCCGCTGAAAGATCAAATAGACTTAATAAATGTTGCATACCGTATTCCAATTCCAAATTCAGATTGGGTCTATTCTACAATGTCAGCTCAGCAGTTTCCCGCTCGATAGCTTCCATTGTTTCAACCAGTCGTTTCAACAAAAGCTGCCGATCTTCCTCACTGATCAGCAACGGTGGTTGAATACGTATCGCCGTGTCGCCCGCTGACTCGACTCGCAGACCATTGGCGGCCGCAGCGGCTACAACATCAACTGCATTGACGTCACATTCAATACCAATCGTCATGCCGGTTACTCTCATGTCCCGCACAAACTCAAAGCCACTCAACTGTTCTGCAATCAAAACAGCCAATTCTTGAGCCATTTTATCCACAGGCTCCGGCAACCCATGCACTTCCATTTCGTCCAAGGTGGCCAACAATGCCTTGGCAAGCAAAGGATACCGCTCAAGATCACGAACAACACGCGTAGACGCATGCTGAGAAGCAAGAACCAATCCACCCGACAAACCGCCAAAAAGTCCACCTGAGGTGACCACGATATCAGCCTGAATATCAGCGATTGTAGAGAAGGAAAAGTGGTTCCCAGTTGCGCCAAACACAAGCTGTGTTTCATCAATGACCAGAAGAACGCCACGCTCGCTACAGGCAGCACGCACTCCGGCAAGGTACTCAGCTTCGCAAGCGACTGCTCCACTCCCCAAATCGATCGGCGACAGAAGAACTCCGGCTGTTTGCTCGTCCATCGCCGCTCGCAATGCGTCCAAGTCTCCCACAGGCAGATGACTGAAGCCTGCCATCATAGGGCCAAGCCCCTCATGCAGCTGCGGCTGTCCGCTGGCAGTGCGACACATACCGGTGCGACCATGGTCACTGCCAGTCAGAGCAATCGTACGAAAAGCTTTCGCAGAACGACATCGTCTCGTCAGCTGTAACGCATACTCCACCGCCAGGTCCGGTGATGGTAATAGTGCCATCGAATCAAGCGACACACAACGAGCATCATCAAATACATGCTGTAATTTTTTTGAGAGAGCTGAACCACCAGTGTCCTTTACATCCGCGAAGCGGCTACCTTCACCCAAGTAATCAGATAGACCAGACACAAGTGATTCAAGAATTGGCGTACAGCCGAAGCCAAAGACCGAATTGCGTCCCGCCATTGCGTCAAGCAGTTCGCATCCATTTCTGTCCGCACGACGCATCCCGAAAGGTTCACCGTGCATGATGGGCAAATCGGTACTCTTCAACTGCAGCCCTCGAGGCTTCGCAGAGTCAGTTGGTTGTGTAGGTGCCTCACCTCTGCCAAGAACATTTGGTCTGGAAAATCGGTCGCCAGCTAAACTTTCGTGACTTGGCTTAGCCCGGCTTTCATGAGATGCAGAATGCTGAAGTTCAGATTCCAGGGCATCCGCGGCGACGGCATCACCACTCTCACCGTCACCTTCAATCGATACTGGCAACTCTAAGTCGCGATCTGCGAGTTCTCCTCTTTGCTCCTCAGATTCGTCTTCCTGGTCGCCGTCATCTGCTTCATCTACTTCATCTTCGTACTCGTCCTCAGATTCGTCTTCCTGATCGCCGTCCTCCAATTCACCTTCCTCATCTTCGTACTCGTCCTCAGATTCGTCTTCCTGATCGCCGTCATCTGCTTCATCTACTTCATCTTCGTACTCGTCCTCAGATTCGTCTTCCTGATCACCGTCCTCCAATTCACCTTCCTCATCTTCGTACTCGTCCTCAGATTCGTCTTCCTGATCACCGTCCTCTAATTCACCGTCCTCATCTTCGTACTCGTCCTCAGATTCGTCTTCCTGATCACCGTCCTCTAATTCACCGTCCTCTAATTCACCGTCCTCTAATTCACCGTCCTCTAATTCACCGTCCTCTAATTCACCGTCCTCATCTTCGTACTCGTCCCCAGATTCGTCTTCCTGATCGCCATCCTCTGATTCATCTTCGTACTCGTCTTCCACTGCCTCGTCCTCATGACGTTCTTCGCTGGAATCCTGCGCGGCCTCTTTGTCCATTGCACAGTTACTTTCGACGGGATCTTCCTCGGGGAACTCACGGGAGTTTTGCGAATCATTTTGGACTGTTTTACTGTGACTTGCTGCCGTTTCCCTGGCCGGCATTTCGTAGGCACTGGCGGATACCTCGTCCCCCTGGGAATCGATTGCATCGTTGGTTTCATCCATGTCACTCATGACAATCCATTCAACATTGGGAACAGGAAACGCAAACCGGTGATCAGCCACGATCATTGACCGGGACGACTGTGCGATCACGCACGGATCAATTGTGGATTTCGGTACCCACACCACTGGTCGTGAATATTTCAAGCAGAAGCGAGTGCCTCAGGCGACCATCAACGATGTGAATTTTCCGAACACCCCGCCCCAGGGTTTCAATACAGGCCTCAACTTTGGGAATCATCCCTGCATCGATTACTCCCTCTTCAATGAGCTGACGAGCATCGTCTGCCGAGAGAGAGTGAATGATTGTGTCGGGATTCTCCTTATCTCTTCGAACGCCATTTACATCCGACAGGAACACGAGTTTCTCAGCTCCGAGGCTCTGAGCAACAGCCATGGCAGCGGTGTCTGCATTGACATTATAACGTTCACCGTTCGCTCCTTCACACATCGAAGGGATAACAGGGACCTGATCAGTGTAAGACAACCCCTCGATAACACTACGATCAACCCGAGTGACCTCACCCACGAAGCCAAGATCTTCCTGAGGATCAGTGGTCAGCTTTTGACCAAACAGAACATTGGTGGTTTCAAATGAAAGATTCATCCCTCTTCCGCCCAGCCTCTCAATCTCTTCGGTCAAGAAGACGTTGAGTTCTTTGGCGAGAACTCGCTGCACGACCTCTAGCGTCGCCTCGTCGGTCACGCGACGTCCACGCACAAACTGCGCTTCAATTCCCGCTTCGGCCAGTGCACGATTGATAGCTTTCCCACCTCCATGGACAATCACGGGCTTCATTCCAACCGATTCCATGAAAATCACATCGAGTAAGATGTGCATCAGGGCTGATTCGTCATCGAGCAGACTGCCTCCAAGCTTGATCACGGTGGTTTTTCCGCGAAAACGGCGAATCCAGCCCATCGCCTCGATCAACGTATTTGCTTTTCCGATTGCTTCATCCACGCAGAAATCTCCAGTTTCACCGACCATTCGCTTCGCGATTGTCGATTTCATAGTCCACGCGAGGGGGCTAATGGGGTTTTCGGGAAGGGAAAAACCGATCAATTTAGAGCCGGCCCGAGAAAGGGTCAATTGAGAACCCCCGTTTGAAACGGCAGAGAACAAGGAAAGCCCGCATGAGTGTGCAAAAACTGGCAGTAATTGGTGGCGGACAAATGGGCCGCGCGTTGGTAGGGGGAATTGTGGCGAGCGAGGTAATATCAGCGTCTCAGGTCATTCTGGTAGAACCAGATGCCGCATCACGACAATGGTGGACAGATAACCATCCATCCGTGAGCTTCGCAGAGCTGACCTCAGCCGTTGCACAGTGCGATGCTGTCCTGCTGGCAGTCAAACCCAATATTCTGCTCGAAGTGATCGATGCAGGCCGCCCTGAATGGCAGAGCAAGCTGGTTATCTCGATCGCAGCGGGGATCGGCCTCGATGATCTCAGTCACGGGCTGGGACACGCCAAGGTCGCCCGTGTGATGCCCAACACACCAAGCCTGGTTCGCCAAGGGGCAAGCGGCTACTGCTGTGGCAATGAAGTGTCTTCCGAGGATCGAGCTTGGATTCAATCCGTGCTTGAGTCGGTTGGCCTCGCAGTCGAGGTCGCTGAGGCACAAATGGATGCAGTGACAGGGCTCAGTGGCTCGGGTCCTGCCTACGTCTGTATCATCATAGAAGCACTTGCGGATGGTGGTGTGCTCGCCGGCTTGCCACGTCCCCTGGCATTAAAACTTGCAACCCAGACAGTGCTTGGCACTGCTACCATGATCGCAGAAACAAAACGTCACCCGGGGGAACTCAAAGATGCAGTAGCCAGCCCGGGCGGCACAACAATAGAGGCAATTTCTGTTCTGGAGCAAAATGGAATTCGAGGCGCGTTAATTGAAGCAGTAGCGGCCTCCGCGGAACGAAGCCAGGAAATGGGAGAAGACGACTGAGGTTCCCGCTCGGATCTGGCAAAATAACAATCAGGCTCGCCGACGCCGGGGAAAAGAATGATTACATCGCGAGAGGGAACTGGCCGTGCCAACACGAATCACTCACTAAGCCAATCCGATTCTGATCCAACCAAAAGTTTTTATGCATCTCTTTATCTAACGCTCATTATTGAGATTTGAAACCATGGCCTCACCACTGATCAAGATCGACGATAAACACATCCCCCTGTATCGCGTTGTATGGGTCAGCGACGTCCCGCACTTCTGCGGTGAACCTGAATGCATGCACGAAGGAGACTACGAAGTCAGACTGGATGTGGATGACTCTTTGTGGACTAACACGAGCGGCAGGAACGAAGTGCTGAAGTCACTGGCTCGTTGGTGTGGTGAAACAAGCCCGGAGGACGATGACCACAGACCGGACCAAACGGATTGGTAGCAAATAGCATCAAGCACCAGCAGTCCGTGAATCAACCACCAAAAACTTCTTGAAATAACTGCTCAGCAAGATCAACTGCCTCATCAGCGACGAGCGATGGGATCCCTCCACGGATTGGGTAGACCCGATTCGCCTCTCTATTCAGCAGTCCGGCGTCCAAGGGAAAGCTGATGCGTTGGTCGAGTCGATCTCGCAAATGGCCGGCTTCAAGCACCAAATTGATGCGTGAAACCTCGTCCTCAGTAAGCAACTGCAAACGGGAACCGTCAATCGGGCACCGCAACATGTCCATCAATTTTGATTCGAGCATCGATTTTTTCTCAGCTGAAAAGTCTTTTGGGACCGAAAAAGAAATGGAGAGGGAAAATGTAACCATCTGAGGATTTTGGCACTTGTGCCGATCTCGCCCAAGTTTACATCAGTAGCGAAATCACAACCATCTGTCCGCATCTCAGGCGAGGGATTGCCATGACTGGTCGGATCTTATCGAAGGTTGTTTACCAACTGATTGTGTTGGTAACAGCAGCAACCAGCATCACTTTATTGACCGAGGAGGCAACTGCTCAGACAGGCTTCTTCACCGATCCGCAAACAGGAATTGTCTATCGGCAGGTAAGCCGAACGATTGAAAAGCCGGTGTTCGAAACCAAGCTCAGCCAACACAGCGAAGTCGTTTACAGACCTCACACGATCAGGGAAACCAAACCCGAGAATCGAACCGTGATGACACCGGTTGTCGAGTACAAATGGAAGCCAAAACTGACGGGCCGCTGGAATCCATTTCGACCGCCCTCCATCCGTTACGAAAAGGTCCCGCTGACNACGTGGGTAGCCCGGACGGAAGTCGTTCACCGAACCAAGACGACAACCACGTGGATTCCGGAGAACCGAACGCTGGAGGTCCCAACCCAAACAGTTCGCACCTCGCGTGAACACTCCGTCGCCTACGAGGCGGTGGGTCGCTTGAACTCCAGCAACCTTCCCGCAGATGTGGCCGCCAGGCTGCAACCTCTCGACAGCAACACTCCATTCCAGAATCTAGCACCACCTCGCTTGGCGGTCACCACTTTCGATCCACCCCGTATCGCATCAAGCACGGTTTCGCCAACCACTGCGGAAATGGATGCCCGCAACCGAACTCAAGGTGGAATGACCGCGCAAAACTTGTCTCCAAGTCCAACAAGCAGACCGAATAACACAACAGGCATTGCAAACCAAAGACCGCTGCCAATGTTCAGGTAGCAGCGCACTATTCGCGTCGATTGTTGCAGCAGGCACAAAAAGAGCCCCTCCGATCCAAGACCNGCGGGGCTTCTTTCTATCTCAATCACCGATTGGCGACGAACTACTTGAGTTCGACGCTTCCACCAGCTTCTTCGACTTCGCCTTTGACCTTCTCTGCTTCTTCCTTGGAGACAGCCTCTTTGAGGGTTGCAGGAACGCCTTCGACCATCTTCTTGGCTTCCATCAGCGAAGCGCCGGTCAAGTTCTTGACAACCTTGACGACGTTCAACTTTTTGTCACCAAAGCCAGTGAGGACAACATCGAACTCAGTTTTCTCTTCTTCAGCACCGCCACCATCATCGGCAGCAGCCATGACCACTGCACCACCTCCGGAAGCAGGCTCGATGCCGTGCACATCCTTCAGGTAGTCGCTCAGCTCTTTGGCTTGCTTGAGNGTCATTTCGGCGATNTTGTCGCCCATTACTTTGGTGTCATCGCTGAATTCTGCGACGGCGGTTTCTTCAGACATAGGAAATACCTCGAAAACAGTTGGGTGATTTGATAATTAAGGGNTAACGGCGCCAATGCGGGCCGGGCGAAGGATTATTCGTCCCCTTCGCCTTTCTTCTTGATTTGACTGTTGAGCATTTTCCCAGGGCCAAGCATCGCTGCAGCAAGCTGCGATCCAGGTCCGAGAATTTGCCCGACAAGCATCGAAATCTGTTCTTGCCTACTTGGCCATTTGCTGACTGCCTTGATGCCGTCAGCGTCGAGCTTCTCGCCGTCCATGACGCCGCACTCTGCGACGAAATGATCGAATTTCTCTGAGTCCTTGTCGAGCTGCACCAGCTCTTTGACCAAGGACACAAAATCACTCGATCCCCAACAAATGCCGATCTGGCCCGATGCACCCTCGAAAGCAGCAGCGAGATGTGTTCCCTCTGTGGCCCTTCGAGCCAAAGAGTTCTTCACGACCAGCATGTGGATGTCTTTCTTGTCGAGCTCTCCGCGTAATTCGTTGGTTGTATTGGCGTCCATCCCGACGCATTTAACCAACACCGCATCGTCGACTCCTTCGAGCCGGCGACGAATGTCGCGGGTAACGAGCTCTTTGACGTATTTACTCATCAGATTGGTTCACTTGATACGATCGTTTCGATCACTAACTGGGCCACTTTTCCGTTCTCTGCAGATCGGAACTATGAGGCTATTCGAACACTCGGGCTCATCGTGCCACAAATCGCCACACCCTTGATNTAGGTGCCTTTGACGCTNTGTGGTTTCATGCCCTCGATAAANTTGACAAAGGNTGNGATGTTTTCGGTCAGCTTNNCAGCNTCGAAACTCATCTTTCCAACCATGGCATGGACGTTNCCGCCCTTGTCGTTNCGNAACTCAACTTTNCCNGCNTTNTACTCNCCNACNACNTTNGCGACNTCNGGNGTNACNGTTCCAGCACGNGGNCTGGGCATCAANCCTCGNGGTCCAAGCACACGNCCNAGNGGNCCAACCAGGCCCATCATGTCNGGNGCNGCGATACAGACATCGAAGTCAGTCCANCCANCTTTGATTTTCTTNGCCAGATCTTCCTGGCCTACTTCGTCAGCCCCAGCAGCTTCCGCCGCAGTTGCTGCGTCACCTTTCGCGAAGACGATAACTCTCTGAGTTTTCCCAATGCCGTTTGGCAAAACCAAGCTACCACGAATGATCTGGTCGGCTTGATTGGGATCGACTCCCAATCGCATATGGATTTCAACCGTCTGGTCAAACTTGGTCGAATCATACTTTTTGAGTGCATCCACCGCATCCGACAGTGGAAGCGCGTCTGCTGGCTGTTTTTCAAGCGAAGCGCGATAGCGCTTTGATTTTTTACCCATCGGGTCACGACTTTCGTTTGGTCGGGTGGTTTGGCGAAATCACCAGACCTGACGAATGTCACGACTGACACTCAACGCAGCGGCAATTTCTCCCACATCTCGTGGCCGATCCACGATCGACAAAGACTTTCGCTGACAAAACCGAGATCGTCAACGGCAATCAAGCGTTCTTTGCGGAGTTTTTTAACAAATTCGACTGCTGGCGTGATCCAGCAGGACCGGCCTACCACAATTCATCGACACTCGCAGCGAGTCACTCGACCCAGAGTCAATGGCAACCGCCGAGATTCCGGGTTTGTTTTGCCGTGGAATTGCCGTAGGAGCCGCTTGATGCACTCAAAGCCGCGATTTCCGGTCTTGATAGGAAAAGTCCTTTTCACGAAATGCAAACACTCGAAAATACAAAATCTGAGGGGCCAAGTGCAGCCCAACATTCAAAGGTCTAGAAGGGCTTGGCTCAACGGAGCGATGGGCCTCTGGCACCTAGCGTCCACAAGACACCGGCCTCAGTCATCCAATACCGTTCCGGGGTCATTCAATACCGTTCCGGGGTCATTCAATACCGTTCCGGGGTCATCCAATACCGTTCCGGGGTCATTCAATACCGTTCCGGGGTCATCCAATACCGTTCCGGAGTCATCCAATACCGTTCCGGGGTCATTCATCGCCGTGCGATGATCAACCATAATCTCGGCGGAATTTGAG
>NZHC01000055.1 GCA_002689655.1 Rhodopirellula sp. | reverse complement strand
AGCACCACCACGAAACCCGCCGTAAGAGCCACCTGACTCTTCAACAACATTTGCCAGCGTTTTTTTGTCTGCGTTGTCCCAAACGAATTCGGGATAATAGTTGTGGGCGTGAACTTGGTTCAGATAGCCAAAGAAGCGGTCGAATCCTTTTCGAAGCGGGAAGCCTGGCTGATGCACCTCACCGAGGCCCCACTTACCAATGAGACCATTGGTGTATCCCACCGTCTTCAAAACTTCTGCAATGGTCACATCCTGTACACGCAAAGACTGCTCAAGCATTGTGTCACTGTTTGCATTACCTCGCACATGCGTGTGCCCCATGTGTTGCCCTGTTAACAGCACGCTGCGACTGGGAGCGCAGACGGTGTTGCCCGCATAAAACTGCGTGAACCTCATTCCCTCGTTGGCCATCTGATCAAGACGCGGAGTTTCGATCACTTTTTGGCCAAAGCACCCCACATCGCCGTAGCCCAAGTCGTCAGCCATGATGAAAATCATATTCGGCTGCGTCGCCAAACGCGTCTGTTCGATCACACCGGGCTGTTCATCAGCCCAGCACACGCCATAAGCGAGGGCGAGAAGAACGCCAAAAACAGATGCGAAAACGTTCATCAAATTCCCTCGGGTTTGTACGTACATGCTTGCCTCATTCAGTTCATCTCTGGAGTGAAACAACGTGATCAATTCTGCGGTTGATCCCACAAGCGATACGGATCATCCAGCCGGCGCTGCTCCGAGAGCAACAGAGCTTCCAATTCCTGCCGCTTTGCAGCATACCGAGGATCTTCAGCAAGATTCAGTTGATTCCCCTTGGGTACGCTGTTCATCAAATGAGTCACAGTCGGTGCATGATGCTCCAACAGAAATTCGTATGGATTCTCACGCAAATTGAACAATTGTGTTTCTTGGACAGTGCCATCCATCACATCATATTTAATCAACTTCCAATCACCTTTTTTGACACAACGCATGCCCGGCTTTGTGCCTCCGCAATAAACACCGTACAGAACATCCCGAATCGTTTCGCTTTCACCCTCAAGCACAGACTGAAAGCTCTTCCCCTCATTCGTAACCGGCGGCTGAACATCGGCCAGATCACAAAGCGTACTCAAAACATCCAGCANNTANACATTNCCTTCNGCGCGACTNCCCGNNTCAATNCCCGGNCCNTTNACGATNAGNGGCACNCGCCANGTATGCTGNTAAAGATTCTGNTTNCCCTGCAANCCATGTCGTCCAATCGCCATNCCGTGATCAGCAGTGTAGATCACGTAAGTATTTTCCAACTCACCCAGCGACTCCAACCGACTCAGAACTCGGCCAATTTGCCGATCTATATTTTCATCACATGCAAATTCCCGCCCCAATTCATTCCGAATAGTCCGAGGATCGCGCCGCTCCCAAACCCCACTCACACTGACCTCATCACGCAGTTTGGGATGTCCATGATGAAAAGGATGTGCAGGCAAATAGTTCACGGGCAAGGTTGGCTGCCTTGAATTACCACGTGGTAACGATCCTCGATCGCTATGATTCACTGCCCCATACTTTGCCAACAAGTCCTCTGTTCCATCACGCGTATCATGGGGATGAGAAAAACCAAGATAAATGAGAAAGGGAGCATCACTCTTGCGTCCATTCAGATAATCCAGAACCTGATCAGCGTGCCACGCACTCCCAGTCTCCTTGGTGCCACCTCGTTTGGTTGCAGTGCGACTGACCGTAAATTTTTCATTCGCTGCGGCGTAGCTGTTGCCATTTTTACAAGTCCGCATCGTGTCATAACCCGCACGATTAAAAACGGCGGCCATTGTGTTGTTGGCAAGATCTGATGGCGCTAAGGATTGGCTGCTATCCGCCTCCTGTTTCCTGGACCCGCGCCGCGGCAAATGCCAAACAGTGCGGCCCGACATGATCATGTGCCGCGAAGGAGTACAAACTGCGCCAGCCCAAGAACCCATATGATACGCCCCATCGAAAACCATGCCTTCGGAAGCAATTCTATCAATCACTGGCGAGTCAAGACTTGAGCGAGGGTTGTAGACTTTCAAATCAAAAGGAGATTGATCATCAACGAGTACAAACAAGAAATTGGGACGTTTTGTTTCTTTCCCAGAACAAACCACCACCCAAACGAAGCATGACACGATTGCAAGCAGACGACGATCACCCATGAACATCAATATTTTCCGGGGGTAGGCAGGAACAAGAAAGTATTAGAAACAAGGAAACAAGGAAACAAGGAAACAAGGAAACAAGGAAACAAGGAGATGACCAACGGCGATGCCAAGCCACCCCATACCAGCANACTCGAATGAACCCGAGTCCAATTTTTGCTCACTACAAATAAGACACGATCCAATGCATGCACCCGAGCGTTCTAACCACTCCACTTGGCGCATTTCAAGGCAGTGGATTTTCGAACCAGACAATATTCTTGCTTGAGTGCCCCGCAATCAACAAGTCAAGATCGTAGTCCCCGTCCATGTCGACGGCGCGTATGTCGTATGCTCCCTGATTACTGCCGACTTCACGCCGAACAAAGCTACCGCTGCCATCATTGGCATACCAGACGGTTTCCCCATCAGGTTCTTTTCCACAAGTCGCAATATCAAGATCTCCGTCTTGATCAAGATCAACTGTCACCAAACAGTGTGGCCCGACAATCTCCGGATCAATTTCGACCATGGTGAAATCAGGCCCACGAAACCAAAGCACGCCCCGACCGTGGCCTCTCGTGGCAACAAAGTCCATCCTTCCATCACGATTGACATCGCATGGATGAATATTTGTTGCACCCGGCTGGTGCGTTGCAAGCAGATGTTTTTTCCATGGCTCGGCCTGATCAGGCAATTGTTCCCACCATGCGAACCATTCCCCACCATCAAACCCCGGCCCACCCTTGGCTCCACAACAGATATCAGGCAGACCGTCACCATTCACGTCGGCAATCCCAGTGTAGTGGTTTCCGCCAGGTGCATCACGATCGGCAAAAACATGACGTTTCCATGGCTCTGAAGCTTTGGGGTTGTCTGGAACCTCGAGCCAAGTCAAAGAATTGGGAATGGTGGTGTGAGCAGGCCCACGTCCCGAGTTTGCAATCAAGTCGAGGCGTCCGTCCTGATTTACGTCTCCTGTGATCAAACAGTGAGTTCCGAGGATTTCATCATCGATCGTGCGATACTTCCATGCTTGTCCTGAAAATGGATCATCAGGACACTCAAGCCAGAACACAGTGTTGCTCGAACCACAAAAATCCAAATCGCCGTCGCCGTCAACATCAAGCAGGCAACTATGAATGCAATCAGCTCGCGGCTTATTGCGAGAATTATCTCGACGAAAGGCATGCAGTTGATAGGGATCCCAACTTGGCCCTCGATGCAAGACAACCTTGCCATCATAGGACGACAGCACATCGACATGCCCATCATCATCAAAGTCCGCTGACACCGCGGAATTGACGGCTCCCGTGGCTCGCGTGATCACATGCTTACGCCATGGCTCAGCTTTACTCGAAAGCGGCTCAAACGCTGGCTGATCTGCAACAGCTGGCAAGTCATCAACAAATCCGGCGTCTGTCCTTCGCAGCTCTTCTACAGCTTCTTGCCGCATTTGCCGCAACCTCTGCTGATGCTTGGATTCAGCCGCAAGATTGATCAACTCTGCAGGGTCGCGAGAGATGTCGTACAGTTCTTCTGTCTCGCCCGAGACTAGCGTACGAACGTACTTGTAATTACCGCGAGCCAACATCACGTACCACGGAATGCCGGGCCCATGATACAACGCTGAATCGTCTTTTCCGGGAATCGTGTTGGTTGCAGAACCGTACAACTTGGCCGTGTGTACCAGCATGGCAGGATGTGACCACTTGCTCTTTGCACCCTTCAACAGGGGACTCAAGTCACGCCCGTGCATTTTCCACGGAAGCTTGATTCCAGCTTGAGAAAAAAAGGTAGGCGGCAAATCAACGCCACTGACCGGTGCGTCGACAACCACGCCACGAGCTTCACTTGATGAAGCAGCCCCGACAGGGCGAATGATCAGTGGTGCTGCAACAGCCGCATCATGAGGGGCAACCTTACTTTTCATTCCATGCTGCCCCCAAGCAAATCCCTGATCAGAAGTGAAAACGACGAGGGTATTTTCAAGCTGACCTGTTTCACGCAACGCCTTCATCAATCGCCCTACATTTTCATCAATGGCCAAGACACCTTGATGGTACTGCCGGATCCAGTCTGAAAGCGGACGCCCTGGCCGATCTTTCATACCCACGGGGCTTGCGTCACGAACCTTTCGCTCAACAGGTCCCCCACTCTTACCAGGCTCCCAGAACTCCATCTTTTGAACATACGCCGGCTTACCAGGACGGGGCGGATAGACGTCCGACGGAACCGGCACATCAATTCCTGCGTAATCCTGCTGATGGCGTTCAGCCGGTGTGAATGGGCCGTGCACCGCACCGTAACATAACCATAAATACCATGGTTTCTCTTCGCCACGCGATTCACCCTCAATGAAATCGATAGCCCAGTCAGTGTAGTTATCCGTCGTGTAACCTTCGACCATCACCGGTTCACCACCATCGGTCGAGATCAGCTGGTTGTCATAATAGTTGGGTGCATTGTCTGGATGACGCGGTCGATTCCAGACCTTTTGATGGTCCCAGTCTCGTCCGAACCCAGCATCGACGCCGGTATGCCACTTGCCGATGTGCGCGGTTGAGTAACCACTCTGCCTGAGAGCGGACGGCCAGAAACGACACTGAGCTGGATCATAAGCACTCCCTGGGTAGGCACCCTCCATCCGCATCGACTCGATTCCATGCTGATGATGCCCCGTCAACAAAGTGGCTCGTGATGGCATGCACCATGCCCCAATATAGGCACGTCGAAAGCGAACCCCTTCACGGGCCAACTGGTCGATATTCGGAGTCTGCACCCAGTCAAATGCTTCGTCGTAACAACTGACTGTGCGATGTGACTGATCGTCAGTATAGATGAACAGAATATTTGGCTGCTTGGCAGCCGCATGGTCGCAACGGGCAAACTGCCCACTCAGCAGTGCTGCTACCAACAGAAGAAATGGAAATCTTCGTGAAATGGACATCAAAGAACCGCGCGGTCAATCGGAGGAGTCTTACAGAACAAACAGAGCTTGAGGATAACACGTTGCCGAACATGAGTCCCACTCTTATGCAGCCCCGCAACCATCCATTCCCCTCGTCCCACGGCATGGATTGAGCCGCGAACCGGGGGGCAGAGCTGGTTTCAGCCTGAGACGTGCCCCCAAGGTGGCTTGCAATTTTATTGGACAGACACAACTCGATGCTGATCTTACCGGCAGACAAGAGAAGAGCTCCTGGCACTCATCCAACTGTCGTGGATGTCCTGTTCAGCCAAGAATCTGTTCGATATCTGAACCGTCACTGGCAATACTGAAAACTGACATTGGGCCGGGATTTTAAGCACTGGGAACCGAACCCTACCCGGCAAACGGATGTAATCTCAGCGAAGAGGCGGTTGCCCTTCTCCTGCAACACAAAAAAATAGAGAATAATGTTGCCGGCAGAATCGTGGCGTCAGCCACGCCGGTTCAGAAAAACGATTCCCACAGAAGACCGAGCAGTTCGAATCAACCGGACTGCTAGACTCCTCTGACCGAATCAGGTGACACCTACTCGAGGGCACCTTTTAAATTCAGGGTAAGTCTTGAGCTGGGAGCCGATGAGAACTGGTGCCAAAAACGCCCAACCTTGTTGCAGGAGCAGGACCAACAGGACGCGTACTCGCTTGGGCTAGTGCTGAAGCCAACTTGTTCACGTCCGAACATTCTGAAAGACTTTTTACTTCCACAGCCTCGCCTGCAATTCCCTCAATAGTAAATTCAATCCCCTAAGATCCCGGAGCCCTCCGCTTATGCTATCGTCCAACTTCCATCGCAAAGAAGTCAACGTAAAAGCCAATTTTCGCATTTTCGCCGCGGCGATCTGCGTGACTGCAGTCATGTCCCACCTGACATGCCGGCCCTTGGCAGCTCAGGCCACCGCTGAAAACAAATCGCCCGAAGTGGAACTCGACACTTCAGCCGGAAAGATCGTCATTGCACTTGATGCAGAGAAAGCCCCTAAGACGGTTGCGAACTTTCTCAGTTACGTCAAAAGCGGACACTACAACGGCACGATCTTTCACCGCGTCATCCCGGACTTCATGATTCAGGGAGGTGGACTCGACGCAGAAATGAAGGAGAAGAAGACAAAACCACCAATCATCAACGAAGGTGGAAATGGCCTGAAGAACGTGAAATACAGCATCGCAATGGCCCGCACAAACGATCCCAATAGCGCCACCAGTCAATTTTTCATCAACACGAAAGACAATGGATTCCTCAACCGAAGCGGCAGAAACGCCGGCTATGCTGTCTTCGGACGTGTTGTCAAAGGCCTCGGAGTCGTAGACGCAGTATCAAAGGTGAAGACCACCACCAAGGAGAGCGGAGATCGCCCCGGGCTACCCATGCAAGATGTGCCTGTCTCGGCAGTCACGATTAAGTCTGCCAAGGTCATCGAGAAGTAACATGGCTAAGCGTTAGAGTTGATCAAATGGACAGTGATCGATCGCAACATGGCAATCGCGAACCCTCCTGAAGAGGGGGTGTGTGCCATTTTCTGTTCTAGACGGATTTTTGCCCCCAACGCGGCATGGAACTGGTCACACGCCTTTTTCGTGTTCAAATTGTTCTTTTGGTCGCCCGATAACGATTTTTTTTCGGAAGATTGCACCAAATCGCCCATCTCTGGTAACAGCCTCTTGACGATATTTAGCAATTTAGCGTATTTTTTCGGGCGGTTTCGCAATTTTGGCACGGTGGTTGAAGGGCGTACAGGAAAGACTCAAGTTCCTGAGGCAGCTCAAAGGCTGCTTTGGTCAGGAATCAGCGAGGAAAGTCCCGTTCAAACGTGTGAATCGATCGGTTCACGTGTCACCAGAACAAAGGCCAGCGTAGCTTCAATTGGCAGAGCATCGCATTCGTAATGCGGAGGTTGTGGGTTCAAATCCCACCGCTGGCTCTTTTCGTGCTTGGTATTCTGACAGAGAATTAATCAATCTTTGCGAATGTCGTTTGAAGTCGCAGCGATTCAATCCCACAAACGCTTGATAGCCCCTTGGGCAGGAGACTCGTCTCTATGAGTGAAGTCGAACTTGAAGTTATCGACTTGAAGGAAGTGGTCCTTTCGAACAATTCGTTTGGCCCCTCGGACGTCGGTTCGATACGTACTGCAATTTCCGAGAACTACGGTCACTTTGGTGAACTGCGAGACGCGGTCAACGAGATGGAGGCTGATGATTTAATCAGTCCCGCTGGTAAGACCAAGATGGGCGTCTGTCAGTTTTTGCTGGGGAAATTCAGCGATGCCCTGACAACGCTGCAATCCGCTGATGGCAGTGCAATGGCACTGTTTTATCAGGCACGTTGCATGTTCGAACTTGGCAGCTACAACGACACTGTTGCTGTCTACGAGAAAGCCCAAACGTCGGGATACAACGAAGATCAATGTAAGATCGGCGTTGCCGAATCTTATCGCTACGCTGGCCGCATCGTGGAAGCGTTGGCGATTCTGGACAATATCTTCGGGCCGGCAGAGCAAACTGCTGACTACATGTACCAACGAGCTGCCACGGTCGCTGCTGTGGGTGGTCGCATGGACGAGGCGTTAGCGTTGTACCAACGAGCGGTCCAAACGGATGAGAATCACGCTGGTGCTCTGTTCGGCTTGGCGTTGGAGAACGATCGAATGGGGAATGACGAAGAAAGTCTCTCCCTTTATGAACGTGCTGCAAAAGCATTTCCGACCGGCATTGGTGTTTTGATCAATCTCGGCTTGATTTACGAGGACAACAACCAGTTCGACAAGGCACAAATGTGCTACAAGCGAATCTTGGATTGCTACCCAGACCACCCGCAAACTCTTCTTTACATGAAGGATGCGGCCGCAACTGGCAACATGCTCTATGACGAAGAAGCACAGCGACGCAACGATCGCTTGGCTCAGACCCTCAACATGCCGGTAACGAATTTCGAACTAAGCGTCCGAAGTCGAAATTGCCTCCAGAAGATGGGAATTGAGACGATTGGCGATTTGACTCGCACGAGTGAAGCAGAGCTTCTTAGCAGTAAGAACTTTGGCGAAACCAGCCTGTTCGAAATCCGCGAGATGCTGACGAGCAAAGGTTTGTCGTTGGGACAATTCGCCCACGAAAAGAAGAGCAACGAGCCTCCCATCGACACCAGCCACATGTCGCCAGACGAGCAGGCTCTCCTAGATCGTCCGATCTCGGACCTGAACCTATCTGTTCGTGCCCGCAAATGCATGGCTAGACTGCAGTTGAACACAATCGGTGAGTTGATCCGCAAGACGGGTGACGACATGCTGGAGAGCAAGAACTTCGGTGTGACAAGCCTCAATGAAGTGCGGGAAAAGCTGACTGATCTTGGTCTCAAGCTGCGTGGTGACTGACGTTCAGGCAAGTCGGTCGCATGCCGTTTCTCGGCAGCGGCGCCCGATCATTGAAATGCAAGCAGCAGGCAGATGAGCCAATTTGAATTCAAACTCAAACACCGCGACGCGGCCACCTCGGCGCGTCGCGGTGTTTTTTTGACGCCGCATGGTCCTGTACAGACGCCTGGCTTTATGCCGGTCGGTACCCAAGGCACGGTCAAGGGCCTGACCATTGATCAGGTTTCGGCTACTGGTGCCCACATGATCCTTGGAAACACCTACCACTTGGCGTTGCGTCCAGGTCACGAAACAGTGCGAAAGTTGGGTGGCCTTCATGCCATGTCGGGCTGGCAAGGGCCCATCCTAACCGACAGTGGGGGCTTTCAAATTTTCAGCCTCAAAGCAATCAGCAAGATTACTGAGCATGAAGCAACTTTCCGCAGCCACATCGATGGTGCGACTATCCGACTGACCCCGGAGCATTCCATTGAAATTCAGGAAGCTCTCGGGAGTGATGTAGCAATGGTTCTCGATCACGTGATCGCTCTTCCGGCCACGCATGATGAGGTCGAAGACGCGATGGCAAGGTCGATCCGCTGGGCCAAGCGTTGCCTGGAGGCATCGACGCGTGATGACCAGGCCAAATTCGCAATCGTCCAGGGCGGACTTGATGCAGAGCTCCGAGTTCAATGCGCCTGTGAATTGTCTGCAATGGATTTCAATGGATATGCAGTGGGCGGATTGAGTGTTGGTGAGGCTCCTGCAGAGATGTACCGCATCACGGCAGCAACCTGCCCGAGCCTTCCGGAGCAAAAACCTCGCTACCTTATGGGAGTGGGAAGACCCGTTGATTTGCTTGAGAGTGTTGCCAGAGGAATCGACTTGTTTGATTGTGTAATGCCTACGCGTAATGGACGCAATGGTCTTGCATTCACGGACGCAGGAAATCTGAAGCTGCGTAATGCGATTCACCGGGAAGACAGCCGGCCTATCGAAGAAAACTGCCCCTGCCTTGCCTGCCGACACAGTCGCGGATACCTCCGCCACCTGTTTGTTGCAGGGGAGATGTTGGGACCAATCCTGCTTTCCATTCACAACCTCACCTACTACCAGCGGCTGATGGCTGAAGCTCGTGCAGCGATCGAGTCAGACCGATTCAACGACTTCCTTACGGAAAAAAAGCGAGGCTGGGGTGAAGATCAGAAGAGCAGTTCAGGCCACTGATCCATTGAACTGTCAGTACGTCACTCTGAACTCCGCAGCCAGTGTCAACCGATGACAGTGTCAACCGATGACTCTGTCCTGCCTTGCCGAGGTGTGCAAGGCAGCACAACTGCTAGTCAGCGCGCCCAATCCTCGAAGTTAAAACGGTTGTAACGGTAATACCGAAAAAATACATCTTCAGTATTTTTACCAGCACCTGAAACCACAAATCTCAGGCTTCCCGTTGCACCAACTGTATTCCCATCTAATCTCGAGGGGTGAGTTGCATCGGGGGGGTGTGGCTCGTCTTGAAAGTCTTGTCACACTTTCTTTTCCACCCACCTTTTCCCCGAGACATAGAGGTACAACCAGTGAAGTGGGTTACATGTTTTGCCGTTGCAATCGCATTCGCGATCACGGCAAATGGAATCATTTATGCGGGGGAATGCAAGTGCGATCCTTGCGCAACATCGGCAGAAAACACCACTGAAACCTCAGCAGGCTGCTGCAAAACGCGAACGGTCATGCGTTCGCAATATGTCACCGAAATACGTGAAGTACCAGTTACGACATACAAAACGGAAGAACGCACTCGCACACGTGACGTATGCAAACGTGTAGCCCGCGTTGAAACACGCGAAAAAACCTATACCGTCAACGTGCCAGAAACTCGCACCAAGACAGAAAAATACAACGTCAAAGTATGTGTCCCGTACACCGAGGAAGAGGAATACACGGTCATGGTTCCAGAGACAACGGAACATGAAGTGAGCTACAAGGTGTGTGTTCCTTACACCGAGGAAGTCGAAGAGACCTACACCGTTTGTGTCCCAAAGACAAAACAGGTTGAACAGAAATACACCGTGAGGGTGCCTTACTGCGAAAACAAGACGGTGAGCTACATGGTTAACGTACCGTACAGCGAACAGGTAGAACAAACCTACACTGCATGCGTTCCTGTCAAAAAGACACGGGAAGAAACGTACAAGGTTTGCGTACCTTACACTGAGCAGGTCGAGCAGACATACCAAGTTCAGATCCCTATAAGGTCAACCAAGCAGGTCACCTACCAAGTTGCGGTTCCATATAAGAAAATGGTAACTCAGACCTACTGTGTCAAAGTTCCATACACTGAAACGCAGACTGAAACCTACAAAGTCAAAGTCCCTTACACCGAAAAAGTGGAGCAGTCTTACGCAGTCAAGGTTCCTTACACCGAAGAAGTCGAAGAGACTTACACAGTTTGCGTTCCTGTCACCGAGACACACGAGGCAACTCGTACGGTCAGCAAGTGTGTGCCAGTGAAGAAAATGAAGTCCATCACGAAGGACAGGGGCGAGTACGTATGCGAGACAGTGGAGTGCCGATCCGCCAATCCATGTTACCCTCCTAAAACGATCCAGAAAAAAACCTGGGTTCCAAACTTGGTAACAGAAGAGGTCGAATGCACGACCATGCAGCGTCAAGAAAGTGAAGTTCCTTACACTTACACGACGACCAGTTACAAGAACGAAGAGCGAACCCGGACTTGCATAGTCACAAAACACCGCAGCGAAACCCGCACTCGCACCGTTTGCGTCCCAAAGTGCCGAATTGAAGAGCGAAGCCGTCAGTGCACGATCACCAAGTACCGCACTGAGACTCGCACTCGCGAAGTACCCGTATGCAAGACTCGAATTGAAACCCGAACTTGCGAGATTCCTGTTTGCACCATGAAATGCGAAACTCGCACTCGTATGGTTCCTGTTTGCAAAAATCGAATTGAAACTCGAACGCGAATAGTGCCTTACTGCGAGATGACCACGGAGACACGCACTCGAACAGTGTGTGTCCCAAAGTATCGTCAAGAAGAGCGAACTCGCGAAGTCAAAGTGCAGAAATGTCGCGTTGAAGAGCGTACTCGAATGGTTCCTGTCACCACGCTGGTGCGAGAAACACGGACGAAAAAGGTTCCTGTCTGCAAAACACGAACGGAAACCCGTACCCGCACGTTGCAGAAAACCACGTGCAAACCAGAGACCCGCACTCGCACCGTGAATAAGAGCCGTATGGAAACAGAAGAGCGTTCCCGCGAGGTTTCTTATACCGTTTGCATTCCAAAAGAGCGAACTTGCTCTTACGACGTAACAGTCTATGACAACGTTACCGAACAAGTTTCTGAGTCATACACCGTATGCGTTCCAGTGAAATCCACAAAGGAGATCAAGGTCCAAGTTTGTCATGAGGTCCCTGTGACTATCGATTGCCGTGGCAATGTTGTGGAAGAAGCGAAGGAAACGGCTACTCCGGCACCTGCTGTAGACAACGCTGCAGACAAGTCGGGCGACGAGACATAGTCCCCCAAGCCAACGTCATTGACGAGTCTTTACGACTGCGTCTCTCGTGGTCGTGGACAGGTAAAGAGCCTTGCCGCATGAACTTGCGGCGAGGTTTTAGTCATGCAATCACAAATTCTTCCCAACGACAGGGCAAAGCAGTGCCAGCGAAAGCAAATCCGGGGTCAGACTGACTTTTCTTTCCGAGCAACTTCGATCTGCTCAAACGTATACAGCTTACCTTTTCCAGCACCGGGGCAAACCTCGCAGGTTGCCTTCCAATCTTTCTTTTTCTTGATGGTCGAATCCCAGAACGGCCAAGTGCGACATTGAATAGGTCGCGTCTCATAGACGGTACACTTTCGTGTTTCAGGATCCAAAAGAATGCAATCACCGTCGGGATACTCGACGAGGCTCTTATCATGCCCCACATTCCGGACAAATTTGTGTTCAAAGCCATCCACTGACATCTCAAGCTCGTCAGCCATGGCCGCGATTTCGGCTTCGTCGACCCACACATAGCCGGGCTCACCACTGCAGCATGCTCCACACTGCGTGCACTCGAATCGCAACCCTTCTGAGTACCAAGTTTGTTTATTTTTAACTTGCCGCTGGGGAGCCTCTGATGCCTGCNCGTCGAGTTCAGCCCGCTGATCGCCTTCAATGGCAGATGTTTTTTCACGGGGGGGCTCTTTGTCAGCCATGTCTGCAAATACATTTCAATGGGAATGAAGAGTTCGAGCGACCTGNCCAATCGCCGCGACTGCTTTGGCAATCTCTTCCGCAGTCGTGGTGTGGCCGGCACTGATCCGGAGTGTACCCTGTGGCTCGCTACCCAAGTAGCCATGGATCAATGCGGCGCAATGCCAACCCGCCCGTGTTTCAACACCAAATTCGGCATCCAAGATCGCGGCAGCGTCAGCAGGTGCAATATCGTCAATCAAAATACTGACGGTGGGTAATGCTCCCGGCTTGCCAAAAACACGTAGATGAGGCAAGTCCGCCAGCCCTTCATGCATCAAACGAGCCAGCTCACAGCTGATTTCTCCCCTCCGCTCGACACCCGCGTCCCGCAATTCTCTGAGCGCCGCCGCCCAACCCGCTAACGCGTGAACATTCAAATTCCCTGCCTCCAGCTTGGCGGGCATGCTCGAAGGCATTGCCAGAGACTCGCTACGACTACCAGTCCCACCATGAAACAGCGGCAGGATCTCATCATGCAGTTTTGGCTCGACATAGAGGAACGCTGTCCCCAGCGGCCCCGCAGATGCCTTGTGCCCCGGCGCGGCCAGGAGATCGATGCCGACGCGAACGTCAATCTCGCGAACTCCAAACGTCTGCGCTGCATCAACCAACAGCTTCCCACTGCACTGCCTCATGCCCTCCGCAACAGCCTCAACAGGCTGAATCGCCCCAGTGACATTACTGGCATGGGTTAACGCCACCAATTTCGTCGTACTTGTGACAGCTGCCAACAAACGTGCTGCATCCACGACCCCCTGTCGATCCACTGGCACGACCGTCAATTTGATTTTCTGCTGCTCGCGCAGATCATGAAGTGGCCTCAACACACTGTTATGCTCGGCCGCGGACACAACGACATGATCACCCTTCCGCAACAAACCATAGATGGCCGCATTCAAAGCGGTGGTTCCGTTGCTGTGGAAAGAAATACAACTGGAGTCCGCCGCATGAATCAGCGCAGCGACATCACGCCGAACCATCGACACGATGCCATCAGCCTCCGCTGCAGCATGATAGGCACCGCGTCCTGCAGCGGCACCACAGCCCTGAACATATTGATGCATCGCATCAATCACGGCCACTGATTTCGGCCAGGAAGTTGCAGCATGATCTAAATAAATCCGCGGACGTGTGTTCATTCGGAAGCCCCACTGCCATCAATGTTCAAGCCAGGGTGAACCCAATCTTCTCTTCCATCGCTGTAAACTTCACGTTTCCAGATCGGCACCTCTTTTTTCAATCGATTCATGATCCACTCCAATGCAGCAAAAGTCTCTGGACGATGCGAGCTGCTGCAGCCAATGACCACACTCGCCTCGGCAATCGGCACCTCACCCAATCGATGCACAATCACAAGACGCAGCAACGAGAACTCTTTCACAGCGTCTCGTGCAAGCTTCATAAGTTCACTATTGGCCATCGATTGATGAGCCTCGTAATGGAGTGTCTCCGTGATCAAGTCACCCGTGGTACGGCGAGTTACCCCGACAAACCAACCCTGGGCACCGGCATCAGGATGATCGATTCGGTTCCGTAATGCCTCCACCTGAATTGGCCCCTCGACCAGTTTAATGTGAAGTTTTTCACTTCCCATGGCATTCACCTATGACTCTTTGCTCACGTTCCGTTTATTCACGTTTTTCAAGCCCCTGCAACAGCAAATCCACCCCGCCCCCTCGTTTCAACCGCGTTGATGCAACGAATGCCTTTCAGTCTCTCTGAGTCAACCGCCGCTCACTGGCGGAATCAACGCAACCTCGGCTCCGGGGGGGACACGTGTACCTGGGCCGACGTACTCGCAATCGACAGCAAACCGGCACGATGGCAATAACGGTTGCAACTCGGGAAAGTCTCGCGCCAAAGCCTGCTTGATGCAACTCACCAATACGCAGGTAACATTTTCCGTGCCTGCGAGCTCGCCTTCACGGCAGGAACTGAAGTTTGCTACTTTATCTCCATNTTGCGTTGACGCAACAACATCGACCTCGACCGCATCTCGGCCAGTCAATTCGCGTGCTGCCGCAAAGAGAAGGACTTCAATGATCATCAAACTCACTGCAATATCGCTGGTTCAATCCCGCAGCAGCCAGCTATCTCAGCTGAGTTCTTTTTCCACCTTGGGCATTCGTCCATAAGCATACGCCAGCAGCTTCAGCGGGTGCAGGGTATTACGGTCACTGCCGTGCTCAATTTGCATTTTACAGGCACTACACTCGGTAGTGGCGATTGAGACCCGCGCTGATCTCATGGCTGAAATCAGGGGCCAACCAATTCGCAGGCTGTTTCGGTAATTTTTCTTCTGCAAGCCCCATGTTCCGGCCATTCCTGTGCAACCAGCCTCGATAGGATCGATCGATACGCCGGGGATCAAATCCATCAGTTGCGGTCCAGATTTTTTGGGATCTAAAACACGCAGATGGCACGGTTGGTGATAAGCAATGCTCACACTGACGGGTTCAAAATCAAGTGCAAGCCGATCTCCCTCGTGGAGGTGCCAAAGAAACTCACAAGCCTCAAACGAGTGCTCTGCAACAAGATGAGCATCCTCATCATCCAAAAGGTTGGGGTATTCATGCTTTAAACAGAGAACTGCTGCTGGCTCCGTCGCAATGACACTGTACCCCTGACGTACGGCGTCAGCCAGCAACCGAACATTTCTACGGGCAATTTTTCGTGCCCCTTTGATATCTCCCGACGTAAGTCTTGCCATCCCACTGGCGGCCTGGGACGTTGGAACGTAGAGCCCAACACCATTTTGCTGCAACACTTCCGCTAAAGCTTTACCGATATCCGGATCATAGTAATTGGCATACAAGTCAACAAAATAGACAACCTTCAATCCGCCGTGCGGCTGGGGCTTTGTCCAACGTCTTCCCGCGGCATGCCGAAGAAATGTCTGTCGTGAAAAACGCGGCAACTCTCGACTCGCAGACAAACCAAAAAGACGCTCTGCCAACCAACGCGACGTCTTGCTTTGCAGTAACAAATTAGCCAGCCATGGCACTTGGGCGGCGACGGCTGCTACAGAATCAATTCTGCAAATCAGCGCATCAGAAACAGGCAATCCATTTGTCGCTACATACTGTGCCTTGAGTTCCCCGACAATTTTTGGAATGTCGACGGACGCGGGACACTCAATTCTGCACTGATGACAGTTGAAGCATAGGTCTGCCACCTCCTTGGCCCGATCCAGAGTCAGGTCATCAACTTCCAATTGCCCACTCAGCACGCCTCGCAACAGATTTGCCTTTGCTCGCGGCGTAGCTTCCTCGCGAAAGGTAGCACGAAAAACTGGACACTGACGTTCACTACTGGAGGTCGTCCTGCAGCGTCCACAACCGTTGCACCCCCGTGCTACATCCGTGATCATGCCACCGGCGGGCCAATGCTGCAGAACCTGCAATTGTGGTACGGGATTTCCCTCGCTCTTGGCTGCCTCCACCACCGATTCGTCTGCTTCGATCAAAACTCGATTCTCAGCCGCCACTTCAATGGTCTGGTCTGCGGGGCGCAGGTTTTCATTCGGTTTCTGCAAAACCGCGCCAAACAGCTTGCCTGGATTCAATCCGTGCTGCGGATCAAACAAACGTTTGACTTGCCCCATCGCCTGCCAAAGCTCACCAAACTGTCTTGGCAGCAAGTACGACCGGCTCAATCCCGCTGCGTGCTCGACACTCACTTCGCCTCCATACTTCCAAACAACTTCGGCGATCTGCAACGACAAATCATGCAACCGAACACGATCTTTTGCATCTCCCAAATCGAGAAATGGCCGCAAATGCAACTGACCGTGTCCCACATGTGCAAAGACAGTGGCGGTGCACTGGCTGTCTTTCAGAGTGTCCTGAATCGCCGTTAGCACTTCGGGTAAGACCTCTCGGGGAATAGATAAATCCTCAACAAATGGCACTGGTGATTTATGTCCCTTCAGTCGATACAGGCGTGGGATCACCCGACGTGACAAAGCCCAGTAAATGTCACGATCGCTCTTTCGAACTGTATCGACGGTCTTAAACGCTGCATCAGTGCCCACTGACAAATCCTCACGAATCACCGATAAGCGGTCATAAAGATCCCCCAGAGATTCACCCTGAATTTCCACCAACAACATCGCCTCTGCTTCACGCGGCAAAATTGCATCTAACGCAGGATCAGTGTCGCGGGCGATCTGCAACAACCGCCGGTCCATCAAATCACAAGCAACCACCCCATGTCGCAGAGCAGAGACACCACAACGTGCTGCCGAATCCAGACGATGAAAAAAAAGCAGAACCACACCTCGATGAGCTGGAATAGTCTCCGTTCTCACTGTTGCATCGACAATGATCCCGAGTGTCCCCTGCGTGCCCACCATGAATTTGGCAAGATCGATCATTCCATTGGAGTCCAAGACATCATCGAATCTGTACCCACCTCGATACTTGGGCGCGTTAGCTCGTTCCTCGATCAGCGTTTTAAACTGGTTGCATATTTCACTCACACCTCTGGCTAGTCGCCCGGAAGTGCCTTCCTCCATGACGAGGTCGTGTTTCGACAAGTCAACAATTTCGCCATCGCTGGTCACGATTCGCATGGAATCAACCGTGTCTCTGGCTGAACCGCTACGCAGGTAATGGCTTCCGGATGCATTCGTAGCCAGTACGCTTCCCATCGTTGTGATACTGCGTGTGACAGGGTCGGGCCCGAACCAACGACCAAGCGGGCGCAAATTGCGGTTCACGAGAGAAAGCGGGGCACCGCTCTGTGCGGTGACATGGGCGTCATCGGCCGAAACCACAACGCGACGCATGTAGCGAGAGAAATCCAGAACCAATCCGCGTCCCAAGGACTCACCTGCCACACCACTGCCCGCGCCTCGAGGATGGATCGATAAATCATTCGACGACGCGTACTGTGCTGCCGTAACTACATCGCTGATATTTCGGGGGCAGATCACCCCCAATGGGGCCATCTCGTAAATACTGGCATCCGAGGCATACAGTTGCGACGTGACGGCATCGCAGTCGACATCCCCAGCAAGAATGCCTCTCAAATCGTCCTGCACACGTTGTCTATCAATGTCCATGCGATCTATTTCGATCGCTCAACCCTACTCACGTCAACCTCTCAGTGCGAAGAACGGCAGATTTTGCCGTCAAAGCCTCAAGACTGACGATTAATCAGGCCAAGAACCTCGGATCTGGACTTGGGATCGTCCCTGAAGATGCCCCTCATCGCGCTCGTCAGGCAGAGACTGCCTGGTTTCCGCACCCCCCCGCATCGTCATGCTGCTGTGGGTAGACTCGACCACAACCGCTACTCCCCCAGCTGAAAACCCGTTTTCAACCAGGGCAGCGACGGTGTGTGTGAGGCTTTCCTGTACCTGTGGCCTTCTCGCGACCTCTTCAACCACCCGTGCAAGTTTGCTTAATCCCACTACCTTACCGCTGGGCAAGTAAGCGACATGAGCTTTCCCTGTGAATGGAAGTAAGTGGTGCTCGCACATGCTGCAGCAATTGATATCCCTTACGAGGACGACCTCGTCATAATCCTCAGTGACGACCTTTGACAGATGCCGAGCGGGATCACTTTTCAATCCGGCAAACATCTCAGCGTACATCCGAGCTACCCGTTCGGGTGTTTCGAGTAGTCACTCCCGATCGGAGTCCTCTCCCACTGCGGCCAAAATCGTACGGGCTACCGCCACGATGCGAGGCAAATCAACGTCCTCGTTGGTGGGCTGGTTAGGATCAGAGAAGAAACCTTTGTCAGCCCCTTCAGATTGGGATGGCACATTTTCAGGTGCTGCGGTCGCTGGCCCCTGAGTCGTTGTATTCGGTACGCTAAACACCACGTGTTTCTTGGTTTTTGTCAAATCTACGATGGTCAGTCTTCCATCGAGAAGGGCGGCCGGGCTGGCCACGCAACTTTCTAATAACAGGAGGAGAATCGAAGGCGGACTGGCCCTGAAGTTTCCCCAAACAGGTTAGCTTGGCGTGAAGTTGCTCAAGGTATCCAACAGATAGATTCCCTCAGTTCCCCAGAACACCCTCGGACTTCCCATACCCTTGGACTCTCCCTGGGCACCCTTGACCGGCAGCACGGCGGTAGTGGCCGGACGCTCCTCCATAGTCCCATGCGAGAATCGCACCTTTGGAGCGAATACACATCAAACCCGCTCGCTATAGCACAACCTGCTGAGCGATATTTTTTCCTGCAAAGCTATGCTTGAATCAGCCAGTCAAGGTTTTGTTTTCTCGAGAGCGAACTCAAGGCAAAGAATTCGGTCTGTTCCTCTCACGAGTATCCGATTGCCCACAATAACCGGGGCAGCCCAACAGGGATACTTGATGCCCGATCGAGTACCTTGATCCTTACTGAGATCCCATTCAGCGACCAAGTCAAACTGCTTGGAGTTGACCCGCAGAATCTGCATCAGCCCTCGTTCCTCGAGCACCACAAGATACTCGCCAATCCTTGCAACTGAAGAGCGAATTCTTCTGGAATCAACCCACTCAACCTTTCCTGTCTTCCAGCTAATACAGCGAAAATCACTGTCTGGTGCGTTTCGCCCGGAGCATCCATACAGGAAACCATCAACAAGCACCGGTGTCGCCCAATGGCTTCGCATCGCCTGGCGGCGACGATCTCTTGGCGGATCCTTCCAAATCACCTGATACTTTGCTTTTGACACCTGCAACAATGCACTTCCTAGTTCATAGCATTCACTGATAAAGACTTCGTCACCGCTGACGATCGGNACCATCGCGTTCACGCTGTCTCTGATGGAAGCCCGATGCTGGAATTGCCATTCAGTTGTTCCTTTCACTGGGTTGACGAGTAGCAACCCCGTACGGGCAAAAACAAGCACGTAATCAGCGCCATCGATTTTGATTGGCCTGGGACTGCTATAGCTCGCAAGATCATCCCCGGTACGCCATATTTCTTTCCCGTTATCNAGATCAAATGCCACGACAGCACTTCCGTTATAGGTGACTCGATCAAGTTGCATTGGAGCAACGTCCTGATCTTCCGGCGGACTGCCTCCGACCATCACGATTACTTTGCCATCAAGCACCAACGGCGATGACCCGACCCCAAAAAAGTTTTGCACCACGCCATAAGTAGCATTGGTATCAACAGACCAAATCTCAGTACCATTTTTGACATCACGGCACTTAAGCACCCCCGTGACCCCATACGAAATAACACGATCACCAACCACGGTAGGGCTTGTGCGGGGGCCGTCTTCATAGCCGAGCAAATCGCTGTATTGGTACGAATTGCTTTTAGACCAAAGTTCTGTACCCGACACAAAGTCGAAGCATCTCAAACGCTCGCGGGACACAAGTCGCGACGTTACGACATCGAACTGCCTACTGGCATCTAGCTGAAAGAATCTGCCGTTGGAAACCGTACCCAGCCCATAACCATCGCCTACTTGTATCGACCACGCCAGGCCGGGGGGCGTATTCCAATCGATCGACAAACTTGTTTGTTCCACGCTTCCATCGAAGCGGTTCCCGAGAAATCGNGGCCAGTCTTGCCCTGCTCCTACGAATGTTATTTTTTTTTCACTGCGAACCTGCTCTGTCGTCGTGGTGTTGCGTTGTGAACAACTGACCGACGGCAACAGGATCGCAAGCACAATCCATCCAGAAGTAGCATGACAAGCCAACTTAAAACGCATCGTCAAAGCCTCTCAAATCTCGTTCACTTTCAGTCGACACCGATACAGACGGTACCTGCAGTCCAGTTTGCCATTTTCAGCGTACCACANCACTCCCGTCAGGCTCCCGTCAGGCTCCCGTCAGGCTCCCGTCAGGCTCCCGTCAGGCACGATGAGGATCAAACCAACAGGATCGCAGTACGTCAACAAACTCCATGCAATCCGCTCAGGTCGCTGCGCGACCTGCAATCAGAAACCGGCTACTTCGCCTCACAATATAATCGGTAATCGGTTACAACAGAATCATGGCCGATTTATATGTCAATTCACGCCTCACGATCCCGAGTGACGAAATTTCAATTTCGACTGCACGAAGCAGTGGACCGGGTGGGCAAAACGTCAACAAAGTGAATTCAAAGGTCACGCTCCACTGGTCCCCTGGCAACTGCGCAGCACTGCGTGCAGATTGGCGTCGCCGTTTCGTTGCCAGTTACGCCAACCGGATCAATCGCGAGGGGCACGTTGTCATCAGCAGCCAACAGTATCGCGACCAGACGCGTAATTTGGCGGACGTCCGCCAAAGGCTGGCCAACATGCTGCTTTCCTGCCAAAATCCGCCCAAGCCGAGAAGAGAAACGCGGCCGACCTTGGGTAGCAAACGCCGACGTTTGGAGCAAAAACGCCAACAATCACAAAAAAAACAAAATCGGCAACGCCCGCGGCATGATGACTGAGTCGCCTGAACAATTCACACAAACCTTCTCTAATAATGTCGCAGTGCTATACTGTTGGCAGGCTGTGCGGTCGCATTCGCAATTCGATTACCGCACCGCGAGCATCCCTCGCCAATCAAAGTTCAGCGAGGCTGTTCATTTTTTCCCTGCCAAATGATGGATTAATGAAGCGTAATATGCACCTCGATGACCTTCTTTCGAAATGGGCATTCGATCCCTCAACCCTCAACGTACGTTTGGTCAAAGGGAATGATGGTCGTGACGTGATACAAATGCGGGTTGATATGGGCGTGTTGCAGTTAGAAACAACCGCGCGTCCGGATGGAGAACTTGCCCACGACCATCAGTCCATGCTTGAGTTTCTCAAGGAAGAATTACTCAAAGATGCTGACCGCGATCTGACTGAGGATGAATGCATGGAGGTCGACCGGGAGTTCATGCAATTCTATCACCGTCGAATCTGCTGGCTGCGACTGCAGTATTATCATCGCGCTGTCATGGATGCAGACCATACTCTGCAATTGATGGATGTGAGTGAAAAGATGAGCCCCGAAGAGGAGTGGGTTGGAACCCACGAACAATACCGCCCATTCGTTCTTTTTCACCGCACGCAAGCCGATGCATTGGGTTCACTGGAAGAGAATACTGCCGAAGAAGCCATTCAGGCAATCAACTCAGGATTGGAAACAATCCAACAGTTTTTCGAAAAACACGAGGCTGAGGAGCATTACGAATCTGATGAACTCGTCGTGCGACTCATCGAACTTCGTGAATCCCTGCGAACGGAATATGCCGTTGGTCAAACTCTGATGGAAAAACTCGCAGATGCCGTTGCAGGCGAACAATACGAACTCGCAGCCGAACTGAGAGATGAGCTTACACGTCGTGAAGCGAAGTGATGAGCTTGTCAGTTATCCAGCGAAGTGATGAGCTTGTCAGTTATCCAGCGAAGTGATGAGCTTGTCAGTTATCCAGCGAATATCCAGCGAAGTGATGAGCTTCGGTTTCACAAATTACAGTGAGAACCGGCAAACCAACCCATCGAAAGATCATGGCACGTGACGGATACCATCCAACCCCGAAACACGCCTCTGCGATCAAGTCGTGAGCTACTGCCTCTGATCGCGCCCGCAAGGCTTGGATCCTCTACCTGGCTCCTGTTGCTGCGCTGGTTTGCGGTTGCCGGGCAACTTCTTACGATCTTGATTGCTGGTTCACTGAGTCAAGTTGAGCTTCCCTACTCACCGCTGCTCGGCTTGGTAGCTTTGACAGCAGTGACTAACACGCTTTATGGAATCTGGCTTTACACATTGAAACCGATTGCTCCGATCAGCTCTGGGGGTATTGACGGTGCCGACGAGGTGCAGAAGAACGAGCATCGGGATACCGAATCGAAAAAGCTGCACGGCGTCGCGTTGGCGTTGATGTTACTCGATCTGCTGACGTTGACCGCGATGCTGTATTTCAGCGGAGGCGCCGGCAACCCGTTCAGTTTTTTCTATTTTGTGAATCTTGCTGTGGGCGGTGTTATGATTCGCCCCAAAGCAGCCTGGAGCCTGACTGTGACTGCCATTGCGGGCTACACATTCCTGCTAAACGATTCGATACCGGTTGATGGGCTGGATATTTTCGAACCACATGGATTCGACATCCAGACAGGCGGTTTGATGCTCGCTTTTGCGACCTGCTCCAGTGTCGTCACTTATTTTGTGACACAGACAGCGGGTGAACTGAAGCAACGTGAGAGGCAATTGCTTCGCTCGCAGGCGGAACAAGCCGACAGCCAACGCCTGGAAGGATTAACCACCCTTGCCGCCGGCGCAGCCCACGAACTGGCAACACCACTCTCCACGATTGATGTGATTGTGCGAGAACTTTCACGGCATTTGGAGGGTTGGGAGAAACCGGAATCAGTCGCCACAGACCTAAAACTGATCGATGGCGAATTAGACATGTGCCGTCAGATCCTGCATCGAATGAGGTCTGCGGCTGGTGACTCCATGGCACAGCGTTGGGACCAAACAACCGTGGGCGATCTCATTGATCAGACATTGGAAGGTGTTCGGGATCCACATCGCGTTGACGTCACAGACGGAACCGCGGCCGTAGAAGGGCAATCGCTGTGGATCCCGCAAGAGGCTGTGGCCCAAGCTGTCCGCAATCTTATCCACAACGGCTTGGACGCCAGTGGAGACTCGGGACGCGTAAGAGTGGAGCCACAGCTCATTTCAGAACACCTCCAAATATCGGTCATCGATTCTGGGCAAGGCATGAGCCAACAAGTGCTTGGACGTGCCTCTGATCCGTTCTTCACTACGAAGGAGCCGGGGCGAGGCATTGGGCTCGGACTGTTCCTGACGCGAAATGTAATTTCAAAACTCGGCGGGCATCTCGAATTTCGATCGGCATTAGGGCAGGGCACTGAAGCGGTGGTAACGATCCCGCTGGGAAAGCAAAAAAAATCGCCAATGCAGTCTGAACAGCCGTTCAATGCAGCACAATAGCTGAAAAAAGCCGTGTTTTCCCTTCTCCTGCCCGCCCGTTGTCGCCAAGCAGCTAGAATAAGTTGCAGCAGTAGCCCATCTCATAAAAGATTAGTCAAGCGATGATGATCGAACCCATACCTGATTCTACTCCGGTTCACGATTCCACCACGGTTGGTGCGACCAGTATTTTGTTAGTTGATGACACCTTTGTGCTACGCGAAAGACTTTCAACAGCAATGGAGCAACGCGGTTTCCGAGTTGAAACTGCGGGGAACTACGAAGAAGCAGTCGAGGTGTTTCGCAAACGCCCAACGGAACTGGCGGTGCTGGATCTGCGGATGCCAGGCAAGAGTGGTTTGGAGTTGTTAAGAAAGCTCCTGCAGATGGCGTCTGACACCCGAATCATCATACTTTCAGGCTTTGGTAGTATCCCAGCGTCAATCGATGCGGTACGTGCGGGAGCTGTCAACTTCCTGAGCAAGCCGGCAGACGCTGACGACATTCTTTCAGCGTTTATGCGAGGGGACGAGCCTTCTGTTCCCGATGGTGCGGTTGCCTTCCCAGCCCCATCACTCGCCCGCAATGAGTGGGAACACATTCATCGAGTTTTATCGGAATGCGGTGGCAATATTAGCGAGGCAGCGAGGCGTTTGGGGATCCACCGACGTTCTTTGCAGCGTAAACTTCGCAAACGAGCTCCTGAAGATCCGGCGGTTCCTGATGCACCGGAAGAAGGTGAACCGGACGCCTGATCCGGAAACGCCCTGCTGCCTAGATAATGGACTTGGCAAAGAGTGATGTCCAACTCAGCACGCGAACCACTTTCAAGGTCCTGAGTCAGGAATCTCCGAGACGGAGATCTATAAGTCGGTAGGTTGCCACCTACAAGCCTCGAGCCGCCTTTCCAAATCGGCTAGGCCAGATTTTCTGCCACACCATCTTCATGAGCAACTCGACACACTTCTAATGCAATGCCACGCGTCGTATAACGGATTCTGCTGAGCGACGGTAGCAACGGCTTCTGCGCGTTGTAAAGCTTGGGCGGTGCATCCCCAGCAGCCATGAACATCCTTGCGGTGAATCGCTTTGCCTCGACCGCCAGACCAATCGCTGGAAAGACATGCTGTTGTTACACAGCGAGATCACGTAAACAGCACCTACACGGACGACCGTATCAAACGAGGTTGCTACGGCGTTCGGGCCCTTATCACCCAGACCTATAAATCCTCTCTCCATCAGTCACCACAAAAATGTCCACTGACTCAGGAGCAATGGCTAATATTTACTGCAAAGGATCGCGATCTGGGTAAGAGAGCAACAATCCTCTTGGGCGGCGGTAAAGATGGCTGAATCGCTGACACGCAAGTCCTACCACAGGCGTGTACACGATCGGCAGCATTTCAGAAAAATGACACGATAAGAAAAAATAGTAAAGCGTCTCGTTTTCAACTGTAGTTGCCGCAAGAAAAAGTGTTTTCCCAAATCGACCTGTTGTTCGTTGTAAGCCTCCTACGCACGTTCAACCTGCTCATCGAGTGTCTCGGCATGCGGCGGCAGTAAACCTCGCAAACCTTATTCCCAGCGTTGGGATTCCGTGAAGGCTGGCCCCGAGTCAACAACAGATGCTGGCTCAATTACAACCCGCAAATAGCCAACCGGGCAAGCGCAGTTGTGATCAATCAAAGGTCTCGTTGATCGAAGTCAGGAGTTGTCTCCACAACCAGGTGCGACATCGTATTTGTGCATGCAACGCTTGGGATTTCTCGATCGAGGTTACTCAGTGACATGACTCCCTGACGGAGCCGAACCCTTTCTCACGCTCGAACTGCTACGTGTCTCGAGAAAAGCAACCATATCAGTCAATTCAGCCGCAGTCAGCGAAGCGGCAAACGAAGGCATATTATAACCACCGTTATTGATACGAATGATCAATTCAGGCTGCGTCAAACGTTGTCCGATATCACTCAACCCGGGCCCACGATGACCACCATATCCATCAACTTCGTGACAATACATGCACCCTTTTTGGTGTACCAACTCAGCCCCATGGATAATGGCAGGATCACTAGACGCTACTAAGGACGCCGGTAAGGGCTTCACTCCAAAGTCAGGAGACCAAGGTTTTTTGTAGCCATAAATTGTCAACACAACCAAGGCCGTAAAGCCAAAGACAACCGTCCCAACTGCCCACGGACGTCGCGATGGTGCACGATCCCCTTTGTTCGAAAACATGGGAACAACGATCAAGCCAAGCAAGCCAACCACAGGCAAGCCAAGAATCACAAAGGTTTCCAATTGAGGTGGCAGCATGGACAGGATGGCAAAATACCACCAGAAATACCAATCTGGCATTGGATTGGCATTGATGTCACTCGGATCAGGTGCTGTTCCCAATGCCGGCGGTCCGAAGAACAACGCGCAGCCGATAATCAGCGCCATCACCACGATTGAAAAAACAGCATCTCGCCACGCAGCAATCGGCCAGAACGGAACGCCCGTCTTCTCCAAACGAGCTTCGTACTCTTCTTTGTAGGTTGCTGGATTGACTGGCTCATCCACCTTGGGCATTTCTGAAATTCCGTGCCTCAAAACAAGCCAAAGGTGCAGGCCTACACCTGCAAAAATCAATCCTGGCAAAACAAAAACATGGATTGCAAAAAAGCGGGTTAAAGTAGAACCACCAACAGTTTCACCACCCAAAATCGCGTGCGCGATCACCGGCCCGACCAGAGGCGCCCGCCCGGCCATTTCGGCGGCAACAGTAACCGACCAGACCCCATTCGCATCCCAACGCAGCAGTTGCCCGGTAAATGACATACCCAAGACAACAAACAGCAGCACCACACCACTCATCCAGTTCAATTCACGGGGATACTTATAGGCTGCATGCAGGAAAACCTGTGTCATGTGAATGATGGCTAAAACCACCATTGCGGTCGCCCCGTAGTAGTGCATGCCACGCAACAAATTTCCGAGAGGCGCCTCATTCGTGATATACAGCAAACTTTCGTAAGCTGCCTCACCACCCGGCACATAGGTAGTTGCCAAGGCAATGCCAGAGATCACCTGCACAGCAAAGGCACAGAGAGTCGCGCTGCCAAAGACGTACCACCACCTCGCATTATCGGGCACCACGTGCCGCAACATTGGCATGACCACATCGGAAAATCCCGAACGATCATCAAGCCAGCCAAGGATACTTTTGATCAACTTCATACCAAGTCATTGGTTGTAAGCGGGATTGGGGAAGTTTCAACTTCAACTTTGCCATCAACCACTCTCACTGGATATCTCGCAAGAGCTTCCGGAGGAGGACCAGCGGCAACAGCACCGTCCTCGTAATAAACACCACCATGGCAGGGACACATGAATAGCTTTGCGTCATTCACCCACCGAACGGGACACCCCAAATGTCTGCAATTGACGGAAAACGCAATGAACTGGTCCTCACCGATACGCCGCAACCAGGCGCCAGTCATTGCTGTGTTTCCAGCCCAGGCAGTAGACGTCGCATCTTGGAATTTCACCAGTTTGGTCTCACCGATTGGAAATTCCCCCAAGCCGCCGACATCCCGCCACTTACGGCGTGGTTTACTCAACAAGGGTGACAAGACGTAGGCGATCGGTGGCAACGACATGGCTGCCCCCACCAAACCCGCGAGTGCCAAACTCAAACGATTCAAGAAGGAACGTCGGTCCGCAGCACACGGGAAATTCTCATTTTCCTTTTTGCACACAACTGATCTCTTTTTTAGCTTTTCAAATGAAGCAAAACAAACCCAACACCAACGAACCATTGATGCGTCAGGGCATCGCTCACACACACGCCTTCAATCTTTGAGGTTACCCTCACTTGGTTGCTCACGCTCGTGCATTTCCCGAACCCACCCTGTGACAGCCCAAACCATGACCAATGCCCCCGCGGCTGACATAATCCAGTTCGTCAAGATACCCCACAATAGCATCATGATCCCCATCGCCAGTGCTGCCGGCACGTAGGTTGGCTGGGGCTCCTCTACAATTTTATCGAGGTAATTGAATGAACTCTCTCGTGCGTTAACCGTTGCCGATGCATTTTGAACGGTTGCATCTATGATTGGCGTCACTGCTGCTCTGCCATGATGCACGGAATCAACTCGAGCGTCGGCCTGTACTTCTTCCTGATCGGCCATTATCGCGTCTCCGCTGTTCGGGTCACTGACAAACCAAGTCCCTCTGGCTGATCAACCGCATACCAGCGGCATAACACGCTCACGATCGCAGCAACGTAAAGAGAGCAGGGCGGCACCCACATCAAGAGCCCCCCTAACTGTTGGTCAACCGAGGCATTCATTCCTGCATCATGCAGCGTAGTCATTATTGCAAGCCGTTCCTGCGGGCTGGCAAAAGCAGGACACACCGTGACCGTTGTGAATGTGATGTAGATTCCCAGCAAAGTGCACCCGAGACAAGCCGAGAACAAATAGACAACGGCATTGTTGGCGGTCAAACGAGCCTGCTTGATCGGCGAATAGATCGGCCACCAAAACAACACCCCCGACGCAAGAAAGGTGCCTGTTCTCGCAACACCGATCATGTAATTTTCTGTCGCTGCACTACAAAACGCTGGAACGTGCCAGAACCACATCGCGCCCAACCCCAACAACCAACCGGTCATCGGACTCGTGATCATGCGTCGCAAAGTCTGCCGCAAAGACCGATCACCAACAAGCACTGGCATCGTGATCCGAGCGGCAGAAGATGGCAAACTCAATACGAGACAAAGAGGCACCACCAACAGCAACAGCAAATGCTGAATCATGTGAGCACTGAATAGGAATCCATCAGCAAGCACGCCCAAGGGAGACACAAAAGCGAATACCAACACCGATAAACCAGAAATCAAACAGAATGTATTCGAACGACTTGTGCACCCTTGATACCGACCATAAAAGATTGCAATCGATGCCGCCACGAGCCAAACAGGTGACCACCAATTCCACAGCGCCCTATCGCTGATCAATTCGATCATTGCATGAACCCCAGATAGATGATGCAGAAAACGGCAATCCAGACGACATCCACGAAGTGCCAATAGATCCCAATGGCTTTCAGTGTTGAACCGTGAAGAACATTCCGGTCCTGCTTGACAGCCAGCACAAACACAACGGTCAGTGCAATTAACCCGACAATCACGTGCAATCCATGAAAACCTGTCACGGTAAAAAACGTCGCAGTGAATAGATTGTCACTGATAGTCACATCACTTGAGATCAAACCGTAATACTCAAGTCCCTGACCGCCAACAAAAATGGCACCCAATGCGATAGTCAAAGCCAACCATAAGCGGAACTGCGAAAGCATTCCGGACTTCAGAAATGCCTCGGCTTTCCAGAGTGTAAAACTGCTCCCAAGCAGAGCAACTGAAAAGAACGCCGTTCGCGTCACGTCCAGTACGGAAGCAGACGTTATCGCTCCCACCAAATCCGTGTTGAAGACCACATAGGCGACCAACAGTAGCAGAAAGAAAACAGCCTCTGATGCAACAAATGCCCAGACGCTGGCGACCGACTTGTCTGGCCGCCAACCGTTATCAGCAGGCGTCTGTTCCTTCTGCCCGTCTGCCGCATCGGGATGGTCGAGATCCCAGACAGGTCGTCGACTCGAGACTTCGGGGATCACGGCAAAGTTCTCGGTAGGCGGTGGTGAACTCGTCGCCCATTCAAGCGTGAATGCTTCCCAAGGGTTATCACCAGCCGTTTCGCCTCGACGAAGACTAACCCAGATATTCAACAGCAGAACGAGCGTACCAACTGCCATNGCAACAGCCCCAGCCCCAGCAAATGCGTTGAGAGCCATCCAGCCTGGGTTATCTGCATAGGTATAGACACGTCTTGGCATCCCCATGACTCCCAGCACATGTTGAGACAGGAACGTGGCATTGAGACCGAAAACCCATAACCAAAGCTGCCATTTCCCAAGACGCTCACTTAACATTCGCCCAGTGATCTTCGGAAACCAGTAATACGTGGCAGAAAANAGCCCAAAAACGGTTCCACCGATCAGCACATAATGAAAATGTCCCACCACAAAGTACGTATCAGTCAACTGCCAGTCGATCGGAACAGCGGCAAACATCACGCCCGTCAAACCACCAATCACAAATTCCAGCAGGAATGCAACTGCAAACATCATGGCGGTGGTCAAGCGAATGGATCCGCCCCACATCGTCGCCGTCCAGTTGAACACTTTTAAACCTGTTGGCAGTGCGATAAGCAGAGTGCCCACCGCAAAGAACATGTCTGCCCCCATACCAAGGCCAACTGCAAACATGTGATGCGCCCAGACGCCGTAACTCAGCAGGACGATGACTGCACTGGACCCAGCGACAAAGGCGTAGCCATAAATGGGTTTTCGCGAGAAGACAGGAATCACTTCCGAGATCATGCCAAAGGCCGGTAAAATCAGGATATAGACTTCGGGATGTCCAAAAACCCAGAAATAATGTTGCCAGAGTACAGCGGATCCACCTCTCGCGGGCTCGAAAAAAGCTGCTCCTAGCAAACGGTCAATCAACAGCATCGCCAAGGCAGAATTGAGAGCGGGCAAAGCAAGAATTGTGAGGATTGCTGTCATCAGACTCATCCAGACAAACAACGGCACCCTTTGCAAACTCATGCCGGGGGCACGGCACTGCAACACGGTGACGAAAATATTGATGGACGCAGCAACCGACCCGATCCCAAGACAGATCAGACCAATAATCCAATAATCTTGGCCCGGCATCAAGCTATACGGCTTGGTTGATAGCGGGGCATAGCTGAACCATCCCGCATCCGGGGCCTGCCCGGTCATGAAACTGAAATAAAGCAGAATTCCACCAAAGGGAAGCAACCAATAGCTCATCGCATTGAGCCGCGGGAATGCAACATCGCGGGCGCCGATCATTAGCGGCACAAAATAATTTTGAAAGCCGACGAGAACAGGCATGCCTACAAGAAACACCATGGTGGTGCCGTGCATGGTGAACATCTGATTGAAAAGATCGGGTGACAAAAACGTGTTGTTCGGAAACAACAACTGCACCCTGATCAACAACGCCTCCAAACCGCCAATGGCAAGAAAGAAGACAGCCGTGCAAATATACAGAATTCCGATTTTTTTATGGTCAACAGTGCTGACCCAGGACAATAGACTTCCAGTGGATGACGATCGTTTGAGAAGACCATCAGCACTTGACGCACGGTCTGCATTTGCCGCAACCGTGGAGGCAAATGGTTCAGAATCGCTCATTTCAGCGTCTCCAAATATGCCACCAGATCATCCAGTTGTTGGTCCGTGAGTTTAAAGTCTGGCATTTTGCACCCCGGTTTGAAAGCGGCAGGGTTTTTCAACCAGAGGCGAAGATTTTTCGGTGTGTTCTTCAACACACCCGCAGCCAATTCGCCTCGACTGGCAAGATGAGTGAGATCCGGAGCGATCGAACGGTCCGCTCTGGTTCCAGCAATCGCATGACATTGTGAACAGGTCAGGGACAGGAACGTTTTTCTTCCAGCGAGAGCTTTTGGCTCAGTCGGTACCGGAGGAACAACCTTCTCTTTTGAAAGCCACTCTTCATACTCTTCCGGTTCATGCGCGTGAACCAGAAAATTCATCCAAGCATGTTGAGTCCCACAGAATTCGGCACACCTGCCCTGATACACACCGGGCTCATCAGCCTCCAACCAGATGAAATTTTCTCGACCGGGAATAGCATCCATTTTCCGTGCCAAACGGGCGACCCAAAACGAATGGATAACATCGGCCGAAGAAAGCTGAACCCGCAATCGTTTTCCGGTAGGTATATGAATCTCGTTGGCGGAGACGACATCGGTACCTGCGTACTCGATTTCCCACCACCACTGATGCCCCGTGACGATCAGGTCAGCGACCTGTTCACCTGGCGGGTGAGCCTGGGGCACAGCGTTGAAGGTCAGAACGAGCTTGGCACTGATGGCAGCAATCCACAAAACAACAATGACAGGCGCAACAATCCAGGCAATTTCTTTGCGATGACTGCCAAACTCCTGATTTGGCAACTTACCCTTGGAGCGAAACTTGAAGAGCGAGATGCAGATCAGGCCAGCAACAATGGAAAAAATGCCACCGCTTATCCACAACACCTGCACAAACAGATCGCGAATGGCTTCTGCCTGCGGCGATGCAGGATCGAAAACTGGAAAACTGGACATAAGTGGGTCCAACACTCGTTTCGCGACGAACACTCGCCCGTTCAGCTGACGGTCGATCGTTCAGCTGACAGTCGACCGTACAACTGACGGTCGATAGCCCCACAGTCTAGAGAGAAACCTGACGCCTGCTAACCCAAGCAAGTTTTTGCGTTGCCAAACAGAAGACGCTAGAGGATTGCGTTCATCCACCTCACCCGCTGTGGTGCGAATTCAAAGCAAGCACGACGTCCTATAGAAGCTTATCCCTACTTGCCTTCTCGCCAGATGCAACAAAAGACAAGCATTTGCCGAGGTCCGTGACAGCAGTCAGACAACAAAACCCCGAAAGCCAATCACGCTCCCTTCTGCAAAATGGAAGCCAATCGCCCAGACAATAGTCGCTTCGAGAACAGTGAGGCTTTTTCCATCTACATGACAGAGAAATAATTTTCGCAGGCAAAGTCAAAATACTCATCCCTGAGTTCGAGTTCCAACTCGTTGTACAGGCAATAATTTTTAACTTGAAGCAAAAGGTCTCTGGGCTGGCACATCCGCATGGGACGCCCTGTCTCGCGGTAGTGGGTCTCGATCAGATAATCGACTGCCCCTGAGCAATACGGGATTCCTGTGCTCTTGCAGATCACTTTGAACAAAGTTCGAAATTCGTCCTCGGTCGGATCAACAGCTTCAATCTTATAGGGAATGCGTCGCAAGAAAGCATCGTCCACCAAGTCTCTGGGCTCCAAGTTGGTGCTAAACACCACCATCTGATCGAACGGTACCTGTATCTTCTTCCCACTGACCATGGTTAAAAAATCGTACCGTTTTTCCAATGGAACGATCCACCGGTTCAACAATTCATCAACACGCATTTTCTGTCGACCGAAGTCATCAATCACTAGAATTCCACAGTTGCTTTTTACCTGCAAAGGCGCTTCACTTATGTTGGTGTCAGAACTGCTCTGAACCTCAAGCATGTCCATCGTCAGTTCACCCCCGGCGATGATCGTGGGCCTTTCAATTCGCACCCATCGTTTATCAAAGCTGCCGTTATCCAACAAACCACCGCCCGACTCAGGCATAACGCTACGATGACACATGGGGTCGTAAACACGCAGAACTTCACCCGCGACATCAATTGCACGAGGGATCCAGACATACTTCCCAAACGCGTCTGTCACACGCTCTGCAATCGAGGTTTTTCCATTACCGGGAGCACCAAAAAGAAACATGCCTCGACCGCTCGCGACCGCGGGTCCTATTTTCTCAAGCATCCCCGGACTGATCAACAAATCACGAAACGCGTGTTGAAGATCAACCTTCCGCGGACGCTGCCCATCGATCGTTTGGTATCCAACGCTGGCGATGTAATCACACAACGGAACCGGACAAGCCCCGTAGTAGGTGCTATCCCGCATGTGACTTCTCGCTAGCTTCCGACCGGTTTCAGTCAGCACATGCACGTAATCATGCGTCGCTGTCGTACTTTTGTAGGCAACATGCTGTTCCATTTTCAAACGGGCCAACAGGCTTTCGATCATGGTGAACGGCAGCTTGACTTGATCAGCAATTTCTCGCCCCTCGGCCTCTCCGACATTCAGCAAAAAACGATAAATCACCGCCTCGAGCAGCGATTCATTAACGCCCGCTTTAAGCAAATCAACCGGCTCTTTGGGCCTCCATGGCTCATCACCACTGGACGTAAAACCATCAGGCAGATGCCCTTCTGGAATCTGGCGCCCCGACCGGATCGGGCGTACTTGCCGAGGTGCTGAAGGGACGTGAGCAGAACGTGCCTGCGGGTTGCGAGCCTGAGTGGATGCTCCGACTGGACCAACAATTTCCGTCACGCCCCCAACGCCCTTCGCTCCCACTGACACCTCAGCCGGCGAGACCACCTCGGAAGGCCTCGCATCNTCTGCCTCTGGATTGGACGCCTGCGCTGAATGCTNACTGCCGCCACCCAACAACTGAATGCGAGAAATTAGCGAATCAAGTTTATGATCAACGCCGTGATCACTATCGGCTTCCGATGGATTGGTCATTGAAAGACAGTCCGTGCAGCAATTTGAGAACCACGCCGTCGCGGGGCGTGCAATGGGCCTCCCACTAGGAACAAACATCGTCGCCATGCCCCCACATCAGCACAAAAACAGGTAGTGGTTACCACCCGAAACTATCGATCAAAGCATCCAAAGCCCGCAACCCGCAGAACCGTTCCACCGAGCCATTCCAGCAACCACTTGCCCCACTACTCGCAAACCATCACCTCAAAGCATGATTCCTACGAAACACGTGCCAGACTGAACTCCTCAGGACGCACCCACTACACCGTGCTGCAGAATGCAAAAACAGGCGATCAACAACATTTTATTCAACGAAAACCGCAGCTCTTATCAATAAAGCAGGAATTCGTCAGCGACAACGGATGCGTCCAAACGGAAGCTAACGCGCCCGACATGCTCGACATGCTCGACATGCTCGACATGCTCGACATGCTCGACATGCTCGACATGATGACTTAAAAAAACACTCACGGAATCCTCGCAACCGACACATACCCCAGCCCATGCCTCNCATGTGCTCTTTGACCGACAGCGATGAAATTGGACCGACAGCGATGAAATTGGACCGACAGCGATGAAATTGGACCGAATAATGGCAGCAGGCCTGAAGTAACAACTCCAGACTAACTCTGCTTTTAATAGAATTAAGTCTGAGAACCCTGAGTGTCCTAAACAGTTGAAAGTCGACGGCCGACCACCTAAGCCGAAATACCAAGAAGACAGAAGGGCGACGTTCATGTCGCAACTTGGCGACAAACGACGAACCGCTGCTACAGCCTTCATTTGAAGCACCAAACACACGCTCGTCCACTGGCTTCATGAGTGAGGAAGTGACGACTTACCTACTTGAATGTTCCAACACCCAGACTCGACANGGGGCGGCCTCACAAAATGCCCNCAAGAGCCGAAGAATCATGATGCATGACGAACTACCGATGCTTGCAGCGCCCACCTTNACGCGTTAGCCATTCTGGCCAGACGTAACTGTTGATTTTTTTCGCGAATAGCGATCTGGACTCACCACAATTCAACTGCGTTAGTGGATGCAACGGTCTCAAGATGCAACGGTCTCAAGATGCAACGGTCTCAAGATGCAACGACAGCGGTGATAGCGGCCTGCCCCTCCATTGCGGGAGCGATGCATGACACCACTACTTTGTGCCAGCCAGCACCTTGACCCTAGCCGTTCCTTGAAAGTGATCGCGCAGATGCACGACCTAGCTCCGGCTCATGTAACTGAGGGCAAACTCATTAACTCAGGCCGTAGCGAATGCAGGGCAGGAGATATTGAAACATCGGGGCCTGCCTGAAGAGATCTACACCGCTGCCCGGCATGCCATCCAATAACTCGACAGCCCAACGCCGCAATCGCCTACTGCCTCGCAAACGCAACAAAGCCTTGCCGCCAATCCGGGCGAGTTTCAATCGGCTGCAATGAACTTTAGTGTCACCAATCCAAGCTATTCTCGGACGCCTCAAGTTGAGCGTACTTTCTGAGAAGTCTCAGGCAACAGCCTTGGGCAGCACTGGACTCAGCCCGTGAACGAGGCTGCCCCGACTGCATTTAATCGCCCCCCCTGGCACGAACCGAGAGACATCGAACAGGCAAACACAGGGCGAATCTGCAAATATACAGGGCAATCAGGCAATCCACCGACCGGCATTGCCAAAACATTGGTACGCAGCCATGAAATTTGCAGCCATGGAAAATGGGTTCGAAGCAGGCACAAGCCAAGGCCACTGGCATAGTCTGGGACGCCGATCCATCTCTCAAACGGTTTGTATTTTGTTGGCCACGCATGCTGCCCCTTTTGTTTCTGAACCGTTTGTGTCTCAAGCTCTGTTTGCACACGCCCATTTCACCGCGTCACAACTGCCTCATTGTCAGGTTGCCTTCAGACCGCTTACTGAGTCCGCCCCTGCAATGGGGCAGGCATGGCCATGAAGCGACAGGTTTCGACACTTTTTTCGTTACTTCGGAGATGGAAGAGACAAGATGGAACCGAAGAATTCTGCGACAGCTAGTGCAGAAAGCGCGCCGAAAGTAGAATCAGGATCTCATACACGATCGGTTCTGCCATCAAACTCGGCAAAGTTTTTCAGAACGTCGAAATGCTTCATCGGATCAAAAAAACGGGAAAACGCCGCAATTCTTGCTACTGTTAACTCAAAACAGCAACCGATGAGTAAGCTCTGTGGGGGTCGTTTGAAGTTTTTAATAAGAAACTTGTAAACGGCTCTTGCCATCAGGCGTACGGACCTCTATCTTTCCGCCTCGTCGCTGTGGCAGCCACGCTCTTCGCAGAGCAAATTGGCGAACCGCAACGCCGTGTCGGGCTCAGAAGTTTTTCAACTTTCCGAGCTTTGACCGGTTGACGAAAAACACACTGTCCCGCATATTACGGGACCAACCACGGGTCACCCGACTGCCTCTTATCTTCGGATCGGAGGCGGAACCATCGGTCCTCGCGGTTTACCGATCTTTGACAATTTGGTGATGAAACTTCTGTTGAGTTCAGCAGTGCGAGGTTGCTG
>NZHC01000054.1 GCA_002689655.1 Rhodopirellula sp. | reverse complement strand
GAACAGCCTGCCACTGACTTGGATGATGCAGGAAGACCCCAAATTCAAGACGATCTCAAGTTGGTCTTTCAAGATCAACCAGATCAGCTCAGCAAGACACAACTCATCGTGCAGCACTTTGATCCCTCTGCTCGTGTTCGCCTGCTGCCCGGTCTGGACGGCCAACCAGGAACGGCTGACTTTGACGACAACGTCAACGGTGTAATTGATGACGCGAGTGAACTGGGGGCTACCTTCAGTGATGACCTGTGCGTTGTCGAAGCGTCACAGGAACCGGCTAGTCAGATCAAGCCGAGCATGGTGTTGCAGCGTGGCGCCTACGTTGCTACTCAGGCACGCATCACACAACCGGCAGGTCACCCAGATCGCATTCTGGTGCTCTTTGAAGGGCTTGATAACTCGTGGTCGTTTGTACTGGACCGATAGCCAAAGACAGTGCTCAGAAGACACAGTGGCAACAAAACAACATTGATATCGGTCCAAAGCATCAACCAAGGCCCAGTCCCTGCAGAAGCCCCAATCACTGGAGCATGTCACTCGAGAACTCGTTGACTCAGCAAGTCATCGGTGCGGGTCATCGCGCGACCAGTGGATCGCTTGGAACACCATGATCCATGGATCGCTTTTTTAACCGTCCACCAATCGCTCATGTTCGATCAATTCTGAAGGTCTGACTGATGCCAAACACGTCGGCAGTGAGCAGTACGCAAGCCTTTTTTTGAGAGAACGCGCAAGACAGTGAGGCAAGACGGGCCTGTTCTAGGAAGGCCTCAATTTGCAATCTTTGTCCCGAACGGCTCCCTAAAGGTAATAATCGCAACATTATTCACGCTCTTTGGATGGTAAACGGGCGAAGGTCTTGGCGGCGGTGCTTGCATCTCTAAAATCATTGGTCCCCAAGCGAGCTTTCAGGAGCCGTCGCACAATGCGAAACAACTCCCCGACGGGCGTTCACGACTGTGTATTCACGGCCCGATCGAAATCCTTTTCAGTTGGTTTTCGATTGCAGTCCTATTTCTTAGTTTTTTCTTTCTCCTTTCCTAACGACCGAACATGCCTGACCACCACACGCTGGACATCAAACGCGTTGCCATTCTGTTTGCCGGCGGTCCTGCCCCCGCAGCCAACGCCGTGATCTCGACCGCAGCTTTTTCGTTTCTTGAAGAAGGCGCACAGGTATTCGGTATCAAGCACGGTTACAGCCGTTTGGCAGAATACACTGCAGCCGGTCCGCTGAAAGAAGGTGAAGACTACATTTCCTTTACCCACGATACGCTGACTCACGCACGCAGTAGCCGTGGAATCATGATCGGTACTGCTCGAACCAACCCGGGCAAACACGTGAGTGCTCCGGAACATCTTAAAGATGCGGAACTGGTGGCTCCCTTACGTCGTGTCTACGAAGGTCTTTGTTCGCTGGAAGTCGACGCTTTGATTTCGATTGGCGGTGATGACACACTGAAAACAGCCAATAAGATGAAGATGTTTCAGGACAATCTTCCAGAAGATGCCCGTCGATTCCCCGTCATTCACCTGCCCAAGACGATTGACAATGACTATTCTGGCATCGACTTTACGTTCGGTTTCTTTACTGCTGTCGAGACCCTGGCTGAAGAAATTCGAAACCTGAACTACGACGCTGCCGCCGGCCGCGCTTACTTCCTGTGCGAAGCGATGGGCCGCAGCGCAGGCTGGCTCGCCTATGGTGCTGCGATCGCTGGTGAGGCCAGCATGGTCCTGAGCGTTGAAGACGTCACCGGATCGCTGGCGGAAGAGGAAGTGGTTAATCAGGAAACAGGCGAAACCCGAAAGGTGATGGCTCTGGATCGCGTGATCGATCGCATGGTCGACATGATGATGGCCCGGGAACGAGAAGGGCGAGAATACGGCACGATCGTCGTTGCAGAGGGCATGGCCGAGTACCTGCCTACCAAATACCTCGAGGGCGTGAGCCGCGATGACCATGGACACATCAACATTTCGTCGATCAATCTGTCAGCATTACTCGCCAAACTGCTGAGCGAAAGATACAACGAGCGATCCGGACGAACACGCAAAATCAATGGTTTGCAACTTGGCTACGAGTCCCGTTGCGCCCCTCCCCATGCCTACGACGTGATGCTCGGTTCCCAATTGGGCGTGGGAGCGTACCGCGCTTTGGTCGAGGAAAAACTGAATGGTGTCATGGTCTCGGCATCCGGCCAATTGGATTTGCACTACGTTCCCTTTGAGGAACTGGTCGACCCCCAAACTCTCGTGACCAAAGTCCGTTTCATCGAACAGGACAGTGACTTCCACCGCCTGGCACGCTTCCTCGAAACGTGTATTGATAGCTAAAACCTTAATCGTCAGAACACGACGAATTAAGTGGCGAAACCAACCCAGCCAAACACAGCCCTTGCACGGCATACCCGTCGAGCAAGGAGGCTGGATTTGATCGCTTTTTGGGGACGCAGCCGGCGCTGCCCGCTGCCCGCTGCCACGTGACCTGAAAACACACGTTCTGATGGGGCTAACCTGCATTGCCAACCCCCTATTCTGAGGGCTGCATTGGGATCACGCTTAACTCAGGGCGTGTTAGGCTTGCAATTGCGTGGCCGCAAGCATGACCTCTTTNTAAAATCTTGCCAGAAACGCCGCACTCTGGCCGATCTTGGCAAAATTCGGATGTTTTTTTTCATAATCCGAAACCCAACAGCGGTACGCAGGTTTGTAATGTATCGGTACGTTTTTACACCGAGTCCTCAAAGCATTTCGCAATTTTCGACTTGTCAGCTCATTCTGGATAATGAATCAATGAAACTTTCTCGCAAGGTGACTGGCCTTTTATCAGTCGCACTACTGGCATTTATGGTCACTCCTGTGATGGCCCAAGGCCGAGGTCAAGGTGGCCAAGGCGGCCGTGGTGGAGCTGGTGGGGGCGGGTTTGGCGGCCGTGGCGGTAGCGGCGGAAGCATGTTTGGTGGCCGCGGTGGTGGCGACATGACCATGACACTTTTGCGAATTGAGGCTGTTCGCACTGAGTTGGAGATCTCTCCGGATCAAGAAGAAGCCCTGACCAAAATGCAGGAACAAGGTCGTCCCGAAAGGCCGGACGGAGACTTCCGTAACATGAGCGAGGAAGAGCGGACCGAATTCTTCTCAAAAATGCGAAAGCAAGCTGAGGAGCGAAACGCAAAGATGAAAGAACAGCTTGAAGAAGTGCTGTTCCCCGAGCAGTTGGAAAGACTGCAGGAAATCAACATTCAGCTGCAAGGCATCGCCGCACTGCGTAATGCAGATGTCGCAAAAGAGCTGAAGATTACCGAAGCTCAGAAGAAAGAACTGGAAGAAGTTCAAGCGGGCCTGATGGAGAAGATGCGAGAGGGAATGCGTGAGCTATTCACCGGTGGTGGAGGCCGCGAAGGCATGCGTGAAAAAATCGAAGAGATGAGAGACGACATGGAAGGTGATGTACTTGACGTCTTGACCAGCGATCAGAAAAAGAAGTTTGAAGAAATGAAGGGTGAGAAGTTCGAGATGCCTGAGGGTAGCTTTGGACGTGGCCGTGGTGGTCAAGGTGGTCAAGGTGGCTTTGGTGGCCGCGGTGGTGGTGAGCAAGGTGGTCGTGGTGGCCGAGGTGGTGGAGAGCAAGGTGGTCGCGGCGGACGCGGTGGTGGAGAGCAAGGCGGACGCGGCGGACGCGGTGGTNGAGAGCAAGGCGGACGCGGTGAGCGTCAACGCCCAGAGATCGAGTGATCCGACCCATCCCAAAAATTTAAAAATCGGATTTCGGCGAAACGCTCCGCCGTTCCGACAGGGGCAGGTTCCTTCGGGATCCTGCCCCGCTTTTATGCGCAACCCGCAACGCGACCGCTTACTTTCTGGTCAACGCAGATTCGCAGTCATCCATTAACAGATCATGCATCGGGATCCACCATTCTCACAAACCGCCACGATGATGATATTGGCTCTTCAAATCCGGACAGGTCGTCTACAACAGGTCAGGTCCTGTATAAAGAGGTCCTGCATGACATTGAGACACCTGCTGTACCAAGGCCGAACCGCAGCCAACGACCCAGAACCACCGTCTCATTCGATTAAGCCGATGGGGCTCGCGCCTTTTCTACGAATCAAATCGTGTGGCTGGAAGGAGAATGGTTGTCCAATTGATCAAGCAACCTCTCTGCTCTCATCCTGGAATGACCGGTCATACTTTTCCTCGCCCAGATCATTGCTTGCCAGTTTTTGCAACTCGTGCTGCAGTGTGTCGACGGTTTGCATTACCGCCCCCCGGTGTCGCTGAACCAATTGCTGAGCCGCCCTGCCGAGAGATTCTGCGAAGGAGGGTTCGAGAATACACCGGTCAACAAAACCAATCAGTTCCACTTTGTCCTGTAACCGTTCCGCCGCATTGGCGTCAATCAAGCGGCTGGCAATTTCCTGGAAATTTCGGGTATTGGGTCCGAACGAGACAGCGCAACCATACCCTGCCGGTTCCAACATATTCTGTCCGCCCCTGTCACCAAAACTTCCACCCACTGTGGCGATATCAGCGACACCCCACCAGTGCCGAAGCTCACCGATGGTGTCAATCAGAANGACCTCCCTGGCATGCCAAGTTTCCGAGCCTGACAGTTTTGTTTCGGATCGCCTGCGTAATTCCAAACCTGCTTGGATAACGAGTTCAGCTACTCGGTCAAACCTTTCCTTGTGTCGAGGCACCAAGGCAAGCCTAAGCTGTGGATGACGGCACCGCAGTTCCAAAAATGCAGCGATCGCCATCTGCTCTTCACCATCCTGCGTGCTACCGACCACCCAGACTTGATGCGATGAATCAACTCCAGCCCAAACTTTTCGTTGTTTTACTTCCGGCAAATCACGATTTCGGGGTGCATCATCAAACTTGAGTGANCCAGTCACTTCGAGGCGTTCCGGATCTGTACCGCACGCCACAAAATTTCTGCGTGAGGTTTCATCTTGGCAAGCGACCCGGTGCAAACGCTGGAAAATCGGCTGTGTTAACGCACGGAATTTTTGATATCCCGCACAACTACGTTCGCTCAAACGCCCATTCACGATGACAGCGGGGCATCCTTGTTTGGCCGCGATCCGAATGAGGTTTGGCCAAAGCTCCAATTCAGCCAGCACAAGTTGCACGGGATCAAGGGCACGCAGTGTCCGTCGCACAGCCCAAGTGAAGTCGAGTGGACAGAAAAAGACGCGTTGGCTTCCAAAATGCTGTACAGCCAGATCATAACCAGTGTCGGTCGAGGTACTGACAACGATCGGCAAGGTGGTTGAACGTTCCAGTTGCCGGATCAAACGCGGAAGTAAATTCACTTCACCCACGCTCACCGCATGCAACCATACACATCGTGTTCCACGAGTGATGGCCTTAGCCTCTGCGTTGGACAAACCCCATAATTTCTGACGTACTCCTCTCCGATACCGTCCATGCCGAACCATCCGATACAGGATGACTGGCGAGAGCAGCATGAGCGTTATCACATACAGCAGGTTTGCCAACATCGGATTCCTTTCCGTCCCTTACCGCGATAGCAATTTCTCGCTCAGCCCTGCATTCGCATGCAGCATGCTTTGTATTTTTTTCCACTTCCACAGGGACAGGGATCATTACGTCCCACGCGTGGCCCTTTGTTACGAATTGGTTCAGCCTTGACCTGTTCTTTTTGATTGCTTGCTTGAGCAGCCTGCTGTCCTGCTGTATTTGAATCAGCAGCACCATCCCCAACAGCAGCGGCAGCAGCATCATCGTGCCTTGCTTGCCCCTCGACCCATGTGCTGCGAATGAAATCTTCATTGAGCGAGGACTCCATTCGGAAGATCAAGTCCGTCACACGTTCCCCGATCGACTCCCACATCGACTCGAACAAACGCATGCCCTCACGTTTGTACTCAACCTTGGGATCCATCTGTGCGTAACCCTTCAGGCCCACACTACTCCGAAGATGGTCCATAGTCAGGAGGTGATTTTTCCAGGCATCATCAACAATCTGAAGCAGCACCTGGCGTTCCATTCTCCTCATTTCCGGGTGAAAACGATCATCAACAGCCCCACCCACCGTGAGTGCCAATTCCCCGCGATTCATTCGGGATAGATCTTCTTTAGCGACGTGATAATCCAACTCACCNGCCAACCACTCGGTAAGCGCGTCAAGGCTTCCATTTCCTCCACTGGCCACTGCAGCTGTGGTCTCTTCAGTGGCGGTACCAAACAAGTCACTGACTTTGCCTTCAGCAGTTTGGGACTGTCGTTCGGCAGCACCACCTGTTTGACGACTGTATTGGATCAACTGTGTTTTAAGTTCATCACGATTTAGACGTACTTCATCTGCATCCAGATTCACTTGGAACCGGCGTGCGACCCATTCAACCAATCCGTCACGATCCAAGGAGACTTGTGCGCCTTGTTTCTCTGTAAAACGGGACAAACCCGTCAACACAGGATACTCTGCTTCTTTTGAGTTGTAAGCCTCCTCGGCACGTCGATATAACTTGTCGGCAACGCTGCGTCGATCTTCGACATCACGAAATTCATCGAGCGTGGTTTCGATACCAAACTTGTGCCTCATCCATGCGCCGAGGGTACGAAGCCCAAAGTCAGCGTCAAGCATCGGCGCCCCCTCGCTAATATCAATCGCAGCGATCCGGCTTTGCGCGCGTTTGATCAGCTCATCGATCAATTCATCGCGTTCCATCCGTTTCAACTGATGCTCTTGGTAATTACCACCCTGTTTTGTGTTCGCCCAATTCACAAGGGCTTTCCAATTCCATTCATCCTCCATCTCCTCTGGAAGATTCTCTTCAACAATCTCAGCAGCAGTAACTTCGACTTGCCTTTCAGCTTGATCGTGTGCATAGCTACTGGCCATTTTGAAATCCATATTCAGGAAATCGCGTGGTTCCAATTGACAATCAAGTTGCCCGCCAGCGTAAGCAGCAAATGACTCAACGCCGTAATTCGGATCCAGGAAGGTTTCGACAAACTTGTTGATTTGCCCTTCCACCAGATCAAGCACCATATTTCGCGAGCTATGCCCATCAAGCAGGTTCTGCCGATAGCGGTAGACTCGTTTTCTCTGCTCATCCATGACTTCGTCATAATCAAGCAAGCTTTTTCGAATTTCGTAGTTTCGTTCTTCGACCTTCTTCTGAGCAGCTTCCAATCTGCGAGAGACCAACTTGGATTCGATCGGCTCTGATTCGCCCATCCCCAGTTTGCTCATCATGGTTTTGACAAAATCACCAGCGAAGATCCGCATCAAATCATCTTCCAGCGAGAGAATAAATCTGCTGGATCCCGGATCGCCCTGACGACCACAGCGACCGCGAAGCTGAAGGTCGATTCGTCGTGATTCATGTCGCTCGGTACCGAGCACATAAAGGCCACCAATTTCGCGAACGACTTGGCCCTCTTCGCTCATCTTCTCTCTATCGTCAATCTCTTTTACGAGTGTATTCCAAACATCATCGGGCACTTCAAGTCTTGTGGGATACTCATGCTGCAATTGCGCCCACGCCATGGTCTCGGGATTACCGCCGAGGATAATATCAGTACCACGCCCCGCCATGTTGGTTGCAATCGTGACCGCATTTAGTCTGCCCGCCTGAGCAACAATATCTGCTTCGCGACCATGTTGTTTTGCGTTCAAGACATCGTGCTTGATTCCACGTCGTTCCAGCAGTGCAGCCAAACGCTCACTTTTTTCAATGCTGACCGTACCAATCAGAACCGGCCGTCCTTTGGGTTCAACTGCCACGACATCGCTTTTCTGAAAACGTGTTGGCTTTTTCTCATTTTTAAGAACGAGATCGATGTATTCCTCTGTCTCTTCTTTGATCAGCCCCCAACTTTCCGGTGACTTGCTGTGTTCTTCACGATGATCTGGCACATCAGTTCGATTGTGAATCAGAACATCCCACTTGTGAGCACGCTCCACATCTCTTGCAAGAGCTTTGAATTTATACTCCTCGGTCATATAAATTTTGTCAGCAAACTCAATACGCTCAAGCTCACGATTGGTGGGAATCGCGACAACATCAAGGCCATAGATTTTGAAGAACTCTGTCGCCTCCGTCATCGCTGTTCCGGTCATGCCTGACAACTTGGAATACATCTTGAAGATGTTCTGTAACGACGCGGTTGCGAACGTTTGTGTCTCCTGCTTGATGGGAACACCTTCTTTGGCCTCAACAGCCTGATGTAAACCATCACTCCACTGTCGCCCCTCCATCAAACGACCAGTAAACTCATCAACAATCACGACCTGTCGATCTTTGACAACGTAGTTCACATCGCGTTTATAAAGGAAATGAGCCTTGAGTGAATTGTCGATCAGGTGCGGCCATTCCATGTTTCCAGCAGTGTAAAAACTCTCGACTCCTGCCAACTTTTCAGCTTCACGCACCCCATCATCGGTCAGAGCAACATTGTGCTGCTTCTCATCAACAGTGAAATGTTTTTCCTTCACAAGTTGCCCAGCGACACGATTGGCCTCCTGATAACGCCCCATGTCCAAGTCAGCCGGGCCACTGATGATCAAGGGGGTTCGTGCTTCGTCGATCAGAATGTTGTCCACTTCGTCAATGATGGCATAATTCAAGCCTCCCTGGCATTGCTGCGCGTCTCTGGAGTAACGCTCGTCACCTTTGGACGCAGGTCGCATGTTGTCGCGGAGATAGTCAAAACCAAATTCGTTGTTGGTTCCATAAGTGATATCGCACATGTAGGCGGCCTGTTTTTCGGCCGTCGACATGCCTGACTGAATAGCGTTGACGGTCAAACCCAGGTTCATGTACAGCGGCGCCATCCACTCCATGTCACGACGGGCCAGGTAATCATTGACCGTCACGACATGGACTCCCTTACCTTCCAAAGCGTTGAGGTAAGCCGGCAACGTCGCCACCAATGTCTTGCCTTCACCCGTGACCATTTCGGCAATGCCACCCGAGTGCAATACCATGCCACCAATCAACTGCACATCGTAATGACGCATGCTCAGAAAACGCTTGCCACCCTCACGACAGACAGCAAATGCATCAGCCAGGATCTCATCCAACGTTCCGCCCTCGCGCAAGCGTTTGCGCAACACATCCGTCTGACCACGAAGCTCCTCGTCGGTCATGGCGGCATACTTAGCCTCCAATTCGCCAATCTCTTCGGCGCGAGACTTGAACTTTTCGACCTGACGATCGTTGGCTGAGCCAAACACTTTTGTCACAGTCCGTTCAACTACAGCAAACAGCCCACCGAACAGAACACCCAGTAGGTCCCAGATTTTTTCAAGAACAGACATATCGTTTTGGTTAAATGAATGGTCGCGAGGACCGGTTGAGATCGAATTGGATTGATTGCGTAGGCTGAGCAAGCGGAACTCAAACGCATTACGGTTGCTCAGGACGTTCCTCAGGAACAGTGCCAAATCAGGAACAGTGCCAAAACAAGCATATGCCACAATGCAGACATTCCCTGTTCAGACCAGAGAGCATCCGGCCCGACTCAGAAATCTGAACGCGAAGCGCGAGGGATTCCGCTCCCATCAAAATGTGAATGAGAAGTGATTCCTGTTCACCTCGGTCATCACGCTCAAAATCCGCTGCGGGCAAAGCGGCCCTAACTTGTTTCACTAGCTAAAGTTACGCGTTTAGGGAAAATGGGTCAACTGTGATTATTACTTGTTCCCGCTGTCTCTTCATCCGGTCTTTCAAGACATGCAAGAAAATCCACCTAAGTTGTTTCTCAGCAGCACCTTAAGATCAGCACAAAAAACCTGCGGTGAAAAAATTTGCAAGCAGTTACAAGCGGATCGCACTATTCACAGACAAAATTGCAAGCAAGGTCGGGTTCATGTTGCAAATCTCAACACGTTCAGCCACTCGAATCAAACACCTGCTCCAACAACGCACCATGGCGACCACAAAAATCGCATCGGTTGCGTGCCATCCAGAACGAAGGGAAATCCTGACTTCATGGCCTCAATCTCGTGACCGAACAACTGGAATCTGAAATGGCAGCAGGCATACCGGAAGCTTGGCGTGCTCTCCATGCCACAAGGAACACCCTCAATCGGGGGGGCCATAGAGCCAGGTACGTGCCGCTCTGAAGCAAGGTACAAACAGCATGACGGCGCCCACCACGAGCAAACCGTAGAGCACCAACACCACGTTCAAAATAACCCCCTGGACAAGCGTGGTAAACAAAGCCCCCGGGAAAGTCTTGATTACGGAGGAACCAAAGATGGACTCTGTACAGCCGACCGATAAGATTCCGCAAAACATGTCGACGAACAAGCCAATCGGGAATAGAACGGTGATGATCATACGTGTCGCATAGACCAGTCGCAAAGTAATCGATACGAGGCGAATTTGGCGAATGGGACGCGTAGCAGTCTTGCAGTCGAGAAAAGTATAACCGACGGCAAAAAAGAGAACTCCGAGACCCATGGCGGCAATCTGACCATCACTGACTCCGACCCCTAGATAAAAGCTTGGGACAGCACTGACGGAACAAACCAGCAACCAGCGGCACGCAATCCAGGGCAAGGAACGAGGTTTTTCAGTGCCGATCGCCGGTTTCAAAGCCTCGGGGAGCTCAGGCTTTGTTTCGGGCGGAGCAAAAGGATTCAAGTCTCCGGACACGTTTCTTCACTCATTTCTGAAGGCTCCAATCATCTGTAGCGTGAAAACCGCAATAAATTCAACTGGAATCGCAACTTTCAAAGCCAGCAGACCAGATTTTCGTCTCTCACTCCAGCAGCACCCTTTAAACTAGTAGTTGACGGCGATGATCACGTCCGCATGGATTTCTGAATGTGAGAATGCAGGTGTCAGAGTTCACAAACGCATGCTTAACTCCGTTACAACACTAATCGATCCAAGACTTCACGGTGGCTCTACCAACCCAGAAAACGTTCAAATTTCAGTTTGAAAGTAATCCGGCGTCAAGCAAACCAACTCAGCCCACGATTGATACGTATCTTTTTATTCAGTAGTCCTCAACCGTTCACTAACACATGCGACCTTCAGTGATGCTTTGCTGAAGCTGAGCTGGCGAGCTACATGCTCGGCCTTGCTTCGCATCGACCTGTTATTTTGATTTCCTTCGTTTCGAGACGAATTCCTTTTTTACCTGCTGTGAACCGGTGCTCACTATGCGTCGATCTATCACGCGTCGATCTATGACGTGCAACTATTGCGAGCATCCGCGGATGCACTCACTGTGGTTCCCATTTGCCCGGTCGGGATTCTGTTTACTTGTCAGTTTACTGTTGCTGGGATCAAACTCAACTCATGCGCAATTTGGCAATGGAAATGGCGCAGGTAACCTTGGCAATGGTCAATTACCCAATCGCCCGAACGCGATAAACAATGGAAGTGGTATCCCATTAACTAGCGTGGAACCAACGGGGCAATACCCTACGAGGGAGTACTATGTTGGTTTAAAAGCTTATCGTGCTGGTGACCTTAAATCAGCCTTTGATTTATTCGAAGCATCAGTGCGAGGTGGGCGACGCGACCCTCAGGGACGTTACATCGAGGCGATCCCGGGACTGGCAATGCTGGGCGAATGTTACTGGCAGATGGGAGACCTCCCTAGCTGTCGGCAGAATGCCGATCAGATCATTCAGATTTTGAGTCGTCACAAATTTCTGCGGGGTGTGAATTGGAATAGTGCAATTCAACCGGGGGTCGCTGTTTCAAAGCGTGCTTTTTTGTGGCCGGATGCCGCCGCGGTTCAAGTCGCTTCATTTCGAGAAATGCTTCCTGTTGCATCAGGCCAACAAGTCACGGCCGATGTATTGCGTCAGGGCGGCGCCATCGAATCTTTGACTTACCGGAACATGGATGTCGCGGAAATCATGCGAGGCATCGCAATCGCATCCTATCGTCGTCGTGTTCTCCTGGGTCCTCTGACCGGCAACGATCCAGGCGCGAATCTGCTTCTGGACTCAATCAAGTACCCAGCGGTCATGCCACCACAAATCGGCAAGACGATGATTGGGGCCACCCGCAGTGTAGGTTACTTTGGAAAACGCGATGACCAAAGAATAATCACCGATGCGCCAAGCATGGGCTTTTACGGTGGGACAGTGCATCCCCTTTCTGCAATCACAATGCTGGCAGCAACCAATGCGTTGGTAGGAAGCAAGAAGCCAGAAACTGCGGTTCCCGCTGCAATGAGAACAATTCATATCTCTGCCGCGTTGGGGCAATTGGAATTCATTGGTGAAGCGTTTCAATTGGCGGCAGGGAGTGCGAATCCACAGCAGGCTGGCCCACTTGCAGAATCAGCCAGCCTGATCGCTGGCGCCCTCGTACGTGAATCAAGATTTGCTACCTTGCATTGCCTTATCGCCGGAGCCGATGCTGCTGTGACAGCCGGTAATCTTGAGATGGCGACGAAACTGCTCACGAACGCGGAAGCATTAGCAAACCGACGTGATGTGACACTTCCTCGATTCAACGCCTACGCAGGCTACGTCCGCAGCCGAATTGCAGCAGCCTCGGGATCAACGATCACCGGCACGCAATCATCGGCCTTGGACAAAGCCTTGGTCCCCATGCTGACCTTTGCCTTGAACACCCGTAACCGGCGTCAGGTTCTTGTATCGATGCCGCGTGTCTATCAATTCAACCTGATACAACAAGCCATCGGTAATTCTCGTGCGGACAACACGATCACAAAATTACTGGAAGCCTATTGCGAAGATCCTCCCATCGAAGTTTGGCGCCGCGATCCTGTTGACGGTTTAGCTGCCGTGATGATTGATACCTCGGCCGCACACGTGAGCCGAGTCAACTTGGCCGCGGCAACTGGCTATGGCGAAAAGCTGCTTCAGGCAATCGACGACATGCTGGCCGCCCGCTTTCACAGACGGCTGCCACTGGGAGGACGAATCGCTCAGGTCCGTGCCATCGCTCGGACGGATGCAAATGATTTGCCTCCGGCTGTCGCAAAGATGAGAAATGATCCGGGAAATCCAATCACGGAGGTTGTGAAAGCCGCCGCCATCGCAGGCAAACCAACCCTCGCTGCCATGAACACTGCAGAAACAAAAGCATGTGTAGCAGCTTTGTCACGGATTCATTTGCCGCAAGTGACTTTGCCAACTCTGGAAGAGAAATCCCCCGCTGCCAACTTACCACCGAAAACGGGTCTGTTGACATTTACCTCTGTAGGCAAGCGTGTTTATGCCACGTTATCGGCCAAAAACAAAATTGTGATGTGGACTGTCAACGGCAGCAGTCGTGTTCCATCTGAAATTGCCAAACTCCTGCGGGGGATTGGCGTGGGAAAAACTCGCGGAGATCGCATTCCTCAAGATGAGTCATGGAAGGAGGATGCTGTTTCATTAAGACGCCTTCTGATTCCTGAAGATACAACCATCACAGCAGAGAAATTCGATGAGCTGATTATCGTTCCTGACGGTCCTCTTTGGTATCTGCCTTTCGACTTACTGCCCTTTCTGGAAGCGGATTCACCGCTATTTGGTGAACAGATCAAGATTCGCTATGCGGCGACTCCAGCGTTAGCTCTACGACCAGTCTCGACAAGCCCGGTATCAAATAAAATAGGTATCGCAACGGGCAAGTTTTTTGCACCACGCGACCTTGAACTGAATCAGCAAATTGCAGACTCCATTGTCGAGGTCGTGACTGATCCACTGCGTCTCCCCGATGCCAATAATACCCCCACTGCACTCATGGGCAGCGAGATTGGTCACTTGGCAATTGCTGCCCCACAGACGCCAAACACCAGTAATATCCTACTCACCCCCATGGCCCCATATGAGCAAAGAAACCCGCTTGGGAATCTAGCAGCATGGTTACGGTTCCCCACCAAGGTCCCAACGAATGTGATCCTTGCAGGCTTCCGAACCCCGGTTGGTGTCGGCCGCATGGGAGATGGCTCCGAAGTATTCGGCACACTCACCACGCTGAACGTCGCCGGAGTCCGCAACGTGTTGATCAGTCGCTGGGCTGTCGGTGGCAACTCAACGGCCATTCTTCTAAAAGAGTTCCTCCAGGAATTGCCCTTCATCGGAATGAACGAATCATGGCAGCGAGCCAAACTGGTGCTGCTAGGCACAAACCTTGACCCCGCGGGCGAACCGCTACTAACGCAGGCTGAGCACGAAACCGAGGGTCTGACCGGCAAGCAGCCGCTTTTCTGGTCCGGCTATATGATCTCTTCACCGCCACGAGCTGAGGTGCCGGCGGCAGCAGCTGATGCCGCTGTCCAAAACTAGCCTGTCACTAGTCGTTATATCAAATTCTGCGGAACCGCTAGGACAAGGCAAGCCAAAGCTGCGCGGCCTTCAGGCCAGCGGTTATGAATCGACGTTCAATCACCTTACCCGCTGTTGGCTCTGCGCGGATTGAATCCACTTCTTGAGATCAAATACTTCAAGCATCCGCTGTTTCCCCCCAAATCACTCCCGGCAAATAGATCACGACTCCAACCGCTGCCGCAATCAGCCACGGTGGTACGAATGACGCCAAGCCGGGAATTCCAAGCGCAGGTCCGAACAAGATGACCAAAGAAGCAACAGCAGCAAAGGGGGTCATGCGCCACCCGGAAACAAATCCCGAGAGAACCAACAGAAGCCCTGCCAGTCCAAGTGACCAGATTTGAACATCCCAAACGACCAGCAGAGTACTTGCTTCAGAGTTTGTGGCCGTAGCGGCCGCCCCCTTCAATGCGGTACTAACCTGATCAAGATCAAGCTCCCCACTGCTGACGGTTCCCAGTGCATCCATCTGTTTGAACTGGTCGAACAAACCCTGGCTATTTCCCAAGAGTGCGAATAGGGAGAGCAACAGACATCCAATTAAAAATCGCGTCTGCCCGCCCAATGCAAAGCGAGCAACTGCCAGCGGTTCGCGTTCTCGCTGATACTTCCCACTCCGCGCTTCGGCGATCATTTGCTTCATGCGAGCCCGTTTCTGTACTGCTGCCAGAGCACTCGCAGATGTTGGGGACAATTCAGAACCAGATTCGACATGCGTATTTTCCATTACGGCCGCAGCAATCTGCCATCCTCGATCACGAGCTTCATTTGCCGACAACCCCTCACGTGCCAACCCGCGCTCTTCGACGGTTGCCAATCGTTGATGATCTCGGACTACCTGCTGCTCCCTGGTCTTCTGACGAAGCAAAGAGCACACAAGGTCGCGAAGCGAGTTCACATCAGTGCGTCCGGTAAAAGATGAATCGCGACCAAGTTTCTCTCGCATTTGCAAAAGCGACTCATAACCAAACAACGCCTCATAAAGGCTCTGCCAACTCTGGCCACTGTACCGGGCGACGAATGATCGCAAACCATGTTCATCAGTGCCACTAATTCGCAATTCCCGAATCAAACGTTCCGCGTCGGCCAACGGATCGCGTTGCGCCCTCCAGACCGGACAGACCAATAGTCGATCGTTGCCAAACCCAATCGCTGCACCGAGCAGAAGACCAATCAACAAACCGGGCCAAAACCCACAGAAGAAAACTAACACGACCAGGGTCAGCATGCTTACCAAGGTCACCCCCCAGTCCCATCGAGACCATACACCCAAGTATTGTCGCACGTGATCAACAATGGGACTTTGCGACAGTCGCATGCGCGAAACCAGGCCGTAAACCACAACTCCGGCTATCATCCCGATGCCTGCCAGAACCCATCGTGGCCCCACTCCAGACCACACTAACAAGCAGGTCAATGCAACCGAAAACGCGAGACACCCCCACACCAGTAATGTCGAGACAACCTCGAAGCGTGAGGCATCGCGGTACCTGGCTGCGACTGCCTCCCAGACATCAGCCTGCTGAGAACTCGGTGAGAAGTCACTTTCCTCAGCCAGCCCGAGATAGGCTTCCAGATCACGGATCATTCCGGCCAACGATTCGTATCGTTGGTCAGCATGCTTTGCCATTGCTTTGGAAACGATCTGCTGCAAGTCATCGGGCACCCGGTGATTGATCTCAGTCAACTTAGGTGGCTGCGCGTTCGCATGCTGTTCTTTAATATCTGACACAACCGTTCCTTCAAACGGTGGACGTCCTGCAAGCATGAAGAAGAGCGTACAACCCAGTGAATAGATATCAGCGCGACTATCGACCCCAGCTGCATCCACGCTCTGCTCGGGTGCCATGTAAGCGGGGGTTCCCACCGCGGTGCCTTGCAAGGTGACCTTTGTACCACTCACCAAATCAACTGCAGCGTCAAGTTCAGAATCTGCATCACCGTGATTTGGAATTTTGACGAGCCCCAAATCTGCAACCTTGATAATCCCATCCTCAGTCACCAGCAGATTCGATGGTTTGATGTCTCGGTGCACCATTCCATGCTGATGTGCAAATTGCAATCCACGTGCAGCTTGTACCGCATAGCTGGCCGCGAGTTTTGATTCGAGTCGTCCTTTCTCTCGAATCAAATGATCCAGCGGCCCACCACGCACCCACTCCATGCTGAAAAAGTGAAGACCAGTATCTTCTCCAAAATCATAGATTTGAACGACGTTATGATGGGTCAGTTGCGCTGCCGCATACGCCTCCCGTGTGAATCGCGCGAGTGAGGCCGGATTCTCGGCCATCCGGCCCCGAATCGTTTTCAGAGCAACTAAACGATCCAGTGAAATCTGCTTGGCCTCATAAACCGTGCCCATCGCGCCGCGTCCCAAAAGGCGTAAGACTCGATACCCACCCAAACGGTCAGGAATGTTCGCTGCCTCAACCTCACTTGCCACTTTGGAAGATTTTTCTTGACTTGCAACTGTCACCGCTTGCCCGGAAGAATGCTGCGTTGCCTCAGATTCCAGTCCCAAAACCGGCATCCCATCGGCAGCAATCCGCAAGTCAAACGGTTCATGACAGTACTTGCATTTGGGCCGATAACGCCCCATTTTCGGCTGACCAAGCGACAGTGACTTCTGGCAACTGGGGCAGTTGATCCGCATGCACTGATCTCCACGGACGAGGACGCATTGACCTTACAAATCCATGGTAACAGATCAATTCCACTGCAACCTGTTTTGCTGGCAGATCGGAAAGACTTCATTTACCGCCAATTCCGTCTGTTGATCCAGTGTCAACCGAATCAGTCCCTTCGCGACAACCAAGTCGCAATCCGGGTGCGCCACCGCGCATCCGTCTTTACACGGGGATTTCGACTAATGAGTTGATCGTGATCTGCATATTCCATCAGGATTTCACCGATACGAGCCAATGGTGATTCCGTTGAATCCGAAACGCAGGTTCGAATTTGAGTCATCAAATGCTCACCCGCAAGCGTGGGAATCCAGTTGGCTGTAGCACGCACCAAGTTCACTATGTCTTCAACATCCACGTGAATCCGTTGTTCCAGACTTTGCATGGTTTTTGATTTGTTATCAAACCACCTTTGCAAAGCAGCGAGACTTGACGTTGCATCGAAGAGGCAGACATTCTCTTGATGATCAACCGCAAGGTTGCCGGCGTGAATCGCACCATGGGTTGCTCCTGATCGATGAGCAGATTCGACGGCAAAGGCAACGCTGGCTAACTGCCGCCAGCGGAGAAAAATGATTTTTTCATCGAAGCCGTTGTGATTGGGACTGGCATGATTCATGGGATTACCATTCATGGCCTTGATGCTGGCTTCGGTAGAATCAATGTTTTCGGGCGATTGAGAAAGTAAGTGTGGTTCCCATGCATTGGCAAATAGCCAGGGACGAATCACGCCCAAATATCCCATTTGCACTGCGGCCATCTGAGGCGCAATCCAGTGACGATTCTGCACACGCGACGCCGCTTCACACACATCCAGCAAACCGACTACCGCTTGATCAGACATCACGCACGGCACGCGGATAATTTTCATGGCAACAGGAATACCTCGAATATCATCACGCCCCCGTAATAGGCAAATGTCCTCGTCACGCGTGATGCATTGATCCACGAGAAACCAATCGGGAATGGGCAAGGGATAATCTTCATTTAACCTGTCGCCTGAAGTCTTCGGATCCGCCGATGCAGCTTCAGCATCCCGCAACTCGGCGGGATCAATGGAAAAGCCACTGGACTGAATTTTCAAATGATCGAAAGTCTGGGCATGTGTCTCGAAATGCCGAGCTTGGCCAAAATCGGACGGCTCGTGTGCAGGCTGCCGATGAAAGCAGAGCACATCCGGTCTCACGTCAAGCTTTGCCAACTCCTCAATATCACTTACGAGATCGGGAAACCGATTAAAATAGATCACCAAGTCAATGGGTTTTCGCATCTCAGCGGCAACACACAACTCAGCATCGATCAGATCAAGCAAATCGCTGGTACGATTCAATTGGGGAAAATCTCGCGTGTATTGCTCTGCACAGACTGGGTAACCATTTCGGTGCTGGTGCATTAGATCAATGCAGGCGAGATCAAGCACAGAACTTCGATCCATCGTATGACCGCCTAACAAATCAACCAATGAAGCAGCAGCATTTTTTCTTCGTTGTTCATTTAGCCAATTAATCAGACCATCGATCCCTGCGGTGGAAAAATCGGGAAACTCAGTCATCCGAATCTCCACCGCGGAATCCTATTTCCTCACGGACACGATCCAAAGCTCTTCTAACACGCATTCGAATCGCATCTGGCTTGACACCAAGGGACTCACCTATTTCCTGCCAGCCTCGATTTTCGAGCATCATGCTGACAGCCAACGCATCTTCGTCATTCAGCAACGCCTGAATTCGATCGATGACTTCCCGATGCAATGCGACTTGGCTTGGTGAACCGCCTTGATTCGCAAACGGCAACTCATCAACAGGCATGGGTTCGTTGCGACGAAAATCACGACATTTCCTAGCCAACCGCCGAAAGGTATCGAGCACCTGATTATCAATCGCACGCATTACATACGCCAAGGCATCATCGGGCATTAAGTTTTTTGCATTGAAACCTTTCGCCATCTCGACCATGACATCGTTGCAGATGTCCATCGATTCCGCCTGGCCAGTCAACCCATACTGCCGCAACCGCGTCCTAGCCCGACGGCGGAACTGATCTCCAAACTGACACCAAATCGCCTCGACGGACAGCGCCTCCCTGGGCCAACGGGTCCCGTCTGAACCAGCATTCCAGTCATTAAGTTTGCGTTCACTTTGATCACTCATCCCAAGCCTATTTGTTGCACCCAGATGAAATAAACTTACAGTCTCGCTCCCGTTGCACTTCAAGTATCCGCTCAATGCATCTTTTCATGCTTTGAACAACCAGTCGAATCTCCTAGCAGCAAACTGTGATCGACGCCCCTATTTGACCATACCGACAAAGATTTCCGTTATTCCTGCGACCTGCATTTCCTGACCCAATGTTGGTGGTTGATTTTCAATGCATGCTTCAACACCGACTGCACCCTAAACAAGAGGCGTTAAGTTCCCCACAAACGAACAAAATGCTTCAACATGCAGATGCGCGCGGTTGTCTGGCAAAAGGGACCTACCGAAGGACTCGACCGACCACCTAATCGAGGAACACCTCCTAGAGGAACACCGTTAACGAGAGCAAAAGCCCATTCTCACGCGAATGCCAAACGGTTTCAAGCGACTGCAAACACCCGATCAAGAATACCGCCATCGACAATACCCAACAAGCTTTAACAAGAGACAGCAGATCGAGACGAGGGTGTCTTCGCTTATCAGGTGGAAACTTTCAGATCACACTGCGTTCCAACACTCAACTTCAAAGCACAGAGGTTTGCATCTGGTTCAGCCAAAAAAACATCACTCACCGGCTTACTGCTCGTTACCTACGGTGATGTTTATTTCCTCCTGCGCCCCCGTTTCACTTGTTGCTGATTGACGACTGGCTTCTTCATTCAATTTTCTCGCCTCAAGCACATAGGCAACAGCGAGGAGACTCGTCATCGCAAATGCTACATAGGAAGGAAAACCCGCAAGCACTGTATAGCAGACGACGCCAACTGAAATAGCGCCAAAAGCGCAAGCCAAGCGAACAACCGCCTTCATCTTCAAGTGATGAACTCGCGCACGCAGATTACAGCTATCGACAACACGGGCAGAAGCATTCGCTAATTCACGCATGCCATCGACATCAGGGCAATGCTCCAGCGCAAGTGGCCCGACACCAACCGAAGGATTTGGGCCAGTTGATTCGAAGCCATGCTCCGGATTCACACTTAGCTCAACTGAACCCTCTCCATTTACGTTAGTTTCCTCAACATTGCCACGTACATGTTCAAGCAACCGATTCATGTACGCTTCAATCGACTCAGCCCGCTCAGGTCCGGAAGCCAATTGGCCATCTAGAAACAGGGAATCAAGTGACAAGTCACTACCGTCCAAATTGTCCGGCAATGACTCCTCAGGGACGACTCCGTTATCACCCAAACCACAATCAGCTGCTTCGTTCTGGCCAACGACGTCAGCCTCACAATTCGGTGCTATCTTTTGATCCGTGCCAAGACAATTCAGTCCATCAGCAACTAGATCAGCGTCTTCGATATCAGCGTCTTCAATATCAGCGTCTTCAATATCAGCGCCTTCAATATCAGCTTCACCCAACTTGTTCATGGCATCGCAAACGCTTGATCCCGATCGATCACGCGTCTTTGCATGGTGGTCGCATTCTTCCTGACCACCTTCGACAGCAGCGGCATGCCCCACGGAATCGGTAGTCACATGGGCATGAGGACCTAAAGCTTCGGTTTCGTGATCGGAGTGCACAAGATTCACGAAATCCTCGAAGTCAATTTGACTTTTCGCCAATGAAACAGACGTGCTGTTAGCCTCGTGCCCTTGTTCTTGCAGCGACATACTCGTCATCAAGTCTGCATCATCGTCAGCTTGACGCAAATCACCTTCGCTGTCTCCCTCAGAGTCCCGCGTACAGTCTGAGCCTGCCTGACCACGCTCTTTTTCGTTGGCATCACCTGTTGGATATTCCGCAGCTTGTTGACCAAGTTCTTGAAGAGCATCGGCAGCTGAAACATCAATCCCTACGTTGCCAACCTCTTCCCAAACAGCGTCAGCTTGATGCAAACGTGGCTCATCTGATCGTTTCAACCCGTCACCGCGCTGTTCGGTTGCTTCCAACCTGACCAGAGTTTTCTCATGATCAAGCTGCAGGTTCCCAACCCGCTCCGTGGCCAATTCCAACTGTTTCCGAAGTGAGTCGACCTCCTGCTGACTAGGGCTTGCTTCAAGCCTTGAACGCGCTTGATCTCGCTCCTGCTTCACTTCATCCAGCCGTTGACTCACCTTCTCATTCGCCAGCCGCAACTCATTGAGCTCAAAATTCGCCTGATCCATTTCGGTGCAGAGTTTTTCAAACGACGACTTTAGCTCATGGGTTTCAGTAATCCATTCCTCCCGCTGTTCACCATCCCTTGTTTCACTTTCGGAGACAAGCTGTTCCAGCTGCCGAACCGATGAGGAAGCCTGCTCACAATCCTCACGAAGCATCTCTGATTCGCTGCGAGCATCAGCCACAATCTGCTGCAATTCTTCTACTTGACGCCTGAGGCCCTCTGCTGCTTCAAGTTCAGATAACAACGTCGACGGTTCCAGATCCGTTGTTTGGTGGCTGTTCTGCGAGTGGGTGCATTGCTCTTCAAAAATCTCAGATGTTTGCTCGAAGATCACTTCCCGGTCACGATACTCTGCCAGATTCTGTAAAGTGAGATCGTCGTCATCCTCGCTGAAGCTCAGTTGCGGAGTCTCTTCACCTGCTACGCTGCCCAACTGTTGCCGTGATAGCTGTTCCATCTGAGCACTCAGCGATTTAAATTGCTCGCGCCACTGGTCAACTTCTCGACTTAACAGGTCACGCCATTGCACGTACTCAAGTGGGCTATCGTCAGCATCAATATTCAGTGACGCCAGCTCGGAACAACATTCTGTTTCACGTTCCCGCTCATCCTTAGTTGCGTGAATGCACGATTCATTCCTGTTTGAATCAATGACGCCATCGCCGGCAGCAGGGGCTCTGTGATTTTCATCGCATGCCTCACTGTTCGGGAAGATTCTAATTGGTTTTACGGACAGAAGTTCAAATTGATACTGCCCCAGACGCAGGATATCTCCGACTCCCAAATTTGCCTCAGTCGTCCGCGTGGCATTGACTTCAACTGGCACGGAATAGGCACGCACGATGATTCGTGAAGCATCACAAAGCAGTACGGCATGCATCGGCCGAAGCGTCTCATCGCTCAAACGGATGGAGCATCCTTTTGCGCTGCCAAATGTATAACGATCTCCAGTTAGTCTAAGACGCCTCACGGGTGCGCCCGGACATGTCACACAAAACTCAATGGCCTCATGAGCATGAGGCTCCATTTCAATAACTCCATCAACAACTCCATCAACACAATTTTTCGCTGGACTCGGCACCTGACCTGACGATCTCTGAATCACCGAAGTTTCCGCAACCGATTGCGTTGCATCATCAAGCTTTGCAACCGAACCATTCACCACAGGCTGACTCGGCGGCACTGCAGCTGAAGACTCCTTTGCTGGTGCGGTTTGTTCGTTCTCGTCCGTACAAGTACTGTCTCCTGCATTCTGCCTGATGACATGATTGGAATTTCCATTGTCAGCTGAGACCTGCCCTGCTTGCTTGGCAGCATCATCAAACGGCGATCCATTCGTTTGGCTCGTATTCACCGCCTCTGTTCCTTCCATGTTAAACACCACGCTTTTCTCGTCGTGGGTACCGAATCTATGCTGTCATTCCTCAGCACGGCGCATGTCTGCACACTGAATCCAGATGGAGGGCGCGCAGGAGAGCCTAGTCTTGTTTTCGGTAATAACCTTTCTGCCGGTTAGACAAATTAGGCCGAGCAGGACAATCCAGACCGATCCAGTAGTTCCACGGACAGAGAACACCCCCCTGAAGAGCTATTCCCGAATACGTTTCGACACAAAACTGTCCGGTTCACGAGGGATACCCCGCCAACTTCCCCAGAAACGCCAAGGTGTTTATTGACAGGGTGTTAGGGCGATTCGTTTACTCGAAAACTTGTTTAATCGTGATGAAAAACGTGAAAGACGCGGGTCGCTTCCTATGATTGCGGCACTCGGAAAGTGCTGAGGAGAAACATCTCCTCACTCTGCTGCGTACCACAGGAACCAGCAGAAGGTGTTTGAGCTCGGTTTTCGATTGAGCCCAGCACAGCGTTGCTGATTGAGCAAAGTTGCTGATTGAGCAAATTTCCGCCCCTATGTGCACGCCTAGTCGCGGCGGCCTTCTTTTCCTAACGAGGTAATGCGATGTCACGAAGAGAATCGATCAAGAAATTGCGTGAGCAATTAATCCGTCGTCGCGGTGCACTGCATCGTGCTTTGGAAGGTGACCTGAGCCTGCTGAGAGAGCTCCACCAGGAACGGACCGGCGACATCCTTGATGCCGCGGCTGACACCATGCAAGATGAACTCAACAGCCAGCTTGTCGAGGCTGAGAGTCGCGAGCTCAATGCGATCAACAGCGCAATTGCTCGTCATGGCCGAGGAACTTATGGCGATTGTGAGGGCTGCGGCAAACCGATTCCTCTGAGTCGCCTGCGAGCTATTCCTTATGCAATCGATTGTATCGATTGCCGGCGGAAAGCAGAAAGTCGCAGCGTTGGTGGTGCATCTAGGATGTGGAATCGAGTCTTTGATCAAGCAGAAGCAGACTTGGTCTGATTGCAAACCACCTCAAGCCGCTTAACTTGCGGAATCGGTATACAACTCAAATGACTGTCATGAGGACAGTCGGTGTCTGGCCGTACGAAACCACTTTGTCCTAACACCTGAAACGGTCCTCATGGTCCTTTGAACGAGGGTCCTTTGAACGAGGGTCCTTTGAACGATGCGTTCTGCAATAGACCATTGGTGGTCGCGTTACAGGAGGTGTTAGGATTCTGAGCCCCCATGATCCAATGCGGCCGGACGAATGTTCGGCCGTTTTTTAATGCGCCACGAATAGCGATTGTTCCAGTTACTTCGTTGACGACTGCCGGATGCATGAACCAAAAAGTAGATGGCATGAATCGACGATAGATAACTTTGCGAACCTCCCCCTGAACACTCCCTATCAGGTCTCCAGCACATGTCTTTTTCCTTTCTTCGCTGCCTCCCAATGCAGCGGAAAATGATGTTTCTGTTTTACGCAGTCGCGTTCACATCTTGGCCGACAGCGCACGCGCAGGACTCTCGAACCAATCAACACTCAGTGAGTGTCCGTCATCCGTCTTCTGCCCCCGCAATGTCCGGTGGTACGACAATCGACGCAGAGCGTGAACGGTTGTACAACGAGCTCGCTGAAGAGTTCGCCGCATTCAACCGATTGGGCAACTTGGTTCGGCGCGTCTCTACCTTGGTCAAGCCGAGCGTGATTCACATTGAAGCCCACAAAACCGAAGAGCGTGGTGGAACACAGGAGTCGTATGACGAGGCTGGCAGCGGGGTTTTATTACAGTTCTCCAATGATGAGTACTGGGTGCTGACGAATCGTCATGTTGTAGCAGGTGCAAAGCCTAACCAGATCCTGTTGCGTTCCAGTAGCGGGAACGAGTTCTACCCGGAAAAAGTCTTGGCAGATGCCAGTACGGACGTGGCCGTGATGAAGATTGAACAACCTGAGATTCCTGCTGCTCGTTTGGGGGATAGTTCCGGTGTTGGCATCGGTGATTTCGTCATTGCAATCGGCAGCCCATTTGGGCTCAGTCACTCCGTGACCTTTGGTATCCTGAGTGCCAAAGGTCGTCGAGACTTATCGTTGGGTGCTCAAAAGATTGACTTACAGGATTTCTTCCAGACTGACGCGGCCATTAATCCTGGTAACAGCGGTGGCCCACTGCTGAACCTGTTGGGCGAAGTCATCGGTCTAAACACCGCCATCGCAAGCAGTAGCGGCGGAAGCGAGGGAATTGGGTTTGCGATCCCGATCAACATGGCAATGCAAGTCGCCGAGCAATTGATCCAGAATGGTCGGCTCCGTCGGGGATATTTGGGCGTCACACTCGATCCAAACTTCTCCGTCGCTGACCTGGCGACCGCTGGCTACGGCACCATTTCAGGAGCACTCGTGAAAGAGGTCCGCGAAGGTTCACCGGCGGCAAAAGCACGACTACGCAGCGGCGACATCATTGTCCTGTTCAACGGGGATACAGTAGACAATGATGACCACCTCGTTACGCAAGTTGGACTGACCACAGTTGGCGATTCGATTCCAATGATCATTCTCCGCGATGGCAAACGATATCGGACAGAAGTCACATTGACGGATCTGATGTAACCGGAGACCGTCCCGCGTTGTTGGCCAACCAACAGCGCACAGGCGACATTTGCCTCACGCGATCAATGACGCAAACTCGCCGCTGGCGCTGACGTGCCAGCGGATTATAGGGGGCGTCCATTTCAGAGGTTCAGGGCTCCGCCATTCCCGATTGATCCCGTTGACGTATGCATCCGTTACCCATGGTGTTTGATTTGGCCGTTTGGCACAGGAAACAAACACGGCGAAAGCAAGTCACTGCTAAGCCAGTATGTGAGGGACCGAATTGTAACATGCCGGCTTGTGAGGCGTCTCTTCTGGTGGACCTCTTGCGAATCACCCCACCGGGTCCACGTTCCAGCATCCACGTTCCAGCATCAACGTTCCAGCATCAACGTTCCAGCATCAACGTTCCAGCATCAACGTTCCAGCATCAACGTTCCAGCATCAACGTTCC
>NZHC01000053.1 GCA_002689655.1 Rhodopirellula sp. | reverse complement strand
TCGCGATCTGGTGATTTGATAGCTGGTCGTTCAATTTTCGTTGAACTGCCAACGGGTCAGGGATTTCTGATCTTTGACCAGATATCCATCGCTCAGTGCAACGGGCGGTGCCCATGTCGGGCTGTCAGCGACACGATAGCTTGCAACCTGTTTCGTGTCCTTTCCGGCGGCAGAAAAAATCTTGAGCTCACCATCATTGATCAGAGCAAGGATGTGACCAGGCATCGAAAGGAACGTCACGTTTTGGCCAGAACGCCCGCGGCTTTGCCAAAGGATTTCACCAGTGTTCGGGTTGAGGCAGAACAGTTGACCGCTGTTGTAATGTGAAAACCCATAAAGCAATCCGTCATTCATCACAGCCGTGCTCATGTCGAGAGCCAGTCTGGGCTGATGCCAATTCTCTTTGACTCGCCAGCCCTCGTCTGTCAGTTGTGGCTCAAAACTGTGGATTCCCCGGTTTTCTGCACCCAGCAGGATACAACCTTCGTTGATCGTCGGAGTTGGCATGTTCTGATTATGGCCTTCATGGGGAAAAGGTTGCGTCCAAAGAAGCGCACCCGAGGAAACCTCGATTCCACACAAGGCATTGTGGTTCCAGTCGATAATCTGACTCACGCCGGAAAATTTGGCGAGCAAGGGTGAGGAGTAAGAGGTTCCATCTGTTCCCTGTGTCCAGACTTCGTTGCCGGTGCTTGTGTCCAAAGCAACGAGTGTGCCCTGATCATCATTTCCAAAGTGAACCACAATCAAGTTGTCGACAATGATGGGTGATGCTGAAACACCCCAGTAAGGATGGCTTTTGGGAAATCGGGAGTTGTAGTCCCGCTTCCAGATTAACCTTCCTGTTTCGGTTTCTCTGGCGATCAAGGTTCCGGTGATGCTCATGGTAAAGAGTCGGTCATCAGCCATCACGGGGCATGATTTGGGACCTTTGCCATGTCGTTCTCCTCCCCCACCCATTTGAAAAGGTGTTGGGTCGCTTTGCTGCCAAAGTATTTTTCCGTTGCTCAAGTTGATGCACCATGTCACTTCTTGTTCGCCTTGCCGAGCGTGTTGATAGACGCGGCCGTTCGCGATCAGAGGGGATCCATAACCTGAGCCCACCTCGACTCGCCAGCGTTGTTGAAGATCATTTGGCCAAGTTTGCGGGGGCTGGAACCCATCGACCCAGCCATTGCGTTGGGGACCGAGCCATCCGGTCCACTCGGGTTCGGCTGTCCAGGCAAAATGGCTGGAAATCATCAAAATGCTGGTGACAGCGATGCATGAAAGAGGCCACTTTTTATGCTGCATTGAGAACGTCACGGCATGCTATCGGGCTTGGGGAACGATTGAGGGCTGGCAATAGGTTTTTGGTTTTTTGAAAATATTGCCATTTTGTTGTCCGATTCTTTGGGCGAATCGTACTCTCCCTTTTAGTGGAGAACTGAATTGTAACGAATCGCGATTTCGATGCGGGTGGTGACTTTCGGGGCACAGGGACGGTCGCCATCGTCGGCATCGGATGTTGGTGAGCACGGTGTGGGACACACGCATGCATGGGGCTGTGAGTGCGTGTTGTCCTCACCGTGCTTACCCGTATCGCCTTGCTTGTCTGTATCCAAATGACTGAAATGAATGAAAGACATCGACCGGTTGGTAGTGGCCCAGCGTGGATTGGTAGATGTCAATGCGAAAGCATGACGCAATATTACTTTCACGGACCTCCACAAGGGCCTGAAGTAATGGCCCAAAGTAAATCAAACGGACATTACCTGTTCATAGATAGCCGAGAAGTGCCACTAACGGTTGTCGCTGTGCGAAAGTGATTTACCGAAAACCCATCCAGCCCTAAGGGAGGATCGTCCCTGTCAACACGTTGTGCCGACCGCAGTCCCTCCCACGCATCGCCCGCCTATCCAGCCATCAAACGAATACCGCCCCGTAGGATCGCTCCGATGGGGTGTCTGTTATTGGCTACCGAGCAATGTCATGCTTTTCATGACTGTGTGACACCGTGGCAAGCATTGCACACCGAGAAATCGGTATGTGATGGAGCCGTCTGCAAGCAAAACTGAATCAAGCAATATCCGATGCCAAGCATGATTCTCTTACTCAATCTGTTGCCGTTATTTTGAGTAGGTAGCCGCTCCCTCATTGGTGGTGCTTGAGAAAAGAATTCTTGTGTCCGCTTGAATAAAGGAAGAGTTGACTTGCTGAGGCTCGTTGACAATGCTCTTGGTGAGTAAAGGAGCTATTTGTTGCGTTTGCTCATTCACAAGTCTTTGCAATCCAGAGGAATACTATGAACAAATTTATTTGCGTAACTTGGTTGGCAGCGTTTTTGGTTCTTTTGAATGTAAGCGAACTGCGAGCCCAAGAAGACTCATCCAAAGCGGGGGGCAACGTCTGCATTAAGCAGGTCCAGGATTACTGGGCGGCCTTCAGCAGGATGGACGCAGATGCTGCGGTCGCGATGCATAGCCCTAAGGGCGTTTATGGCACGAACTCTGACGGTAGTTTTCACAAACCACTTAAGGTTACGTCCGTTGAACAAATGAAAGAGAACTTTTTAAACTATTCTGGGCTTTGGAAAGTGTACTACCCTGAAGCCATTGCTCTAAGCAAAGACGTAATCCTGACTCGTTATTACCTTGAGGGGCTTTCCAAAGCTGGCGCGAGCACAACACCTTACCGCACTCGCGTGACGCATACCTGGGTCAATGAAAATGGTAAATGGCTGACCCGCTCATGGCACTTCTCTCCGGCCGCTTACGGTGGCGTTCACGTCACGCAATCGTCCGATTTCAAAAAGGAATAGGAAACTGAGACCAGCGATCAACTGCGACTGCTGGACTGCCATAACAGAATCTCTTCTCGTGGCAATGAAAAGCAAGGAAACGCCTGCCCCATATGTGGCAGGCGGTGCTTAGATGGGTATGCGCTTGCTTATCGTTTGGAAGCCGAGTGAATCTCGACCTCGCTTGCATCCACTCGAATTTCTTCGCGATGAGGCTGTATTGATTGTCGGAAGAAAGGCCGTTAATCGGACCTTGATTTCGACGTGTTCCGAATGACGAGCAAGATTCGTCCGGCTCCCTCGCGGTGGACAGTCTTCGCTGGGCATCCACGGCAATCACCCGCAATGAGATGGAGCCACCATCGCCAGTCACCGGCTCAAGTGATCTAGATGAGCAGAACAGCTTCAGCGAAACGGACGTCAAGCACATTCGCACCATTCCTAACCAAGGAAGCTTGCCACCGTTACGGACTGTTCGCCATTTGATGACTGGGAAACTCTCTACCAGTTCTTGAGTAGATCCCGTTGCTAGGCCGATGGGCCTATTGCTCAGAATGTTGTTCGCTCTGAGTTTATTCTTGTAATTGAAGTGATGGTTGGCAGTCGCGTGGTGGGGTCTGCGTTCACTTCTTGTCTTTCAATTTGCTGCTGAATAATTTCTGGCTTCCTTACGACACTGGACTGAGGCTAGCAAACGTTTCCTAATCGGATGGACGGCCTGAAACGCTCTCTCAAGCGATACGACCTGATCCCGGGATGGTTTTGGCTGGGATTTCCATGCTGTTCGGTAGGGCATTGATGAGCCCGCGTAACGTAGTCACCAACAGCCCGTTGTTGAAACGTGTTCCAGCTGAAAACATCCCTTGCCACGTGATCTGCGATTTTTTTAATTTCCATCGGTTCGGCGACGCGGTCGCTGGCTGAAGATTGTGTTTAACGCATCACTGAAGAGGTCTATCTGTGCATGGTTTCATCTCAACAAGAGTCATGGTCGCCAGTCTGTTGATAGCATTGCCGATGGCTGGTTTATCCGTTGCTTCGAATTTTCCGCCTCAGATCAAGGCTGGTAACCACCGTTTGGTGTTGAATGGCTGGGGACCACGAACCAAATTCTTTCTTGAACTCTATGAGGCTGGGTTGTACGTAACCAAGGCCCAGAGCAATCCAACTGTGATCGCAGATGCTGATGAGCCGATGGCTATTCGGGTGAAAATCACTTCAAGCATGGTGAGCAGAACCAAACTGATGCAATCATTGAATGATGGCTTTCAAACGGTAACCAAAGGAAAGTTGGAGCCGATCCAGAACGGGGTCAATCAGTTCCGTAGTTTTCTGAGTGAGGACGTCAAGAGTGGCGACCGTTTTGATTTTGTGTACTTGCCCAGGCATGGCTTGGTGATCAATAAAAATGGACAATTCAAAGGTGTTGTTCCTGGTCTTGCGTTCAAACAGGCGTTGTTCAACATTTGGCTATCGAATGAACCAGTGGACGCCACTCTAAAGCAAGCAATGCTCAAAGGAGCAGTCCAGCGTTAGCAACCGGCTTTTTGCCGCCGGTCGTTTTTTAGTCGCGAAAGCTCTTGTTCTTCAGCGGGTCTTCCGTTGTCACTTCTGGATTAGGTCAACGAAAACGCTTGAGAGTGGCGGCGCGTGCTGAATGCCACTGATTATCGCGTAAAGAAGAAGAGCGACATTCAACGAGATTCGCGGATCGTCGGCGTTGGACTATGCATCCCCGCGATGTTGTCAGTGCGTGTTATTTTGACTGCACTTTTTTCAGCGATTTGCATCGGCGATTTGCAAGGCACGATTACCCGCGTACTCTGTTGGTGTTGCTTCCGCTGCCTTGGGTTTTAGTGGAATTGTGTGCGTTGTGGCCGCGGTCTCTTTCCGTCGTGTCTTTCATTACAGTAAATGTATTCACACGACACGGATTCACACGACACGTAGTCACACGACACGTCACTTCAGTACATGTTGCTGCAATATCTTGCTGTTCGGTTCTTCCGCAGCATGTCGTGTGGCATGCATTGAAGTCGTTACTTGATGATCTGCTTGGAACGCAATAATTCGATAACGGCATCGGCGCAAGCGTCGATGCTTTGCTCGGTCGCATTCAGTACAAGATCCGGATTCACCGGAGCTTCATATTTCGCTGTGACACCGGGGAAGTTTGGCAATTCACCTTCGTCAGCCAATTTGTATTGACCTTTGGTGTCTCTCTCGCGGCAGACTTCCAGCGACGTTGCGACATGGACGACAAGGAAACGGTCTTCACCGATGAGTGCCCCAACTTTTTGGCGAACATCTTCTGAAGGTGCGACGAATGAAGCCAGGCAAATCAGTCCAGCATCATTGAGAATGTGAGCGAGGTGCCCGCTTCGTCGTAGATTCTCACTCCGATCGTCAGCCGTATAGCCCAGGTCACGGGTGAGCCCGCCACGTACTTTTTCACCATCGATCATCGCGACTGCTCGACCCTCTGCGAACAGCTTTCTTTCCACTGCTTGGCCGATGGATGTCTTACCGCTTCCAGTAAGTCCAGTCAGCAGGACCGTGGCTGGTTTTTGACCGAATCGAGCGCTGCGTTCGTCTGCTGAGACTGCTGAGAATTCAGTCTTGTTGTCATCGTTTTGGGCTTCATCATCCCAAACTGATTTTGGGGAACCATCTCCTGACTTGTCCAGGATCATGCCAGCGGCAACGGTGGCATTGGTGATCCGGTCGACCACAATAAACGCGCCCGTGCTGCGGTTGCGGCGATACGCATCAAAGTGGATGGGAGCGTTCAGTGAGATGCTGACACGACCGATTTCATTCAGGCCCAGTTCGGGTGCTGGATTGCGGTGCAGCGTGTTGACATCGACTTGGTATTTGAGCGATTCAATCGTCCCCGGCTGCGTTTGGGAGGTGTGTTTGAACAAAAATGTTTTGCCGGGGACCATGGATTCAGAATCCATCCAGACCAGCATCGCTTCGATTTGGTCACGCGAGCGTGGCAAGTTTCCTGGTCGGACGATCATGTCACCACGACTTGCGTCGATTTCGTCTTCCAGAGTGAGAGTGATTGATAGTGGTGCAAAGGCTTCTTCCACCGCACCATCAAACGTCACGATTTCTTTGACCTTGGATGTTTGCCTGCTGGGTAACACCATGATCTCTTCGCCGGGGCGAACGATACCCGATGCGATCGTTCCACAGAAACCACGGAAGTCCAGGTTGGGACGATTGACGTACTGCACTGGCATGCGGAAATCCTGCAGGTTTCGATCGCTACCGATGTAAACCGTTTCGAGGAAATTCATCAGGGTACTGCCACTGTACCAAGGCGATTTCTCACTTCGGTCGACCACATTGTCACCATCGAGTGCACTGATGGGAATGAAGTGAAGGTCCGGTAGATCCAAACGCATCGCGAATGATCGGTATTCATCGCATATTTCGTTGTATCGCTCCTCATCGAAATCAAGCAAATCCATTTTGTTGACGGCCACGATGACATGACGGATCCCCAGCAGCGAGACGATGAAGCTGTGTCTGCGTGTTTGGGTTAAGACACCGTGTCGCGCATCAATCAGAATGATGGCCAGGTCTGCTGTGCTGGCACCTGTTGCCATGTTCCGTGTGTACTGCTCATGCCCCGGTGTATCGGCAATGATGAATTTGCGTTTCGGCGTGCTGAAGTACCGGTAGGCGACGTCGATGGTAATGCCCTGCTCACGTTCAGCCTTCAGTCCATCAGTCAGCAAAGCCGGGTCAAATTTTCCGCCGGTGGTACCCACCAACTTTGACTCTGCCTCGAGTTGTGAAAGCTGATCCTCATAAATCATTTTGCTGTCGTACAGTAGTCTGCCGATCAGCGTACTTTTTCCATCATCGACACTACCGCAGGTGATGAATCGCAGCAGTTGCTTAGATTCGTGCTGCTTGAGGTAGGCATTGATGTCAGTGGCAATCAGGTCTGATTGATGGCTCATGAGATCGATTCGGAATTTATATGATCTTGGGGATTGGACCGGTGAGCGAGAACTGCATTCAGCTGGTTTGAAAGTCTTCGCTTCAATGTTTTATGCTTGCCCTTGTTGAGGGCTGAGTTGGCATTGGCGGTGCCCATGCCTGCGGCTTTCTTAATCGAACCGCCGGCGTGCCTTGGTTGTACCTTTAGAAGTAACCGCGTCGTTTCTTTTCTTCCATTCCGGCACCGCCCTCATCTTGGTCGATGATTCGGCCCTGACGTTCACTCGTTTTAGCGAGCAACATTTCCTGAATGATCTCAGGCAGTGTCGTCGCTTCACTCTCCACGGCACCTGAAAGCGGATAACACCCGAGCGTGCGGAACCGCACCATTTTGGTTTCTTCTTTTTCACCCGAAAGAAGAGGCATGCGGTCATCATCCCGCATCAAAAGGATCCCATCCCGTAAAACAACCTTTCTCATTGCTGATTTGTACAACGGTACAATCGGAATGTTCTCAAGATGAATGTATTGCCATACATCTAACTCCGTCCAATTGCTCATGGGAAAGACGCGGATCGATTCACCTTTATTGACTCGCCCGTTGTAAAGATTCCAAAGCTCAGGTCGTTGATTCTTTGGGTCCCAGCGATGGGACTTGTCTCGAAAACTGAACACTCGCTCCTTGGCTCGACTTTTCTCTTCGTCGCGGCGTGCACCGCCAAACGCTGCGTCGAACTGGTACTTGTCCAAGGCAGCCTTAAGAGCATCTGTTTTCATCAACTCTGTATGTCGCTCGCTGTCTTCCCAAGGTTTGATGTCGTGCTTCAAACCTTCTTCGTTGGTATGAACGATCAGGTCCAGGCCCAGCTCTTTCCGCGCGTAGCTCTCACGGAATTCGATCATCTCCCGAAATTTCCACGTCGTATCGACGTGCATCAGAGGGAAAGGAGGCTTGGCCGGATAAAAAGCTTTTCGGGCCAAGTGAACCAATACTGCCGAGTCCTTGCCGATGCTGTAGAGCATGACGGGCTTTTGGAATTCCGAGACCACCTCACGAAGGATGTGAATGCTCTCAGCTTCGAGTTGCTTGAGGTGGGTAAGGCTATAGTCCGACATGTTGAGAAACTGTGTGGGCGGATATGAGCGAGAAGGTAGGGCCTGCAGCATGGAATTGCTGTCATCAGGGCCGTGTAGCCGAATCTAATGGTTGCTAGGGTGATTTCAGTGGCCAACCCAAGGGTAACTCGTGGGCCGCCAAAGTGCTGCGACAGGGCAGACCCATTGATCGCATGGCAATCGCCGCACCCGAGGTGCACTGTCAGAAGTATAGACGCCTGACAGAACCCCGCTAGAGGAATCGGCAGTCGGGGTCAGTTCCGCTCGGAAAACTCATGTTTCACGGCGAATTCGGCTCGCATTGTCCAAGTTTTTACCCGCGGATCACTCAGCCACTGCTTCGTTTACCTCGCGAAATTTGCAGGATAACACCCTCCGATTCAGCATCGTCACCCAGCGGATAGGCAGCAATGCGTCTCAATTCCAGATTGGCCAATGCTCCCACATGTCGGGCCTCGTTCCGCTCCTCAACCCACTTGGGACCCTTGATCAACAACAGCCGATCAACATTCGTCCAATGAGGTTCCATCCAGCGGCAGAATTTAGCAATGCTGCCCACTGCTCTTGAGACAATCGTTGAGAAGCGAAAGTCTTCCAGCAAATCTTCACCGCGAGCACCGTAAATGGGAACCGGAAGTTGAAGTTCTTCGATGATCTCGCCCAATGCATTCGCGCGTTTCGAGACTGATTCGGCGAGCGAGATCTCGATATCCGACCTCAGAATGGCCAAGGGAATCCCGGGGATGCCGTTGCCACTGCCCAAGTCTAGAACTTCCTCTCCCGCTTCTAATAATGGAGCCAATTGCAGGCAGTCACGCAGGTCACGCCCTACAAAAAGGTCCCACGTGGTGTGACGAGTCAGGTTCAGTTGCTCATTCCATTTCCAGAGGATGTGAGCATAGCTCTCCAGACGCTCGGCGATTGCTTCGTCAATCTCCATGGAGTGGGCTTCGAGGGCCGTGGCAAAATCAGGATCGATTGGCATGGGTCTGTTCGGTGGATTGATACATCAGGGTCTGGAAAGATAATGATGGACGGCGCGCTCATTGGGAAGGACGCGCCCGCTGGTGGGAACATGGTTTCCGCTATGAATTTGCTTTTTTAGAGCTATAACCCCGCGATCGGGTCATAAACGGTCTTGTTGAACCTAGCGGCTGCCGCCAAAGTTGTTGAGTGGAGCCATCCGTTTTGACTTAGGCGGTCACGTTTTGTTGGGATGTCAGTCTCCTGACAGGTAGCCCCGTTTTATCAGCTAAAAGTGTTTGGTCAGCTGCACACCGGACGTGTGAATTACCCGTGTTTGAAGGTCTTGGCGTGAATTCTGGCAATCCGGAAATGGAGATCGACACGATTTCGTCTGTTTTTGTTTATGGAACTTTAAAACGGGGACAGTGTCGCGGCGACATGTGGCCTTTTGAGCCGCTGCGGGTTTCCGCTGTTTTTACTCACGGGACATTGTTTGATCGCCACGATTACCCGGCGATGACCAGTGGAACGGATAACGTCTTCGGAGAAAAATGGGATTTTCGTCCTGAGCAGATGCAGCGAGTTTTGAAAGTGTTGGACGCGATTGAAGGCGCGAACCAGCCAGGGGTTCCAGATTTGTATCGCCGCGTTGTTGTCATGACATGGGGCCTAGGCGAATCAGGTTCCGCTGAACATCGTATCGATGCAGATACCTCCCGTAAGGCCTACACGTATCACTATGCCAGCGATCCCCTGGATGATGGCTTCACTCACATCCTGCCGGATCATGTAACGCTGGGACATGTCGGTCCGGGCGTCCACTGGCCAACGTCACTTCGCTACTGATTCAGAATTATCATTCGACTGGCAGTCGTTATCATTTTTCTGAGAGTTTGACTGCACCGAAGAGAAGCTTCGATGCTACCGAGCTAAAGTTCAATGTCCTCAAGCAAGTCGCCATCGCCACTCCACTTCGGAGGCGGATGAACTGTATCGCCAGGTCGCACCTTCTGTTTGTTTTGAAGGAGACGCAAGTTCGTTGCAGTGTAGAGACGGGGGACGTGCGTGTCGCCCCGCCGCAATCGATACAGAATGCAACCTTTGCTTTGAACGAAGTACATTCCCCACACCTGAGCGACGAAAAGCTCTCGCTCGAGAGAAGCACCAACGGTTTCGACTCGATCCCCAATGTCAATTCCATCAGAGATCACTTTTAGCCACATGCTGGGTCTCAAGCGAAACCTGAGTGAGCCATAGCTGTAGTGATAGTAGACTCCGTCGAATCTATCGCGTCGAAACACACGTTCGCTCGGAAAGCAGCGTGTCGCGACTGGGACATCATCCGGATGAATGAACCCCTGCCCATCCTGCGGCCAACGTGGGATACAACCGTAGTCAGGAAGAGGTGGCCAATCCATTTGAGTTCAGTAAGGGTTGCTTGGCACGGACTGGGTGTGAGATCGAATTCAGGGTCAAGGCGGTTTTCGTGCGATTAGTTCAAGTCACGCAGAATTCAAAAAGTGACCAGCGAGTTTCGACACCGTAGTATGCATGGCCGGAAAGGATGACTTGTCATGTCCGCGATCCAATGACCGAAGGCGTTGCTCCGGTTTATAGGAATTCACTGACTGGCATGACTAGGATTTTACCATCCCCAATTCGTCCGCAACGAGCGACCGCCACAATCTTTTCGAGTACTTCCTCGCAGCGTGAATCATCAACCCAGAGCGTGATTTCTACCTTGGGAACAAACGCCTCGGAGTATTCCGTTTCCTGATACTCATCGAGGTAACTTTTTTGACGACCATAGCCTTTGACTTCGGTTACGCTCAACGCCTCGATCGGAGCCCGACGTAAACTGGTCAGAACTTTTTCGGCTAGGTGAGGACGGATGACTGTGACGATTTGCTTCATGGTTTCCTTATCCTCTTTTAGTCTAACGACCCTGTCTACTCAGAAAAGGCGTCAAAATGTGTTCAGGGACGATCCTGCCGCAGATTTTTTATCCGTTGACTCTTTCTGGTATGTCTTTTCGCAGTGAATTGAGTCATGCGCATTCTCTGAACTGCATTTCAGTAGACTAGTGGCGGATGGCGATCGGGGCGGTCGGCTTAGGACGTCATGAGATCGCCCCAAAATGAGAGTGACTCGAACGGGGATCTCGGGTGCCCCCGCAACGCCTTCCGAAACTTGTTTTTATCTTCTTCATTTCTTGGATTCTTGCATGTCATTTCAACGCCTTGAGAATTTTATTCGTGTCAAACTCGTCTCAGCAGTGTTCTTGGCTGCGCTGATTTCATTGAGCCAAGCTGCCGAGCCTGATCGCTCGCTTGGTCATTCGTCGCTGACGCAGGGAATGCTGACATTAGTGGACGATGCTTACTCGTTCACCGAGGGCCCAACAGCTGATGCTTTGGGTAATGTCTATTTTACGGATCAGCCCAATGATCGAATTGTTCGCTATGACTTTGCGACGGGCAAATTAACTGACTGGTTGAAGCCTTGTGGCCGGGCGAACGGGTTGTTCTTCATCGCTCCCAACAAAATCATCGCTTGTGCCGATGCGAATAACGAACTTTGGCAGATTGATATCCGCGATCAAAAGCACCGAGTCCTTGCGGCGGGAAGCGAGGGACAAAGATTTTCAGGGCCTAACGATTGCTGGGTTGATCATGATGGCGCGATTTATTTCACCGATCCTCTCTACAAACGCCCCTATTGGACTCAGGTGATTCCCGAAGATAATCCACGTGGCGTTTACCGTGTCTCGCCAGAAGGTGTAGTGTCAAAAGTTGTTGGTGACCTGAAACAACCCAATGGTATTATTGGTGACGCAAAGAATCGACAACTCTACATCGCTGACATCGGCGATGGTAAAACCTATCGGTATCGGATCGATGAATCGGGCCAACTCATCGATCGGACTTTGTTTTGTTCGATGGGAAGTGATGGGATGACGATTGATGAACACCGTAACCTGTTCTTAACCGGTCGGGGGGTAACGATTTTCAATCGTGATGGGAAGAAAATTGAAAATATTGCCGTTCCGAAAGGATGGACTGCGAATGTTACCTTCGCTGGACCCCAGCGAAAGCACTTGTTTATCACGGCAAAGGACTCCGTCTTTGTCATCAAAATGGATGTTGCCGGTCTGAAATAGGCCTCTCCTGTGTCACGCTCGGAGGCGTCTTTGATGTTACAGTACATTGCTCGTACTCGTTGTAGCATTGTATCCTGATGTAACTCCGAGTTGCTGATGACCTGTGATCTGTCACGATACAATCTGTATGTGAGGTTCAGGTTTTCTTTTCGTGTTACCGTCTCGTCGCCATCGACATTCCATGGTTTGTTTGCTGTTCAATCACGTTCTGCCTCGCCGTCAATTTTCTGTTGTCATTTGGTGGATTGCTTTGGCACTGTCGTTGGTGACCGCTGCCGGAGCGAGGTATCTGAATGCTGTTACCAGTGATGCTGTTACCAGTGATGCTGTTACCAGTGATGCTGTTACCAGTGGCAATCCCTTCGCTGCCACGGAGGATCCTGATGGCTTTACTTTTGTCCGTGTTCGGTATGACAGTATCGGGGGCTACAACGAATCATGGTATCGATATGAGGGACGCGACTGGCAACGCTGGGAAACTGATTATCCGCGTGCAGAAAAAAATCTCATCTATCGACTGAATGAATTGACGTCGATGAAGATCCGTCCTGATCCCATCGTGCTGCGTTTAACCGATGATCGTCTTCTCGATCATCCATTCATTTTCATGAGTGACATCGGTTGGCAACAGTTGTCATCGCCTGAGCGTGCGGGTTTGGAAAGATACCTGCAGCGGGGTGGTTTTCTCTGGGTCGATGACTTTTGGGGGCAGGCAGAATGGACCAGCTTTATGCAGAACATTGGAGCTTTGCGCGCAGACTGGACGGTGCGTCCGATTCCTGCTGATCACCCCCTGTTGACCATTGTTTACCCGATGAAGCAGTGTCCGCAGATACCGGCAAGGGTTTTCTATCAGCAAACTGGGATGCCTTGGGATCCGCCGTTTGCACACCGTGCTCCTACCGGCGGTGTCGCCGGGGTCAACCGAGTTCGCTTCATGGGGCTATTTGATGAGCAGGATCGCTTGATGGTTGTCGCAACCCATAACACCGACATCGCAGATGGCTGGGAGCGGGAGGGTGAATCAAAAGAGTTCTTTGAACGGTTTTCAATTGATTCCTACGCGATCACCATCAATATTCTGGTGTACGCGTTGACGCATTGATCAATTGGCTGACGGGCCAACGAAAGTCGCTCGTTTGCCAACCAGTGGCTAAGTGATCACTGGCTGTATTGGTCAAAGCTTGCCTGCAGGTGTTCGCGGTCTTGCGACTTGCCTTGGGTGACCCGGAAACGATAGCGGAATGTCACCGATTCACCATCAGCAATTTTGGCGACGGTAAAAGGGCCAAAGCGGCCGTAGTCGCGATAGGCGGACCAGCGAGCACCGTCAGGGTTTGATGGGTGGTTCATGTGCTGCACTGACCACCAGGCATCTCCCACTTGAAAACTCTCTGCGACCCACGGCAAGTCGAGATCTTTTTTGGGATCAATTCCTTCCTTGTGGAATGTATATGCTGCTGATTGGTTTTCAGCGACTTGTTGTGAGGGGCGGAACTGCACACCAGCATGCTCTGGATCACCATTGAGTTCGACATCACCTTGTATGGCTGTGAGTGTTGAAGTGAAATCGATGACGCTGTAGGCGTCATCTTGTGACCTTACTTGATATGTGCGTTGTTCTTCGAGGACAGGTTTGCCATCGACTCCGATCCAGTCGATCAAAGCAGTGAGTTTGGCGCCCTTGTCTGCCGCCTCGGTTTCTTTGAATTCACGGTGCTTTTGAACCGTGTTGCGGACATGCCAGAGATCATGGCTCTTGCCTCCCTGCTTGAGTTTGTTCCAGCCAATGAAGATTCCGCGATGATGCGGGAACTTGCCGCCGGCTCCCTTGGTGAGGGTTGTTGTGCCATCGTTAGCAAAGACATGAGCAAAAACCTTCGCCGTGTCGAACGTCTTGGCAGCATCCGAAGTATCCCGTTCATACATGTAACGTAGGATTGGCTTGCCATCAGGGGTAATGATGTCAGTGTATTTGCCCGCGTTGTCATTGACTTGAAACGCGTCAGCAGCTTGTGCAGACTCAGACATGAGCCCGAAAAGAAAGAGGCTGCAGAAGGTCAGGCTGCAGAACGTGTGTCTGCAAAGAGTTTTGATGGAGGACATAGCTGATGACATAGCTGGGGAAATAGCTGGGGAAATAGTGCGGGACATGGAGGGTTTCGACATGGAGAGGGAAGAATGGCCTGTGCAAGATGTACAGACGGGCATTCTAGAGCCCGTTGTTGGTTACTTCAAATGGATTTGGCTCTCTGCAACTGGTTTCACCCAGTTGGAGCAAGCTCTTAAGGTTGCATCAGCATTCTTAAGGTAATGGGCGAGCCCCAGGGATGACGGTTAGGCCAAGGGTCAGCGGTAGCTCGGGCTGATTTTACTGGGCCGTCCAATCGTGCGCTTCTTGCATGATACTCTGATTGATTCCGAGTAGCTTGGATTTCAGCTTTTCCAGTAACTCGGGGTTCTTCGCTGCAAGGTCGTTCATTTGCTGCGGATCTTTCGTAAGGTTGAACAGTTGGAAATTGCGATATCCGCCAGATCTGATTTTTGGAATCCATGCTTCTTGAAACATGTTGTTTTTCGAGAGCTCGTAATCAGGTTCGGCGACTAGTGAGTAGTCGCCATCGCGCATTGCAACGATCGGTCTTGATTTTTGAAGGTGCCAAAAAAGAGGCTGTTTCCGTTGCCAGGCGTTTGACTGTCCTTTTAAAAGCGGCGTAAGGTCTGTGCCGTCCAAATACCGATCCGGTTTTTTTAGCCCTAGCAAGCCACAAACCGTGGGCAGGACATCGACCAAGCCTGCTGGAGTTGCCGACACCGTGGCTTGTTTGATGACACCGGGCCATACGAACATACCAGGGACTCGAATGCCTCCCTCCCAGTTCATTCCCTTGCGACCTCGCAAACCCCCTGTCCGGTCGTCACGATAGCTTCCGTTATCGGATGCATAGATGATCAGCGTGTTATCGGTGACATCAAGTTGCTGCAGTTTGACCAGTAGACGCTGAATTGCTTTGTCTGTGTTGTCGACGGTGCCAGAATAGATGGCGGCTTGATTCGTGGTGGGACCATACTCGTTAACGATCGACTTGGGGGCAGCGATCGGTGCATGAGGTTCATGAAACCAGACGTTCAGAAAGAATGGCTGATGCGTGCCCCTGGGGTTGTCAAGCCACGCGATCGCTTCGTCGACCACAATCTGGCAGGAGTATCCGTCTGTTTTCCCTGCTGGTTCCCCATTGCGGATGAAGTTGTTCGGATTCTTGTGACTCGGCTCTGCATTGTTCCAAGTGGCAAACCAGTGATCAAAACCGTGCTGATCCGGGGTTGGCTTGGAATGTTGTTGCGTGGGGAGTCCCAAGTGCCATTTGCCAACATGAGCAGTAGCGTATCCAGCGTCCTTGAGTACTTCTGCCAAAGTAACTTCCCGACGGAGTAAATGTGATTTTTGACTGGGATCATGGATCCAACTGTAGACACCCGTCCGAATGTGATGCCGCCCGGTCAGCAGCGTTGCTCGTGACGGTGAACAGACGGCGCATCCAGAATAGAACTGACTGAAACGCATGCCTTGGGATGCTAATCTGTCCAGTGTCGGTGTCTTCACTGGGCCGCCGTAGCAGCCAATATCCTGATACCCCAAATCGTCAGACAGAAGTAGAAGCACATTTGGCTTTCCTGAAGGACGCTCGGCAAATGCGAACTCAGAAAAAAAACAGGCGAGAACTGTCAGCAGTGTAATTTGGAAGCCATCCAGTGGACGTAAACTTGAATCTGTCATTTGTGGTTCCGATAGGGTGCTGTGTGTTGCATGGACGGCGATTGTAGCTTCCTGTTGATGCTTCTGCCAAAGTCCGCCTTTTCGATTCTGTCGTTGGTCCCTCATGGGAAACGAAGGGTAGAGAATCCATTTTCAGAGTTCTCTTTTCCAACGTTCTCATGGCCAGCGATAACTTCACTGCTCATTCGTGTACCTCCAGTACAACAGGACTTCAGGACGGCACACTGCGATGACGGCGTGAGAACGATTGCAGCATACCGACAGGGGCATGCATTTGCTCTGCCGCCATGCTTAAAGTGCTTTGGTCGGCTCATTGCATTGAAACACGTCGTGGATTTCACTTTCCGGACACGCATCGCTTGCAATTACTCAGTTAGCGGTGAGCACTCAAGATCACTGAAGACTGCATGCGTGTTGACCACACGCATGCCAATGGTTCCGCGATCATAGGTAGCATCTTTGACTGAGATCATCGGAGTACCATTCAGGCTCACAGTGAACTGATCACCTTTGCACGTCACGATGAGGCGTTGTTTCTTACTGGTATCAATGGCGTGTTGTTGTCTCGCCAACTCGGTCCATGTTTCGCCGTCAGTTTTCCCGAAAATGATCAGGTTGGTGCTAGGGATCAACCCGGCAAAGTAGCCGCGTTGAGCGTCATAGCCGATGGAAGGTCCCGTCGTGCGAAACAGAAGTCCTGCATCTCTGGCGTTGCGGCGGTCCATCAAATCGATCGTGACTGCGATTTTCAGATTAGCTGGCAATTGGTTGTCAAAGACCAGCTTCTCACCACTGCGGAACTCATTCACTGGTTGATTGGGAATGACACCAAGTGCGAACCCATTGGAAGTAGGTTTGGCATACTGGTGATGGCCAAAGTAACTGAACTTTTCAGGAGCACTTTTTTGTCGAAGTGATTCTCGGACAATCTGACTGATCGGAACTGTTTGTTGTTCTTGGGGGCGTAGCGTTGCGGAGCCTTTGGCCAAGGCCTGACCAAGCAATGGGAAGCCCCGCTTTCCTGTTTTCATCGGTTGTACGAAGACTGTTCTTCGCCACCCCGGTTCCCGGTCTCGTTTGGCATGATAGATATGCCAATTTTCACTTTCATCGAGTGAGGTGACAAAACAGGAATGCCCAACGCCAATCGTGGACTCGTTGCCCGTGAAAATTGGTGTCGCACGCTTCTTCCATGAGTTTGGGTTGAGTGGATCGTCACCTATGAGTTCCAGGAGGCCCAGCTTGTAGGTCGGTAACCACGATGCGCCACAGGAAAAGGTGATGAAGGTTCGCCCCTCTGCCTGGAATATTTGTGGTGCCTCATTCAGTCCTCTGCCTCGATCATTCGCCGCTGAGTCAGGAGTGTACTTTGTGAACTCCCAAGGATAGTCATCGTTGCTGCACAAACGTATTCGGGGACCAGCTAATTCGGTGGGAGATTTCATGGGTGCAATGTAGAGATACTGTTGATCGGTTTCCGCCGCATCCCAGCCTGACCAGATCGCATAGTGTTTTGCAGCATGCTTAAGCACAGTTACATCGATTGCCCAAAGATTCGGGCTCCGCCCATCTTGTCCCATGCCTGTTGCCAAAGGTCCATGAAGTGAATACGGACCCAGGGGGTCTTCGTCTTCACTTTGCAGGACGTACGACAAATGGTTTGCGTTGTCACCATCAGATGCGGCAAAGTAGATGTGCCATCGGCCATCAAGGAAGTGCAATTCAGGTGCCCATACTTCTTTCGAATAAGGACCTGTTGCGGGAGCTGCCCAGACAATGTGCTTTTGCCCCATGGATTCCAAGCGGTCTGACGTGTGGACTGCGATTGCACGATTGCCTTCAGAGAGACACCACAAGTAACGAGGTGAATTTGGGTCACGAGTGACCCACGGGTCAGCTCCTTCACCTACAGGGTTGACGAATAAATTCTCGGCAAGCGGTGCATCGTTCATTCCCCCGGGTTTGAAATCCGGCACCGCCGCGTCTGCTGGTATGTTCTGGTTCCATTGAAAGACGGCGGCCAGAAGTGTTTTCGCAACTTTTGGATTGGTAGTGATCAGGTTTTTCTGTTCACTGATGTCCTGCGAAAGATCAAAAAGTTGTGGGTTGCTGCCATCAAAGTTGACAAGCAATTTCCATTGGCCATCACGGACTGCCAGATCTGGATTGTCGTCGCGTTGATTACCGGGACGATCAGGAGGTCGCCGCCAGAAGATCGGTTGGGAACGGCTTGCGTGCGATTTTCCCAATAAGGTCGCAGTAAGCGGCTCTCCGTCGAGTTCCATCCCGGCTGGCGGTGACACTTGTGTGAGCGGATAAAGAGAGGCATTGATGTCCATTGCGCACAAAATGGATTCTGTGTTGGTCGTTCCGGTCGCGTCCTGGCTGATTAGTCCTGGACCCCAGACAATCAGAGGGGAGCGAATGCCGCCTTCGTATAGCCATGTTTTGGAACCTCGTAGGGGATCTGATTGACCAGCCCCATCTTCGTGGCCATTGTCAGAAGCAACGATGATCAGTGTGTTCTTTCTAAGTTGTTCATCGTCGCGGACTCTTGAAAACAGTTTTCCCAACTGTTGGTCCATAGCATCGAGTACGGCATAGTACAGTTCACGCTTGCTGCCGTCGGATGCATCGCGAAGTTGTTGCGGAGGAAAGAACGGCGAATGAACGTCGTCCGGCCAGAGATTGAGATAAAACGGTTGATTGTTCGCCACGGATTCCTCGATGAAATCAATCGCTTGATGAGTGAATTCTGCAGTGATGATCGATCGGTCTAGCCAGCGAATCGATCCTCGGCCCAATTTGGCAGATCCTAAGTCATGGCGTTTCGGTGGCTTTCCATCAAAAGAGTTTTTCAACGGCAATACGCGAGGGCCAAGGCCCTCAAAGTTCGTGAGTGATCGGTCAAATCCGTACTTACTGATCAAAGGAGCATCTCCCACATCACGTTGTCCGCCCATGTGCCACTTGCCAAAATGCCCTGTTGCGTAACCAGCTTGATTTAGCTGTCGCGCCAACATGGGGGCCGACAGACTAAGCCACTGCGCCATCCCACGGTCGTGATTGGATCTGCGATTGCTCAGATAGGAGGTGATGTGCCAACGTTGCGGGTATTGGCCGGTAGCAAGAGCGACGCGAGACGGTGAACAGATTGGCGAATTGACGTAGAAGTTGGTGAAGCGAATCCCTTCGGATGCCAACTGGTCAATGTGCTCGGTTTCGGCTTGCTTGCCGGCGAAACATGATAGGTCAGACCAACCCATGTCATCGATGAAAACGATGATGATATTGGGGCGCTCGGGTTGAGCTGATTGCGGCGTGAGCGATTGAGGAGCTGCCAGGGCACTCGTGCGGTCGAGTAGGCAACTGATAACAAACAGCAGAAAGAGGCAGCTGTTGGAATATTTAGCGGCGGTACTTTGGAAGTTCATTGTTGACCTCGGAATGTGAGTTTGTTCCGGTGTTTCATTCCCGATCCACAACGTCAAGCTGTCAGCTTGAGTTCTGGTTTTATCGCTAGATCGCAAGTTTATAACTTTTGGATCTGCATCGAGAAATCGAAACAATGCCGTGAAAACGGGGTGGTTGTTCTTCAAACATTCACCAACACCATGTCGCGAATCGGTTGAGCAGGCTTGGTTGTCGTGATTTTGATTGCTTCAACTGTGATTGAGCACGACACGGCGTCTGACTTCTAAACTGCAAAAAATGCATAAATTCCCAGCACTAGAAGAATCAAAGCTCCGCCTACGAAGGGAGCTGGTTTCCATGGCGTTAGATCAACCAGACCCTTGTCTTCTTGGACATAAGGTTCAGTTCTTTTCATCCCGATGGCACTCAGCAACAATTGCAGTACGACTAGCAGAGCAAAGACAGCACCCATGTAGTGGAATGGACTTCCAAAAGAGTCAGCCAACCAGCCGTCAATATTCTGGGCTTTGTCTTCGCCAGTGAAGAATGTACCAATGGTCATCAACGTAAGCCCCACGAGCAAGGTGATGAGTGCTGACTTGCCATCTGCATACCGGTGGAACATCCCAACCATGATGATCGCAAGTAGCGGGATGAAATAGACTCCATTGAGTGTTTGGAAGAATCCAAAAATTGCTTCTTGGCCGTAGAAGATTGTAGGGGCTGCGATCACCGCGAAGACTGCGACTACGAAACTGCAGATCTGACCAGAGCGGACAACAGACTTGGTGGATGCTTTCGGGTTTAGATATTTCTTATAGACATCAAGTGAAAACAGTGTGGCAGCGGAATTCAGCACTGAGTTGAATGTCGATAGAATGGAGCCCACGACAACCGCGGCAAAGAAACCGAGCAGCCAACTCGGTAGTACTTTGCTTACCAGGGCACCATAAGCTCGGTCCGCGATCCAATTTCCATCTTCATTCTTGCCCACGGTTTGCACCATCTCAGCATCACTGATCCCGATGACAAGGTACGCGGCGATGATGCCTGGCAGAACGAGGATCAGCGGGGCGAGGATTTTGAAGAACGCTGCCAAAAGCACGCCTTTCTGACCCTCAGCAAGATTCTTGGCCCCGAATGTTCTTTGGATGATTTGCTGATTCGTGCACCAATAAAAAAAGTTTAGCAATAGCACGCCGGTGAAGAGCGTCGGCCAGTGAGTCCCCTCGTCGGCAGAGCCAATCGAGTTGAATGCATCCGGGTCTTCTGCCTTGATCTTTTCAAAAGCTCCCATGAAGCCGCCCTCGTCACCAGCGACGACTTGCAGTGAAAAGAAAGTGATCATCAGGCCGCCGATTAACAGGCCTGCACCATTGAAAGTGTCAGAAACCGCGATCGCTCGCATCCCACCCCAGATGGCATATCCACCACCCAGAATCGCAATGAAGATGATTACACCCCAAATTGCCGTCAACTCATTTTGGATATCCAGCATTGTTTGCAGATCGAGCATTCCATTGAGCCCTCGAGCACCAAGAAATAATACGAATGGAAGCAAAATTAGCATGTATGCGACGATGAAAATGCCGGCCGTTAACGCCCTGACTGATGGACCGTAACGCTCTTCAAGGAATTGTGGAATCGTTGCGATACCCGATTTTAGGTATCGCGGTAAAAACACCAGAGCCAAAACCACGAGCGACATGCCAGCGATTACTTCCCAGCACATCACCGATAGTCCATCATTGAATGATCCTGCATTCAAGCCGATTAGTTGCTCAGTCGATAAATTAGTTAATAGCAGTGATCCCGCGATAAAGATGCCTGTCAAACTCCGGCCAGCGAGAAAGTAACCCTCGTCAGTGTTCAGATCAGAACCACGGGTGAACCACCACGTGAGAACAATCACAAGTCCAGTGAAAAATAGAAATGAGAGGAGTGTCATGGACAACATGGTGTTTTTTCCAAACTTCGGCAGCGATGCTTCGTTAACATCGCGACGAAGTGTTCATTGTGAGTCAGAGAATGATTGATCGAATATCTATGTTTCAGAAGCAACGCGGCAAACCATCACAAAAGAAAAATTAGGATTTGTATTTGCAGCCGGAAGTAAGGGGGTGTGTCCCCCTGATGCCCGCCACTTGTCCGCAGGGCATGTTCGAAAAATTCCCGCTGTCGCCGCCTCAGCAATATACTCGCTTCGCCATCGGTTTATCAGATGCCAATGAAATCAATGAGAGCTCACATTTTAACGTGGCTGTTGCGTGAGCGGTCAAATCAGACTCAGCCGAGCGTTTTCACTGTCTTTGAGTGACTGTCTTTGTTGGTTTCGCCTTGCAGCTTCGTCCACGAAGTCCAGCGAAAAGCTCCGAGTTTTTCCTGCTTCATTGGCATGCCAACAACATCTTGAATCGAGGTCCAGGCAGGTCAGCCAGCCTTTTCTCCCGGCGGCGGTGTCAATGCAGATGGCGTGAACAATGTTTTTGGGATAGCCACTCCTTTGAGGCGTATGTCCGCAAACCATGGTCTTGCCTCGGTGATGGGGGGTGACGTCGACAAACTTCTTCCAAAACAACATGTGTTCAGTCTGATCCTTGAGTGCCGAAGCTTCTCGCGTGTTTGCGTGAACACAAAAAAGAGTGTCGTTTTCGTAGACGTCCTTGAGCCCGCTCTGCAAAAATGCACGATGCTCGGTTGGGATTAGGTCGATACTTTGCACCTTGCAGGAAGCCAGCATTTGGGTACCTCCAAATCCCAGCCACGTTTCACGACCCAACTCGGATCCGATGGCGGCCTGAAATACGCACTCGTGGTTGGCGCGTAAGGCAGTCAAGTTTCCCTTCCCTTGGCGATCAATCAACCACTCCACCGCCGAGCGGGAATCCGGTCCACGGTGAATATAATCACCCAAAGTGATGATGTGGTCATCTGGCTGAAATCCTGCAGACGCCTCGAGCGTCGTCAGCGCGTGATAACAGCCGTGGATATCGCCAATCGCGAGTGTTCGCATCGTTGCTTACTGCTCGCCATGTACTCAGTGAAGTGATGCGGTCGAAGATTTCATCCTTTCAACAGCTAGTCACGAGTGGGTCACGCGACTGAACCTGTTTCGAGTTTGTGTTCAGATTTTAACCTTTTCCTGAGGTGTAGTCGGGGGGAACAAGGAAGATTGAGCTTGGGTGTCACTATTTTCGATTTGTCGGCTGGTTGATGGCTTGTTGAATGACTGGTGCCATCGCCAGCGAATCACTGGCGCCTGTCATCATGGTGTGCAGGTTCTGCACGGTGATGGTTCTTAATGTCGCTACCGTTCGCATTTTCTGAGAAAAAGGAACCGAGGTGCCTTGTGGGATTGTCACGAGGGCAAATCGTTTGGCTGTGGGAATGTTTGACAACAATGGTCCCCTCGATACATGGATGGCACGATCTTCGGTGTAGTTGGGCGGCAGCAGTTGCATATTCTTACATGCGATTGTGTATCGATCGCTCCTTGTACCGTTCAGTGACCAAACTAGAATCCCGAGCTTGCCTGACGCGGGTGATGCCCAGACAAAGTAACGCAGTATTTGTTTGTCGTGTTTATCATCGACAAGCATATTGGTTGGAACATCGAAAATGATCATGCGACTTGTGCGTGCGACCTGCGTGATGTCAGTCAGATCTTTTTCGTTACCCTTAAGGATCCCGCGTTCGATCATTCCCAGCTTGAGTCCCATTTCGTTGGCGGCCTGTGGGGTGACCACGACTAGTTCGCCATTGATCCGCATTGAAATTCCAACACCAAAACGATCTAGCAGGTAATCGGTACGATCGTCGGTGTTTACCGTCCGGACATTCGCAAGTGCAGTGAAGTGAAACATGCCTGCATACTGCTTGGCATACTCAGGCAGGCTGTCGATCTCCCCCGCTGCCAGTCGCGGCATGGCGATGGTCACGACATTCGAGAATCCAGATTGTTGCGGGTTAGCTACCAAAGTTCCCGGTGGCAAGTGGGATACCGGTTTCCTTAGCAGATCCACGCTTGGGCCCGATCGGGCGGCAGGGTGGCTCGGTGGAGCGGCTTGCAAACTTGCGCCGTGGGGGTAGAGCAGAAAGCCGATGAACACGAAGCAATGCAAGCTCGTGCAGATGCGGTCGGTGGTGCAAAGCGGACACGCACCACGAAATCGAATTGTTGATCCATGTCGCGCAGTTTTGCGCCGATCCATCAATGGAGAATCAATCACTGACATCTGGTTCTTCCTTGAATGCCCAGTCAGGTGTTGCGTAGACGAAACCTGACAGCAATGCAGGAATCGCGATCCGCAGATCCTATCGCTTTTCGCGCTGCTTGGTCAACGGAAACTGCTTGCCATCGTTCAGGAGCGTCATTTGAGCGGTGGATTTGCTTGTATTAGTCTCTGTGTCCGGGTTAGAAAGTCGTGCGCCTGGTGAGTTTTTCGCAGCAGAGTCCGTTCCCGAACCGCTTTTCCAAGCTCGTGAGCTTGGGCGGTGAGACATTCAGGTAGTAGCCTTGCAACGAAAAAAGCCTGTTCTCCCATGAGGGGGAAACAGGCTATCGTTAGACGCGGGAGGAGGACGTCGGGTTCATTCGAACCGCCCTAAACGTTCGCAGTCAGTCTCGGACGATCGTACGACCGTGAGCTGTGATCACCACGTCAACCGTGTGGTCACAATCACCGAAACCGAAAGTCATGACCTTTCTGCCAAAGAGGCCTGGGCGGCAGCAAATCAATGCCGGGGCGGCTTCTGCACAACATGCTGGGACGCACGCGGTGACTTCGTAACTGCAGCAGGTGCAAGGATCTTCAATGCACCATGTGACTGCAATCGGTGGTGGCTCGCAGCATATGGGCTCGCAGCAAACGGGCTCGCAGCAAACGGGCTCGCAGCAAACGGGCTCGCAGCAAACGGGCTCGCAGCAATCTAAGGGGGCGCAGCAACGACTCAAAAGGCCAAAGCAACCCGCCTCTGCCTCTGTTGGGGCAGCGAACGATAGCATGGCCACAGCCATGCATCCTGTGATTAATCCACGCAAAGTGTTCATCTGTCTCTCTCATGTTGAAAGGTGGAAGTCCATCAATTCCTCCTATCTTTGTTAGCCGTCGCAAGATGTGCAACCGGCAGGGTTGCTGCGCTTCGAGCCTGCGTCAATTTCGGGCCGCAAAACCCATTTAAGCGATTCGACCGCAACCACTTTAGCGACATTTGCGACCTGCTTTTCGGGATCTCTCGCAAAACAAATGCCGTCACGAACGCTGTTCAGCACTTGGCGGGGGGCAATCATTCCCAAGGATGCGATGTGAATTTACTTCGTGATCCAGTGAGTATCCCAAGTAGGACCGCGTAACGCGAAGGAAACCTGTTGGCGAAAAATAATCGAACCGACTTGCCTACGAAGACCTGTAAGGTCTGCGGCCGGGCGTTCAGTTGGCGCCGCAAGTGGCAGCGATGCTGGAACGAAGTGAAGCACTGCTCCGAACGCTGCAGGCGTCAGGGAACGGCAGGCTCCAAAAAAAATTCGTAAGTCCCAGAAAGCTGCTTTATTAACCGACCACAATCCAAAACGCGCAGAGTTGTGGGGCCGGAATCACAGTCTTTTGACGGTGGCTTAGGGCAACCCAGAATTTTGTCACGCCGCAACGGGACGAGGCAACACGGACACGTCGCGGATAGCCTTTCCAAGAGCGACGGCCCAGTAGTCAGGTGCGCCTCCGCTGGTGCAAACATCTTGGGAGCGATCGATTCGCCGATCGGTGTTCGGGGGGACTTTCTAAGCCATCAACGTTTTCGACCGCGGGGGTCGGGTGATTTTCTGGGATGCAATCGCAGTCAAAAACATGAGCTCTTTTAATTGCAATTGTTTGTTCCCAGCCACACGTCGCCTTATTTTTTTCTCCTCCGGACTCCAACCCGCCTGGATTGAACATCGCTCCAGAATCAGATTGTTCGAGTCTTGCTCATTCTTCATTTTTTTCCCCACTCCCGTGTAACGCTTTAACGCCTTATTGTTACAGAGAGGCAAGCACCCTTTGGGCTGCCAGCAGCATTCCTCTTGGCAGCTAAATCTGTTTGCCGCTTGTATTGGTTTACCGAGGAACTCTTGCACGCTGATGGGGTTTCAAACAAAACCTTTGAAGGGCAGTTTTACCTAAGGGTTTTACCTATCTTTCCCTGGTTGCCATCTAGGGTGGTTTTGGATGTGTGGTGAATCAGGGATTCAAATAAGTTGCAAATTGCGGGAAAAGAACGCCTTGATTTACAGGAATGCTATCACGTCAGGCAGAGGAAACTGATACGTTTAGTTCTGAATCGAATTCTAGGAATGACTGATAATGATTCCTAGCTGAAAGCAGCGATGCAGCATAGCTTCAAGATGCACAACAAGGCTTGCAGATGAACCGGGCTGAGGATGCCTGAAACCGCCGTCAGGAAAGACTGATAGATCGATAATCTTTTCTGTTTTCTGCGCACACTTTTGGATACATAACGTATGAAACGTTGTGGAATAGTGGGGACGAGGGAATGAACAAGCCATCCCATGAGGTGCATAAAATTAATATCGAAGGCGATCAATTCGTAGTGCAAGGCCAAGAAGGGCAACGCCTGTTTGCTGGCTCTTACCAAGAGGTAGAAATTTGGCTTGATCAACGCGAAAACGTGATGCAACCCCGCGTCACTGGCCGACGACGCGGAATGCTGCTGCAGAGTATTCTTAAAGCGGTTCGCCGCACATCTTAGTTTTTCTGGCAGGAGTCTGTCCCAGTCCCCAAGTTGTACGGTCTTTGTGCTGCAGGAAATTTCGTGCCTAGGCACGAATGTCGCAGCACGCAGGGTTATGGGACTGCTGGCTATGTTATCCGACCTGCCACGCCGCTCGTCATTCAAGATCGGTGGTTCGAGGGTGGAGGGGATTTGTTGAACAACCTGAAAAAGTGTTCCGTGTTCCGTGTTCCGTACTAAATGCAGTGCATTTGTCTTTCAGCCTGATTGGTTTACGATCCTGCCATCGTTTGGTTGCCTCATCAGGACAGGTCAACATTAGGATGTTCGGCATCAAACGGATGCGAATTCACGGCACGCGACCAACCCCAGACACGACCAATTCAAATTGCAATTGGTCTTTCTGACCAGCAGCACTCCAAGCAAGAAGACGCCATCGTCGCTCATGGAGTTGATGCTGCCTGTCGGCCAAGTAATCCAGTGAATGGGTAGCCTCTCGATATCCGTTGATCGTGAAGGAGGTGTTGTTCACAATTTCCGCGATGCTTTGACCAGAGCGACTCACACGGTGCAGGTTTGAACCGAAAGACAACGATGAGAGCAGAATTGCAGGAGCAGTAAAAAGCCGATTGCATGTTCGCAATGTGACAGGGAATTCAGATCGAACAGGTGTTCTGAAATATGTGAGCTTTGGATGTCCCACGACGATGGCGACTAAGCGCCTACTTCGCATCACCCAACATATCCCATCAGAATCATGCAGGTTACGACGGGGCTTGCTATCAGTGCGTCTGCTAACTTTGGATCGGTGAGTTTTTGCATCGCAGAGAACCAGGCAGATTCTGGTAACTATCTTGCTTAGACGATTGGTGAAGTGTCAGGGTTTTTCGCTTCATGACCATCAGGAATCACAGTTGATGAAACAAGGGCAATGATGGTTTGTCCTTCGAGGGGTTGCAGTTGGTGTTCCACTGTATTGAGCGACAGGTTTCTAAACTCGTCGATCACGCACAGCAGTTTTGCACCATTTTGGTAATGCTCAATGAAATCACGATAAGTATAGTTTTCAGAGAGCGTGGTGGTTTTGAAGGTAGCTCCGACTGCGTGAATGTCTTCCATTTTCGAGTAAGTGAGCTCAGACTCAAAAAGTTCACGTCCCATCAGGTTCCGTGTTAGTCCCCGTTTGCTGTGTTGGTTCTGCTTGCGGAACGTTAATTGATAGAGATTGGCACGGCCGAAAAGTGTCTGGCATTCTCGTACAGCAAGCGAGTTGACTTCATCGTTTCGCGTGAGAGCCATCAGCTTTCCAATCCCGTTCAACTCCAGGTCTTCTCTGACATGTTCATTGAGGATGTTTGCGCAGATCGCATCTAATCCGGCAATTTTTGCTTTGGCCACCTTGTTGTAGTTGGTGTCCACCAGCAGTACCGGAAAACCAAGTTTTTTAAGTTCCTGTGCGAAATCCCGCGTCCAAGGACCTGCACCTGCGATCAATATCCCATCGTTCCTGTCTCGCGAAAGACCCAGGATTTTCGCCAAGGGAGAAGCGGCGAGACCATAGGTGGCTACCGTTCCGAAAATCACCAGGAATGTCACTGTATCCAAATGATGTGCGTCTTCGATTGCACGAGTTGTGGGCAACGATTCCATCTCAAGTGCAAATACGCTGCTCACTGCTGCTGCTACGATTCCTCTCGGCGCCATGCCCGCGATGAACGCCTTCTCTCGCGTGTCCAGAGACGTTCCCATTAGCGAAAGGTAAACTGAGGCGGGGCGAACCAGAAAAATTAAGACAGCTAGAAATGCGAGCCCGGGTAGCCCTATGGCCATCACTTCATCGATGTTCACCCGTGAACCAAGCACGACAAAAAGACAGCCAATCAAAAGGGTCCGCAAGTTTTCCTTGAACTCAATGATGGCTTCAACATTTAAGCTGCGACTGTTGGAAAGCCATAGACCAAGTACCGTGACCGAAATAAGGCCGGATTCGCTTGCTATATGATCGCTGACGGCAAACAACAGCAAACCGATGGCCAACGTCGCAACGCCCTGGAGATGGTCTGGGATCAGGTAATGACGAAATGCAGATGCAAGTATCAGACCGCCGGCAATGCCAAGTCCGGTGCCCACTAACGCTGTTTCAACAAGCATGAATACCGCCGCCCCGAGGCTCGGTTGGTCGATGTGCATCATCAGTTGGTCAAAGACGAGAACAGCCAGGACGGCACCGATGGGGTCAATCACGATGCCTTCCCATTTCAGTGTAGCGCCCACGCGTTTACTGGGCCGTACCTGACGCAGTAGAGGTCCGATGACTGTCGGACCGGTAACGACCAGAATTGCGCCAAGCAGCAGACTTAAACGCCAGCCAAAGTTGAGGATGTAGTGGGCACCGAGGGTGGCTCCCAAGCAGGAGATTGCCGCACCGATGGTGCACAGGCGGAATGCGGCATGCCCGGCTTCACGCAATTCCTTGAGATTGAGTGACAGGCCACCCTCGAGCATGATGACCGCTACTGACAGTGACACCAGCGGAAACAGCAGGCGTGGGCCTGACTGATCGTTGCCTGCGGTCAAATCCTGTAAGAAATCATCCGGCTCAATGAAGTGGCCGAGCGCCATGCCAAACACAAGAAGCAGCAAAATGCCAGGCAGACGTGTTCTCCAGGCGATCCATTGCGCAGCGAGTCCAAGTGCAGGAATCATTGCAAGGTAGAGCAGGAATTCCATCTAGCAAGCTCAGGTAAACGTATTGTATTGCATGAGAGCAAACGCATGCCCTCTGATAACTGAGGTGGATGTAGTTTGATATCAGCTGTTGATTATTTGAGATGCTTTTTGAAAAAAGCAGTCGTGGCATTTCTCGTTCGTTCGAACTCCTCGACGCCCCAGTTGCCGCCATGGTCGGCATTCAGTAAAAGTTCGACACGGCCGGGGATTTGGTTGCGTGTCAGTGCCGTGACCATTTTGATGGCTTGGCTGTAAGGGACGAGAGGATCAGTGGTTCCCTGGAAAAGCAGCATGGGAGCGTCTTCTGGACTCACGTAAGTTAACGGTGATGCCTGGCGGTAAGCAGCAGGTTTCTCTGTTTGTGAACCACCAATGAATGTGGAAACCAACGGCACACTGCCTTGAGGAATATCTTTTGCATCAAGTTGCGTGGGGCCAAAGAATGAGACGACCGCTTGGACCTTGCTCGATTCATTCGGCCAGCCACCTGCCCCTTCGAGGCCGTCTCCTTTGTCCAAGGTTCCGAGCATCATGGAAAGGTGTGCCCCCGCCGAATAACCCAAGGCACCGATATGGTTGGGATCAATGTTGAACTTTTTAGAGTTCGCTCGAAGATAACGAATCGCGCATTTTACATCCTCGACCTGAACAGGAAATTGATAATTCGGAGCGAGACGGTATCCAATTGATGCTGAAACATAACCCTGCCTGGCAAAATATTTGATGTCCTCGGTATGCATCGACTTATTTCCCTGCATCCATGCTCCACCATGAATCACCACAATGCAGGGCACTGGGTGAGATGTCTGCGTTGGAAGGGCAATGTCCATGCATAATTTCTCATCGGCCTTGCTGTAAGAAATGTCGGATTTGATCGTTATCGTATCAGCAGCAGACAGCGGGGCAGCAATCAGAAGAAAACCAGAAATGATGGACCATGCCGCGGAATCTTGAATGCTCATCGAACTGATACGCCTGTTTGCTTTGTGGTGTAAGAAAAGGATGGCAGCCTAGTAACGAGGGCAGACTGGTAACGAGGCATTCCAGCAAAAAATGCATGCTGCACGCGTGCCGCGTAAGTTTAGCGGATTGTCGCCATATTTGGGGCTTCGCGTAATGCCTGTCGTTCTGACAATGTCGGTTGTTTCGTGAAATTGCAATAACTGCGGCGTTAGTAATGGGTCGATGTGTTGGCCCAGAAAAATGAGACGCGGGACGGAATGAAAAGTAGTCGCATGACCGTTTCAACAGTACAGCTCGGTATTCAAATCAATCTTGAATCTCGGCTGTCGTATCTCAATCGAACACTGACCCATTGCATCATCGTTGTTTTTTCACAGTCAGCCCATGTTTTCCACAATGCGCGTTTGTCCCACGTGAAGGAAAAAATACTTTCAGGCAAACAGGTCAGATCCCGGTTGCACACACAAAATTCTGTCGTCGATGGATTCAGAGCTTTGGATCCGTGCCACGCAGTCATGACGAAAGCAATCGATTCACCGCCTGGGAATATGTTGATGTCATGACAGAGAGTGTTGCGGAAGACACCAGAAGTATTTTCGTGCCAGTATTTTAGTGCCAGAAACGGTGAGCTTGCCAATGACAAACAGCTGACCGATGTACGGGGTTCTGTGTCAGTTTGGTATTTGGCTTCTGGGCTCGTTCGCGGCTGGGGGCCAACGACCCCGGCTGCGGGTGGCATAACCTTGTAATCAATATGGATTTTCAATTGCGCCGCAGGGTGCGGCGGCACTTACTATTGTTTTAACGTAAAGCAGCGATGGGTGGACGTGAAATCAGGGCTGCAGATGCGGCAGGAAGATTGATCGGTATTCGATTCGTGTCCAGGGCACCAAGGATTGGTTTGTCTCACTGAGAGGCGTTCGAAGTGATTGAACCGCAGGCTGAGCTGTGGCAGTAATAGGTGCGGATGGATGCCTCGTTTCCACCCCTCCCGAAATGCTCATTCTGCCCGCTGGTGTTGAACCATGGATGGGAAGGGCGGAGAATTTCGGGAGAGGAAGACACTGGAGGACAGGACTTGGGGAGGGTGGAGTGAAGTACCTGGCAACCAGAAAACACGAGGTCTAAAAAGGGAGGGTGGATGTTTGACCTCAAGCTTATCGCGGCTTTGATTTAGCGAGGGTTGATGAAAACCGGCACAACAATGGTGGGTGGTGCGTAGCGACTATTCATCATTGGCATCGGGCTCCAGCGAGGGCGGAGTGGTTCTCGACCCATCCACTGGTTGTATTGCATGCGCGCCATTCTCTGGTTGGCACGGTACAGAGCTCGTTGCTGTCGGAGTTCAGTCACCCTGTCTTTTGAAATTCGCATGTCTGACTGACTCGGAGCGGGACTGTCAAAAAAGACTTCGGGCTGAACTGTGGGGACGCTGGTCACAGCAGCAGGAGCCGTCGGGACGAATACCTCTTCCGTGATTACTTCTTCCGCCATCGGTGTGGCAATCTCCTCCGCAACGATCACCGGATTTTCGATGATGTCGCCGGAGATTATTGGTTCAACCGAAGGAACGGGTGTGGTTGGTGCTTGCTCAGGCAATACCGTGTCTGCCTCAGGTGACGTTGCCGGTACGAATGGATTCGGTTTTGCTTCCTCGGAAACCCGGTCCGGTGCCAAGTTTTGGTTCGGAATCGTGTCCAGAACAGAAATCGTTTGAGTGCTGGAAGCCGCTTCTTTGGCTGGCGTTGTGCCTTGGGCGTGGGTCCACCTTCCGTTGAGAGGGGAGGATACGGTGGCGAAAACGATCAAGACCGCTGGCAGGGATTGGCATGCATTCATGGCAAATCACGCGTTTTGGGTTGGGGTTGGGGCTTGAGTAAGCTGTACTGATCCCATCGGAGGGTAAGGCCGAACAACTCCACCCGTGACGCGAAATGTTGCCCAATCCCACCCCCAAAGCGATCAAAGAATCGGATTATTTCGGTCATCCCCTTTCATTTCGCGTCAGACAGATTCCACTATGTAAAAGTTAAATGGGCGAAGCAAGCGTGCCTGATGCCCAACATCTCTCGATTGTTTCCCGTCTATGGAGTCCCTCCAATGAATAAGTCGATTCTGGTTCTTGCCGCTTTACTGGTTGGTTTCACTGTTGGCTGTGAGCCACCAGCCCAACCCCCAGTAGATGTTTCCGTGGATCCAGCACCCGCGAACGACTCAAACACGACTGCCAGCGACAGCAACGTGACCTCGGGTGCGGCCGCACCAGCCGTCGAGACACCTGCACCAGCTGCTGAAGCACCGGCTGCTGAAGCACCAGCCGCTGAAGCACCAGCTGCTGAAGCACCAGCTGCTGAAGCACCAGCTGCTGAAGCACCAGCCGCTGAAGCACCAGCCGCTGAAGCACCAGCCGCTGAAGCACCAGCTGCTGAAGCACCGGCTGCTGAAGCACCAGCTGCTGAAGCACCAGCCAAAGAGTAATCCAACGGCTGTGTGACTTTTGAGGCGAGCATTTGTTTCGTCATTGCTGCCGGTTATTGATGAAATGAAAAACGGCGTGTGGAATTTTCCACACGCCGTTTTATTTTTTGATTTCGGTTTTCTAGCTCGCCGAACTAGGCAACAGGTTTCTTCATTCTTGCTGTTTCGGTTGCGATCTCACTACCATCTGGTGTCGCGTCGTTGTCGACTTCGAACCACTCCTCCTTGAACTGGAGGTGCCCGCCTTTTCCGGCCGCCGCGTTCTTTAAGGCCACGTTGGTCCCCAAAGCAATCACGGCATCTCCCATTGCGACTTCGGGGTAGCAACGAGGGTGATTTTCTTTGTCGGGGTTACGGATGCAATATGCCCAGTGCTCGATTTCTTCGCGATAGCCACGGCTGACAGGTCCGGAGTCGGCTGCTTTCGCGACTGGTGCGGCATAATCTCCACTCGCACTTGTGTCCAGCACGTACCCACCGTCCTGTTTTGCAACACCAACCTTGCTGCTCGTATCGCTGTTGCGATACAGCAGAACGTCCGTCTCTTTATCAAGAACAAGCGTTCCCTTACTTCCCATCACAACTTCGCCCCATCCACCGAAGCCGTTACCGTTGATCGACGAGTAGGTCACGACAACCTTCTTGTTTGGATCTGTTTCATAACCTGGCAACGGTTCAGCACGGTCCCATTGTTTGGTTTGTTTATTGAGCGTGCTTGGGGGATAGTTTTCGACTTTATCGTAGTAGCCAACGTCGAATGTTTCCGAGTACTCCGGTCCAGGGAATTCAAACATGCAGTACACGTGGTCACCTGCGTCGCGGTCCACTGGCATGATATGTCTTCCGCCGACAGCATGAACGCTGAGTGGGTGGACTTTTTTACCATCGTTGCGAAGTGAGCTCAGGAAAATACTGACTGCGTCAAGCTGGTGGCTGCCGAGTTCGGCCATCAGGCCAGCGCCTGTTCGTTCGAACAATCTCCAGCGATGCAGTTCATCCATCGAAGAGAACATTCGTCCACCCGCGGTGAAGTCTTCGTAGCCGAAGTCCTTGGGGTTGACGTTTTTGTCAGCGTCCCATGCCTGCAGTTGTGCGAGTTCAGCCTGGAGTCGGACGATGTCGTCGGGGCTGGTGGCGTTCTTGAGTTTGGACTGGCGATTGCGGATATCGCCTGCGATCTTATCGATCATCTTCCCGTTTGCATCTTTTTCGCCACCGGGAATTGGCATCTTCCAGCTATCACCACCTGGCAGGTTGCCACGATGCCATTGAGCTCGGATGTGATGGAGTTGTCCGAGCAATCCCCAACGGATCAAGTTGATGGCGTTGTCATACTTGACGTTGTAGTGCCGCTGGTGACCGGTCGCCAAGTGAATTGGGTTTCCGCCTTGATCTTTCATTTCGGCTGCCATTCGCGACATAACCTTGCACTGGGCCACGTTGTGAGCCATCAGCTTTTCGGTCAAAACGTGCAGTTTTCGCTCCATCGCCAAAGCAGCCACGGGGGCATGCAGCCAAAGCGGCAATGCGATGATCACGGCCTCGATGTCAGGATCATCAAGGCAGGCCATGATACCACCATTGCTGCCATCGTAGACTTTGACATTTCGCCTCGCTTCGGCCTCATCCTTATAGCCGGCGACGCTGATCAGACCCGGACGACGTCCAAGAGCCGATGGGCTGGACCAGTCACCGTGAAAGGCGCGGTGTTGTCCGAACGGACGAATGTCACAGATCGCTTTGACATCGACGTATTCGGGGTTGCAGCCTCCGATCAATACGTTGCCTTCATCACCCGTTCCAATGACAGCCACCCGGACAGGATCTTTGACTTTGCCGTACCCGAAGTACGCCGCACCTAGTCCAGCCCCACTCACGGCTCCCGCAGCAACAATGCCACGTAAGAAATCGCGCCGATTTACATCGTAGTAGCTTCCGACTGCTGAATAATAGTTGTGTTCGCCGACGTCACGTTGATCAGCTGATAGTTTATCGACCATGAAAAAAATCCTCTATTTCGAGTGTGCTTTGTTTTGTTTTGGTTCAGTGGGGTGATGGATCAGCTTTGCGGGGCCTGACCGCCCCAAGTTTTGCGAACGCTTAAATGCAGGAAGTAGTCGAGTCCAGCCAGACGCCCTGATCCTGTGGCGGCAAGTACCAAACAAGCCATGCACTCAATCAGTTGGTAATTACTTGAGCCTGGCCCGGTTGTGGGAGGAAATTGGCTCAAAAACACTGAACCGAGAAAACCTGCTGCAGCCAACGCCGCAACGGGTGTGAAGAAGCCAAGAAGCAGGCATAACCCAATGGCAATGTCAAAGTAGGGGACGAACCGATCGATCACGCTGGTGTCAATTCGCTCAGTACGTGGTCTGACTAAGCGGTAATAGGGACTTGCTTCCGCCTGTGGGCCGGTTGCCAGTGCGTTCTGGTCAGCCTCATAATTGGCCCAAATCGCATCAATTTGTGCCAACGTGGGAGCGGCTTTTTGCTTCCATTCTCGCCGGATTGTGTCTCGTTGTCCCCCGAGGCTGGTGACGCCATCGCGAACCGCCTTTTCTTGGCCCTCTGTTTCGAGCTTCGCGATGCGTTCTCGGCCTAAGGCGTACTCTTCGAGATCAGTAGCATTTTCGCTCAGAACCCAGTCGTATTGTTCAACAGCCTTAGCGTAATTGGCTTGAGCTTGGGCCTTTTGCGGCTCAGTGAACCCGTAGTGGTCGGCAACACCATTACGGAAAACAGCCCAGTTTTGCATCGCGGCAGCACGATTGAGTCGGAATTCTCCGTCTGCATCCCATACTAGCTGCCTGAAATCTTCTGCCATTGGGCCCTTTGCATTGGCAAAGAACGGAGCGGCGCTCCAGTCTCCGGCTGCTTTCTTATCGATACCTTCGCTGTAGAAATGCCAGCCAACGGTAAGACGCAGAAGAACCAGCATGACGGCCCCGGTCAGACCCAAAATCCGAGGGGAAAGGCTCCAGCCTACGCAGAGACGGAGTGGTGAGAGTACGAGCTTAAGCACGAAACAGGCGATCCGTTGGCGGGAAAGTTGGTGGGGATTCCTCGGCCCGCGAGTCGCAGGATACAAGGTCAACGTAAGCACCTTAGCTTACACCAATCGACGCAGATTACGCCACTATCCGGCTAAAAACGAGGGTTTGCACCCCGATTCACATGCGGCAATCATGTTTACGCATGCTGAAGAGCTTCAGTTCTCTCTTAAGTCAGCCGTCATCAGGGTGGCGCAGGGGGGGAGGCGACCGCGAGCGATTTGCATCGAACTCGATGCGTGATTCCCGGAAAACACCGTTTCCACGACGGTTTCGCGTCCGCTCAGGAGGGCAAAATGCGGCATCGTGAGCCCTTTCAGCGAACCCTCAACGAAGTGGACCGAAATTTGTTGCTCTGGAGCTAGGCGGCTGACAATACGCCATGATTGCCAACCGGTCTCGGTTCGCTACCTTAGACGCACAGGAAGCTGGCCGGCAGTTCGACGCTTGCTGGGACACCATGCGGCAGCCGGCTCAGCTTTCCAGCCCTTGAAAAATGCCACCCTCCTCAACCGTTTCGCAATGCTTCTGCATTTCGTAATCAGGAAGGAATCACGATGAATGAGATCGCGAAGGAAGCTCCAGCTCGCCCCTTCACACACCTGCACTGCCACAGTCATTACAGCTTGTTGGATGGCGCTGGAGATATCGGAAAACTGGTCAACCGTTGTGTCGAGCATGGGATGAACTCGTTGGCCTTGACCGACCATGGCAATTTGCATGGAGCGTTGGAGTTTTATCGAAAGTCCAAGTCGGCTGGCATCAATCCCATCATTGGATACGAGGCATACATCGCACCCGGAAGCCGCTTCGACAAAGGCGGTGCCAGTAGCAGCAAGGCGGCCAGTTATCATCTCACTCTCTTGGCGAAGAATCGGACCGGGTTTCGTAATCTGATCAAGCTTGCCAGCGCAGCTTCGCTCGAAGGTTTCTATTTCAAGCCACGCATCGACAAGGAAATTCTCGAAAAATACAACGAAGGAATTGTCTGCCTCTCCGGATGTGTCAGTAGTGAATTCAGTCGTGCTGTGATCAAAGGAATCGATACTGCAGAGGTTGAAAAAGAAGCCAGAGAAATTGCGGGTTGGTTCCATAATGTATTCGATGATCGTTACTTCATCGAAATCATGAATAATGGTGTCGATATTCAAAAGGCACAACTTGATAACGCGGTTGAAATCGCCAAGCGAATGGGGCTGCCGTTGGTGGCAACCAGCGATTGCCATTATGTCGATCGTGGTGACGCAGAAGCACAAGACATCATGCTGTGCATCAACACGGGGCGTTATCGAACAGATACTTCACGTATGAAAATGGAGAATGATGAGTTCTTTCTCCGCAGTCCAGAGCAAATGTATGAGAAGTTTCCGGGCTTGGAGCATGCGGTAGCTCGCAGTCAGGAAATCGCAGATTCAGTCGACATCGATTTGGAGCTGGGGAAGTATTATTTTCCGTCGTTTGAGTGTCCCGATCAAAAAGCGCCAATCGACTACTTGCGTGAACTGTGCATTAAGGGCTTGAAGGAACGGTATGAATCCGAACCAGAGCGTTTCAAGGGTGAAGATCTAAGTGACGAGGTGATGGCTCGTCTGGATCGCGAACTCGACGTGATTGAAAAATTAGGCTATCCCACTTATTTCCTGATCGTGTGGGACTTTGTGCTACATGCACGAAGCAAGGGGATTTCAGCAACAGCCCGTGGCAGCGGTGTTGGTGCTATCGTCTGTTACGCGCTGTACATGTCGCATGTGTGCCCCCTGCGGTACGACCTGCTATTCGAGCGTTTCCTTGATGAGAGCCGGACGGAACCGCCTGATATCGATATCGATTTTGAAAAAGAACGTCGCGGCGAGGTCATTGATTATGTGAAAGAACGTTACGGCAGTGAAATGGTCTGTCAGATCGGGACGTTTGGCACGCTGGCCGCGAGGGCAGCGATCAAAGACACGGGGCGTGCCCTGGGTGTGCCGCTGGCACGTGTCAACCAAATTACCGAGATGGTCCCCGACGAGCTGAAGATCACGCTCGACAAAGCACTCACGAAAAGTGCTGATCTGAAGATGGCCTACGATGGCGATCCGGAAATACGGGAATTGCTTGATCTGGCGATGAAAATTGAAGGATTGGCAAGGAATGTCGGCACCCACGCTGCCGCCGTGGTGATCGCAGATAAGCCGCTGACCGAGTATGTGCCGCTGGGGCGTGTGCCAGGGAAGCAGGATGTCATCACGCAGTGGCCGATGGGAGATGTGGAAGCATCAGGGCTGCTGAAAATGGATTTCCTTGGACTTCGGAATCTCACGATTCTAAGTCGTACAGTCCAGCTCATCGAGCAGACTACCGGGAAAGCCGTCGACCCATTGAAGTTTCCACTCGACGACAAGGCTTCCTACGCGTTGCTGCAACGTGGCGAAACCAAAGGGGTTTTCCAGTTGGAATCCGGTGGCATCCGTGACTTGTTGTTAAGGATGAAGCCCGATCATTTTACCGACATCATCGCAACTGCGGCTCTCTATCGACCAGGACCACTTGAGGGCGGCATGGTGGATGATTACGTCAACATCAAGCATGGTCGGCAGGAGCCCGAGTACAAACACCCCGTTCTCAAGGAAATTCTGGAAGAGACCAATTCGATCATGGTCTATCAGGAACAAGTGATGAGAATTCTTAATCGCCTTGGGAAAATTCCGTTGGCGAATGCATACACTTGTATCAAAGCGATTAGTAAGAAAAAAGAATCGTTGATCAACCAGAATCACGAAGCATTCATCACAGGATCCGTAGAAAACGGACTCGCCGAGAAAGATGCCAATGACATTTGGAACCTGATTGTCAAATTCGCTGGATACGGATTCAATAAAAGCCATTCAACCGCTTACGCCTTATTGGCCTATCAAACTGCTTACCTCAAAGCGCATTACCCAGTCGAATTCATGGCGGCGTTGTTGTCGAGTGATATTTCGGGACGCAACTTCAAACGCAAAGATGCATTGGTTGAGCATATGGAAGATTGCGATCGTATGAAGATTGAAGTGGTGCCACCCTCTGTTAATCACAGCTCTGCAGACTTCTCGGTCTCAGAGGGAAATATCCACTTCGCGCTTTCCGCAATCAAGGGCTGTGGCGGCTTCACTGCGATTAGCATCGAAACTGAACGAAAAAAGAATGGACCTTACAAGGATATCTTTGATTTTTGCGAGCGGGTGGATCCTGCCGCATGTAATAAAAGTGCCATTGAAACTTTGATCAAAGCAGGAGCGATGGATGAATTCAATGCCCATCGCAGCCAATTGACTGCGGTTATTGAAAGGGCTGTTCAGGCTGGGGCAGCCGTTCAAGCGGACAAAAAGAGTGGACAAGCCAGCCTGTTTGGTGCTTTTGAGGAAGAGGAGGCCGGAGGTGGGGAAACAGTTGCAACACCTCTGCCAGAAATGGATGAGTGGCCTGAACGTGAAAAGTTGATCGCTGAAAAAGAGGTGCTCGGCTACTACCTGGCAAGTCATCCATTGGCGGAGTATGAGAAGAAACTGGCAACCTTTCGGACTCACACGACAGACAAACTTGGCGACGTCAAAGACCGTGGCGAGGTTGTCCTGGGAGGCATGATCAGTTCGATCAAGTTTGCACACACTAAAAATGCCAAGGTGGGAGCGCCGTCGAAATATGCCAACTTCGATCTGGAAGATATGCAAGGTGCTATCAGGTGTATCGTCTGGCCCAAAGGTTTTGTTGATGTCGGAGATCGAATCCAGCCTGATGCAGTCGTCTTGGCACGAGGAAAAGTTGATCGCCGTGGCGGGGATGAAGCGAATCTGATTATCGATGAACTGACGCCCCTCGACGAGCTCGATAAACGCTACACGCACGGCATGAGACTGCGGTTGGACGAGACGGACCATGACGGTGATACGATCAGTCGTCTAAGAGAAATTGTGCGTGGCTATCCGGGTTCGCAGGAACTGCTCTTCAGCCTGCGCTTGCGGGAAGGCGAAACCGTTCATTTGAAGAGTGAAAAGTATCGCGTCGAAATTACGATGGAATTACGAGATCGAATCGATGATTTGCTTGGAAGCGGACACTACAAATTGTTGATGAGTAAACCGCGCTAATGGTAAACAGCAGGCGTTGAGGGCGACTTGCTTTAGCACTTGAATGCACGCAGTCGGGCAAGATGTTAGAGGTCTTACTTTCAGGCGAGGCTGACAATATCGCGGTTTTTCTGGGTTTTGCGGGTTGGAGTGCGCCGCTGAGCTGTCTTGCCCGTTGCTCGTGGCAATCAAGATGACCACGTCTTGTTGTCCTGCTAAACTGGGAAGACTGCCGGTCGGTGGTCAATGTGTCAGGTTCACACGTAAATGGTGATTGTTGCGTCGAACTTGTGGGCTACCGCGGCAAGGTGTGATGAGCCTGAAAGAGGAAAAAACGTCCAATGAAGTTGCTGTCCAATGACATGGGACAGTCCCTGAACTGAGGCGGTCTCTGAAATGGGGCATGCCCTTCCAAAAAATTTTCTCCTTTGTTGTTTTGACCCGCACTGCACTGAACTTTCCGATCCTCTGTGATTTGTCGCCCACCCGCGATCGCAGAGTTCGGTTCGTCAACCTTTCACTTATTGTAATTTCTAATGAGAAGCTGCATGAATCTTTCACGGCGTCATTTTCTGCGAAGTAGTACGGGAGTGATTGCTCTGCCGGGCCTTGAATCTCTGGTTCGGAAAAATTCCGCGAGTGCAGCGTCTGTGGATCGGCCTGCCAAGCGAATGGTGTTCTTGAGTTTCGGATGGGGTGTTACTCGAGATGACTGGTTCCCGGACAAGTCGGTCAGTGGCACTGATTATGCATTGCCTGCTGGCCTGAAACCGCTGCTACGCCACAAGAACGACATCACGGTTCTGCAGAATCTGAGCAACCAGTTCAGCAGTGAAGCACATTGGGGCAGTACTTTTTATCTGACGGGTGCCAATCGCTATGCGGAACCTGGAAAAAGTTTTCATAACACTATTTCTGCAGATCAGGTTGCTGCGGAAAAGTTGGGTTTGGCAACACGGTTTACATCGCTGCAACTCGGTTGCAAGGATGCTGAGAATTCCGGACATGGGCCTGGGTTGTCGTTGGCGTGGAATCGCCAAGGCAAGCCAATGGCAGGATTAGACAACCCCGTGGCTGCGTATCACAAACTATTCTCTGACGGCAAAACACCTCTTGCGCAACGGCAGTTGATGTTGCAGAAACAACGCAGCATTTTGGATGCGGTGATGGAAGATGCAAAGGATGTTGGTCGGGGACTTAGTCGCAAGGATACTGACAAGCTGGGCGAGTATCTGCAGTCGGTACGAGATATTGAAACACGACTCTCGAAAGAAGAGCAATGGTTAGATGTTCCAAAGTCCCGTCCAGCGAAGTTCCCAGATGAGCCGCAGGGGGCAGTGGCGGGATATGAAGAAATCAAGGTCATGTATGATTTGATGATCGCGGCCATGCAGGTCGATGCGACCCGCGTATTTACCTACCGGCAACCCGTAGAGAGCTTGTTGAAAAGTTTTGGAGCTACGATCACGGGGCACAATATGAGCCACTACACCAGTGGCGATCGGAAATCCGTTTCCCAGACCCGCGATCAGAAACAGTCGGAACTGCTGGCCTATTTTATCGACCGTCTCAAAGCAACTCGGGAAGCCGATGGCAGTCGATTGTTTGATCATGTGTCCTTGAGTTATGGAAGTAACATCAACTCGATCCACTATTTGACCAACTGTCCGACGATCATCACGGGCGGCGGTGCTGGAATCGAACTTGGTCAGCATTTGGTGCTTGGGCCAAACACGCCCTTGGCAAATCTGTGGCTCAGCCTGTTGCGTGGAGTGGGAATTGATGTAGCGTCCCATGGTGACAGTTCGGGTGTTATCAAGGAATTGTTCGCATGATGTTTCGGTCTTTTGGGCGGGTTCAACACATGAAACGACTTGGATGGATGGCGCCATTGCTGCTGATTTCAATGTCGTTGCTGGAACAAGAACACAGGAAGGTCTTGGCGGAGGAAGACTTGCTCACCGCAGCGAAGGCGGATCCGGTCGCAGCCCAAAGAGAAATCGCGGCGGTATTGCGCGATCGATGTGTGCATTGTCACGGTGAAGCTGGCGAGGTGAGAGGTGAGGTTGATCTGGTCGACTTTCTGAAACGTCCAAGTGAGGAATCCGAACCTGAATTGCTTCAGGATCTGATTCGTGTTGTCGATCTCGGAGAAATGCCTCCCGAAGACGAAGGGGAGCTAGCGCCGGCGGTGCAAGCAAAGCTTGTCAAAGCGCTGAGAACTCGATTCGAAAGGTTGGTCGCTGAGGAATCCGAGCCTGAGCTTGCTGAAATTCGAAGAATGAATCGGTTTCAGTACAACAACGCCGTCAAAGATCTGTTTCGACTCAAGTCGATCGTTTTTACCTTGCCCGAACGTATGATGCGGCAACACAGTAAATACTTTGATCCTGCCAGCGGCAAAATGCCCGATACCGTTCGGGTCGGCAGTCGACCGCTTGGGAAATCGCAAATGATCGAAAAGCGACTTGCCGGGGTCGCAGCTTTTCCTCAGGACCTGCGAGCTGAACATGGATTTGATAATCGGGGCGATCAGCTTTCGTTGTCGCCGCTGCTCATGGAGGCGTTTCTCAGTCTGAGTCAGTCCATTGTCGGCAGTCCTGATTTTACACCAGCCAACGTTGGCATCTGGAAAGAATTCTTCGCCGAACCCACGGCAAGTGTCTCTCAACCCGATGAAGCAAGGATCCGTCTGAAACCGTTTCTGACACGGGCCTTTCGAAGGCCGGTAAGTGAAAATTCCTTGACGAGATATGCCGATTATGCAAAACGCCAATTGGAAAGTGGGGTTGGCTTCACTGAGGTCATGAAACGTGTGTCGAGTGCTGTGCTTGCCTCACCTCGATTCCTGTACCTTTATTCCACTCCTGGTGCGAGTGATTCAGTGTCCGGCGATCCAGCCAGCGACGCCAAACAACCTGACTTGGATGCAGTGACATGCCAGGAAGACATTGACTTGGCATCTCGCTTGTCATTTTTTCTATGGGGCAGTATCCCGGATCAGGAATTGATCGAGCTGGCATCGACGGGACAGTTGCGGGACCCTGATGTGTTGCAAGGTCAATTTCGCCGTCTGATGCAAGATCCCAAGCTCAAACGTTTTTGTGACAGTTTCCCTTCCCAGTGGCTACAACTGGAACGAATCATCTCCTCGGTACCCAACCGTGAAAAGTTTCCAGGGTTTTACATGTCAAAGTATCGCCACAGCATGCACATGATGTTGGAGCCTTTGTTGCTGTTTGAGGCGGTGTTGATTGAGAACATGTCGCTGACGCAGTTAATCGATTCCGATTTCACGTATCGGTCACCGTTGTTGCAGCGTGTTTACGGAGGGGTTGAAGGCAACAAAAATGGCGGGGGTGTCACTGCGCTCAACTTCACGCGTCAGCCGGTTAACGATCGACGGCAGGGCGGAGTGATTACTAATCCAGCGACTTTGACGATGACCTCGGGAACCGATCGCACCAAACCGATCACTCGCGGAGCCTGGGTGTCCAGCGTGATCTTTAACCTTCCGCCCGAACCACCGCCAGCGGATGTGCCACCGCTGGAGGAACAACCGTTGGGTGATGAGAAAAATTTGACGTTGCGTGAACGTTTGGCACTGCACCGGGAAAGAGCTGATTGTGCGGGTTGCCATGAGAAAATCGATCCGTTGGGATTCGCTCTCGAGAATTTTGATGCGATTGGAAAGTGGCGTAAGTTGTACGAGAACGGACGTGAAATTGACTCGTCTGGGAAACTGTTTCGGCGTCATGAGTTTTCTGACATCGCTGGATTCAAAGATGCGATTCTTGCCGAAAAAGATCGGTTTGTTCGCGGTTTCGCAGGCCATCTGCTGTCGTTTGCGTTAGCACGCGAGCTAGGGCCTCGGGATCAGAGTGAATTGGATCGCATTGCAGCAGCAACCATTGATGATGGTTATCGAATACAGACTCTCTTTCGAGAGGTTGTTTTCAGCAAACCTTTTCTTTGTGGTGTCGAATTGTCTGACCAGAGTTTGACTACAAGTCCCTGATTATTTCATGAGCCTTCGTCGATGAAATCAACTTCAAGAAGAAATTTTCTGCAAAGCGTGGGTGGTGCCATGGTCGCACTGCCGTGGCTTGAGAGTGTCGCAAACGCAGACGCTGGTGCATCCGTTGCCAAGCGGATGGTGCACTATTATGTCCCCATTGGCGTGGTCCGCCGGGGCTTCTTTCCCGGCGAGGCAGATCACGTGATCCCGAAAGGGAATCTGGGAAATTTCTTTCGCTCTTTGGGAGAACAGGATCCAAATTTCAGCGTCAAGCCGCTTGAGCATCTAACACCAACGCTTGAACCGTTGATGCCTTTGGTCGAGAAAATCAATCTGATCACTGGGATGGATCGCACTTTCCAACAGGGTACCGATGTGCATGCGCAGTGCGCGTCCTGTTATCTCAGTAGCGCCAAACCTTATACCGTCAAAGGTTCGGCCTGGCCCATTCAGCGGACGCTGGATCATGTCGTGGCTGACCATGTGGGCAAAGAAACGCCATTCAGTACTCTGGAGTTTAGTTGCAACAGCCATCGCGATAACAAAGAGTCGATTCACTTCGACAATATTTCGTGGTTCGGCACAGGCCACCTTGCTCCATCGATTCGTGACCCGCGGAAAATGTACGATCGCTTGTTCGGTACCAGCCAAGCCACGCGTTCAAGTGATGTAACCGATCTCGTGCTCGAGGACGCCAAGTCCCTTCAACGGGAACTCAGCTACTCCGATGGGCAGAAATTTACCGAGTATTTTGAAGCGTTGCGAACGATCGAAACGCAGATGAAGCGACTGCAGGATATGAAAAAGGATTTGGCAACCGTTGATTTTCCTGAGCCTCCCGAAACCTATCTTCCAAGAGGCGAGTACATCCGCTTGATGGGAGACTTGATGGTGGTCGCGTTGCAGACGGGGTTGACCAATGTGGCAACCTTCATGATCGGTCCCGAGCGATGGGATACTCCTTTCATGTTTGACAGTCTGTTCGACAAGCCACGAAGTCATCATCAGATGTCACACAATCAGACCAAATTCATTGATGATTTGTTACGAGTCGATCGTTTTCATATGGAACAGTATTTTCATATTTTGAATCGCTTGGACACGATTCAGGAAGCTGACGGTTCTACGCTACTGGACAATGCGCTGGTGACCTATGGTTCGGGACTCGGTGATGGAGCAACCCATCAGTACAATGACTTGCCAATCATCGTGGCTGGTGGCGGTAAGAAGGTGAAGTCTGGCCAACACATCAACATGCGTGAGGGAACACCACTTGCTAATCTGTGGTTGACTCAGGCTCAGTTGATGGGGCTGGAAGTAGATGAGTTTGCTGATAGCAAGGGCATCATCGATTCGCTGATCGCCTGAAGTGGTCGCTGATGGGAGGGATGCTATCCCGTTTGTGCGGATGTTGCCATTTTTAAGCATTCGTGTTCCAAGCAAAAGTGGCACGGGGCATGCAGAGGAATATGAATCGCCTCTGAAGTTTCTTGTTGCGAGGAGAATGTTATGGTGGCGCGTCTGGTGTTTGTGTTCCTTTGCCTTGGCTCGTGTGGGTATCTTGACTCGTATGGGATCGTCGTGGCACAGGAGGCGTCTGAGGATTCCAAACCACTCGTCCAAAAAGAAATGGGTGACACGGACAAGCCACGGATCGAAGGAGGCTCGGGAAAACAACAAGGTGGTAAGAACGCGAACCAGACCATGGTTCAGCAGTGGTTGCGTCAGATGGATAAGAACAAGGATCAACGGATCGCGTGGAATGAATCAAGCGGTTTGATGCGGAAAAATTTTGCACGGGTCGACAGCAACTCGGACGGATTTCTGAAAATCAATGAGTTGGCTGCGCTTGCCCAGCGTTTGGTGCGAAATCGGGGGAATCGAAATCGGGGGAATCCAAGACAGAGAGGTAACGCAGCCAACGAAGTGACTGACGAACAGGTCAGGCGAAGCGCCGGCGATCAAATTGCCTGTGAGTTGAACGTGCCTTATCGCGAGGGTCACGAGCGTTGGAAACTGGATTTGTTCAGGCCGGTTGGTGAGGTTGATGGGTTGAGACCGGCGTTGGTATTCGTTCATGGCGGTGGCTGGATCCGTGGCGATAAACGCAAAGTATTGTTTCTTGAGCAGGCCATTGATTCTGCTCGCAGAGGATATGTCTGTATCACAGTCAACTATCGACTTGATGCTTCGAGAGTGCCTTGTATCAAAGACGTGAAGTGCGCCGTGCGGTGGCTGAGGGCTCACGCAGATGACTATCAAATTGACCCCCAGCGAATCGGAGCCTACGGGAATTCAGCAGGAGCGCATCTTGTCAGCATGCTGGGTGTTTCAGCAAGCAACCGTGAGCTTGAGGGAGACGGGCCGTTTCAAGACTATTCCAGCCAGATTCAAGCTGTCGCTGCTTCGGCCACGCCGACTCGCCCCATGAGGCGGGGCGAAGCCAATCCCGGCCTCGCCGCTGTTGCGCCGATCACCTACGTGACCAAGGATGCGCCCCCCTTCCTTTTGTTTCACGAAGTTTCGGACCGCCTGGTGGATATCGGCCATTCCGATGATTTTGTCAAAGCTTTGACGACGGCAGGAGCAACGGATGTGACCTACCGGCGTATGACCGACGGTTCCGGGCACGCTGTTTTCCAGAAAAACAGGAATGCCTTTCAAAATGAGATGGCCAGCTTTTTTGCTCGCACACTGCGGGGAAAAGAGTTGGCGAGAAGTGCAGAATGATTGACACCGCTAGAGATTCGTCCGCTGCCGGAATCAATCAGGCCAATGAGAGTGGCGAATCACTGTCAGCAAATCGTTCCAAGGGAACCCCGGTGGCCCGCAGCAACGTCAGGTGCAAGTCGGACATCGACAGGTCCCGTCGGCCACTGATCAGTCGCCCCGGACGGATTGCTCCACCACCTCGGCCTGCCAACAGCAGCGGCAAATTCTTCTCTTCATGTTCGTGACCATCGCCCAGGCTGGAGCCATACACGATGGTGCTGTGATCGAGCAGTGTTCCGTCAGCTTCCCGGATTTGGTTGAGGCGACTGATCAGATAGGCCACCTGTTGGGTGTGCCATGCTGTAACGCGATTGTACATGTCACGTTTTTCGTCACGTGATTTCCACGAGGTGACCCCATCATCATCCTCTGTCTTGCCACTGATGTCCTTCCAGTGTGAAAGTGCATGCCAGGTGCCTGTCACGCCATCAATGAAGTTGAAGTACCGGTTGCTTTGGCCGTGGTCCATCATGCACGTTGCGACGCGGGTGGCATCGGCCCAGAATGCCAACACGATCATATCCATCATCGCACGCACGTATTCACCATGATCTTCTGGTATCTCAGTGGCGGGGCGGATCATTGCTTTGCCGAGCCCAGACGCGAGATCAGATCGCTGTTTCTGACGCTCAGAGAAGGCGATTTTGCGTTCGATCTCGCGAATGGATTCCAGATATTCATCAATTTTTTGACGATCCTGCACGCTGGCTGAATTTTTCATGCGGCGGGCGTCGGCAATCACCATGTCGAGTACCGAACGTTGCGCCATTTGGCTTTCGCCGGCGCGGAACATGCGGTCGAAAATGGCTCGAGGCTCGATCTCACGCGGCACCGGTGTCTGGGCATCTGCCCATGAAATGGAGTTGCGAGACAGGCTGCTGCTGAAATAGCCTTCTCCTCGCATTGCCATCTCTAGGGATGGCAGCAACGTGGTGGATCGAAAATGTTTGGCAGCGATCTGGTCCGCCGATGGTCCGCCAACGTTGATGTTCTCGTGGTTAAAACCGCCTCCGGTCAGCCATGTTGCTGTGCCTGCGCTGTGTCCATTGCCGCGTGGCGTCCAGATGTTCTTGAACAGCGTCATTTCACTTGCGAACGGTTGCAGCGACTTCATCCAGGGATTCAGCTTTTTGAGTTTGCCATCTGGATCTGATTCCTCAGGTAACCATGCTCCGTCAGCAACACCATTAGGAATGTACAGGTAGGCGAGTCGCGTGGTCTTGTGCGAAGCAGGTTCGACTGCTGTTGCAGCAGAATCCATTACTTCAAGCAGCGGAAGCGAAATGGCGGTTCCCATGCCTCGTAGCATCGTGCGTCGTGAAATCCGCCACGCACCAGAAGTGCGGGTTTGATTGCGTGTCTGTTTTGCCATAGGGCCGCTCGTGCCGTGTTGATCAGATGCCAAAGTTTACCAGTCAGTTATGTACTCAGTTTGCCAGATTGTTCGCTGTTCAGGGAACAACCTGTTTCATTTGGAATGTGTCGCTGTTGACGATGGCTTGAATCAGCGTTTGCAGTCGCCTGTTGTCCGCATCGACTTGCCCAATGATCTCACGGATGACCGGTTCATCGAAATATTCAAGTTGACGGCCCAAAGCATAAGTCATCATCTTACGCGTGATTTGTTCCACCAGTTGGTCACGCCGCTCGGCCACCAATGCAGTTTGCAGACCTGTCAAACCACGGAACTCGGTGCCGCCCGGCAGGGTGCCGCGAGTGTCAGGCTGACGGCCGCGACGTGATTCGGTGAAGCGTCCAAACCAGTCGTATTGCTCCAACGCGAAACCAAGTGGGTCGATTTGTGCATGGCAGGCATAACAATTCGGGTTGTTACGGTGAAGTTCCAGCTTTTGTCGTTGGGTGAGATTCCGACGCTCGGCAACTCGATCATCAAATTCGCTGACATTCGGTGGCGGTGGTGGTGGCGGTGTCCCCAGCAACTCAGTCAGAATCCAGTTGCCACGCACCACCGGGCTGGTCCGATTCGGGAAGGAGGTGATTGCCAGAATACTGCCTTGACCCAAAATCCCGCTACGGGGAGTGGATTCCAGTGAGACTCGTCTCATTTCTGGTCCCCGCACTTGCTCAAGATCGTAATGTCGAGCCAGCTCTTCGTTGACAAATGTGTATTGGGCATCAATGAGACGCTCGATGGGCTGATTTTCATCTACCAGAGATGAGAAAAAGAGTGCTGATTCCTGCTGCATCGCATGGACCAGCGAGTCGGTTGCCCAAGGATTATCGATCGGATCGCGTGGGGCGTGCGGCAAGGCACTGAAGCCCAGCCACTGGGAAGCAAAAATTTCTCCCAGTGTTCTTGATTTCGAGTCAGCCAGCATGCGTTTCACTTCGGCAGCAAGTACACGCGGATCACGCAGGATGCCATCNTCTGCNGCTTTGCTCAGTTNAGCATCAGGCATGGTCGCCCACAGGAAATACGAAAGTCGGCTGGCAAGCTCGTGGTCGGTGATNNTGAACGCNTGTCCGGTTTGNTNGCTTTGGNTGTTTTCGCTGCGGAACAGGAAACTGGGNGAAGCGAGAATCACCTCGAATACCTGACCAAGNGCNNGGTANGAAATCTCNTCATGACTGACNGATTCAGGTTTTTGTCCCGTAAGTTCTGTGTAGTAGTTCAGCAGTGGNGTCAATTCCNGTTCACTTACAGGTCGACGAAAGGCNCGTCGTGNAAAATTNGNNATCGCCTCATCGGCTGATCTCGAACCAACTAACAAGTTGCGTNTTCTTTGCAATTCNGCNGTGTCAGCCTGGNCAGGCATCGCAGCCTCGATGACCTGTTCTGCGGCACCCAGATAACGCTCCAGANTGATCGGTTGCAAAAAGAGACTGTTCGCACTGTTGGCGAATCCACTGGACGCGGTCAATTCNCGGGGGAATCGATCCGCAGGACGCAAGTCGATNCCAAACANGTCCCGGANGGTGTGATTGTATTCTTCATTCGTCAGTCGGCGGGCAGGCTCGTAGCCAGGTTGCCGTACGGTTTCATAGTCAAAATCATCAATCCGGTGCTGCAAAAAACCTGCGATGATCAAACGATCTGCGTCGGGCATGGGTTCAGCCTCAGGCGGAGGCATGGTTCGCATTCTGATTTGCTGNCTGATATTTTTCCAGGTGCTCCGGTTGATGACCCATGGTTTCTTTTCAGCTAAAGACAGCAGATCCAGATCACCAGAGGCCGACTCATCTGAATGGCATTCATGGCAATGTCGCTTCAGAAGCGGTTCAATGTGTTGCAGATAGTTCCAGTTCGCCGCCGCCGCGACGGTGGCCGCATCAACCGACACGGGCTTGGGCATGTTAATGCCAAGGGGCTTTCTGTCTTCTTCTGTCTCCCTGAAGTTTTTTCCGCGATTGCTCTCAGGTTCAAGCTCACGTTCAAGTTCTCGAAGCTCAAGTTTTAATTCCTCAATCAACTCCTCGTCGCCTTCTTCTTCTGCATAGTGCAGTTCAAGCTTCAGGTGGAGGAATTCGTTGCGTATTTCGTACTCGTGCTCAAGGTCTTCCAGCCGGATTTCCATTTGTTCAGCCCGCCTGTCGTCGCCCTTTTCAACACTTTCAAAGAACTGCGCTGTGAGCTTGTCTGCTTCAGCAAAGGTGGCATCCATCTTTTGAAAATCGCGATCCCCTGAATCAACCTCCTCTTCCGAAAACGTTTGTCGCAGTTCAGATAATTCAAAGCGTTTCTCAAGCAGTTCCAGACTGATCGAAATTTTCTCTGACTCAAGCTCGATCAGGTCCCATTGCTCTTCAAGCTCATCTCCGGGTTCTACATCACGTTCTGCAGCATCCTCGATCCGTTGTTCCAACTTGAGCCGTTTTCTTTCTAGCAGTTGTCGCTGTTTGAGCAGATCAAGACGCTTGTCGAGAAATCCCAGTCGCGTCCGAAGAAGTTTGCGAGCTTCTTCCGTTTCGCGCACTTCAAACGCGAATTCATCGAGTTCCTCTGGATCTTCTTTGTCGGAGTCTCCAGAGGCAACGTCGTCCGCTTGCTCGTTGGCTTCCTGGGTCTTGCTGTCGCCGTCTTCCGACGCTGATTCTTGAGCAGAAGCAGGTCGTACGAGTTTTGGCGGCAGGCAGGAGAGCAGCAGGAGGATCAAGAGTAGATTGACAGATTTACTCATGCGTTGCCTGTAGGGGTCGCGATCGAGGGTAGATTTCATTCGAGCCTACGTATTGCACGGTGTTTGGTCAAGTTAAACCGTAGTGGGGGGGGTGGAGCCACCGAGAACATTCTTCGAAAATGAAGTCACGGTTTGTCTTCTCGTTCTCCCTTTGTCTGGTGAGTGGGGGCTTCTTTCTCACACAAAATGCTGGAAGAGTTTTACCGAATTGGGGGCTCTTACCCAGATTTTATTTTTCGCAAGAGGGCTAAACGTTCATTGGGGGTTGCCTGCTTGTGAGCCACCGTCACGTGTCATCGATGCCATGAAAGAGGAAGCAGTCGNGGGTAATCAGCGTCCGATCTGTTGGCTCGATCCTGCGGTGAGAGTAAATCGNATCGACTCAAGTTGACCNCCGCAAGNGGACTGAATCTTNGAATCGGATGGAGGGTGAACTCTTCGCAGAGCCTCGTTTTATCCGTTGGCGGATCCNGGTTTTTTTCCGAACAGGGAATCCAGTTTCTGCACCTTGGTGATCACNGACTGTCCATTCTTTTCGGTCACGGTGCCTGTGATTTTGACGGCTGTGCCACAATGGTAGGCGAGGTTGAAATCATGGAAGTCTCTGAAGGCGACATCGATTCGGACAGATGGCTGGCCTTGCACATCAATCAGGAAAATTCGTGCTTCATCGAGATTGTCCGACAGTCGAAGCCGTCCTTGCACGGTAATGGTTCCGTCACCTTGTTTGACCCAGCTTTCAAACGGCTGTTCGCTGTAGGGGGTAAAGTCGGAACCATTGAGTCCAGACAATGGGCTGGTTGAATAGGCGAAGGAATCCTGATCGGCATCAAACATTTTCAGCAGGGCGAGGTGCAATCTCCCCAGTTGCTGATTCTCGGCGTAACGCACATAACGCCCTGTTTTTAACAGCCCTCCGCCCTGCCCTGCCAGAATGATTGGGATTCGAGTCGCCGTGTGATTGTCGCTGTGTCCCATGCCTGATCCATACAGCACCACACTGTGGTCAAGGAGGCTGCCTTGGTGATCCCGGTAGGATTTCATGCGAGTCAGCAGGTAGTCAAATTTCTCCATGTGCCACAAGCTGATTTTTAATAGTGCATCGAGGTTTTGCCGTGAAAAGTTCCGGAAGAAGTGAGACAGGTAATGGTGTTGTTCTTTGACACCCAGAAAATCAAAAATCATTCGACTGTTGCTGTTGCCAAGCATGTAGGTCACGCATCGCGTTGAATCAGTCCACAGGGCGAGTGAGATCAGGTCAAGCATCGATTCCACCTGCTCGTTCAGGTTGGCAGGTGCCAGCGGACGTTCCATCGTTGCTTTGGGAATGTCGTTGGACGAGGCAGCGATGTTGTCGATCCTTTTCTCTGTCGAGCGAACCACCGACAAATATTGATCCAGCGTCTGTTTGTCTTCTGCNCCCGCTGTGCGTGAAAGTGATTTTGCGTCNTCGGATACNCGATCCAATACGCTTTNCATTTCANGACGCTTGGCCTGGTTTCGCATCGGGCTGCGGAAGATTCGATCGAAGATCAGTTGCGGATCACTCTCGCGCGGGATGGGATCGCCATTGGAATCATAAGAGATGTAACTGCAGCCAATCTGATTCGGGAACAGTCCTTCGGTGGTCAATTCAAGCGAGCGATGTGGCGTTCCTTTCCCAATTCTGCTGGCGATTAACTGGTCGACGGATGCGGATTTGGTGTTTCTGTGGTGTCCGCTCAGGAATCGACGTGTGGAGTTGGCATGGGATGAGAACCCAAAGTCACCCATGTTGTCCAGAATCAGCAGATCCTGTTTGTGTTTCGCGAATGGCTGCATGAGAGGTGACATCCGGAAATCAAATTCGGTGCCACCATTGATGCTCCAACTGGGTGGGTGCACCCCGTTGGGTTTGAACAGGGTCATGAATCGAATGGGGGGGCCATCGGCTGCCGCACCTGATGCTTTGCGTTCCATCAGGTTCAGGAACGGCAAAGGCAGAAGTGGACCGGCAGCACCACGCAGGAATCGTCGTCGATCTAATTGCCAGGACATGGGTTGCTCTTTCTTCAGTCGTGTTTGATGTGCTGTGGTTGTGCGTGTGTGAACGGCATACTATTGGCTACCAGATGAATCAAATCGTGGTAGGTTCCTTCTTGCAGGTTGAGGTTCCCATGCCGGTCAAGTTCACTGCAGATGGCATCAACCGTCGGCATGTCGTTGACATTGAGTTCACGTGCAAGTGCATAGGACAGGGTGCGTTTGACAATGTTTTCGATCACAGTTCGACGCTGGGACTTGACGAGAATTTGCTGTAATCCGCGGTAGTCGTCAAAACTTTCTCCGCTTGGAAGCTGGCCACTGGTGTCCAGTGGTTTCAAAGCAGAAGGAGGGTTTTGATCTTGCGTCTGCTTGCTATCTTTCNTCTTGCGTTTCTTGCTGCCATTCGAGTTGGTCGAACCAGCGGGTTTGTAGTTGCCGCCAGCGTCGTATGACTGCATGGCGAATCCCAGCGGATCGATTTTGTTGTGACAGATCGCACAAGTTGTGTTGCTGCGGTGCAATTCAAAACGCTCGCGAAAACTCAGGTTCTCACCTCGCTGATTGGGTTTGACTTGCCCAACGTTNGCAGGTGGATCGGGCAGGTGTTCACCCATCACCCTTTCCAGCATCCAGGTTCCGCGAATCACNGGACCNTTGTTCATNGCCAGAACGCCNGGCATCGTCAGTAGACCNCCACGCTCGGGAGTGTTGGTCAANTCNAGNCGTTGGTTGGGAACAGCTTCGACTTCAATCCCCCGCTGTTTCCTGTACGCAGTCATCCGTTTTCGGTCACCGGGGTAATATTTGGCTGTGTGTGGATTTACAAATGCTACCTTGGAATCGATCAGTTCCAAAAGTGGNCGGCCTTCTGTGAACAGATAGTTCAGAAAGTCAATGGGTTGCTGACGCAAAGCATGGGAGACAGGCGGGTTGTTCGAGACTTTGGATATTTCGTTGAGTGAGAACCATTCCACTCCAAAGTTGTGCGCGAGATTCTGANATTTCGGGTCCGCCAGCATGCGAGCTATTTCACTTGCATAAATGTCTGGNTCACGCAATTCACNCCGAGCTGCCANCTGCATCAGGTGATCATCAGGCATGTCACCCCANANAAAATAGCTGAGCCGCTCAGCGAGTTCATGGTCATCGACGCGACCGTACAGCACTGGTTTACCCACCTGGNCCGGGTTACCCANCTGGTTGCTGCTCTTGGNATCGTCAACCTTTGCAAGCAGGCTGCGGTAAATGAANGGNGGTGACATCAGCACTGATTTCANTTCAATGCGAAGTGCTGATTCCAATTCTGCTCCCCGCTTNCCATCAATGGTCGCANGCGATGCGGCAANAGTNTCGGCATCAGGAGGACGGCGGNAGGCGCGACGCAACATCCATTGCAGAANCTNGTTTGCCTGCTTCGGAGTCATGTGCTCACCTGCGATCGGTCCCGTGACCCTTTCAAGGTGTTCTCNTGGTCCGGGAGCAAGCCACTGTTCCAGGGCATCGTCGATCAGGAANGAATACTGATCCCANACATTGGTNGTCAATGGNTTGGCTGANGTNTCATTTTTNAAGCCGCTNGGGCCNGGTGGGTCCACGGGCAACAGTTTCATCACCAACGATTTTTCAACGATGGTCTGCTCGGCTTCCACAATCGAAACTTCCAGTTCGAATCCAAAGAGGGATCGCAGTGTTTGCCGATATTCGTGCGCTGACAGGCGGCGTGGTCGAAGNACATCCGGCAGNGGCTGGATCGTGTCCACCAATGCCTTTTGATACCACGATTTGAATTGTGCAATTTCAGCTGAAGTTAGCCGCGGCTGGCTTTCGGGTGGCATCGTGTCNGAATCAATGACCTCGAGTACATCGGACCAGAGTTCAAAGGCCGCTTTGATTTGCTGTTCAGTCTCNAGTTCCCGCAAGTTGACTTCACCGTGGACTTCGTCGCCATCACCGTGGCATTGAAAGCAGTGTTTGCTCAGTAGCGGTCGGATCGTTGNCTGNTAATGCNGCGTTGGATCTTTTGCGGAATGAGCTGGATTTACCGAGTTCGTTTTGTCCTGCTCGTTGTCTGCGGAAAGCCTGGGTAGAGGCAGGGTGATGCCCANGCCAATGAAGATCCATAGCAAAGACAGACGGTGCGACAACAGACGGTGCGNCAACGGGCGGGCTCGTTGGAATGGCGTGNAGGCAGGAACGNCAGGTGGGGAAATNATNTTGNGNTCCTCCATTTTAATCACAGCAACCGCCTCGTTNATAGATTGTTTCCTATTGNGAATCGGTCCAGTGATCGGTNCTGAACGGCGAGGCTGGCAGGCCAATGCTGTTGGTGAGATTGCCTAACGGGTTTGCCGCCCATGAGTAGCGAACGGCGANTGGNTTCGGTACTTGCGGCGACCCGACTGACACGTGGTCGCCCGTNGCTGTGGCCTCGGCCCAGTGAAAAACGNGATCCTCGCCNGCTACCGCAAACCCACGTAGTGGACCGTTTGAGGATTTCAGGCCTGTTCCAACTTGTGAGAAGGTCAAATTGATCCGGTCTCCCGCTGGCTGTGATGACNTCANCAANGGTCCCATCGCCANATTGCCTCCGGGCAACTTGTTGCCTCGGTNGTAGACATCNACAAGAGCCCANCTTGCCAGTCGTGCTCCCACGGCCTGTTTGTTTTTAGGGTGGATGTTNTTTGCATCGCCGACATCAACNGTGATTGCCATCCCGGTTTNAGGAATANTCAAGGCGCGAAGCATNCCCGCGCGGACGTTGACCCATCCGCTGGGTTCAGANGGCTCGGTTTGCAGNGCCCGGAAATTGGGGAGCTGCACCCATGCAAACGGAAGTTCTGGTGCACTCCATCGTTGCCGCCAGTCGGNAACCAGCGTTTCGAGNTGTTTGTCGTACAGGTCAGAGAACTTTCCGTTCGAGTTGCGTTCACCCTGATACCAGATTACCCCGCGAATTGCGTAACCGATCAACGGATGGATTTTGCCATTGAACAGATTGCTTGGATAGTTTTTTCCGGCGGATGGTTTTGCGGGTAACGATGGTCGCCGCGGCAAGCGTTTCCTCTGGCTCTTTTCTTTGATCTTTGCATTATCCGCCTTTGCTTTTTCCCAACGTGCCAACGCTTTTTGATAACGTTCCTCGGCAGCTGCTGCGTCGAATTCTTTCTCTTGACCCGCGAGGTCGAGCATCATTGGCTTGAGAGCCTTGTTCGATGTCTGGGCCGGCATACTTGTCCATGCTTCGATCGCAGTTCCACCCACAGAAGAATTGATGAGCCCCACAGGGACATTGAGTTCCTGCTGCAGTTTGCGTCCAAAAAAGTAGGCCGTGGCAGAAAAACTGCTAACGGTATCAGGGCTGCACACTTGCCACGCACCCTTGCAACGATCTTGTGGCTCAGTGGCATGGGGTGATGATTCGGTAAACATCCGAACCGCAGGGTGATTGGCGGTTGATATCTCTGTCTCCGCGTCCATCACACCACCGACTTTCATTGCCATGTTGGACTGTCCGGAGCATAACCAGACTTCGCCCATGTAGATGTCATTGATGGTGATGGATTCTTCGCTTGTTTGAATCTTCAATTCGTGGGGACCGCCCGCCGGAAATTCCTTGAATTCCAAGGACCAGGTACCATCAGCAGATGATTTTGTCCTTGAAGTTTGGCTGGCCAAAGTACAGGTGATGTTATCTCCCGGCTTGGACCAGCCCCAGACTTTGATGTTTGCGTTTCGCTGCATGACCATGTGATCACTGAAAATCGTCGGTACCTCCAGTTGCGCATCCGCAGGGTTGCAACAGAGAATCAAAGCAATGATGGGTAAGGTGATCGGTTTCAACATGTTGGGTTTACTGAAGTGGCAAGGATTGGCGGATTCGTCAAAACGAGAAAAAGTGCGTTCGGGTTGTACCCCTGCACATGATGATTTATTTCGAGCTGATTGGATTTGCAGGCTTCACGCTGCTGTACCAGTCTTGATGTGATTTTAGCAGTCGCTTGACCAATTCAGGCTTGTCTTTTGCATGATTGATCGTTTCAGGTCTCTCGTCGGCCAGGCTGACAAGCTGGTAGTTTTGCTTGCCATCGGCACCCATGAGTTTCCAGTTGCCGTCTCGCACAGCCCACGTTGAACCCCAGTGGAAGTGAAGGACGTCTTTGTAGAGTGAGGGGGCGTTTGCAGAATTACAGATTGGCAGCACGCTGAATCCATCAATGGCAGGAGAAGATGGGGCGGGTTTGACGTTGCAAAGTTCCAGTATCGTCGGATACCAATCCATGGCTGTCACGATCTGGTTGCGGACCTCGCCCGAGGGAATTTTCGACGGATAACTCAAAATGGCTGGGACGCGTATTCCGCCCTCAAGAAATTTGCTTTTGTGTCCAATCCAGCGTCCCGTATTACCGCCACCGCTGGCCCCGTAGAAATGACCTTCGGGGAAACCCGATGGGTGCTCTTTGCCACGAATGCGATAAGTTGTTTCATTGGAATGCCCGTTGTCACTCATGTAGACAATGATAGTGTTGTCCATGATCTTTGCTGCTTCGAGAGCTTTGAGGACGCGGCCAATGTAGTGGTCCGTCGTTGTGATCATTGCAGCATAGGTGCGGCGAGCGGCATCCTTGATTCCGCGATATCGCTCTTGGTGCATGGCCAGTGATTGTTCCGGGTAGTGCGGAATATTGAACGGCACATACAAAAAGAATGGTTGGTGCTGATTGCGATCAATGAATTCAATGGCACGATCGGTCATCATTTCCGGGAAATATTTTCCATCAGCCTCCACTCGATCCGTGCCTTCGTAAAGATCATGAAATCCATTTCGGTGCAGGAAGAAATGGTTGTAGTTATCGATGAAACCGTCGCGGATACCAAAGAATTCATCGAAACCCTGTTTCTTGGGACCGTAGTCGCGGTGGGCACCCAAGTGCCATTTTCCAAACAGCGCTGTTCGATAACCAGCCTCTTTTAGAGTCTCGGCCAGCGTCACTTCCTCGAGGAACATATTGATTCCCTTGGGGCCGATCATGTTTCCCTGAGTCCAATGCCGCACACCTCCCCGTTGTGGGTGACGACCTGTGAGCAACGCTGCACGCGAGGGACAGCAAACCGTGTGCGCATAAGCTTGGGTGAAACGGATTCCTCGTGCCGCCAATGCATCAATGTTGGGTGTATAGAGATCCGAGGATCCAAAGCAATTGGCATCAAGTGTTCCCTGATCGTCAGTGAAGAGAATCACCACGTTGGGACGTTCGGAGCCTCTGTCGGCAAAGCAAATCGTTGACGTTGACAGGAATGCCAGGCAAGTTCCTGTCAGGAGGCTCAAGCAAAGATTCGTCCTGAATTTGTGTTGATCGTGTGGGTGGTTCGGAATCATGGCGTTTATCTTTCCGGTTCAAGGCAGGTTGCCGGTAACATCAATACGTCCAACAATCTACTTGAAAGATCTAGGTCGCGTTGGCCGGGCTGTTTGTAGCCAAGTTATCCGGGTTTCGTGTTCATTTGTTGACTGAGGGCAAAGGAGACATAAATGGTGGGCCATCGATGTCAAAAACTGAAATGGTTTCTGTTGATTTCCTGTCTGTCGTTGATTTCCTGTCTGTCGTTGATTTTTGGGCAGGTGGGTTTGGGGCAGCAGGCAGAACCGGCGGGGGATTCACGAACACCTGATGCAGTGGTCGACGCTACTACCCTCACTGGAAAGGTGATGTGTGGCTATCAAGGTTGGTTCAGTTGTCCTGACGATGGTGGTCANCTCGGGTGGACCCACTGGGCTCGCACGANTCGTCGACCATTTGGGCCGGGNAATGTTACCGTCGATTTGTGGCCAGATNTCCGTGAGCTAAGTCCGCAGGAANGATTTCGGACNCGATTCAATCACTCAGATGGTCGTCCCGCCGAGGTTTACAGCAGCGCAAATGAAAAGACGATTGGTCGTCACTTTCGCTGGATGCGTGACTATGGCATCGATGGAGTTTTTATGCAGCGGTTTGCCAATGGGCTGGATTCGCCGCGTCTGAAAGCACAGAAAGACAAGGTGCTTTTTCATGCTCACGATGCAGCATCGAAGACAGGAAGAGTGTTGGCCGTGATGTACGATTTGTCGGGATTGCGAAGGGGACAGGTTGCCCGTATCAGTGATGATTGGAAACAATTGAAACGTGATGGCATTACTCACGGTGGCCGATACCTAAACCACCGTGGAAAGCCGCTGGTTGCAGTTTGGGGTGTCGGATTCAGTGACGATCGTGAGTACAGTTTGGCCGAGTGTGCTGAACTGATTGATGCTTTGAAGGCAGATGGCTGCGCCGTGATGCTGGGAGTGCCGTCGTGGTGGAGAGAGCAGAAACGCGATGCCGTTGCTGATGCGTCACTGCATCAGATTCTTGAGAAGGCCGATGTCTTGAGCCCTTGGACTATCGGTCGATACCGATCACCACAGGAAGCTTCGCTGCACGCAAATCGTGTTTGGAAGCCCGATTTGGATTGGTGTGTGCAGCACGAGATTGATTTTTTACCCGTAGTGTTTCCTGGCTTCAGTTGGAAAAATCTGCATGGAGGTGAACTGGACGCCATTCCAAGACTCAAAGGTAAATTCCTCTGGACGCAGATGATTGCCGCCAAGCGAAGTGGCGCAAAAATGATCTACGTCGCGATGTTTGATGAAGTCGATGAAGGAACTGCGATCTTCAAATGCAGTAATGATCCACCGGTCGGTGAAAATGTCTCTTTTCTGACCTACGAGGGCTTGCCCACGGATTACTACTTGCGATTGACGGGAGAAGGCGGCAGGATGCTGAGAGGGCAAATACCCGATGACGGCCCGTTGCTAATGTCTGTTCCAACCCCTTCAATAAGACCGCCGAAGTAATGCCTGGTGAAAGAACACCGGAGTCAGACGCAGTGTAAAGGTGAACTGCATTGGGCTACCTGTTCACTCTCTGTGTCCAATGTGGAATCAGAAATGATTCCCGCGAACAGTGGGTACCGTTAACCAGTGGATTTCGTTCTCCAGTGGACTCCGTTAACAGTGACTGCTGTCATTCATTGACTGTGGGTTGACCACAGAACCATATTGAAAGATTGAGAATCAAGATGAAAGCCATGACACTTGTCGGTAAGAAAGTGCCCTTGGAACTGCAGCAACGCGTTGATCTGACTCCGGATCCTGGTCAGGTGATTGTCAAGCTCAATGCGGCAGCGCTCAACCGTCGTGATTACTGGATCACGGTGGGTTTGTACCCGGGGATCAAGCCTCCAGTTGTCTTGGGTTCGGATGGTGCCGGCATTGTCTCGTCTTGCGGTGATGGAGTGGACGGGGTTTGGGAAGGGCAGGAAGTGATTTTGAATCCGGGTATCGGTTGGGGAGAGGATCCCGCTGTGCAGAGTGATCAATTTCATATTCTCGGGTTACCTGAGGACGGGACCTTTGCTTCTGAGGTTGCTGTTTCTGTTGAGCAGTTGCATCGCAAGCCCGACTGCTTGACTTGGGAGCAATCCGCCGCCATCCCCTTGGCTGGCACCACCGCCTATCGAGCGTTGTTTTCACAAGGGAATGTGAAATCTGGCGAGAAAATTCTGGTCACTGGGATTGGGGGTGGGGTAGCCACGTTTGCCCTGCAATTTGCAACAGCCATCGGTGCTGAGGTGTGGGTGAGTTCGTCCTCGGTTGCCAAGATTGACCGGGCCATCAGCTTGGGAGCTAAAGGCGGATTTGATTATCGTGAGGAGGGTTGGGAGAAGCGTTTTGCCGCCACGGTTGGATCACCTGATTTGATCATCGACAGTGCAGGTGGGCCCGGCTACGCTGCACTGATGGGGCTTGCTGCACCGGGCGGTCGTATTATCAACTACGGCGCGACAGCAGGTGCTCCGGAATCGATTGATATGTTCAAACTGTTCTGGAAGCAGTTGCGTCTTCAAGGTTCAACGATGGGTTCACCTGATGACTTCAGTAACATGGTCGATCTGGTCGAAAAGTGTCAGATCGAACCGGTCATCGACGCGGTCTATACGCTGGAAGATGTCAACCAAGCGATTGATCAAATGCGTTCTTCACCGCAGTTTGGCAAGTACGTGCTTGAGATCTCCTGACTTTGATTTCAGGTTGCCGGGTCTTGATATTAGCCTGATGAATGGTCAGATCACCATTTCACCCTTCATCAATGCCAAACATGCGGGTGACGGCGGGTTTCTGAATCTTGCCCATTGCGTTGCGTGGCAGCTGTTCTACGATTTTCAGTTGCTTGGGAATCTTGTACTTGGACATGCAGTCCCGGCACCAGGTTTTGAGTTCCTTCAGATCGAGTTTCGAGTCTGGCTGCAGCACACAGGCGACCGCGACTGCTTCACCCCAGGTATCGTCTGCGACGCCCACAACCGCACACTGCTGGATGGACTCATGGTCCAACAAGACGGATTCAATCTCCAGGGCTGAGAGTTTGTAGCCGCCACTTTTGATGATGTCGACTGACTGACGACCCATGATGCGAAAGTAACCTGATTCGATGACCGCGATATCGCCTGTGCGAAACCAGCTATCGTCAAAGGAGTCTGCCGTTGCTTCCGGCTTATTCCAGTATTCAAGGAATACACAGGGGCCCTGAACCTGGATCTCACCCGCAGTGCCTTCTGTCTGAATGATTTCTCCTACTTCACTTTTGAGTTGAATTTTCACATTCGGAAGCGGTTGTCCGACAGCGCCCGGTCTTCGTTCTCCGGTGTACGGGTTGGACAATGCCATGCCAATTTCTGTCATCCCGTATCGTTCAAGCAGGGCTTGTCCGGTCAGGTTGGTCCACTCGTGATGAACACTTGCCGGCAGCGCAGCAGAGCCCGATACCATCAGACGCATTTCCGCAAACCCCCGCACGATTTGTTGGCGTTGTTGATCCGGCGTTGTTTGCAACAGTTGAATCAACTTGACGTAAATGGTTGGCACTGCCATGAAAACGGAGTACCGGTTCTTTGCCACTTGATCAAGAATTGCGTCAGCATCGAAGTGGCTGAAGGTGTCAACGGTAGCACCTGACCACAACGCACATGAAAGCACGTTGATGATGCCATGGATGTGATGAAGCGGCAGGAAAAGCGGAATCACATCACTGTCTTGCCACTGCCATGCGGTTACCAGAGCTTCGACTTGTGCTTCAACATTAGCGTGCGTCGAGACCACCCCCTTGGGCTTGTTGGTGGTTCCACTTGTGTACAGGATCATCGCTCGACGATCAGGCTGAATCATGGGCAATGGTTGGGGATCACCACCGGATATTTCATCGACCACGGTCAGCGGGATTCCCAGTCGTTGACACAGGGGGGCAAGTTTCGTGCTCAGTTCGGTGTTGGTAATCACCCGCTGTGCGTCCGAATCAGTGATCGCATATTCAAGTTCCGGTTCCGCTGCAGACAGGCTTAGCGGCACCGCAACGCCTCCTGCACGCCAGATTCCCCATTGGACCGTCACGTAGTCGAATCCGGCAGGAACTAGATAGGCAACTCGTGATTCCAGCAGATCGTTGGAGCTACCTAAGATGGATGATGCAACCACTGCTGAGTGGTGCAGCAATTGCTGGTAAGTGTATTCCGTCTGTTCTTGACAAATCGCGACGGAATCGCCATGAGCTTTGGCGAGTGAAATCAGTTTCATTGATATGCGTGTTTTTTATGTTTTGTTTTGAGAGTGATAGAATGCTGAGGTCATCACGTAGGCAAGGGTCAGGTGAACAATTTTACGATCATGAAAATCAGGGACGGACCGAGCAAACATCCTAGTCCTGTGTAAAAGGTTGCTGTCATGGCACCGTAGGGAACAAGCCTTTCATCGGTCGCGGCCAGACCAGCCGCGACTCCACTGGTTGTTCCCATCAAGCCTCCGAAAATCAATGCCGAACGCGGATTGTCTAAGCCAATTCTCGACGCAACAAAGGGCGTCAGGATCATGACTAGAATCGATTTGACCAACCCAGCGGCGACACTCAAGGCAATGACTTCGCTGCTTGCGTTCAAGGCTGTTCCGGTCACGGGGCCCACAATGTAGGTCGCCGCACCTGCTCCGATGGTGGTGATGCTCTCGGCGTCGCGATATCCGAACGCATACGCCACCAGTCCCCCGATCAGAAAAGAGACGAAGATTCCTAGTGTGAGTGCAATGATTCCGCTGAGACCGGTAGCGATGAATTCCTGCAAGCGTACTCCGAATGCCGTGGCCACAATCGCGAGGTCGCGGAACATGCTGCCACCAAGAAGTCCGATGCCCGCAAGCAACGGCACATCAGCAAGTCCCTTCTCGCCACCAGTCATCATTCCACCCAGGTAGGCCAAGGCCAGACCCATGAAAATGGCAATCGCTGAGGCGTGGATTCTACCGCGGGTCAGTTTGCGGGATAGGAAACTGGAAACCCACAGAATTGCACCCACCATGAACAAGGCAGTGATTAGCGAGTTCTTTTCCAGCAGCACGACCAGCGAATGCTTGCTCAGAAGCATGGCTTGCCAGTCCGGTAGACAGCTCATGGCTTGTCTCCCGGGGGTGAATCCGTTGGGTCCGCAGCGTTGCTGCCGATTCGGCTCAGCACGGGCACCAATGCCAGACACGCTAGCACCGTGGCTACTCCTGCAACCAGTGCCAGCCAACCACCGCTCGCAGCTTTGACCACATTTTGGCTGGCCGCCATTGCAACCACGATAGGAATGTAAATGGAACTCCAGAACAGAACGCCTTGTTGCGTGGGGACTGGCAGGCGATCACGACGACGTAGCCAGTCGGATAGCACGATCAACAGCAGCATGGCAATTCCCACACCACCCACGTTCTTGCCTACTCCCAGCGTGATGCCGAGCAGTTGCCCAATGACCAGACCGACCAGCATGCAGAATGCCAGTAACGCGGTTCCATAGATCACCATCATCAAACCTATTGCTGTTGATTCTTTTCGCAGTCGTTGTCGGCAGGCACGGGGGTGCCCACGATGTCAACTGGATGCGTGTAAAGGTAACGCCAGACTGCTTCATGCATGAACTGACCGTCCTTGCCTTTGAAGGCGCGACTGCCTGGTTGCACGCTGCTATGCGCGATTTTTTCGTTGCCGCCAACATCAAAATCCGTGATCAGTCGTCGTGTGTTCTGATAAGGCGGTTTGGTTTGGTCGACATTGACGATTGGTCCAAATTGGTTCATTCCCAGCAGTTCCCAGCTGCGGCAATAGTGATCTGCTTTCCAGCCACCATCGAGAACGTGAGAAAATCCGAAATAGCGATTTGCGGGTGTTGCTGACGGCAGAGCCTGCCAAGCCTGATACTGATCACGCGGACCACACAAGGCGACGACACGACTGACTTTGACATATTTTGCAAAGCGGGCAGCGGTGGTTGAACCATGGGAACTGCCTGACACGATGACTTTTTCCCAGTTCAGACCGCTGCGGTCGGCGTTCAGAAATTGTCCCCAGTTTCCTTCGGGATTGCTGCGTTCCAACCACTTCACAAATTGGTAGGCGCGTTCCATCATTCCGTCGGGATTTGGGATACTGACCTCATCGCTGAAATCCTGTCCAGTGGCCGCCTCTAAGCGTATGTTGCCACGGCAGTGCGGGCCAACGGGTTTGTCTTGACAACAAATTGAGAACCATGATCGGGCATACTGCACTTGGATCGCGTGCAGGCCATAGTCCGCAAGACGATCAAACAGATTCCGATTGTGGCTCATCAACCAGATCACAAGCTTGCCACGCTGAGGTACCGAGGTGTCCACAATCGCGTTTTGAATGTCAGCAGGTCTGCCACTTGCTGTTTCAAGCAAAAAGTTGATTTTCGGATGCGACTTGACCCGCGGGTCGATTTCGCTCGCCCTCGCACTCAGTTCGTAACGCTTTTGCTTCGTCGCACTCGTTTGCGCCGATGCGATGTTCAGGCACATGGAAAGCGACATGAGCCCGATCATGGTGATCGCTGAGACGTGAATCTTTGAAATCATCTTCTTGGTGTTCTCTTCTGATTTTGTTCGGAGAAATGCAATGCCAGGGCAAAGTTGCAATCGCAGGGCCTGGAGGGCATTGCCAGAGAACAATACGGCAGACCGGTACTGCAAAGCGGCATTGTAGCGTAGCACGTTAGATTCGTGATCTACGTCCGGTAACTGATGTTCGGCATGAGTTTGTATCCCCACTTGCCGAGAGAGATTCGTTATTCTGCGTGATTCAAAGTGCTTTTTCGGAAGCCCGTTTCGGCATTTTCCGTTCCCCATCGTATCATCTGCAGGAATCGAATTGATGACTCATGTGCCGCGCAAGCAGCCCCTCAAACGCCCCTTCAAGCGTGGATTAGTAAATCTCTTGCTCGTGATTGCTCTGATCGGTCTGATGAAATCCAGAGGCGAGGCTCAGGATCCCGAGTCCAAGGGGGTGAAGTTGCCTGAAGTTCGTGTGACGAATGTGCGCCGAGTATTCTACAATGGTGAGCACAATGCCTTTACTGATTTGATTCACTTTCAAGGTCGCTATTTTTTGACCTTTCGCAGTTGTCCTGATGGGCACATGGTGCACCCCACGGCCTCAATCATCATTCTTTCCAGCAAGGATTTGAAAAAGTGGGAACAGGTGCATCAGTTTTCGGTGCCGATGCGAGATACGCGAGATCCACACTTTCTGGATTTTAAAGGTCAATTGTTTGTTTATACAGGTACCTGGTACAGCGGAGAAACAACCCTGCCACCCAGCGAGTATGACCTGAATAAGCATCTTGGCTACGCTGCCTGGTCCGGGGACGGCAAGCAATGGCACAGCCCCGTCATGCTGGAGGGGACATTTGGGCATTACATCTGGAAAGCAGCCGAGTACGAAGGCAAAGCCTACCTTTGTGGTCGACGCAAACACCAATTTGATGTTCGACCACGTGGAGAGGGACCTGAGGTCGAGTCCGCCATGTTGGTAAGCGACGACGGCCTCGTTTGGAAAACAGCAGCTTTATTTCAGGAACAGCGCGGCGATGAAACGGTGTTCCAGTTTCAAGCTGATGGCAGTGTGCTGGCGATTGGGCGACGGGGTAGCGACAAAGCCCAGATATTGCGCTCAAAGCCACCGTACCAGGAATGGCAACGCAAAGAACTGGATCGCTACATCGGTGGGCCAATGTTAGTGCGTTGGGGAAATCGTTGGGTTGTGGGGGGGCGACGAAATACCGATCGAGGCCCCAAGACCTCACTGTGTTGGCTTGTGGGAGATGAGTTGTACGAATTTGAAGAGTTGCCGAGTGGTGGAGATAATTCCTACCCCGCTCTGTTGCCACTTTCTTCCACTCAGGCGGTCATGTCGTGGTATTCAACTCACGAGAAAGATGCCAAGGGCAAATCCATTACCGCCATTTACATGGCGGATCTCGAAGTCATCAATCCGTGAACTTGCAACCTAGCTTGGACTCGTTATCTTGCTGCGCCGTCAGATGCTGCTTGGCTTGTGGCTGATCCCATCAACGCTGGTTCTGAATGATGCTCGAGCCGCTCAGGCATCACGTAAGCGTTCCAATCCGGTTCTGGCTGCTCCCGCGTCAGAACCGACTGCCAGAAAGCTGAAACCCTGCTCCAGATGCTGTTGAGCCTTGGCCTCGTTGCTCAGGATTCCGACTGCTGTTCCCCGTAATTGGCAGACGCTCACAATCTTCTCAAGAGCAGCCAGTAAATCGGGATGTTCAAATTGCTTGGGACAACCGAGGTTGTAACTCAGGTCCAGTGGTCCCACAAACACGACATCGACGCCGTCAACAGCCGCGATCTGGTCAACGTTGCTGACACCTTCGGCGGTTTCAATCTGGACGATGACCGTGGTGCGTTCCTGTACCTTGGCGTGGTACTCGTCCATCGAGAGACCAAAATCGGTGGCGATCGTGGAACTGGCCACTCCTCGACAACCGTGGGGAGGATAGCGGGTGTAGGCCACTGCCTGGGTGGCTTCCTGAGCCGTACTGACGTACGGCACCATGACGCCTGCTGCACCCAAATCCAACGCTCGTTTGATGCAGTCTTGATCATTCGAGACCACTCGCACAATCGGGACACACCGTGTGCCTTCGACAGCCAACAGCATGGATCGGAGCCCCGCCTCACTGCAGGCACCATGTTCCAAGTCAATCAGGACCCAGTCAAAGCCGAGGTGTGCGGCCATTCGAGCCAGTAAAGGCGACCCAAGACTGAGGAACGTCCCACGCAGTGGTGTTTGTAACCTCGTTTTTTCAATCCAGTCAAAACTCATGTGTTACCAATGGGGTAGGGAGTCACTTTGCTTTTTCAATCAGAAAATCCACCAGCTCCTGGCACTGGAAAAAACCGGGCCAGAAGTTGTGCCCCTGTCCGTCGATCTTGATCACTTTGATCAAGTCACCAGCGCCATTGGATTGGTAGATTTTTTCGAGTGCGGCTGAATTCTCAGCCAGCGGCACGACTTGGTCGTCTTTGCCATGGATGATCAGCACGGGTACGTGTGCCTTAGCAAGCTTGTCAGCTCGGTTGATCGGATTGAATTGTGCCTGCTGTGTCTGAAGTTGCTCCGCTGAAATGCCGTAGGCCGATGCCGCACGTTTGATTCCCGGGTACGTGGTGTAGTCGTAGACCGGGTAGATCCCCCCAATGGCCGCAACCCGATCGGGGTGATCGACCGCCCAGCTGCTGACCCAAAGTCCACCACGGCTGCGTCCCAGCAGAGCTGGTTTTTTCGAGTAACCGCGGTTGGCCATTTCTTCGTACAACGCTTCGAAGAAGGGAAACGCTTTGGGGCTGCCGTAGGCTTCACCAACATCGATTCCTGCGACTGCAATCCCGGCGTCAAGAAACTTCTGGTGCATCCAGCTTTCCGCTTTGTCGGGATAGGCAGAGAGTGTGGGGGCATAGAATATCCATGGTTTGTCAACTTTGTTGTCAGCAGATTCATGGTTTGACGGTGTTTCAGGTTCCATGATGAAGGCGTGACGACCCTTCAGGCGAAACGTGTTTCCATTGAGCAGTACCTGTCTGCGTTTGGGCATGGCCTTCTGCTGGGCAGCGTTGACCCTCGGTTTGCCTTGTCCGGGATTCGACTTGTTGGCGGGGTTTTGCGGGATGTCCGCGGTTGCCAGTTTTACAAAGGAATCAAGTTGTTGATGCCATTGGCTGATCAATGAATCCAATGTGCCTGCTGCCGGGACCGCCAGGTCGGTCGATTCATCACGATCGTTAGCGAGGTTGTAGAGTTCCCACGGTTCCCCAATAGGAGCGACCGCTTTCCAGTCGCCAACACGAATTGCCTTGTGGCCATCATGGAACCACCAAAGTGAATCATGTTTCAATTGACCTTCTTTTTTGAAGGTGGCAACCAGGCTTTTTCCGGGTGGTTGAGGTGCCGACTGTGGTGTTGAGGCCCCACTGACTTCGAGCAGCGTTGGGACGATGTCAATGACATGTCCCACATCACTGCGGACGTCACCTTTCGCGCCGATGCCATCAGGCCACGACACGATCAGTGGGGTCGACGTACCTCCTTCATGGGTCCATGTTTTGTGTCTGCGAAAAGGGGTGTTGCAGGTGGTGGACCATCCGGGGCCAAGGCAAAGATAAGTTCCGGCAGATCCGGCGGGTAGATTGGGATCGTGACCGTCGTCACGTACCATGATTTCTGCGCTGGCGCCGTTGTCCGACAGGAAAATGACCATCGTGTTTTTCCATTGACCCATGGTTCGGATCTGGTCAAACACTCTGCCAATCTCAAGGTCCATTCGATGGATCATGGCAGCGTGAATTGCCATTTTTGTCGCCTGAAAGCGTCGCTGTTCCTGGGACAGATTTTTCCAGAGTAATGGAAGATTGACTTCATTCTTGCCGAGTGTCGTGAGGGCATCTGGGAAATGATAGGGAGGCCCGAGATCACGCTCGACTCGTGAGAGTTCAGGGACGGAGTGGTTGTCGAGAATCTGCAGCTGTTTCAAACGCTTCCAGCGTTGGCCCCGAATCACATCCCAGCCCTGAACGTATCGGTCCTGATAGACGGCAATGTCCTGTGGCAAAGCATGCAATGGAAAGTGAGGTGCCGCAAATGCGAGGTAATGAAAGAATGGCTGTTCTGCGTGATTTGTGGCATGTTCCTGCAGCACTTCGATGGCATGGTCGGCCAACGCTATCGTGGCGTAAAATTCGGTTCCTTTTTTTACTGGGGGCAGTTGCACGTCGTCCCGCCAATGGCGAACCGGATTGAAAAATCGTCCTTGATCTTTGAGCAGATAGGAGCGATCAAAACCGTTCTCGATGGGCATGCCGTCAATGTGCCATTTTCCCGTGTGATAAGACCGGTATCCCACGGTCTGCAGCATCTTGGGTAACAGCACCGCCCACGACGGGCGTTTTCCCCGACTGCCTCCACCCGAGGGGACGTCGGGCAAGGTATCGCGGCGAACCTGCTGTGCGTAATATCCCGTGAGCAGGGACGCCCGAGTCGGCCAGCATCTCGCGGTGTTGTAAAATTGGCTGAAGCGAATGCCATTTTCAGACAAAGCATCCAAATTTGGAGTCGCAATTTCGCTGCCATAGCAACCGAGATCAGAAAATCCAAGGTCGTCCGCCATGATCAGCAGAAGGTTGGGTTTGGATTTTGTGTCAGACTCGGGTGCAGCCGTGAGAGAGTCTTCTGCGTAGGCGTGATCATCAACGTAGCCTTGACTCCACAGATGGCAGCAGGCAAGCAGTGAGACAAATAGGATGGAACGTGGCATGGAGGATGACCGACACTGGGAATTTGCGTAAAGGAAATTGGGCGCGTCAGCTTTGCCCCATTGTCATTCAGTGTCACCGAATTGTTTAGGTCGTTCATCTCGCGCAAGAAACTCTCCACCAGTTTAGTCGTTTTCACGCGGTGGTGTTTTAATCAAGGGATCAGTTTCGTTCACGCAGTCCGATGGACGGTTCAACGCGCAGTCGCAAACCTGAAAAGCGATCTCAGTTCGTGCTTCCAGTTGTGAACGCTTCGACTTTGCGAAATTCCGGCTTTGTATCACTCAGGATTTCACGGATGGCTCTTCGCGTCTCTGAGGACAGGTGCTGATACGCTTCACGGATGTCTTTGCCAGTCAGGACGGCCAAGAGTTGTTGAAGAACCTTGATGCGGACCAGGTTTGGCAGCCCATCAAACGCATCGGAGTGAATCAGATAACTGCATGGGTAACGAAACAATCGCGTCTGCAGGTCAAAGTCACGCAGAGATCTTCCGCGTCGATCCCGCTTGCCAATCTTTTCAAAGTACGAGGTGAATTGCGACGATCCAATGATTTGGTCGGTGAGCTTGAATTCATCACACATCAAGAGATGTTGCAGCACGCGTTCAGCAGCTGTGTTGCTCCGACGCTGCGCTGTTTCTCTCAGGTGGTCGGGGGCACGTTCAAGCAATTCATTCATTTGCTTTGCCTGATGAACTGCCTGTCGTGTTTTGTAGTTTGCCGCGGCGATCGCATTGTGCATTTGGCTTTGATGTTGCAAAACCATCAGGGCGACAATGTCACAGTGTGGACTGAGGAATTTTTCTGTAGCAATAAATTGATTCAACGCCGTGCAGTTAGCTCCCGTCTCTCGATCAAAGGAAGTATTGTCATCTTCACAGGTGTTGTTACCCATGTGCCGCATCTCGCCATGCGTCCCCGTGACGTACCAGCCTGCCCACCGTTCTTTGAATTTGCTTGCTGAATCAGTCAGCAGTGTGCCAGGCCCATATCTCGGTTGAACTCGCCCGTCAGGGAAAACACTTCGCATCAGATAGCCGGGGACGTTTTGTGTTCGGCCGGTCGCGTGGCAGGCCAAGCAGTTTCCTTGATCCCTGATGAATGCTGGCTGTACCTGTTTCTGCTGGGACATCGTGTAGAACGTGCCCCCCTGCCGGGGACCCGTCGCTGCAAGTTCCAGGACGTCACCATTCTGACAAAATCCAATGTCGACATCGTCGCTGAAATAAAGTGCTCGGGGAGTGCGTGGTCAGATTCGTTGCAGCTGAAGACTTGTTTTCGAAAAAACAAGAGCCTGTGAACTGATCGAAATATCAAGCGTCTTTAAAAACGATCTCAAATAGCCAAAGTCTTCTTCGTATTGCAGTTCAATCTCATCAGATTTAATTTTGACGGCGAGTTTTGAGACAGGATCGAATACTTCCGCCTCGTGGTAATTGATCGGAGCACGTTCAAAACTCTGGTTTTGAGTGAATAGCTTGGGAGCCATCCAGAATGCAAGCAGAATTGCAGCGATATCCGCGAAAGTCGCCAGTGAGCATTGTGTTCTGCTCCTGGTTGTTGGGAATTTTTTCGGCAGGGCAGGGTGGTGTCGGCTCACCTTTGCATATCCAAGAAATCGTTGCTGTGTTGTTTCTGATCTGCTATTTCGTTTTCAACCGTAGCCTCTCTTCCTAGGCCGTGTTGCAGTGGGAACGGTGTGTATAGGGGGGTGAGTTTTTTTCCGCACTGTGCAGGGAGTTGCAGGCGGCGGGGAGTTGCAGGCGGCGGGTGTGTGTAATATTTTTCGTAGTGAACTTGTCTTCAGTGTCGGGAAGTCGAAAGTTCGTCGACCCTTGAGTGACAAAAGATGGTGACGGAGTTCGTCCTTCGCATTGAAAGTATTGGTTGCGATGTCACGCCGACAGGCTGCTGCAGTGTCACGTTGTCCCGAAAGTAATGATCTTTGCCGCATCTTGATGAACGATTGAAAAAGGTTGCTCAGCAAATCCGCGTCAGGACGCATGCGGATATTGGTTCCGACCATGCCAACCTGCTCGTTGCGTTATTGCGAAGCGGACGGGTCGAGAGGGGGATTGCGATCGAAAATAAACAGCAGCCACTTTTTCATTCACAAAGTGCCTTGTCGGGGCTCAATGCCGAAGCCCGCTTCGCCGATGGACTTGAGGGACTGTTGGCAGGCGAAGCAGACAGCCTGAGTATTTGTGGGATGGGGGCAGAAAGTATCGTGTCCATTTTGGAACGTAGCCCTGAACGCATTCCGGACTTTGTTATCTTGCAGCCTAACCGACGCCCCGATTTGATCCGGCGCTGGGGATTCGCTAGCGGATTTCATCTTGTGGATGAACAGGTGGCATTTGGTCACTGGCCATATGTGATTTTGTCCTATCGGAAATCGGGGCAAGAGGCCGATCCCGCTTTCCAGCAAATTGACCATCAAGCGGATTTGCTTTTTGGGCCTTGGCTGTTGCAGCGTCGAGAGCCTGCCTTTGTTGCACTGTTGCGTGAGGAGCAGAGCTATTGGCAGCAGTTCAAGCAGATCAGTGAAATCAGTCTCGAGCGTCGCGATGCCATTGAGCGTGTTCTGAAACGCTGGAGCGAGTGGTAAACTTGCTGCCTTTGATCCGCTCCGTCTGTAACTATTTGGTCGGTCGAATCCTGAATTTTTTTCGTCTGGAGATGAGCAGGGCTTGCAGTTGTCGGGCTTCCGCCTCGGTTCAAACTTCAGCGGCGATAAGTTCGAACATTTTTTCCGCAACCACTTTGCCATCCAGTTCAAGCCACATATGCCAGTTTCCGATTTTGTCCTGGAGGGGCTCCCAAATTGTATCTCCGAGGTAGAAGTCCCAGTCATTTTTTTTGATGTAAACGACGCCATCAAATGGGGGACGCCGTTTGCCTTGGTCATCGAGGATGCCTGGGTGGTCGATGCAGTAATAAAGTTCCTGATTCTTGCCACCTGTGATGTTGATAATGAAACCGAATTCGACATCGACAACGGCGTTGACTTTGGTGGTTACTTTGGAAATTTTCGGCAAAGTCCGTGAGTTCGATTCCCATTTTGTGTAAATGCCATACGTGCGCATGCGTATTTTAGGTTTGCGTTTTGCCATGCAGTCAGTGTGGTCTTCTGAGTATTTCTCGTCCATCCGGCAATTGAAAACATGAAGGGCACGCTTGGGGATGGACTTTTACCAAGACTGGCTTTGTGTTCCTGATTCACGACTCCGAAGGTTTTCGACGTTCACGCCGATATTCGGTGGGCGTCAGGCCCGTGACCCTTCGGAAAACAGATGTCATGTATTCACCGTGTTCGTAACCGGAGCGTTCCGCGATCGCGGTAATCGAAAGTTCCGTTTCGGATAGCAGGCGTTTGACGCTGTTGAGGCGTACCCGTTGGATTTCTTCGTGAGGTGTGCGACCGACCAGTTTCTTGAATCGGTGCTCAAGAGATCGGCGAGAGAGAGAAAGTGTTTTCAGTACGTCAGTAACACGGATGTTTGCGTGGGCGTGACGACGAATGTACTGCAACGCTTCGGATATTTCGTGGTCATCGATTGCCAAGGTATCCGTCGACTCGCGAACCATGATTCCCAACGGTTTGGTAAGCAGTGGCGGTTCTGTCGTGGTCGTTAGTGTTGAGAGTGTCTGGTCGATCGGGGGCTTGGTGCCATCGACAGGGTGATGCCTGTTGGAGTGGTGCAGGTGATGTGTTGCCTTGATTTGTAAGTCCATCATCTGATCCAGGAGACGAGCAGCTTCGTAGCCGGTGGCGTGTGTGTCCTGAATAATGCTGCTCAGGGATGGCTCGGCCAGTTCACAGATCAAACGATCATTGTCGACGCCGAGGACGGCGACAGACTCAGGCACAGCAATTCTTGACTGACGGCAGGCATCAAGAACCTGCTGAGCTTGAAAGTCATAACATGCCATGATCGCAACCGGACGCGGTAGCGTCGTCAGCCAGTGCCCAAGCCGTGTTTTTTCCTGTTCCCAATCAAACAGGGGGGCGTATCGGTGGGTCGACTGGTATTCAAAAAACTTCCGTTCGGCAGACAGAGTCAGTTCGCGATATCGGTCGCGGCGTAGATTGGACCATGCAAAGCCGGGGTCTCCACAGTACGCGAGGTTGTGAAACCCTCTTTCCATGAAATGCTGGACCGCCAACGCAGCGATTGCCATGTCGTCGGTGCTGGTCCAGGGAATTCCCTTGAAGTGTCGCGTGGCGCTCAAGTCGACAATGGGAACATGCAAGTCCCTGAGTTGGTCGGCGATGTCATCGGTTTCGATGCGGGCGATGATCCCGTCACCTCGCCAATTTTTGAGCCAATTGGGGGGAACGGCCCCTCGCTCCTGTTCGGTCAGAAATACAGACCAGTCGGCTGATTCCTTCACGTAGGCAATCACACCATCGAGCAGGCCACGGCCATGGCCATTGGAGGTTTCGATCAACAAGGCGACTGAGCGGCGCGGCATGAGTTTGCAAGATTTGTTAAATTTCTACGATAGATTGCGCATTCTCTCATGGATCTGGGCTTCAAATCGGCAAGAATGCTCGCTCTCCTTATTTTATATGGTTGTGGCGACAAGCCGCAATCGTGCGCAAATCCTCCGAATTCCAACTCCTCGATGGTGGCAGGCAACACTCATGACTGCGTTTCCCGAAATTTCCAAGATCTGTTACGAAGGCCCCGATAGCGACAATCCGCTCTCGTTCCGGTGGTACAACCCCGATGAGGTGGTTGCCGGCAAAACCATGAAAGAGCATCTACGTTTTACGGTCGTCTACTGGCACACATTCAGGGGAACTGGAGCTGACCCGTTCGGCAGCCCAACCATGGTAAGGCCATGGGATGATGGCACGGAGTCTGTTGAGAACGCTTGCAATCGAGCTCGGGCAGCATTCGAGTTCTTCGAGAAATTGGACGCACCTTACTATGCCTTCCATGATCGTGATGTCGCTCCGGAAGGGGCGTCCTTGGCCGAAAGCAATGCCAACTTTGATGCGGTTGCTGCTGTCCTGAAGGAAGAGCAGCAACGTACAGGAGTCAAGCTGCTGTGGGGAACAGCCAATATGTTCAGCAACCCCCGCTTCATGCACGGTGCGGCTACGACCTGCAACGTGGAGGTCTACGCCTACGCTGCTGCTCAGGTCAAAAAAGCGATGGAGGTCACGAACGATCTGGGGGGTGAGAATTACGTGTTCTGGGGTGGCCGGGAAGGATATCAGTGCTTGTACAACACTGATATGAAACGCGAGCTTGATCATCTTGGACGCTTCTTCCACATGGCTGTTGACTACGCAAAAGAAATTGGCTTCACCGGTCAGTTTCTAATTGAACCGAAGCCCAAAGAACCTACCAAGCATCAGTATGATTCCGATGCCGCAGCCTGTTTGAACTTCCTGCGTGCTTATGATCTGACGGATCACTTTAAGCTGAATATCGAAACCAATCATGCAACACTTGCTGGCCATGAAATGATGCATGAGTTGGAGTATGCGGGTATGCAGGGGGCATTGGGTAGTATCGATGCCAATACGGGTGACTTGCTACTCGGCTGGGACACGGACCAGTTCGCCACCGATTATTACCTGACCACGCAGATCATGCTGGTGCTGCTGAAGTATGGTTTATCTCCTGGTGGAGTAAACTTTGATGCGAAGGTGCGACGCGAGAGTTTTGAGCCCGTTGATCTTTTTCACGCACATATTGGAAGCATGGACGCGTTTGCCAAGGGGTTGCGGGTAGCCGCAGCGATCGAGGCTGATAACGCCTTGAGTGATCCGTTAACTGCTCGCTATTCCAGTTGGGATGGGGAGCTCGGCAAAAAAATTGAGGCTGGCGAAACGTCTCTGACAGAACTTGAGGCAATCATGCTCGAGAAAGGTGAGGCAGCCGCGAATCAGAGCGGGCGACAGGAAATGTTGCTGAACGTGTTCAATCGCTATCTCGACCGCGGTTGATCACGCGTACAGGGGAATGATCACGCTGGTCCGGGCAGAAACCTGCTCGGACGCCCAGGGCGACAGAGGCGGCTACCCGCAGCCAGTTGTCACAACGCTCCGTGGCTGGATAACCCCAGTCGGTGCGTGGTTCTGCGTGTTGGTGATTCGTCAGGGCGGGTGGAATCCGAAATAATTGGATTGAGATCAAGTGAGGCGAGTGGATCATCAGTACGGGTCGCCGTTTAGCTACATGTGGGCCGATTCGCCCGATCAATTCTTCAGTTTGGAAGGGTTTTGTTGATGATTAAGCGTTTTGCAGTCGTTCTCTGTCTAGCCGCTCTCGGCGGGTGTGTTGTGGCTCAGGGGCCTCGCCCCAGCAACCTTGGCGCCTCCAAACTAAATTTGGGTGAACCAGGAATTCAGTGGTACACCACATGGGAATCTGCCGAGGCAGAGGCAAAACGCAGCGGTCGCGCCATCATGTTTGTGGCGGCTGCAACCCAGTGCCACGGTGTCTCGGGCGTCTTCTGACCTGGCTATACTGCTACGCAGAACGGTCTGTTCGCGTCCCCTGATTTTATTGATGCTTCCCGTGACTTCGTTTGTGTCCGACTTGATTCTTATGAGAGTCCTGAGCATCAGCAATATGTTCGTACGTTCCTGGGTGGACGTTTCGAAAACAGTGTTTTCTGCATGCTGGCACCTGATGGTCAGGAGTGGCTGAGTCGGGCGAGTCGCGGTCCTCAGCAAGTGTTCGGACGCAGCGGCGCGACGGATGCATTGCATCGTTACGCCTTGATGTATCCTGCCAAAGCGGATTCCAAGGATGCGTTGGTTCAGGATTTTCATAGTTTCCGACAGGCCTTGAATGTTGCCTCGGCTGACCAACGGGTACTCGTGTTGATCAATGCTCCTGCTGATCAGGAGCCGAAGCTGCGGCAAGCGTTACGGCCTGTCGCCAATCACGCGTCCGTGATTGGGCGATTTCATTTTGACTTCGAGCAGGGAAGCGAGTGGAAAACGAAAATCAGCGGTGCCAGTAAGCAACCGGGAATCGTATTGATTCACGCCGGTGAATTCGGCATGAAAGGAAAGGTGTTGAAGCAGTTGCCACTGAATGCACAGAAAAATGAGATCATCGCGGCAATGCAGCAAGCAAATGCGAGGTTCGCGGCCACGACTGAACTGAAGGTCTATTCGCAGCATGTCGCGAAAGGAAATCGCCAGGGCATCTATTTCGAAGGAGCTGTGCCCTACGGTGAAGATCGTGACGGGGACGGCGAAATTGACCATCGAGGAGGAGGCCGAGGCGGTTTTGGTGGTAGAGGAACCGGTGGTGGGTCGACGCGGTAAGCCAAAGCCACAGATCTAGCAGTCAATCTGATCACTCGTGAGCACTCCTGTTGTAACGCGATGTCTATCACGGCCGCTCGCGCATCGTGCAAACGTGGATTTTGTTCAACTTTGCAGTGCTTTCTGCGGAAACGTCCACCACGGTATTTCCCGTGCTTCGGTTTCGACTTCCTGTTCCAGTGTGGCGCTTCCTGTTCCAGTGTGGCGCTTCCTGTTCCAGTGTGGCGCTGAGGAGCAACCTTTTTGACATTTCCCTGTAACGCAGGGCTATTATCTCGGCGTATCTCAGTTTTCAAAGGCGAGCCCTTGCTCAACCAGTTCGTCAGCTGAGCCCTAAAGCAAGCTTGGGTTCGCGATGTTGCCAGTTTGCTATCGTCATTTCTCCACGATCCAAAACGTATGGATGCAAAGCGTATTTCATCGCAGCAGGATAGGTTTTCCCCCTCAGGGATGACCGAATCCGTGTTTTCTGAATTTTTATCGAATTTTTTTATTGCTCCTAGCGATTGCTGCGCGGCCGAATCTACGCCCTTGAACAGGGTTCTTGGAAAAGTGTGCATCAATAGCCGATTTACCGCGGTGGAAAGGCCTTCGACTTGGAAGGAGAACCCGCACGGTTCAGTGACGTGCCACTGCACAAAACGGTAAAATGCTCGTGTAGATGAAGTTAATAAGAATCAAAAGCACTGGTTTCACTGATTCCGGTGGCTCGATCACGGGGAGACCATCTTCGCGGGATTTCCACCTTTACTGGTGTTTTTGACAGCAGATAGCATTCGTTGAGGTGGTTAGTCGTTCTTGGTCAATTGGGTAGGTCAACCCCTAAGGTCGACCAGCACTGTCAATCTAGAAGGGTTTCATAAGTGCTTAACGGAAAACAATCGAAAAATACTTGACGATGAGGAACTGGTGACCTATACCAGCTGATTAATTATTTACCCCCCTTTTTGGGACGTTCAAGTCCCGCTTACAGCCATAGCCGCAGATGCGGTCCATATCACTCTAAGGATGTTTTGATGCTCGATTCCAAATTTGTGCGTGGTTTTATCCTTTCCCTCAGCCTGGTTTTAGCGGCGTGCGTCACGAGCGGATGTGGTGGCAGTGATGAGAACACCGTGGTGAGCGGCGAGCTCACGCCTGAGCAGAAGGCAGACGCCGAGGCTCCACCAATGCCTACAGCTCCTGGCGAGGCTGGTGGCACTGCGCCTGCCACACCCGAGAAATAAAGTAATACGTAGATATCCTTTTTCGACATCCGTTTGTCGATTTTTGTTTTAGTTTTTTTGTTCATTATTGATGAGGATTTAGTATGCGAAAGTATTCTCGCTCCGGCTTCACGCTGGTAGAGCTCCTCGTGGTCATTGCGATCATTGGAGTCTTGGTCGGCTTGTTGCTGCCAGCTGTGCAGGCTGCTCGCGAAGCAGCCCGCCGCATGAGTTGCAGCAACAATTTCAAGCAAATTGGACTTGGGATCCACAACTACCACTCGACATACAAGCAACTGCCTACGCAGGGTGCTGGTACCGGCGAGCTAATTGTGCCCGGGCATTACGCTCACAACAGTTCGGTTCGCAACAATCAGTCGCTCAGTTTCCTTGTTGGGCTTCTGCCTTTCATCGAGCAGCAAGCACTCTGGGAAGAAATTTCCAATCCCAGCCAGTACGACGTGGAGAACCCAGATACTCCCTTCGTGGGACAGAATGGGGGACCTTGGCCGGCCATGGGACCAACGCCTAGTTTGTATCGTACCGGTGGCAATCCGGATCCGATCCAGAACAGACGTTATCGTCCATGGGTGACTGAGATTCCGACCCTCCGATGCCCAAGTGATCCAGGTCAAGGCCTGCCCGCTGGTGGTCGAACCAACTATGCAGCTTGCATGGGTGATTCCCACAACTGGAGTCACACGGGAGTTCCTCACTACAATCTGAACCCACGTCCGAGCTCCTTCAAGGTGAACTACAGTCGCGCCGCAGAGCGTGGAACGTTCGTTCACCGCTCAGTGACAAAGTTCCGAGATATTTTGGACGGTCTTGCAAACACGGTGATGGCCGGCGAGATCGCAACGGATCTCGGAGATCGCGACATCCGTACCATCGGTGCTGACGACTCCTATTACGGTATCGCTGACAATCCTTCTCTCTGCCGCGACAATGGCAAGATGGATCCAGAGTACCCAACCAAATGGGCTCCGGGCGTTGCTGTCGGTCCTTCCTTTGCCGGACGTGGTTTCATGTGGGCGAACAGCTTCCCGCTCAACTCTCAAATGAACACCATCCTGCCTCCAAACAAGGAGCTGTGCATGTGGTGGACGTGGGGCGGAGAGGGAACCATGCCACCTAGTAGTCGTCACCAAGGCGGAGCTCACGTCCTGATGGGCGATGGTGCTGTTATCTTCATCACCGACTCGATCGAGGCTGGTGACTCTCACGCTCAGTCAGTTTACTACTGGGGTCAACGGGCAGGATCCAAGAGTCCTTACGGTCTCTGGGGTGCTCTCGGAACAAGGGCCAGTAAGGAAGTTGTCGAAGAGCAGCTGAACCAGTAGTTCTTTAATGCAACTGTTTGATTTCATGAAACGGTGTCGTCCTCGGGCGGCACCGTTTTTTTTATGCCCTTTGTAGCACCTCTCCAAGTGGCCGGCCGCTCAAGCGGGCCTCTGTCAAGCAACGGAATTCAGGTTGCGTGGGCGTCGGGTAAACCTTGAATGCTGCCGCGTCTCACGGGAACGAACCCAGGGTTTACACTTTGTCAGACTCAGGATCGCGAATTTCTTGAAACGGCCTGCTTAGGTAGATGATTGGTATGGCTTGCCTTGCCTGAGTTTGCTAGCTCAGCGTCGATGGTCGAACGGCGAAGTTGATTTTGGGAAGTTGATTTTGGGAAGTTGTCGTAGGATGGGATCTGACGTGCCGTGGAATTCCGTGTCGGTATTACTTGAAGACGGAGACCTAGTAATCACCTCATTTATGAATCGATCAACTCAATGAAGTATGCTCAGCAGTTTGTTCGGGATCTACTTTGGGCGGTCAACAGCCCCAGTCTTCTAAGGACTATGAACGAACATTGTTGTGAATCGAAGGTGTGGACGCTTCAGGCGCAGGATATTCGGGCAGCCCATCTGTTCGATTTCATGGCTCGCAAGGATGCCCGTTCGTTGGGGAAGTACTTCGAGGGGTTGATTTCCTATTGGCTGCATCATTTGCGAAAGGTCGATGTGTTATTTGAATCGTTCGCGATTCGAGAGCAGAAACGGACCGTGGGTGAGATTGACTTCATCTTCATCGATGAGCAGGCCCAGGTGACTCATTGGGAGGTTGCTGTCAAATTTTACTTGTTCAGCCCCATAACTCATGGCTTGGGGAGCCACTATTTGGGGCCCAATGCGGTCGACACGCTTGACCGAAAAATTGATCACGTTTTTGGATGTCAATTGCCCCGCAGTCAGGAACTGTTTCCCAATGTGGAACTGCGTCAGGCATTTGTGAAGGGGCGGGTTTTTTATCCGTTGATGCAAAAACGAGGACTGAACGAACACCCGTATCTGTCCAGTGCTCATTTGGAGGGCGCATGGCTGCGGCATTTGGAGCTTAAGTTACTGGTTGGCGATGCAGGCTGGGATGTGCGAAGCGTCTGCTACTTGGTTTTGAAAAAACCACATTGGCTTTCGGTGATCCAAGTGCCCCGTGCCACGGGGCAACTGATGTCATTCAGCGAATTTATAGATTCAATGGAGCAGCATTTTGTTGAAAGCCAGCGTTGTCCTTTGGTTGTGCAACTGAGGATGGATGATGTAGGGTGCGTTGAGTTGCGGCGTTTCTTTGTCGTGCCAGATTGTTGGCCCGGCTGATTTTGTCACGCCGTGGTTTCGGTTGGACTTCAGTAATTCATGGATAGGATTCTCTCACCAACCACGACAGAGGTCTGGCTTTTCAGCACCCGTGCTGCTTATTCGGAGATTACAATAACCGGGAAGTAATCTCTCCTATGCGAATGCCCCACAGGTTTCCCATGCCTTTCTTGAATCGTTTCTTTGTTCGGTCTGTAGTCGTTTGCTATTGCATGTTTCTCGGGTCTTGTACTTTGGCGGAAGACCAAGTCGAGTTGGAAATTTGGCCTGGTGATCTTCCTGCTGGTTCGGTGCAGATGGCTCCCAAGGTGATCGCCAAATTGAAATCAGAGCTTACGGCAGAGCGGATACGGTTTGTTGATCGGGCAACCCTGACTGTCTATCCGGCTCCCAAGAAGCTTGCTAACGGTTGTGCGGTCATCATTTGTCCCGGTGGGGGCTACAACATCCTGGCGTGGCCCAAGGAGGGCTTGGAGGTTGCGGAATGGTTCAATTCCATTGGTGTCACGGCATTTGTTCTGAAGTATCGTGTCCCTCGTCGCATTCCCGACAGAATTCATTGGGAACCGATGCAGGATGTTCAACGTGCCATTCGGTTCGTTCGTCACCGAGCCGAGCAATGGGATATTGATCCGGGCAGACTTGGAACGCTTGGCTTCTCTGCCGGTGGGCATCTTACCGTCATGTCCGGTGTTCAGTACAACACAAAGTGCTACGACCGTGTCGATGAAGCGGATGATCTCAGTTGCCGCCCCGATTTTATCTGTCCCATTTATGCAGCTTATCTCGGTGATAAATACAACGACCGAATTGTGGAGCTTGGCCCGTTGGTCACCGTCAATAAAGATACACCACCAACGTTCATGGCTGTGACGTGGGATGATTCAATGCGGGGGGCCCAATCCGCATTGCTGTTTGCTCGCCTTCGTGAGCAAGGGGTTCCAGCCGAGTTGCATGCTTATGCCAAGGGGGGACATGGTTACGGCATGCGTCCCTCCGATAATCCAGTCTCGAAGTGGAACGACCAGCTTCATGCGTGGTTGAAGTCAAGCGGATTTTTGAGCAGGTAAGAAGGCAATCGCCACTGCTACTATTCGTGGCGGGGCGGTTTCTGCAGCTTCGGGCAATTAATGTCATGCAGGGATTTTACTTCCCTGCTTTGAATGCTTGAGACTTGGCACTGGGGTTAAACCCCCACGACTTCTCGCCATGTTTTTGCCATCAAAGCATGACCATCTTGTGTGGGATGCACACCATCCCCGGCTAATGCTGATGGTTCGGTGCCCGATGCCACTGCTTGATCGAACATGCCTTGGAAAGGCACCCAGGTTGCCCCTGCTTTGTCTGAAACCTGTTTGGCATACTCCCGGCGAGTGTCAAATTCTGGGAACCACTTCGCTTTGTTTTGTTTGACTGTCCCGCTCATCAAAACAAACGGCTCACAGATGACAATGGTCACGGAGGGCAGTGATTTTCGGGTGCGTTCCAGTAACGCGGTGAAGCCATCGCGATACGTCTCTGCGGTGCCGTCGTAACGCCCGTTCAGTTGATGCCAGATGTCGTTGACGCCAATCAAGATGCTCAGGATGTCAGGTTGAAGATCGATGCAATCTTTTTGCCAACGTCGATCCAGATCCGGCACCTTGTTTCCGGAAATACCACGATTGTGAATCTGCAGGTCCAACGCCGGGTGGGCTGTGTGAAGCAACTTGGCGGCATGATTGGGATACCCCCGACCAAGTTTTTCATTCGCAACAGCATTCTTTTTGTTTCTTCCAGCATCAGTGATCGAGTCACCTTGGAACAAAATGGTTGCGCCCTTCTGCAGCTTTGTTTTTTCCGCCGCAAAAAGAGCATTTTGGTTCAAATACGCTGTGCTTCCAACAGTGGCCGCAGTGGTCAGGAATGATCGTCTTCTCATGATGTGTGATTCGAATGTGCGTGTAAGATTGAGTGGATTGAGTGAGGCTGGGGCAGCAAATCAGGGGTTTCTGTTTCGGTTCGTTCAGCATCCAGTTTATCCGAAAATGACAAGTCTTGTGCAACAACTGGGTTCCTGAAGTAAACGGCTTGTCAGTAACGAAGGGATTCAGGCCCATCCTTTTCGACACACCCGATGGCAAGCTGATTGGGAGATGCGAGGATGCTATTGCCCGCAAGGCTTACGGTCAAACGCGGGGTACGTAAATGTGGACCGATAGTCGCGAGTTGATTCGTGCGGCACACTTGCTCGTAGGTTACACAAGCTTGCTGTTGTGCACGTATGCTTTTTCTCGATGCCACCTCTGAATCAAAAGAAGGTGACTTCCTCAAATTTTGGCGAGTGCAGCTTGGATTCGGACAACCTGACTTCGGACAACGTGAATTCAAGCAGTGTTGACCGTGATGTTCACACGGCAGTTCAGGCAGCACGCACGGGTTTTCAGCCCTCGTTGTTCTTTTTTGTCGCCTCAGCATTTTACTTCTATGAGTTTTTCGCCCGAGTGGCGTTTGGAGTGCTCAAGAGTGACATTCGGAGCGTGAGCGGATCCAGGGAGGGTTAGTTTGGGCTTGCGATGGGAATGTACTTGATCGTTTACGCGCCGGCTCAATTGATCGCACAGTGTGAGGCTTGATCGGTTCTCACTTCATGGTCAGGCTGAATCACAAGCCGTTGGGATCCGAAGGCGTTGTTCAAATGTACACAGAAATACCCCGATGCTTCTACTTTCTTGATTTTAGCATTAAAAAACAACCTTTCACGGTGTGCCGGTTAGTAACTTGGGTGCTGGGCAGGCGATAAAGGCAGTCTTTGTCCTGGTTGCGTCGTTATCCAAACAGCGAAAAGCGACCGGTAGCTCAAAAAAAAAGAAAAATCGCTAATAAGTTCTCTTCTCACGGGTCCTCTCATTGAGCGAGGAGATTTTCTTTTCAAGCGAAGCTCCACCGATAGAACCAACTGGATTCATGTTGCATCGGACTCCCCGAGTCATAACGTCCAACGACAAGTGCCCTGATAAAGGGACACTACAGATGCTGTTTGAATCAGAGGAAACTCCTTTGCTGCGTTATGCATTTTCGCTGGTAAGAAGAAGGGCGGTGGCAGAGGAGATTGTTCAGGAAGTTTTCCTGCAGTTGCATGTCAAATGGAACGATGTGGAGTCCCCACGTGCGTGGCTTTATCGCAGTGTTCGTAACAAGGTGTTTAACTACATGCGTGACAATCGACGCGAGACAATAGAGATGAGAGAACCCGTGACGGAGGGGTTGAGTAGCAAATCGGATACCCCAGATGGTGTCTTGTCAAAACTGGAAGCGATTCAGGTTCTGCATGAAACGATTGACTCACTTCATGAATCAGACCGTGAATTAGTTCAGTTGAAATTTTTTGACGGTTTGAAGTATCGCGAGATCAGCGAACTTACGGGTTTAAGTGTCGGTAATGTGGGGTACCGACTGCATCACATACTCAAAGAGCTGGCTGGTAAATTGCATCCACTCGGAATGGACGTGAATCCATGAACGACGAATCAAGCCACTCAGGAATTACGGCTGAGCTCGAAGCTCGGATTGTTGCACTGTTGCTTGGTGAAGCTTCCGATTTCGAACGGGATGAACTCGAGCGTCTGATTGAGGAACGAGCGGATGTTCGTGACTTCAGGAATCAGATGCGGGTTGTGTACGGTCTGCTTGAGCATGCCGTCGGTGATGCACCCGCTGATTGGGCCATGGAGTTCATGCGTGACGGAAATCTTACGCAGGAATTTCAGGAGGAATGGAAGTTAAGTGAGGATAAAAGATCAACCGTTCTCGCTTTGTTTGCTGATCAGGAGGTGACTGGAAAAAATTCAGCGGCTGACATCGACAGGATGACAGAGCATAAAGAACAGGGTGCTGGTAGTTTTTCTGGCGCGGTGGTTCGTAATCGATCGTTGGCTGAAACAACGATGGGCAAGAGTACGGAGAGCATGGTGCAGAGGTCAGTGCGGCTGGTGTTGGAGCATCGTGTGTTGACGACCGCTGCAGGCTTGTTGGTGCTCTTTGGCTGTGCAAGTGTATGGCTGACTTCTACTGAAGACTACGCTGTCACAAGCAGTCTTAGACTGTCGGACTCGGAGTCGATAGAACGGTCTGCAATCGAGCAGGATTTTGAGGCTCAGGTACCTGCTGAACGACCGATGGGTGCTGCGAAGGCACCGCTGCCGCCGATGGCTGCCAAGCCGAGTGAGTCTGCCGGCAGTGGAGGAAGAGCCTGGTTTGGGCGAAATTATTCTGCTGACGTTGAGAAGGCGGAAAGACCCCAACCAGAAGAGATGCTGGATGATGAGTTTTCGGAAAGCGAGGCGTTACCAGAAAATGCGAATGCAGGATTAGATGCAGACATGGACATGGACATGGACATGGACATGGGAGGTCGTACCCCGCGTTTTTCGGGCCGTCAGGAAATCATTGAAGTGGAGGAAGATGTTCGCTTTTCCTTTAACGGACGGCTGAGTCAAAGCGAAGATCAAAAAGAACTCGAAGCAGATTTCAGTTCACCAGCGACTCAGGGATCTGGAGTTCAACAGCCCAACAGTCAATCAGCATCAACACGCGGGCCATCAACACTGCCGCCAGCAACTCCGAAACTAGCAACTCCGAAGCCGACGGTGTCTCCTAGCAGTAGTCTATTCTTGGGGGAGACGGAACCGTTGAATCGGGCAAGCCGCAAGTCAGGCGAACGTGGTCAGGCAGAAAAACAGAATCAGCCTGTTGTTGTGGATCAGAGTCTTGTCGACGGCACCTTTCAGGGACTATTTGGCGGCGTTCAGGATCAGAGCGGTCAGGATCAGAGTGGGGGTAGCATGGGCGGTGGCGGGCCAGGCGGCGGTGGTGGCGGAATGGGGGGAGGAATGATTGGCGGAATGATCGGCGATAGTGGAATGGGCGATAGTGGAATGGGTGGCGGTGGAATGGGTGGCGGTGGAATGGGTGGCGGTGGAATGGGTGACATGGGGATGGAAGGTGCCATTGCGGCAAGGGATAAAAACCGTGGCGTTCCCGCTGGTGGGGGGACGGATGTTGAAGAACGGTTGGGCGACAAAAGGCAGCAGCAAAGGCAGCAGCAAGCAGTCGGGCAAGCCTTGGAGAAAAATCTTAGTCTCGATAAAGCCAAAAGATCTTTTGCTGCAGCTGATCCGTTTGGTGGGAAAGCAAGCGAATCGAAAACGAGGGCGCAGGAAGGAAGCATCCTCAGGCCATCCAGTGGAGTCCCAATGCCAAGTCAGCCATCTGTTTCTGTCAATGGCCCCGGTCCGGGGTTGTTGGATAGTGATGGTATCGAAGCTCAGGAAAGTGGAGGAGAAATCCAGCAGAGCTTCAGTCAGCGGGTCTCTGGGTTGGATTCGAATTTTGCAGGAGGCAGACAGGCTGAATCTGCAAAGCTGATTGAGAATGATGAAATAGCATTCGACAGGATTGCTAAACTCGGTGAAAAGAAAGCGAAAGATGGACTGAATCGAAAATCTGCCAGTGCATCTGCCAAGAAGAGGAAGCTTGCCATCCTTGGGAAAAAAACGGATCAGCAAACATCTGTTCCCTCTGGGTTTCCAGAGATTGATGCCAGTGCTAATGGATTTTCGACCTTCTCATTGCACGTGAGCGATGTCGCCTTCAAATTGGCGCAGGCCGCATTGAACAAAGGCGAATGGCCAGATGCCAGCCGTATTCGCAGTGAGGAATTTCTGAATGCGTTCGACTACGGTGATCCAATGCCAACTCAGAACGAGCGAGTCTCCTGTCGAATTGAACAGTCGATCCATCCCTTCCTTCAGCAACGTAATTTGTTGCGTGTAGCGATGCGGACCGCAGCGGCAGGCAGGTCCAGCAGCACACCGCTCAGGCTTACGTTTTTGCTTGATAATTCTGGCTCGATGGAGCGTCTTGATCGACAGCAAACCGTCAGAAGGGCTTTCGCCGTTCTGGCTCAACAACTCAAACCGATCGACGAGGTCACGCTGATTAGTTTTGCGAGGCAACCGCGATTACTTGCAGATCGAATCAGTGGAGCTGCGGCAGGATCATTGGTGCAGACAATCGAGAACCTACCTAGTGAAGGTGGAACCAATCTTGAGGCTGCTCTTAGCTTGGCTTTTGAGAAGGCACAGGAACAGTATCAGGAAAACGCTCAGAATCGGATCATTCTGTTAACGGATGGTGCCGTCAATTTGGGTGATGCCAGTCCTGAACGGCTTGCGGATATGATCGTGACAATGAGGAACAGGGGAATTGCGTTTGATGCTGCGGGGATCAGTGCTGATGGTCTCAACGATGAAGTTCTTGAAGCCCTGACCAGAAAAGGGGATGGGCGTTATTACTTGCTGGACTCGCTGGAGTCTGTAGAGGATGGTTTCGCAAAACAGATTGCGGGAGCGCTTCGACCTGCTGCCAAAAATGTCAAGATTCAGGTTGTGTTCAATCCGGAACGTGTTGGCAAGTACAAACTGCTTGGTTTCGAAAAGCACCGGTTGAAAAGAGAAGATTTTCGAAACGACAAAGTGGACGCGGCGGAAATGGCTGCCGCAGAAGCCGGTGTCGCGTTATATCAGGTACAAGCAAAACCCGATGGATATGGGGATGTTGGTACCGTTTCGGTGCGTTTTCGCGATCTTGAAACAGGCCAAATGGTCGAGGAAATTTGGCCGATCCCGTATGAGACGAGTGTTCCTCGCTCAGATCTCGCTTCACCTTCGATGAAGATTGCAACCGCAGCTTCGCTGTTCGCAAGCAAATTGAAAGGGGGCGTCATGGCCGACACGGTGGATCTGAAGGAACTCGCAAGTTTGCTTGCGAGTCTCGCCCCTGAAATACGAAACAACCAGCGGATCAGGAAGCTTGAAGTGATGATCCAGCAGGCGCGGCAAATCAATGGAAACTGACACGCAATGGTGCTTGGTCCATGTTACATCCATGTGACAGGAGGCCAGACGCTTCGTGACAGGAGGCCAAAGAGAGTGTTTCCTGTGCCTTCAGCGGCGTGCGGATGACACACGATACGTTGGGTCCATGACCCACAGGAAAAACTGAAAACAACACGGTGATTATCAACCTTGGAAAGTCAGAGTAATGCAATGAGAAATCAAGTGGTTCTAACTCATGAATGTTTGGCATCTGCTGCCGTTTCGATCATAGGCCCCGTGCGTTTTGGGCTGATTGGAATGATGGCCTGGCTTGCGATTGGTTGGGACACGCCAGCGTGCGCTCAGAGTGAAGGCGAGAATGATGCAACGATTTCTGCGGATGCTGACACCGTTCGAACCATTGTGTTGGAATCACGTACACCTCCTCCACCGCCTCCTGTTTTCTACAGTGCCCAAGTGATTGCAAACGCCAATATCGGTACAGAACGTATCGATCAGACGGTAACGTTGACGGTCAAAGTGGTGCAAGGAAAGGCCGATGTTTTGAGTTTCGGTCTCACTGGAAACGGACAGGTGCTGGAGGTCAAAGGTGACGGAATTGCCTCATGGTCAGTCCGGCAAAGTGGTCAAGATAGATTTCTGGATCTTCAACTCAACGAAGGTGTTACCGATCCCAAACCGGTTATCAAAATCACTTCACCGAAATACAGTTTGCCCACCGCGGTCAACCTGACTCATTTAGGCCCGGGAGCCAGCGTTGGTTTTGATTCAAAAGTGAGTTTCAAGTATGGCCCCGGTGTTGCAGGAATGCTGGCGAACGTAAGTGGATTTGTGCCATTGTCCGGTCGCAAGGGGGAAAGCAGTTTTCAAACATCAACTGGAGGACAAATCCAATTGTCATTGGCGCGGGACAGTGCGTCGCCCGATTCAGTCGAGTTGAGCGACACGAGTTTGAATGGAATCGTTGACAGTGATGGACAATCTGCCCGGTTCCAATTAGCAACCACAGCGAGAGTGACCGATCCGTCGGTTGAGTTGACGCTATTGAGTGGGAATGCTGCGCTGGTCCAGATACCTGAGGATGAAAACTATCAGGTGCGTTTAGCCACGACAGGTAAGCAGAGTTTTTACAAAGTTAGCTTTTCCAAGCCTGGGACTTTTCCTGTCCAACTGGAATTTATCGCGAAAATCGACAAGGCGGCTGATAGTCAGAGGAGTATTGATTTTACTATCGCTGCCGGCGCTGTCGTGCCCATGCGTCTTGAGGGACTCAATGCGGAAATTACCTTTCATCGCGATCAGCAATCAGTATCGCCGTTGTGGCAGGAAAATATCTGGCTTGGATTTCTTCCGGCCAGTGGGCGAGTCCATTTGAAATGGAAGCCGAAACGCACAGCAGGAGAAGGCAAACTTTTTTTTACGACAACCGGTGTCATCGAGGCACGAGTTGGATCGGGATTGCTGCGACAGGATCATCTGCTGAGTTATCAAGTTCTGCAGGGAGCATTGGGAGCGTTGGGCATGAGTCTGAGCGGCCCTGGTGAGATCCTTGATGTGAAGGGAGACAATATCGTGGCTTGGAAGGTGAGCGAAAAAGATGGCCAGCGGCGATTGGATGTGACGCTCAGTCAGCCGATCACGGATACAGCTCAAGTGAGTATACGTAGCCAAACTCCATTGGGGGCGTTCCCTGTGCGAATTGAGGGTTTGCGTCTGGAGCCGATCGGTACGATTCGCCACTCCGGATTTCTGAGACTGGCAAATCTTGGTTCCGTGCGGCTGGAACCCACGGCACTTTCGGGCCTGACGCAGTTGTCCCCAGAACAGTTCCCCGGCAAAGCATTTCAGACTCGGCAGGTATATGTGTATCGATTCCCGGCAGCATCACACGCCTTTACTGTCGTTGCTGACCGAATTCAGCCCGAAGTGAGTGTGTCTGAATTGCTGCTGTATCAGTTGGCTGAGACGGATCGTGTGATTCGGGCCGACATTGAACTTGATATTCGCGAGGCTCCGATCCGCGAATGGAATTTCAGTATCCCCTCGGATTACTCCGTGGTCTCCGTGACGGGAGCAAGTGTCGCGGATTATCTCACTGCGAGTGAGGTGGCGGATGGGCTCCGTAATTTGAAGACTATTTTCGCAAAGGATGTTTCCGGTCGTCAGCTGATCAGTCTGCACCTTGAAAAAAGTGAACCCGCTACTGCTGGTGATTGGGGATTGCCTCGAATCGAACATCCGGAAGCCAAAGCGGTTCGAGGTGACATTGGCATCATTGGAGCTCCGGGTTTCCGAATTGCGATAGAAGCAACTGAGTTACTTGTCGAAAAGCCACTCTCTTATTTTCCAAAACCAACCGCCAATTTGCAGCAGGCGTTCAGGATCCGTGAGCCAGATTGGTCGGCCACGATGAAAATCGAACTTCTCGATCGCAGCGTTCAAAGTGACGTGTTTCACCTCTACTCCCTGAGTCAAGAAACCATTTATGGAAGTGCCTTGATTAACTACTTTATTACCGGAGCACCTGTTTCGGAGTTGCGGATCACACTTCCCGAGAATCTGAAGAACGAAGTGGTCGATGGACAGAATGTGCAGGATTCACGTCGCGAAGGTGACACGTTAGTCGTGTCGCTCCACCAACCAGTAATGGGACCATACACCCTGTTGGTCACATTCGAGGAAAAGCCACGTGATTTGGAAGGGTCGTTTTCTCCAGGCCAGGTTGCGCCGTTGGGGGTTCAGGGAGAACGCGGCTACATTCAAATTGTCAGTCCCATGCAGGTCGAAAGTGAGACTGTCGCGATTTCCGATGGAATGCTTGTGCTTGATCCGCTTGAATTGCCGGCAGAATTCAGGCTTTTGAGTACCGCACCCCCGCTGGGGACATGGCAGTACACTGAACGGCCCTTCAATCTCGATCTGAAGGTCAAGTGGTTTCAGCCTGGAACCACGGTCAGTCAGGTGGTCGAGTTTTCTGAGGCAGAAAGTCGTGTTTCTCGGGATGGAGAATTGGTCACAGAAGTGCTGTATTATGTCAAGTCTCGTGGGGAACGGACTCTCAGGATACAGATTCCTGATAAGCCCGTGCGGTTGTGGGAAGTCTCGGTGCGGTATCGTGATGATAAGAATGCCGGAGCAACCGAGTCTCCATTTCTGCCCGTCACCGCGAGGCGATCAGGTAATGAAACTCTAATACCCCTGCCTGGCGGAATTGATCCCAGTATCCCTGTTCAGGTGCGATTGCGTCTGGGGAAACCCGCCGTGAGTGAATCGCGACCACAGTTGATGTTACCCATCGTGTTCGCGCCTGTGCTGAAGACTGAGTGGAGTGTTCAGGCAGATGATCAGCGAGTGTTGGTGCCGACTGGGGGGACGGTCAAGCCACCCGTGCCAGTTTTAAGACCATCTGGTTTTGACTGGTTAGCTCGGCGGGGTACATCATCACTCCTCGTGATCATGTTTCTCATTGTTGTGGGCTTGGTAATTCGAAACGCTGACGCTGAGTGGCGACATCTTTGTTTGCTTCCTCTGGTTGCAGCACTTTACTACGCTTTGAATTCAGCATCTTATGCATCGACCCAGACCGGAGAAGTTGTTCCCCTGATACTCAGCCTGCCAATCCTGTCAGCAGGTGATGTTGTAAAACTTGATGTGCACAATATCCCAACTTGGCAAGTCAATTTCTCAACATTTGGGGGCATCGTTTTTGTCATCAGCCTTGCTGGTTTCGTCTCTTCATGGATGAGTAGATTTGAAGAGTACCGAATGCCATTGCGGGTAGGTTCCGCATTTCTCGTCTTTGTCGCAGTGTTGATGCAGCGGGACAGTGCTGCATGGTTTTTCTGGCTGCTCGCGACAGTAATCTGCATTTTTCCAATTTTGCACGCAGGTTGGGATGCATTGCGGTCAGCGAAAGCCCGACTGGTACATGCAAAGAGGGCAGGGAAGCCAGAGGATTCAGAGGAGTGGGAAGCTCTAGATGATTCAGCCGATGATGAAGAAACAGATGGTGGACCAAGCCCAGTGACCGCGACCATTGTCATGCTTGGATTGTTGCTGTCTTCGATGTGTTCGTCGAGCATCGCGGATGAACCAGAGGCTCAGCAAGCAACCAAGCAGGCGGCGACGCAGGCAAGTCTGCGATCAGCTGACTCCATTGAGCAAACATGGCAGTTGACGCATCTGGATCAGCGACTTATCGCTGAGGGAAAAATGACTTTGTCTGGTAAACCGGGAGATCGATTCCTCGTTTTGAAGTCGCCTGCTGTTTTGACGAATTTCGAGGGTGAAGGGCTACGCCTCACCAAGACCACTTTATCTGGACTCGGACTGGTTTACGTGGTGAGTATCCCAGCCAAGGAACCCGACAACGAAACGGCGAATGTAGAGGAAGCCGGCGCTGCCACACCCAAAGCCGATCAGACCTACCATGCCAACTTCGAATTTCAAGTGGAAGCAGTCAATCCAAAAGATGGAATTGCCGTTCCCACGGGTGATGCAGCCGTGCAAAAAATTGAACTCACCTACGATGAAGCCGGCTGGGATGTGGTCTGTTCCACTGCTGTCAAAATTGAATCGGTTGCAGAGAACGATCAGGCGGCAACTACAAACCGGTTATGGTTGGGTCCGGGGCAAGGGGTAGTCATGCTTAAGCCCAGAGCCCGTGATGTCACGATGGAAGAGACACGGTTCTTTGTTGAGGCCTCCAATTTGTTTCTGCCGGGACCTGGTGTTGTTGATGGTAGGCATCAACTCAATATTCGAGCCTCACAAGGGCAGGTAAGCGAATTGACAGTGCTCGTCCCCACAGGGTTGACTGTCAGCGATGTCGGGGGCCCTGTAGGCTCATGGCAGTTTGATGCTGATGAAGGTAGGCTGACACTTGAAGTGTCCCCTGCGCAGGCAAAGCCCTTCAACATTACAGTCGAGACCCAGCGTGGTCTGGACCCGCTGCCAGCCGATGTCAAGCTTGCTCCACTCAGCGTTGAGGAGGCTGACGGAGAAGTGGGCCTGGTCGCAATCGCCTTTGGTCCAGACGCGCAGCCAGAAACCTTGAAGCCAGAGAAAATGTCGACCGTAAATGTCGGTGACTTTGACTTCAGTTTGAATACGAACCCCGAGGCTGTATTGCATCGTGTCTATCGCTACGGTGCAGAGGGTGGCGAGGTTGATTTGCGCGTGTCGCCGGTGGCTTCCGAAGTCAGGGTGATCAGTAATCAGGTGCTCTCATTTGGTGATGAACGTGTGGTGCTCGCGGTCAATTTCTCAGCCGAAATTTCCCGAGCTGGCCTGTTTCAATTAAGTTTTCCACTTCCAACTGGGCTTGAGGTTGAGTCCCTCAGTGGAGCATCACTACACCACTGGGCGGAGTTAAGTGAAGACGGGCAGCGTCAAATTATCTTGCATCTCAACGGCAAGACGATCGGTCCACAAAGTTTTGCTCTAACACTGGCTGGCAATACGCCAACGAATGTGTCGGAATGGGAAATACCTCATTTTGAGCTGAAAGAAGGTGTACGTCAGACAGGAGAACTCGTTGTTCGACCCACGACCGGAATTCGATTGAGAACCCTGTCACGCCAGAATGTTTCCGAAACGGACCCGCGAGCTATTGGTGGAAAGTCAGTGGGAGCTCTGGCATTTCGACTGTTGCAACGAGATTGGAAACTCGTGCTGGGAATCGAGAAACTTGAGCCGCGTATTTCTGGCAATGTCTTGCAGGAAATCACCCTTCGAGAGGGACAGACCCGTTCCGCGCTGATTGCAAGTTTCAATGTGCAGAACGCATCCATTCGTGCTTTGCAGATTGTCCTTCCAATCACCAACGCAGATGAAGTGAAAACGTTGCGAGCCAGTGGCAAAACGGTCAGTGATCTTGTCAAAATCGATGCTGATAAGAATTTGTGGGAAGTGCAGTTCAAACGCAGGGTGCTTGGGACAGTTGACTTTCGCATCGAATACGAGCGCAGGGGCGATCTCAGTGAAGAAGCCGAGGTTCTGCGTTTGGCTGGATTTCCACAGGCAGGACAATTACCGTTCTATTTTGCTATTCGTGCAGGAGGACGCCTCGAGATCGATATCGACTCCATGCCTCAAGGTTGGCAGAAAATTGACTGGAACGCGGTGCCTGCTTCACTGCGTGACTCCGAAAATCGGAATGCCCCTGTTGTAACACTAAGAGCTCAGAAGTCTGCGGAACCACTGAACGTTGATGTGGAACGACACGCGCTGGCCGATGCACTCAAGTTGCGAGTTAAGAGTGGAACTCTGTTAACTGTGCTGTCACCCAAGGGAGATCAATTGACGGCCGTGGATGTTAGCATGGAAGTTATTCAGCGCAGTAGCCTGAGCGTTGGCCTGCCAAAGGGAGGAGAAATCTTCAGCATTTTTGTGAACGGTGAAAGTGTGAACTCCATTCGTGTTGGTGGCGAAACAAATGCATGGCAGTTTTACATTCTCCCCGGCATGGACGACCGAACTGCGAATGTCCGGTTTATCTATACCGTTCCCGGCAGCAGTCTGGGGAACCTGAATCTGGAAAGTCCTCAACTCAATGTTCCGCTGGAAAATATTGAATGGAGTGTGATTGCGCCCAAAGGTTTTGACTTGACGGACAACGACGGCAATCTCGAACTGGTTGGACGTGCCAGCCAAGCTGAGTATGACGTGCAATCCTACCTTTCCAAAACCAGTCGTTCTCGGCAGATGAAAGCTGAGCAAGCTGCGATCACATTGCAGCAAGCGAATCAGCTCATTCAAAATGGAGAACAAACAAAAGCGAACTGGGCTCTCAATAGCGTCGCTAATCAGTATGGACTCGACGCCGCATCCAATGAAGATGCCAGGGTTCAACTTGAAAATCTGCAAACACAGCAGGCAATTGTTGGGCTCAATACCCGTCGGCAAAGACTTTTCTTGGACAATGATCGGGAAGAAATTGCAGTAGATGACAACCAGCAAATGCGGCAAGCGGCGGCAGAGAATCCCATCCTGCAACAGGATCAGTTGAATTACCAGCCGCAGGAATTGAGCCAATTGCTGCGTGGTAATTCAAGCGAGGATAACGCGACCTTGCAGCGTATTGCGGGACGATTGGTTCAGCATCAAAGAACGACCGAACCCGCACCGCAGGCAATTGTTATCAGTCTTCCTGAAGAGGGGCACGTTTATACCTTCCGCCGGAGTGTGCAGGTCGCGGAGAATGCTCCTCTGGAACTTGAACTGGACTTTGAGTCTCGGTTGCGATTACCGTTGCTGAAGTCGACTCTCGTCATCATGTTGCTGGTTGGCTTGGCTGCTGTGTCTGTTTGGTCCATGGGCCGTAGAGAAACAGCCGTCTGATATGCGGAAGACAATCATAGTGGTTTATTTGAGTTTGGGGTGTTTTGTACCTGCCATTGAGGGCTAGCGATGTTGCAATACAGATTCCATGTTCTGTTTCAGTCGGACAGGTCCTTTTATTGGCCAGCCCGCAGTTTCGTTTAATGAGACGAAACCAAAATAAGAATCACTGAGCGTAAAACCAACTGGTCGAACTGCGGTGTCAAAGACAGAAGTCGATGATTCTTGCTCCGTAACACGAACTCGCTTTGAACAATTTCTGGAAAAACGAAGAAACCTAACCGAGCATGAGGGTGTGTCTTGAAATGGCACGCATCGTTGGCAACTCTGGAACTGCGAAACTTTCGCCAGCTTACGTCTGCGTTCGCGAAAGTTGTTTGCAGTGGTCGGTTAGATATTTTTTAACGTCTGCCAGACCACCTTTTCGCATCCGTGCGGCTTGTCCAACGGCAAGTCTTCTGACCGTTTGTGCAGCTTTTTCTTCGTTGGGCACGCTTTGCTTGATCAGGGTCAGTTCTGAACAATCACGTGGGACCGAATAATCTGCGTGATTGCTCTGGAAAGATAGGCGGTAATCCGAAGGGTAGCGTCTGCCATCTGCTTCGGTGGTGGCCAAAATCTGATCCCAAAAATTCTCGAAGCCACTTTCGAAACCAATGCCACTGCTCTGGACACTTGGAGGTGTGTCACGATCAAAGAGATCAATGTATATGAGTTGCCACAATTCATTTTGCCGCAGCTGATGCAAAGCCGTTGGGAGGTCATTGTGGCTTAGGGTTTTCGCCGTTTCCACGTGGATATCGCAAAACCAATCGCAATCAGGGGGATGGCCAGTGAAGTCCTTTTCGGACGCTGCCATCGCATGCCACTGTCGATCTCTTTCCGTTTTGGAAAAACAGACCAGTTCGCACTGATGTCCTGTTTCGATTCCGTTGTCACAGAGGCAGCAATTCGGCGGCATCATCGGTACTCACCCCATCAGGAAGTTCGTGTTTGGCTTGATCTCTATAACTTAGCATGGTGTGTTGTTTGTTTTTGTAAAAACACCATTCGAGCAGGGCTTGGTAATACGAGGCTGAATGGGGCGAGGCCTGATTGCATCACTTCAAGTTCTGGTTTTCGAATGTTGCCAGCGTTTGTGTGATGCTTCAAACGTATTGAATACCGATTAGCGAATCATAATTCACTCACACCAAGTGACCGGGGTGTTAGAATCACCCGCTGCGAAAGTGTTGCGTTCTAGTGGTTCGAGTGTTGATGGTCAGAACGGCAGGAGTCTTTACATGTTGAGCTTCAGAGGTTTTGGGACACGGTCATTTGGGATCATGGCAATCCTGCTGCTCATGGACGTCTGTCTTGTTTCCGGGCAAGAGCACTGGTTGGCCGGTACAGGTCGGGTTCGCATTACGCCGAAGGAACCTTTGATGATGGCGGGCTACGCATCTCGCACTACTCCCGCAACGCAAAAAAATGTGGACTTGTGGGCCAAGACGCTGTTTCTGGAAGACCAGCAAGGAAATCGCGGTGTTCTGATTTCCTTGGACCTTGTGGGCATCGGTCGTGCCCTGTCGCAACGTGTTTGCCAGCGACTCAAAGAGTCCTTCGGTATGGAGCGTAATCAAATTGCGATCTTCACCAGTCATACCCATTCGGGCCCGGTTGTCGGTCTGAATCTTGCCCCGATGCACTTCATGCTGGCAGATGCTTCTCAGCAAGAGAAAATTGTGGCGTATGCAGACCGCCTGATTGATGAGGTTGAGTCTGCGGTTGGGATGGCTGTCAAGGGAAGTCGACCGAGTCGCATTCAGTGGGGAAGTGGTAAAGCGACATTCGCAGTGAATCGGCGGGAAAACAAGCCCTACGATGTGGTCGAAGAAAAGAGGGCGACTGGGACTTTGGTCGGACCGGTCGACCATGATGTTCCAGTTCTAAGTGTACGTGATCTGTCTGGTAAGCTCTTTGCAATCGTGTTTGGTTATGCATGCCATGCAACAACCCTTGCTTCCGCTCAGTGGGATGGCGACTATCCTGGATATGCTCAAGCCGAGTTGGAAAAATCGTATCGAGAATGCACTGCAATGTTCTGGGCGGGTTGTGGTGCTGATCAGAATCCCCTGCCAAGACGCAAACTTGAGTTGGCTCAGAAGTATGGAGCTGAGTTGGCGGGAGCGGTGAAGGATGTGCTGGTTTCTCCGATGGCGTTTGTTAAACCGGAACTCAGTTCGAAGTATGTCGAAATCCCACTCGAACTGCAGGGCGTTCCTGATCAGGAACAACTGAATCAGACCGTTAAGTCGACGAACCGCTATGAAGCTTCAAGAGCCAAGATGTTACAGAAATACATGCTCAATGGTGGAGCTATACCCAGCAGGTACCCCTACCCGATCGCCGTTTGGAAGCTTGGCAATGAGATCGACTTTGTTCACCTCGGTGGAGAAGTTGTGGTTGATTATGCTCTGCGTTTGAAGAACGAATTCAATGGGACGCGGACTTGGGTTGCTGGGTACGCCAATGATGTGATGGCTTATATTCCGTCGCGGCGTGTGTTGGCTGAAGGCGGGTATGAGGGGGGAGGATCCAACGTCTACTACGGATTGCCTGGGCTTTGGCACCCGGAATCCGAAGCAAATATAATCAAGGCTGTTCACGATCATCACGACATGACGAATCAATGAAAGCCCTGAGTTGCAGGTCGTGTCGCGGTGCTCTCTCGCATTGCATTCCAGAAATCTGACGTTGTGTTATGAATGCTCCGTTGGGTCATTTCTGTCTGTTTCCGCTACTCGCTGGGTTGTTGTTTTGCGACTCACTTGCCTCTGTAGCAAAGCCTGCGCTGACACTGAGTTATGAAGCACCTCATTGGTTGGTCGTTCATCGAGAACACATTCCCGGTAGGTAAGCTCGGGTCAGTTATCTTCAAGCTGACTGCAGAGCGAATTCAAAAGATTCGTATTGGTTGTGTACATGGCAATTAAGCACCAGGCACAGCTCAATTCGCTGAACAATGAGAAAGCAATGCTAAGGCTGCGTGACAAGATAAGCGATGGACTGATCGTTGAGCATACGATCAAGGCTGGTCGTGGAGAGATTGGTTCTTTGGTTTCACCGCACAATTCCGCAGATCAGCAATCGGAAGTACATTGGGCCCCGTCGTGAATAAGGCTGGGTGACTTCACCGGGTTTTCTGATCAAGGTGGCGACCGGAATGATTATCTGGGTAAGTGTTTTTTTATCCCTCCAGGGCAAGTTGGTATGGATGACGGAGGTCAACCCATGGGCCATGAAGGTAAGGCACACGCCAGGTCAGGTATGGTGTCCGCAGAATGTGTCACGGACAGATGTGAACCCGCGGCCTTGCGGGTCCCTTGTTCCCCCAGACGGTTTGATAGGCTGCTAAATCGGCGACGAAACGATAATCTTTGCTGTGGGTTAGCGGTCTCGCACGAAGGCCAAACACACTCGCTACGTGATTCACCTCACTATTCATTCAAGAACATGGGCTTGTCGTCACGTTGTGAGGCCAGTTCGCGGAATTGCTGCAGTAGCAGGTTGCCGTTGGGGTCGATCAACACGCTGTCGCCGGGTGACGCATGGGTTGCTGATCTTTCCTTCCATCGTTTGATCGCATTCGCCTGTGCCGACAGGCGGTCAGCAATGTCCGCGACGTAGTCATATTTGAGGTCACCGAATCCCTCGATTGCTCTCAATGACTTGCCTGCGATGTAACGAACCACGTCATAGGGGTCTGCCAGTAAGTGTGCCAGATATCTTGCCATCCATTCAGACGTGGACGCATCAATGGCGGGTTGCCAGCCCATGTGCCATGCGACGAGTGCACGGGTTCCAGCGTCCCCACGTAATGCCCAATTCACCCCCGATGCGAGGGTTGAGTCCTTCTGGTTCAATTCTGGCTTTTCAATTCCGTACCATGAATCCAAATGATTGGCTGTCCAGTCCAACGTTTGGTTCAGATGGCAGAGGTTGCATGCGTTGGGGCGTCCAGCAGCCTTGTCCTTGCCCACGTCAGGTGAAAACAACTGGTGGCTTCGATTTGCCTTCATGAGGCCATAGCTGGTGTGAGGCATGTGGCAGTTGTAGCA